>JAKPTZ010000038.1 GCA_029555025.1 Deltaproteobacteria bacterium
AGCGGGTCGCGGGCACCGTTCGGTCAAACCCATCGGCGTGCCGGACCGGCGGCGCGCAGCCAGCTCCGCTCGTTCCTGACGTCGATGCCGGCTCGGTATTTCGAGCAGGTGGACGCGGCCCAGGCGAAGGAACACGCCAGAATCGTGGATGAGAGAGGGCAACGACCCGTCCACGCGGGCCTGTTCGGCGCGGGGACGGGTGGTCCGCCAGGGATCTGTGTCGTCGCGCCGGACGCGCCGGGGCTCCTGGCCGCCATCAGCGCTGCCCTGATGCTCGAGGACCTCGACGTAACCCGCGCGGACGCCTACACCCGCCGCACGCCGTCCGGTCAGTACGAGGCGGTCGATCTGTTCTGGGTTCGTCGCGCCTTCGTCGAGTCGGCCGCTCCGCTCTCCGAGGCGGACGTGCCCGCCATCGCGTCGACCTTGACCGAGCTCCTGAGCCATCCGGGAGCGCCCTCCGTTCCGGCACGGGCGACCCTGGCGATCACGCCCGGTACGGCCGAGACGAGCGTGCGCTTCACGGAAAACCTGGATTCCTCCTGGCTCACGCTTGAACTAGAGAGCAACGATCGCACCGGGCTCCTGCTCGCAGTCACCGCGGCCCTGTTCGCGGAGGGGATCCAGATCGTCGGCTCTAGGATCCGCACCCATGGACTTCGGGTTCATGACCGCTTCGACCTGGTCGACGCTGACGGGTCGGCGATCACCGGAACGCGACGACAACGCATAGAGCTGGCAGTGCTGGTTGCCGTTGACGGGCCGTTCCACGGACCGGCTGGATCTGGGCGACCGTGACGCGGCGGCACTCGCCACGGGGAAACGGACGGCTTCCTGGAGGAACGGAGCGCGTGGCGCCATCGCCCCCTGGGCGGGATCCCGCTCTCCAGACCAGGAGGGTGGCCAGGCAGTCGCGCTCGGGGCGTCCGAACGCCGCAATGCCCGTGAAGGACTCCGCCCCGCAGAGGACCGCCAACAACGCGATGATCAGGATTTTGACCAGTGAATGAGCCCGCTACGCTTGTCCGGGGGCAACCTGCGCTAGGTGCTCCAGGACCTCCGCCGTGAGCACCTTCGTCATTTCTGGCGCAGACATGCCACTTGCCCCCCGAGCGTGGGGGGCAGGCGATCATGCCGGCGATCCCGGCTCCGCAAGTGATCCAATGTGGTCCATCTTCGACGCGTACGCCCTGGAGATGTCCCTACGTACACTGCGAGAAGGCGTAGTAACGGTTGGGGCCGTCCGAGTGGTACTCCGTGCCGTCGCCGTCGTACTCGAAATAGATGTCGCGCGACTGACCGCTGCAGCAGTCGAGGATGCTGTGCGTGGTCACGCCGGTTGGCAGACAGCAGCTTCGGTTGCTGCACGTTCCGCTGCAGCAGTCGTCGTCCACGGTGCAGCCGGTACGGGGGCGGTTGCAGCACGTGCCCGACCGGCAGTTGCGGTTCACGCAGCAGTCGTCGTCCGTCGCGCAGTCTGCGCCGGTGGCGGCGCAGACCTGGCAGGTTGAATCCATGCACTTCGTCTCCATGCCGTTATCCCAACAGCACGGATCGGTTGCCTGACTGCATGGGTCTCCCAACGCCGTGCAGAGCGGTCCCGAGGCGGCGTCGGCAGTACTCGGGTCCGAGGCGTCCCCGCCTGAGCACGACCACGCCGAGGCGAACGCGGTCGCGGCCGCCATGACGAGCGTTGCTCCGGCCACCGAACGTACCAGGCGATTCATGCTCGTCCCCTTCCTCCCAATGGTGTTAGTTGTGGGAGCACCAGACATCATAATGCGACCCGTACTGCGAAGCGCTGCAGGCCTCGCAGTTCGGACTCCCGCAGTTGACGTCGATGGTGCCATCGTCGGCGTGCATCACGCAGTTCGCGCCCGGACGCTCGCAGGCAGAAATGAGGCCACCGTGAGGGCACCGCAGTGGGTACCCGTCCGCCATCCGTTCGCCCTCGGCGCAACAGGCCCCGTCGCGACAGCGGCCGTTGTCACCCGCGCCGTCGTTGCCGCCGGAGCAGCCCGTGAGAGCGAGAGCCACGGTGAGCGCGATCACCCGGTATCGTTCTGATGCTTCTCGCATGGGTTTCCGTCCTCGGTGCGTGCGTGCACGGTCCACGCGGGGGCTACTCGTCCGCCTCGATGACGACCTCCAGGTCGTCGATGAACCACTCGACGCCGCAGCAGTCGTTGCAGCCGTTGTAGAGGCGGAAGCCGAGCCGGAAGTCCGGCACGCCCAGGAACTGGTCGAGTGGCACCCACGCCCCGGACTGTCCCGGCCAGCAGGCATGACGGTCCTACTCGGATGCCTCGCACACGAACGGGTACGCCTGAAAACACGCCTCATCGGTCCAATATCCGCGATTCGAGGTGGTCGTTTCGAGTGTCGCACAGTCAGCTGGCCGAGCTCCCGCCCACCCCCAGTTGTCAGGCTCACCGGTGCCCCAGTTCGTCCAGGTGCTGGCAGTGCTCTCGCCGGCGCTCCAGAACCAAGCGCCTTCGGCTGCCGGTTCGTACAAGCCGATGAAGGCCCGGTAGCTCACGTCTGCCGCCAGAAGCTCACCGGTCAACCACGAATTCTCCGCCGGGCTGTCGATGCGTGCCAACGTGTACCCGTAGGAGCCGCAGAAGGCGTCTGCACTCGTCCACGTTCTCGGTTCTGCACAGACGAGGTACGGCGTTGCGTGTTCCTGTTCGACGGACGCTGTGAAGTACGCCATCACGCAGGGGCAACCAGCACCATCGTCGACGACACCGTTGCAGTCGTTGTCGAGCCCGTCGCAGACCTCCGGGGTCGCCTCCGCGGATTGGACACAGGTGTCCGTCCCGCAGTCGAACCATCCGCGCTCACAGATGCCGGGCAGTCCGGTGCTACAGGAGACGTCGTCGATCGCACCGTTGCAGTCGTCATCGAGGGCATTGCACGTTTCTGCGTTCGCGCCCGGTTGCGTCGTGATCTCGCAGGTCGGCAAGCCATCTGCGCACGCGGTGACTCCCGCGGCGCAGACGCCGAATAGTGAGGTGTCGCAGGTCGCTCCGACGTCGGTGGCGTCCTCGTCGACCTCGCCGTCGCAGTCGTCGTCGAGCCCGTTGCAGGTCTCCGGGAGACTGCCTGGAGAAACCGCCTCAACACAGACCGCCGCGCCATCGAGGCAGTGGATCTCGCCTTCGGCACAGGCCCCCGGGAGTTCCGTGGTGCAGGCAGCGCCTTCCCCGAGGGCATCGTCGTCCACGAGGCCGTTGCAGTTGTCGTCGATGCCGTTGCAGATTTCGGCCGCCGGCGTCTGTCCGATGCAGGTAACGCCCTTGAATTCATTGCAGGCCGTCGTTCCCGCGCATTTGCCGTATTCGTTGCGGTTGAAGCAGTCCTGTCCGACCAGTCCCTCGTCGGTCTCGCCGTCGCAGTTGTTGTCGATCGAATCGCAACTGCTTTCGTTCGGTTCCCAGCCGGTTATGCCCGAGTACTCACAGACCCATTCACCCCTGAGGCAGACGCGGAAGATGACTTCCTGCCTGCCCGCGCAAATCCCCTTGTCGCTGCATGCCGGCTGACTGGGAGGTTGCAGTCCGATGTCGGCCTTGCCGTCGCAGTCGTTGTCCAGTCCATCGCATGTGGCTTCGGTTTCCTCGAATGACGGAACCTGCGAGTAGTCGCATGCGGCCACGCCCTGGGCGCATGTGGCGGTCACCTTGTCGAACGCCAGTCCGCACACGCCCGCCCTGGAGCAATTGAGTTCGGCAACTTTCGCGGGGTTCTCGGAAAACTCGTTGTTCTGCGCGTCGAATTCATCCGGCAGGCAGTCCCCGTCGGGATCGGCCGTCGGAAGGCGGGACTCGAGGGCGTCGATGATTCCGTCGCCGTCGCCGTCGAGAGGCGAATTGACGTCATTGCCGACTTCGGTGCCGTCGTTGATTCCGTCGCCGTCAGTATCCGCCAGTCCGTAGCTGGTTCCGGTGATATTGCGTTCGATTCCGTTCTTGATCCCGTCGAGATCGAAGTCGCCGTCCGGATTAAGGCACTGCGAATCATAGCAGAGCCCGCTTTCGCAATCGGCTTCGCTTTCGCAGAATTCCCCGATCTTTCTTGGATCCGAGCCTTCACATGATGCGAGAAGCATGCAGAAAAAGACCGACGGAAGCACGATTGAAGTGAATCGTTTCATTATGAACCTCCGGTTCGGGCGGATGGATATAGAATGTCCGGAGGTAGTATAAGCGAACCGGGCGCCAATGGCTATCTGTCAACCAGCTTGGCGAGATCCAGGCCGTTCTTCCGGGCCCAGGCGACCAGGCCAAGCCTGGTGACCGATTTCAGGGCGCGGGTCGAAAGGTTGATACGGATATTGCCCTGCAGTTCCTCCACCCAGATCCTCTTGGACTGGATGTTCGGGTGCTGCCACCTGGGCGTCCTGTTGTTAGCGTGCGAAACCTTGTTTGCACGAAGTCTTCTCTTTCCGGTCAGTTCGCATCTTGCCATTTGGTCGTCTCCAAAACACAAAGCGCGCCGAAGGTTACACGGTCAGTGCCGCCAAGTCAATAGGCGTTTGATCATTTCCGGGCGGGATTTTGTCTCGCGTCCCCCCGAAAAGGGTCCTTTGAAGACATGCCGTTGCCATCGGATGCATTATTCATGGATAATCTACCCGGCTTCGGGCAACGCAGAAACCGGTCGCCCGATGGAGGAATCCCAATGTTTCGCTGCATGGCGTGTCTTGCCGCCGTATTGATGCTGGCCTCCTTTGCCGCCTGCGGTGGCGGGCCGAACACCACGGACGTCGTGTCCGACGTGCCTGGTGAGGTGTTTGTCGATACCCACCAGGACGATGTGGGCGAAGACGGGCTGGACGAACTTCCTTCGGATGCCGGCAGCGATGCGGATGCCGAAATGGACGGCTTCGACTCAATGGCCGAGGATCTTGTGGATTCGGACGAGAGTGATTCCGGTTCTGACGCGTCTCCGGATTCCGACATCGAGGTCTTCGAGTCCTGCACCGCTCTGACGGTCGATTCCGATTGCGTTCTTACGTGTGCCGAAGCGCAGGCCTGCCAGGTTTGCAGTTGCAACACCGATGTCTCCGGCGGCCGTTGCGAACTGGTGACCGCGGAGAATGGAACCGAATGCGAGGACGGCGAGAACTGCACGCGCGATGATTACTGTGAAAATGGAACCTGCGTTCCCGGTCGCCTCGCGTGCGACTGTGTTTCCGATTCCGACTGTGCTTCCCGTGAAGACGGGAATCTTTGCAACGGCACGCTTTTTTGTGATCGTGGCGTTTTCCCGCACAAGTGCGCGGTGAATCCGGCAACCGTGGTGCCGAAGTGTCCGACTGACAATGACACTCAATGTCTTGCCGCCGGGTGCGTGCCCGAAACCGGCGTCTGCGAGATGCTGCCGGCAAATGAAGGCCAGACCTGCACCATCGTCAGTACCTGCATTCTTGTCGCGACTTGCCAGGAAGGCGAATGCGCGGCATTTTCCGTGCGCGACTGCAACGACAACAACCCGTGCACGGACGACCAGTGTGTCGAGCAGCTCGGGTGCGTCAGGCTTCCAAACAGTGTCGGATGCGATGACGGCAACCTTTGCACGACGGGCGACATCTGCATGGACGGGGAGTGCGGTCATACAGGCACGCTTGACTGCGACAACGGCAAGTTCTGTGACGGTCCGGAAGGCTGCGAGCCTTCCGTCGGATGTGTTCCCGGCACCCCACCGAGCTGTGATGATGGTGTTTCATGCACCCTTGATCGCTGCCTGGCGTTTTATGACAGATGTTTCAACGACTGGCTGCCGGAAGCCATCGAGGGACCAAGGGGCGCTCCGCAGTGTTCGGACGGAAAGGATAATGACTGTGACGGGGTGTCGGACGTTTCCGAGCCGGAATGCCTGCTCGGCATCAACAGGATTGAACCGGATAACGGCGTCCTCGGCGGTGGGGATCTGATCGCCATCAGCGGAAATTCGCTTGACCTTGTCCAGACCGTGACCATTGCCGGCAAGCCAGCCGAGATTGTCGCCCAGTCCAACCTTTCGCTTACGGTGCGGACTCCACCGGGGGATCTGCCTGGCCGGTGCGACGTGGAAATACGAACCAGCCTGGTTCCGTTCGTTTCCGAGGACGCCTTCACATACACGACCGTCGAGTCCGCGCCCCAGGGGTCGTGCATCCTGGTTTTCCCGTCCCAGCCGGTCGAGCGCGATCTTGGCGCATCCATTGTTGTCATGCAGGGCCAGAGCAATCTGCCGCCATCGGTCGAGGCTTCCGTCGTGCGTTTCAGCTTCGGATACGGGCCCAGAGGCTCAAATCCGCCGATTACGCCCGGGTGGAAGTGGACCGAAGCAACGCTGGTTGCAAGTGGAAGTGTCGGCGGGCTGGTTCGGACTGACTGGAGCGCATTTCCGGTGGCCGTTGTCGGCGGATACTTCGACATGGCCGCAAGGATGTCGGTCGATGGCGGGGTTCGGTGGATTCCGTGTGACCTTGACGGATCCGCCAACGGTTACCTGCCGGTTCAGGCCCCCGACCTTACCGTTTTTGGAAATGCCGAGCCCGGCGACATCGTGATCAACGAAATGATGTGGCCTGGAACAACGCTGGACGTCAACGATGAATGGATCGAACTCAGGAATCTTTCCGATGCCCCGATAAGGCTTGACGGCTGGAAGATAACCGGCGTCGGTTATCCGTCGGGCCAGGATTTCCTTTTCGACGGTCATGACAGGGTGGTCAGGAACACGAGCATCGAGGGCGGCGGATATTTCCTTATCGCACAATTCGATGCCCCGGATTCGGTTCTTGACGCCCAGCCCGATATCCTGGCGCAGGCCAGCGGTTCCTCGTTAAGGACGCTCAGGCTCGGGAACGTCGGCCCAAAGACTTATCATCTTGTCGATCACCGTGAAGTCATTATCGATTCGGCGTATTTTTCGACCGCCTACGGCATGATTGGCAGCATTCCCTTCAGCGAGCCGTTCAGGTCGATGGAGCGCAAGGCCGACCCGGGAGACGGCACGACCGACGCAGACTGGTTCACGGCCTTCGTTTCCGATGGCTGGGACGGGGATCCGTTCCAGTCCATGCTTGTCGGGACTCCCCGGGCGCCAAACAGCGATATCGCGACTTGTGCCACTGATGCCGACTGCCAGTCGTTTCATGCGGAAATCATCGCCACTCTCTGCCAGAAGCGTGTCTGCGACCTGGAAGTCATGCGTTGCGACATTGTTGATATTCCCGAAGGTGGCGGATGCGATGACGGACTGTTCTGCACGGTCGGGGAGACGTGCACCGGTGGAACTTGTGGCGGCGGAGGGCCGCGCAACTGTTCCGATACAGGTTCCCAGGCCCTTTGCACTATTGATTCGTGTGACGAGGCCGCGGATGTGTGTATCCATACCCCGGATCTGACGGTCTTCGAGGGGCCGCGCGACAGCCCGTCATGTCGGGACGTGATTGATAACGACTGCGATGGCATGACTGACGGGCAGGATATCCAGTGTCTGCTCGACGTCAGTGGCGTTCAACCAGATGTGGTTCCCGTGCGGGCTGTAGAGGGCGGTTGGGCAGGAACGATTTCCGGGATGGGTTTCGCCGCGCCACTTCCGCTGGTGGCCGGCGTCGTGTTCCGTGGTCCCGGTGGTGAGCTTGCCGCCGAATCCTTCGTCGTCGTCGATGTGGACACAATCGAGGTCGAATTCCCTTCGGTCGGCCAGCCCGGTCTGTACGACGTCCTCGTGTCGGACGGCGACGTGACTGCGGTGCTTGAGGACGCGGTTCTTTTCTATGGCACTTCCGACGGAATGCTTGCAAGGATTGCGTCGCCGACCGACGCGATAAGCGTCAAGAAGAACCAGGCCACGCCATACATTAAGGCGCGGGTGACCGGACAGGACATCGGCTCCGGATCCGGAATGATAAGTCCTTCGTCGATAATCGCGCAGATCGGCTACGGCCCGGAACTGGCCGATCCGTCTGCAGATAAGGGCTGGACCTGGATTTCCGCCCAGTACGATTCGACTTGCCCGGACTGTGTTGACGAATACCAGTTCAGGTTGACACTTTCCATCGCCGCTCCGGGCGTTTACGCCGTTGCCGCCCGGTTCTCGGTCGATCAGGGCATAACGTGGGCCTGGGGAACAATCGGGCCATATTCCGGGGATCCGTGGGATCCCGCCGGGGCCCTGACCGTGACCGTGCTGGATTTGCTGTAATGACTGATGTGAACCCCCGTCTATCCCGTCTGGCCGCCATCCCCTCGGTTCCGCTTGCACTGCTTGTGCTCCTGGCCCTGTCGTTGTTTGCCCCCTGCGACGTCGATGCGCGCCCCAGGAAGAAGAAGGTTCGACCCGCCCGCCAGGTGATGCAGCCGGTTATACCGGAAGACCCCGCAGTCTCGGCCGGCAAGATACTGGAATCGAACATGGACGCGTTTTTCAAGGCGCGTCGTCCGTTGTACGGTTCATTCGTGGCCCTGGAACCCGATACCGGTCGCGTCATCGCCGTTTCCAGCTTCACCAATGGTGGAAAGGTCAAGGATCCCGCGGTCACCGCCACGTTTCCGGCCGCCTCCATTTTTAAGGTGATTTCGGCCGCCGCACTGATCGAGAAGGGAGTCGGAGTCGAGGAAAAGGTGTGCTACACCGGCGGCAGGCGAAACATCACCGCATCGAACCTGCTCAACCGCAAGCGGGAAAGATCCTGCAGGTCGTTCTCCTCGGCATTTGCACATTCGACCAACGCCGTTTTTGCCAAGCTGGCGGATCGCCACCTGACCGCCGACAGGCTGATTGAGATGGCCCGGCGCTTCGGATTCGGCAAGACCATCAAGGTTGGCGATGTTGCCACGATCTCTGCGGTAAGGCGTCCGGAAGGCCGGGTCGGTCTGGCGAGGATGGCGGCCGGTTTCGCCGGAAGCAACCTTTCGGCGCTTCATGGCGCCGTTATTGGCGCGATTATCGCCAACGGCGGCAGTTGGCCGTCCGAGGTTCATGTTCAGGATTCAGGCGGCCCGGAATCACAGCAGGTCATCAGTCCCGAAACAGCCCGGGCCATCGGGAAGATGATGACGAGGACGGTCACCGGTGGCACCGGAACGAAGCACCTGGCGGTGATCAAGGCCCTGTCAGGCAGTTATCCGGCGGTCAAGACGGGCACACTGACAAGTCGGGACGGATCGGGTGTCTGGAATAACTGGATCGTCGGGTACTATCCGTCAAACAAACCCGAGATTGCATTTGCAGTTCATATTGGCAACTCATGGGCCGGCGGTCTTCGGGCGGGCCAGGCGGCGGCTTTTGCGATGAAGACATGGTTGAAGGTAAGGAACCGGAAGGCCCCGAGTCATTGAAGCCGAAGGAAATCAAGGCAGAACAGTTCGATCCCCGGTGAAAGGAACACCAGTTTCAGCCGGTGCCTGGCAACCCCGTGGTTGTGGACGAGATGATACGAATCCGGGTGGGTCACATTCACGATTGAAGGCATGTCAGGGGTGTCAATCACATCCGAACCGCGATCGTTGAACACCGGCTGGTCGTCTTGCATGACTATGATACGGCCCGGGCCGTTCGACGGTGGCGCGGCAACCAGGCAGACATCGCTCGAGTCATAATCGACGGTCACCTCGCCCTGGTGCCCCGAAAGAATCATGCTGTCCGCCAGGCACCTGAAAGCACCCTTCATGTAATGAATATCGCGCCTGAACCTGTCCGGCGTTTCGTATTCGCATACTTCGCCCGGGGTGAAACCGTTTCCGTTGCCGATTCGTCCCCGGCGGTAACCGAAATACAGCGACGGGCTGACCGGTCTTCGCTGCAGTTCCCGATCCGGCTGACCGACAAGGCTGTCCTTCGGCATGACAACGCGGCTGCGGCCTTCCTTCAGCAGTTCCTGCATCGACATCTCGATTTCGTTGATGCCGCCTTCTCCGAAATGACACGCAGCCAGGTATCCCTGGCGGTCGATGAGGAATGTTGCCGGCCAGAAGCGGTTGGCATAGGCGTCCCAAGTCCTCAGGTTGACGTCATTGGCGACCGGAAACGGCAGACCATGGTATTCCACCGCCTGACGGAGGTTGCGCTCATCCTTTCCGAAATCGAACTGGGGTGCGTGGATCGCGACGATCTGCAATCCCTTGTCGGCGTACCGGCCGTGCCACATGCTCAGATACACCAGGTTTCTTACCGATACCACGTAGGAATAATCCCAGAAGTACAGCAGCACGACCTGCCCCTCGAGAGAGGCAAGCGTCATCGGATCATGATCGAGCCATTGCAGTTCCCTGAATTCGGCAGCCTTGATCTGGTTGCGCCTGATGAGCATCGGTCATCCGCCCTTTTTGAAAAGCCTGTCAGCCGAATATGTCTTCGCTTTCAATCCAGCGGGAAATTCGTTCGGCTTCGCGTGACCATTCTTCCTGATCAATCCGAATCCTGACGAAATGGGTGAAGAGATCCCAGACAGCCTGTTCAACCAGGTCGGTCAGATCCATTCTTTCCTCGAAGATGTCGGCGAAGTCGCCACCCTTGACGTCGGGCAGTTTCAGGGACTTCATCGCGAGCGTGGAGGACTCGATGCCCGTCTTGAACTCGCGCCCGTCGACGGTCAGCATCAGGCGTGCCTTGCTGACCTTCTTTCCGAGCTTGAGAGAAAGCATTACCTCGGATGATTGAGTCGGTTCGTCAACCTTGATCGCGCTCATTTCCCTGGCCGGGTTCTCTCCGTCAAGCGTCACGGATCTTTCGAAGGCAACGCCGATGACCTGATCGCCAACCTTGACCGACTGGTCGGAATAGGCGCAGAAGAGCAGCCATGTAAGGAACTCACGTCCCAGGAACTGTGTCCTGCCGATCTTGTCGGCCATGGTGATTTCAGGCATTTTCTATTTCCCCTTCATCGTCCGCGCAAGGTTCGGGATCAAACGTGGCGGTTCCCGGCTCGATCGTGCCGCCAAAAAGGAAGCTGGTAGGCAGCAGGTGCCAGACCTGTTCAATTTCCCGCTCATCCAGCCGGCTTTCGAGGATTCCGACCGGGTTCATGGCCTGAAGCTTCAGATCCAGGAACTGGTTGAAGCGCACCAGGAAGGCCTCGTTCAGCGACTGGGACAGGGAGTAGAATCTTATGATTCCCCTGGCCATGTCCCAGATTACGTCAACCGCGTTGATCGACGGGAGGGCCCGCCGCAGGAGTTCCAGCCGAACCTGTTCGGAAAGTTCGTCACGCTCCTCGCGGGGCATCCTGGATCTGCTTGACGCCGCGAGCCGATCCTGCAGGCGCTTCCTGGTGTATATGCGAAGCGTTCCGGCAGGAACGGCCAGCTTGTCAACCCGGAACGAGAAAACCGCCAGCGGATCGAAGAAGATGTTCTGCTCCGTGAATTCGGTCTGCAGCGGATCTTCGAAAGTGGCAAATCCAAACGACTGATCGTGTCCAAGATCGACGTCGATCGGACTGATGCGGCCGACGGTCAGTCCGCGCAGGATGGACTGGCGCAGTTCCTCGCCATTCACATCTTCGGTGACCCGATAAGTCACGTAGCTTACCGTCTGGTTGTTGAATCCCATGTTCGTTTCCTTATGATATCAGTCCTGTTCATGTACCGAGATCACCCTGGTCAGGCGATCCGGTTCGAGCCTGATGCTTATCATGAAATCGACCTGCGCAGCCACGTCCGGGATTTTGTCCGCCCATTCCACGAGGCTGACGGCGCCCGATGAAGTGAACTCGTAGTATCCGGTCGATTCAAGATCCCCGGCGTCGGTGATCCTGTAAAGGTCGAAGTGGTGCACCGGAATGCGTGCCCGATAGATGTTCATGATCGTGAAGGTCGGGCTGTGAACCTGGGTGGGGTCGCCTCCGAGCGCCCTCACGGCGCCACGGACGAACACGGTCTTTCCGGCGCCCAGTTCGCCGACAAGGCCGATGACTTCGCCTGGAGACGCCATCCGGAGCAGTTCCGCAGCCGCGGCCTCTGTTTCCTCTTCGGAAGTCGTGCGGTATTCGCGCAGGATTCTCATCGGCAATCCCCGGTCAGACGTACTCGACAGCCACGATCGAAAGTCGCCTTTCGCCCCTGGGCGTCTTGAACTTCACGTCGTCACCGTCCTCCTTGCCGATAAGGGCCCGTCCGAGCGGTGCGTTCACCGAAATCATGTTCCGGTCGATGTCCGCTTCCGCATCGCCCACGATTCTGTAAACGATTTCTTCGTCCCTGTCTTCGTCGAATATCGTGACGGTCGCCCCGAATCGGATGCGCTTGTCGCCCCTGAAGCGTGACGGGTCTATTACTTCAGCCCGCGCGATAAGGCTTTCCAGGTGCTTTATGTTGGCATCAATCAGTCCCTGCCGCTCGCGTGCCGAGTGGTATTCGGCGTTTTCGGACAGATCACCCAGATCGCGGGCCTCGCCGATAGCCTTGATGATTATCGGCATTTCTTCCTTCCACCTCTTCAGGTCTTCCTGAAGCCTGGCGAAGCCTTCCGGCGTCAACGGAACCCTTGATTCATCCATATCATGGAACCTCTGTCTTCACATTACGCTTCCGCCTGCCGCAACCCGGCCGGCAGGAAGGGTGATTATATACGTCATGGCATGTCAGTGAAAGTCGCGGCCCGGGTGATTGACAAGCTTTGGCAGCCTTTCGAACGAATCGGCAAGCAGGCTTGTGACACCGGAACGATTCTGCACGACGCCGGAAAAAATCAGGAATGACGAAGTAAGAAGCAGTGTCCGGTTTCGCGCGAACACGGCGGGACTGACGGCGACCGCCGCATGACCGCTTTCATCCTCTACGGTCGCGAAATAGAAGCCCTTTGCCGTTGGCGGTCGCTGCTTGACGATTATCATGCCCGCCACGCTTGCGTGCGCGCCGTCGGGCAGAAGCGAAAGCCCGTTTGCGGGCTTAATCCCGCGAACCTCGAGTTGAGGGCGGATGAAGGCAATCGGGTGCGGCCCGGTGGTCAACCCGGTTGCCCTGAAATCATTGGCCATGTCTTCAAATGAATGTTCAAGAAGCGGTTCAACACATTCCGGCATGTCGGTGTCCGACTGGTTTCGGTGCAAAATTGTTGCCGATGGGTCAAATGCCATTGCCTGCCACAATGCGTCCCGCCTTGTCCCCCTTCCTTCCGTCAACAGCCCCGGCCCGCTCGCCGGAGCCGCCCCGGCATCCGCGATAATCATCAGTTCGGATCGCCCGGCCAGCGCGGCCTCGCCGACATGTGTAATGTCACGATAACCACCCGTCGGCCGCTTCCGGATGATGCGATCGATTGTCGATGCGGCCAGTCCCCTGATGAATTTCAGGCCGAGCCTTATTGCGATTTTTCCATCCGCGGCATGTTCAAGGGTGCAGTCCGAAGCAGATTTGTTGACGTCGATGGGCAGAACCGGAACGTTGTGGTGCATGGCGTCCCTTACCAGCGTCGCCGGCGAATAGAATCCCATCGGCCAGCAGTTCAGGAGGGATGCCGTGAATGCCGCGTGATGGTGAAATTTCAGCCACGCGCTTGCCCATGCGATAAGGGCAAACGACGCGGCATGGCTTTCCGGGAAGCCGTACAGCGCGAACGAAATGATTGAAGAGACGATTTCGTCGCGGGCAGGCTTTTCGATACCGTTGCGTTCCATCCCCGCGTGCAGCTTTTCCACCAGCCGCAGCATCCTTGCCCGGGAACGCCTGGAACCCATGGCGCGGCGCAATTCTTCGGATTCGCCGCCGGAAAATCCGGCCGCCGTCATGGCCATGCGCATCAATTGCTCCTGGAAGAGCGGAATTCCGAGCGTGCGCTCAAGTATCGGCTGCAGGCAGGGCGCGGCGTATCTGACCGGGGCCGCCCCGCATCGGCGCTCGAGAAAGGGATGGACCATCTTTCCGACAATCGGCCCTGGCCTGATGATGGCGACTTCGATGACAAGATCGTAGAAGCAGCGCGGCCTCATTCGAGGGAGCGTTGCCATCTGCGCGCGCGACTCGATCTGGAATACGCCGATCGTGTCTGCGCGGCAGAGCATGTCCCAGACATCCTTGTCGTTTACGGGGATTCCAGCGAGATCCACGTCGACTCCCTGGTGGCGGGAAACAAGCTCGATGGTCTTGGAAATGGCGGCAAGCATGCCCAGACCAAGCAGATCGACCTTGATCATGCGCATGTCGGCGATGTCGTCCTTGTCCCACTGGATTACACGCCTGCCGGCCATCCTGGCCGGGACGATCGGCACAACCCTGTCAAGCCTGTTTCCCGAGATGACAAGGCCACCGTTGTGTTGTCCGATGTGTCGGGGAAGATCCTGCATCTGGTGCCAGACGTCGATGAAAGACTGGACGGTTCGGTCGCCTGGATCCAGTCCCGCCTGGGAAACCTTGTTCAGAAAGGACTCCTGGTCATTAGAAAAGTCGAAAGGACGCACCAGACGGGCAAGGCGCGCGAGACAGTCCGGATCAAGTCCGAAGGCAGCGCCGGCCTCGCGTATGGTGCTGCGTCCCCGGAAAGTGGAAACCGCGGAAGTCATGCCGACACACGAAACCCCGTACTTTTCGTAAACGTGCTGGATGACCATTTCCCTTTGTTCCCCGGAAGGGAGATCCAGGTCGATGTCCGGCCATTCGCCCCGTTCCTCCGACAGGAACCGTTCAAACAGAAGTCCCATCCCGACCGGATCGATCGCGGTGATCCCCAGAGCGTAGCAGACGACCGAATTGGCCGCCGAACCACGGCCCTGGGCAAGTATTCCGTTACGGCCGCAGAAGCCGACAATGTCCTGGACAAGCAGGAAGTAGCCGGCCAGGCCGAGCTTGCCGATTATCTGAAGTTCATGTTCGACCTGGCCCCTGACCCCCTGCGTGACCGAACTGTAGCGCCGCGTGAGACCTGCCTCGACAAGCTGGCGCAGCAGCGAGTCCGGGGTTGTCGGGGCCGTGACCGGGTATTCGGGGAACCTGTATTCGATGTCGGCCGGGTCGAATCGAAGCGATTCGGCAAGTTCCCCGGTGCGGTCAATGATTCCCGGCATGTCGTAAAAAAGGGATTCCATGGTCGAATGATCCCTTTGAAGGTGCCGGTGTCCTGCCGGCAGAATGGTTGCCGCGGCATCGAGGGTGACGTGGTTGCGTATGGCCTGCAGCACGTCAAAAACGCGGCTGGCCGCGGCGTCGGCGTACCTGACGTCGTTCGTTGCGATCGTCCGGATACCGACCCCCCCGGCAATGTCCGCAAGGAAGCGGTTTGCGCTTTCCTGTACCGGATCGCCGTGCCGCTGAAGATCCAGGAACAGCGAGTCGCGTCCGAATATCGACGCAAGCCGTGCCGTGGCGGATGCGGCCGACGTTCGTTCACCGGTCGCGGCGATCGATGTAACGGGACCGTCCATCGAGCCGGCCAGGCAGACCAGTCCATGGTGCAGCTCCTCAAGCAGATCCCACCCGGCCACCGGCATGTCCTTTTCCCGCCCGGAATGGGCCATGGTTATCATCTGGCAGAGGTTTCCCCAGCCTTCGCCATCGCGGCACAGAAGCAGCAGTTGGGGAAGGCGGCCCCCGCGGGTAAGAAAAGGCGTTCCGGGGTCGAAACTGATTCGAGCACCGCAGATCGGCCTGATGCCACCGGCCCTGCACGCCTTGATGAAGCGGGGGATCCCGGACACTCCGTCGCGATCGGCGAGCGCCATTGAGTCGCAGCCCAGCCTGGCGGCCTGGTCGGCAAGATCTTCGGGTACCGACGCGGCCGACAGGAATGAAAACGCGGAGGCCGCCCTGAGCTCGACATATCGTGCCATCTGTTGCCTCAGTCCCAGACCCCGTCGATGAGCCATCCGTCATCCAGCAGGTCGTGCCAGAGCCTGAAAACGCCGCGCCCCGGAATTTCAATGTCGTAGAGCGCGCCCGCCACAGGGCCGTCGCCCCACCAGGAGGCGTCAAGGTACCAGGGGCCCGCGACCCGGCATATCCGCCCGGAAACCAGGTTCGACGAGATCTCGGCCGGCAGGTCGTTCCCTGTCGCAACCGTTGCCTTATAAGGCGGGTTGAAGCGCCTGAATGCCATGGCTGGCGAACCGGGACGGCGAACCGGTCGCGTGTGCCTTGCATCGGAAGGGCAGGGGTCGAATGGAACTGGTGCGTATTCCGGGCGTGCTGGCCGTGCGTCGGGATCGGGGCTGCCGACGTTTCCTTCCCCGACGATGGCGGCAAGGCGTCCGGTAAGATCCCTTACGCGCGAGGGTTCGATTACGGGCGGTCCGAAAAGCTGGCACTGGACGGCCCGGGGGCGTGATGCGGTGATTGACAGGGTGAAACCGCAAATCGGGGATGAAGGCGGGTTCCTGGAAAGGACCCGGTGAAGTACGGATGAGATGGTTGAAGAACTCGATGAAATGCCGCCGGCCGCCGTTTCCAGGAAATGGATTCCTGAGTTTTCCAGGTCCAGCGTAAGGCCGGCCTTGCCCGGCACGAGTCCGCGCATCTGCATTCTTGCCGAGATTCGATCGGCTGCACCTTTGATCAGGAATATCAGCGGCTCGAGGTTGTCCAGGGTCCAGTCGAGTTTCACGCATTCGATGAAGCGGTCGTCGGGCACCACTGGCTTTGTTATGACCGATTCGTCGATGCCGGACGCCAGCGCGTGAAGTCTTGTACCCTCGTTTCCAAGTCTGGAACCGATTCCGCGGGCCGGGAGCGCGGCAAGGTCGCCAACCGTTATGACCCGGAGGCGGGTCAGTGCTTCAAGCATGGCCGGGGATGGCTCAAGGATTGACACGGGCATCCCGGCGATGACTCCGGCGACCGCACCAGTTTCCAGGACGGTCGTGGCCGCCCCGCATCTTGACGCGATGCCGGCAAGCCTGATGCCGCAGCCGAATCCGACACGGACAATGAATCCGTCGTTTCCGGCAGCGTTGATGATCCGTTGTCCCATTTCCAGGAAAGAACCGTGGATTGCCTCGTGTCCGGCCGCCTCGAAAAGGATCCTGCCGTCGGATTCGACCTGGACGGTTGCTGAAAATGCACAGGCAATGTCCGTCAGCGCCCTGACGGCCGCCGCGACAACCCCCGCCGCCGGCTGGCGGACGACGACATCGGCCGCGATTGACCGCGCCTGGGATGCAGTCATGCCAACCTTTACACCGAGTCGTCCGGCCGATGCCGATATATGGGTTATCCTTGAACCGCCCCTGTCCCCATCCGCTGCCGCCAGGGGCAGTTCCCGAAGGTCGGGTTCCGTCCTTACCATGGCCTGCAGCGGCATCGCCGGGGCGAATATGCATGCGAACATCCTTTCCGCGTTTTTCATTGGAACACCAGCCATGGAGCATTTGACCTGAACGTGCATTCAGCCTGGTGGCCGTCCGAATGATCCGTTTCGAGCCGCAATGTGCCACCCATAAGAAGGCATCCCGCCCCGATCGGGCCCGACCAGTCCGCATCGAGCGCGGCGAAGAAGGTGGCGGAAGAGTTGCCGGCAGATGTGGCGGAACCCCTGGCAAGCACGATTACCGGGGCGCCGGAAAGTTCGGCTTCGCGGGACAGGCGCAGCCAGTGCATCGCGCCGCCGCCATACCATCCGTCCAGGGGCGGACGTACGACAATCAGGCCGAACATGCCGGAAATGATGACTTCGTGCGTCGATTTGAGGAGGGCATCGGCCGACATCGGTCCCCTGACCCATAGCAGCAGTTTTGTGTTCGCGCCGCAGGCAAGGAGGGACGGCGGATCCATCGAGCCGTCACCGTCGATCCAGGCCGCCGGCAATCCGGACGATGTAACGGCACAAACCGCGGCCATGGCGACGGTGGTGCGTCCGGTCGATGCCGAAGGGCCGGGAACCAGCATGTTCAGTCTGCCGCAGGCCCATCCGCCGCCAAGGGCCGCGTCCAGTGCGGAGATTCCGGTCGGCGTGACCGGATTGCTTCGCACCTGTTCGGAGGCCCGCCTTACAAGGCCGGCCGGCATCCGTTCAAGCAGTCTGGCAATGGCGCTGTTTCCTGGCACTTTCTGATGCCGTAATGGTCCTTCCGTCAATTATACTGAACGTTTGTTCAGGAAGTCAAATGTGTTCACTGCCGACGAAACGATGTTCCAACGTCGGTCTTGCCGTCAGATAATGGTAACCGGTGTTTTCACGCGGTTCCGAACCGGCAAGGTGGCGAAATGGAATTTCATCTTCGGGCAATGTTCAGGGCGGCGGTGGAATCCGCCATGCCGGCACGGGTACTTCCGCCGTTGCTTGAAGGCGTGTCCGGTCCGGTCTGGCTGACCGGTGCCGGAAAGGCGTCCGCCGGCATGGCCGCCGCCGCCGCCCCGATGCTTGATATCAGGCAGGGCGCCGTCGTGACGTTACGAGATGCGCCTGTACCTGGAGATATCGCCGGCATCGATGTCATGTTCGCATCACATCCTCTTCCCGACGAGTCGTCCCGGGAAGCGGCGGAACGCATGCTCGGGATAGCACGGGCCGCCGCGGCGGTTCCGGGAGCCACGCTGATCTGCCTGCTGTCTGGCGGCGGATCCGCGCTGATGTCGCTTCCGCCATCCGGCGTCACCGGCGCGGTCAAGGCCGGCCTGATACGCGACATGCTGGCGGCCGGCTCCCCGATTCAGGATATCAACTGCGTAAGGCGGCATCTGAGCCGGATAAAGGGAGGTCGTCTTGCCGCGGCCGCATTTCCGGCCAGGGTAATGACCTTTGCCATAAGCGATGTCGTCGGGGATGCGCCGGCCGACATCGCGTCGGGACCGTCGGTTCCCGATCCGACCAGCCTTGCCCAGGCCGCGCATGCGCTGGCCAGATCCGGGATTCGGCCACACCCGGCGTTGATTGAAGCGCTTTCCGGGCCGGATGCCGAAACACCATTCCCCGGGGATTCCCGCATTGGCGATTGCCGATTCGTTCTGGCTGCCAGCGGATCCACGGCTCTTGCCGCCGCGGCGGCGGTCGCGCCGTTGCCCGATGTCGTCAACCTCGGTGCGGGCATTGTCGGGGATTCCCGCGCCGCGGCGGCTGAACACGCCCGGCTGGTGCTCGAGCTTCGTTCCACCGGTCGCAGGTGTGTCATTCTTTCGGGCGGCGAGACCACGACGGTGATTCGCGGTCCGGGCCGCGGAGGTTCCAACACCGAGTTCCTGCTGGCCCTTGCGGCCGAGCTTCAGGGTGTACGCGACATCTGGGCCATCGCGGCCGACACCGACGGCATCGACGGGAGGGGCGGGCATGCCGGAGCCTGGTTCGGGCCTGACCTGGTCATGGAGCCAGGCCTTGCGGACAAGGCCGCCGAATTCCTGGCGCAAAGCGATTCCGGTTCGTTCTTCGACCAGGCCGGCCTGCTTGTCAGAACCGGTCCCACCGGCACGAACGTCAACGATTTCAGGGCGATCATTGTCGGATGAACTGCTTGCGCGGTCAGGCGGCTGTCATCGCCGCCGCCAGGACGATGCTCATACGCTTGGTCATGGCCGAGTCGGCCCTGCTGGGAAGAAGTATCGGGATTGACGCGCCTCCGACCACCGCGGCGGTCCAGGAATCGGGAACGAACTTCAGGGATTTGTAGAAGACGTTTCCGCTGTTGATTTCGGGGAAGACGAGAACGTCCGCATTGCCGCAGACCTTGCCGGACACTCCCTTGATTTCCGCCGCCTCGCTGGAAATCGCGATGTACAGGTCGTACGGTCCCTCGACCACGCATCCCGGGAACGCGCCGGCGGCCGCCATATCCACAAGGGCAGCGGCGTCGGTCGTGCTCTTCATCTTTGGATTGACCTTTTCGACTGCCGCAATCAGGGCAACCAGAGGGTTTGCGATCCCGATCCTGTGATTCACGTCAACGATATTCCTGATGATGCTGGCCTTCGTCTGCACGTCCGGGTCGATCGTGATTGCGGCGTCCCCGAAGAACAAAGGCTTGTGGTATGTCGGAATCATCGCCATGGCCACGTGGGAAAGGGTCCTTCCCTCCGGAACCAGTCCGTACTTCCTGTTCAGGACGGCCTTCAGGTAATTGGAAGTTCCCAGCTTTCCCTTCAGGAGGAATCCCGCCCGTCCTTCGACTATTGACCGCACCGCCAGATCCGCGGCCAGATCCCAGTCGGGCTCGGCGACGATCTCGAAGCGATCCAGTTCAAGCGAGACCTCTTCGGCGACCTTCCTGATGGAATCTTCCTCGCCAATCAGGATTCCTCCTTCAAGCACGCCGTCCTTCATCGCCATTGCGATGCCCTCGAGCGCTTCGGCGTTGTCGGCCGCCGGCACAGCGACCCTGCCGGGATTGGTTCTGGCCCTTTCAAAAAGCCCGTTGATGAAATCGTCATGGATGTCAGGCATCTTTATCCCCTTCGTCAAGATACGGTGTTTTTCATTCCGAAATCGGAGCTTCCCATCCGTTTCCGTCCGAGTCAAGCCAGATCGGGTTGGCGACGGTGACCGGAAATCTGCCGTAACCGGGCATCCTGGCTTCTTCCCTTGAAGAGCCGGCAGCGACGACGATGTAGCTGTCGCCGGTGATTTCCGGTTCGAACGTGGTGTCCAGGAGCCAGTCGCCGGCGGCCATTTCCGGAGTCAGGACGAATTCATTCACAAGGACGCCGCCAACATAAATGCGGACAAAGTCGATGGTCATCCAGGATGGGGCATCAAGCCGGATTCGAAGAACCGGTGGTTCGGCCACGGACATATCTACCACGTCGCCTACGCCGAAGCCTCCCATGTCCAGATCGATGTACGGGCCGCCGTACAGGATTGTCCGTCCTTCCCGGATTGCCTCGAAAACGTCCGTCGGTTCCAGGTCGGCCGCATTGTCCGACGAAGCCTGGACCAGGTTCAGCGGGTGGCCGTACCTTATGCTGTAACCATGTTCGTCGCTGCCGCCCACCGCGGTGATGCGGTATCCGAGGCCAAGCATTCTGAACCACGCTGGAAGGTGAAGCGTATCAAGATCGCTCCAGTTGTCGTCCGAATTGATCAGCTCCATTCCGTCAAGGTCGTGAAGGTCAAGCAGATGGGCGAAGTCGGCCGGGTCGTCTTCAGGACCCATGCCGATGTAATTGAACATTGCGCTGCCTTCCCAGGGATGGGCCGCGCCAACGTACTGGCAGCCGAATCCACGCGTCTTTTCAACGATCTGGCCCGGAGTGTACTGGTTTGACAGGTATCCGTCAGAATCGTAGTCGCCGAATCTGATGGCGAAGTACGTCGGGTACGACGGCGGCGCGCTGCAGTTAAGTCCGACCGTGTGGAAACCGAGAGGCGAAATCTCGATTCCGACCGTGGACTTCAACCTGTCCTGATAGCCTTCGGATTCGATGAACGGCTGCAGATTGCTGAAGAAGTCGTGCTCGGTGATCATCGGGAAGTCAATTCCGGCCGCCAGCGCGTTATGAACCCGATCATTCATGGGCACGTACGAATCGATCGAGTTTTCGGCATGGGCGTGTGATACGACGGTCACCTGGCCGGGAGTCTCGACTTCGCGATGAAGCGACAGCATCACATGCGTGGTTTCACCCGCCAGTACCGTTGCATTGGCCGACACCAGACCGTATTCAAGGCCCTTCATCGCCATTACCGTGTATTCGCCGGGCAGCAGCATGAAGTTGTCGTCCCCGCCCCTGACGGCGTGGAATTCCCCGCCGGCCGCCGGAGGCATGTCGAGGCCGTTCTTGATGAATACGGCGGCAGGCAGAAGACCGCCATCGCCGTCGTTAATCGTGACATGCAGGCGCCCTGCCGCCACCGCGTGGATTTCAAACGTGTTGTCGTCCTTTTCGGCCACGGCAACGGCCGACGTCACGTCCCCGGAACCGGGAAGCGTCGTCGTGAGATCCCACACCCCGTCCGGCAGGTGAATGGTGACGTTTCCTTCCTCGTCGGGCTGGCCTGCGGCCATCCAGCCCAGTTTGCCTGACGCTCCCTGCTTTCGCGCGAAGACCCTCGCGTCGCGAACGTCCGAAATGCTGTCGGTAAGCAGTATCTTGCCCGTGACGGTTCTTAACGTTGCGGTCTGCCTGATATCGGATGCACGCGTTGAAACTTCGTCGATGGTTCCGGATCCGACAATCAGGTACTGCACGCTGGATGTCGTGGCGTCCGGGGCCAGTGATGTTTTTGCCGTCCTTGTCAGCAGGAGCTGTTCTTCCGCCAGAACCACGGACATCCCCGTGCCCGGGGCTGTCGTGAAAGCGTACGACACATCGTCGGAACCTGCCGCCATCCATTCCACGTCGTCCCGCCCGATCAGACATGACTTGTCGCGGCCGCACTGGTGATAGAAGTACTCCAGCCTGCGGCCGAATTGTACGACCGTGCCGATTTCGACGTCCTGCTCGTATTTGGCCCCGTTCGTTACCGCGAGTTCAATCCGAAGTTCGCCGGCGTCGGGCTCCAGTACATAATCCATAACTGCCTGGAGGTTGAACGGGAATGTCGGAACCAGCATGTCGATGATGGGCATTCCGTGATCGCGGCCCGAAATCCGTACCCTGGCGGTGCCGGAGAACGTGCCGTCATCGATTATTTCGACCTTGTCGGCCATCAACACCCTTCCGAAGCCGATCATCGGGAAGAGTTCCAGGAACTTCTCGTGTCCACCGTCGCCGGGATCCCTCGTGACGTCTGCATCGACTATTGAACCGGCCGAAGGACTGTACAGGCCGATCTGCTGATCCCGGATGACGAACCTGACGTGTTTGTTCGACAGGAGGATGTCGCCGATTGTCCCGGAAGACATTGGCCCGGTGACAAGGTCATCCGGGGATTCGATCCGGCGTGCGGTCGCGCCGTCAGGAAACGGCGTCAGGTCCGGCTGCGCGCCAGCGTCGGCCGCATCGGTTGAAACGTCATCGACACCGCCTTGATCCGGGTCAACCAGATCGTTTCCGCCGATGTCCGTTACGGGAATCTCGCCGCCGCCTTCGTCAGGAAATGAATCCTGCTGGCCTGAATCCATGCCGGAAAGGTCGTTCGAGTCGTCGGCCCCGCCGCATCCCGCGGCGATGATGGTCGCCATGGCGGCCGAAATCAGGAAAAGGCGCATGTCATGCCTCCAGGATTGGATTGTCGAGGGTCGTCCATGCCAGTCCAGGGAAGGGCCGCCACGGGAGTCCGGATGATATCAGAATTTCACGAGGGATTCACAGCCGCGCCAGAGCCCGTCTGGAAAAGGATTTGGATGGCGCTAGAGGCTCTTTCGGCAGAAGTACCAGTCGATGCATTCGTATCCTTCGTTCAGACGCTTTTCGGCGGCTTCAGTGGTTCCGGGTGGCGGAACGATGACCTTTTCGCCGGGACGCCAGTTTTCGGGAGTCGCGACGCCGTTTTTGTCGGAAGTCTGCAGCGCCTGAACCAGGCGGATGAATTCATCGATCTGGCGACCGTTCGACATCGGGTAATACACCATCGCCCGAAGGATTCCCTTGTCGTCGATGATGAAGACGGCCCTGACGGCAGAGGTGTTGGATGCGCCAGGCTGGATCATTCCGTACTTCGCGGCCACTTCCATCGAAAGGTCGGCAATGATCGGGAATTTGATATCGACGCCGAACTTGTCCTTGATGGCCCGAACCCAGGCAATGTGCGAATGCACGCTGTCGATCGACAGGCCGAGAAGATCCGTGTTCATCGACAGGAACTGCTCATGCGCCTTCGCGAAGGCGATGAATTCCGTGGTGCACACCGGCGTGAAGTCCGCCGGATGGGAAAACAGCACAAGCCATCTGCCCTTGTAATCGGCAAGCCTCTTCGGGCCGTGGGTGGTGGGCGCCAGGAAGTCCGGGGCCGGTTCATTCAACTTCGGGAATCCATAAACCTTTTCTTCCATCTGATTCTCTCCTTCGGCTTTGTGCCGTTTCCAAACTGTTCTGGTATGACCCGGCATGGCGGGCGTTGTCAAGAATGATCGCCCGTCCGGCCTGGAATGTAAGGTTTTCACTGAAGGCAGCCGGCGCAAGTGGTAATCTGGATTATTTTTATCCGCTTTACTTCAGGCGAGCCTTCTTAAGGGCCAGGGAAAAGGCCGTCTCGCCTTTCGGCGCGTCTTCCTGCTTCGGAGCGGATGGTGAATAGCGGGCAATGATGGCGGCGTTTTCGGCCGCGTCCGGATCGACCTCGGGAACGGTCATTTCCGGAACCGGGGCCAGCGCCTTGATTGACAGGGCGATTCGCCTGGCCGCGTGGTCGATCTTCCTTACCGATGCCTCGACCCGCTGCCCGATGGAAAGCACGTCACCAGGGTGTCTGACGCGTCTTCCGGCCGCAATCTCGCTCACGTGGACCAGGCCTTCGATTCCGGGGGCGATTTCGACGAAAGCGCCGAAGTTCATCAGCCTGGTCACCTTGCCCGCGACCGTCATTCCTTCCCTGGCGACTTCATCAATCGAGTTCCAGGGGTCGTCCTGCCTGCTGCGCAGGCTTGCGGAAATCCTCGGCTTTCCATCCTTCTGCTCGATCCTTGAAATCTCGACGTTCAGTTCCCGCCCAGGTTCCATTCCGCCCAGGATTTCGTCCCGACCGTGCCAGCCAAGTTCCGAAACCGGCACCAGGGCGTGCACTCCGCCCCCGATATCGACGAACACCCCGAACTTCTCGACCTTCACGACCGTCGCCGCCACGGTCTGGCCCACGGCAAGGCTCGAAAGGATACGTCCGCGTTCCTCGGCCATCTCCTGTCGAAGAAGGCTGGCCCGCGACAGAACGGCCTCATGCTCCCTGGCTTCGATGACCTTGAAACGGAACACTCGCCCGATGTACTGCTCCGGAGCGAGGGCTGGCCCGATTTCCATCTGGCTGATCGGCACGAAGCCTCTAACCGGCCCGATCTCCACGGTGAACCCGCCCTTGTTGTGTCCCGTGACCTTTGCCTCGATTGGAAGGTCGGCCTCTTTTGCCATCCTGATTGCCGACATGTCGGCGCCTCGCCCGCCGATGCTTCTTGAAAGGACGGTGGCCCCGCCGGCAAACTTCACTACATTTGCCTCGATTACATCGCCCACCTTCATCGCGGCCAGTTCTTCCGGCGTGAAGTCCTCCATGGCAATCGAGGCTTCGCTGCGCTGCCCGATATCGACCAGCAGCGTTCCGTCGCCAACCGAGACGACCGTTCCCCTGACCTTGTCGCCAACCTGGAAATAGTTGAAACCGTCCCCCGAAGGGAACGATTCGTTCAGCATCGCCTCGAAATCCTCGGCGGCAAAGACTTCCTCTTCAGACATCGTGGAAACCCCGCAATCCAGAAAAATACATCGGCCCGAACCGGGCCGGCCGTGACCCCCGGTCGTCCGGCGGGTGGATGATACGCCGGATCCGGCACCGGCGAAAGATGGATTGCACCTTGTTTGACGGCATGTTCCAAGTGAATGCTTGATGAACGTCCGATACCGGGTAAAATATGCCGGTCAGGTCAACAGGCCTTTATTCTGCCTGCGGAGGTTGTTCAATGAAGTTGATGATTTCGATGCAGATGTTCGCGGTTGTGATGTTTGTGGCGGTTTCCGGTTGCCAGGCCGATGATCGTGGCCAGGGCTCCGGCGGTGCTGCGGTTGCCGGGAAGGCCGCCAAGGCTGCCCCGGCCCCGGTTCCGGTCGCGCCGGTCAAGGTCTCGATCCAGACCAGCGTTTCCACCGGCGGTGGCTTGATCGAAATGGAACTCTACCCGGACAAGGCTCCGAAGACGGTCGAGAATTTCGTTAAGCTCGCCCGCCAGGGGTTCTATGACGGCGTCCTGTTTCACAGGGTTGTTCCCGGTTTCGTCATTCAGGGCGGGGATCCGTTGACGAAGGATCCGGCCATGAAGTCGCGCTGGGGTTCTGGCGGGCCGGACTACCGGTTCGAGGACGAACCGGTGAAGGGTGACTATGTGCGCGGCGCCGTGGCCATGGCCAACGCTGGTCCGGACACGAACGGCAGCCAGTTTTTCATCTGCGTCAACGACCTTACCGGCCGTCTTCCTAAGCAGTACAACTGGTTCGGCAAGGTCACGCGCGGAATGGATGTCGTCGATGCCATCGTAGCGATGCCCCGTGATGAAAGGGATTGTCCGAACGAAAACGTCGTGATGCAGAAGGTCACCGTCACCGATTAATTTTTCATCGGCTGCGGCAGCTCACTTCGGCGCAGGCCCCCCAGAATCCAAGTCCGATTGATGCCGCCCGTCGGGCGGCAATGCGGATTTCTTCGGCCCGGCCATCGTCCTCCTGGAGGATCCAGGCGCAGGCGTGACCACGTGAAGCCAGGTATTCCGAGGCGCAGCGTCCTTCAACGATCAGATGCGCAAGCAGTCGTCCATAGTCGTCGGTGCATCTCGATGTGAATTCCAGTTCGACGTATTTGTCCATCAGAAGCGCATCGGCCGCCGCGCGGGAGCGGGAGCTCCAGCAGCAGCCGGTCTCAGGCGCGTCGATTCCAAGCAGCCTGACGGTCCACGAGTCGTCGATGACGACGGTGTCCCCATCCAGCACGGCAGTCACACGGCCGCCCCAGATCCCGCAGTCGTGCGTCCCGGACGCGCAACCGGCGAACAATGTCGCGACAATGCATGCGGCACGAGCGACATGGATGCGACAGGCTTCGCTTATCATCGCTTTTTCTTCCTGGTCGTGCAGGATGCCGCCAGGCGTCCCGGTGTTCCACCATCGCAGCCGGTCACGACCCAGGCCGCGGCGTCGTCGTCACGGGATGCGATGGTCGCGACATCCTCGGTGGCCGCGAGATGGACGGATTTTGCCTCAGGAACTTTGGGATGGATGGCGGTTGCAATCATGTTGCCCGACGTATCCGAGAATTCGAGCATCGCCGAGCCGCCCGTGGCGTTGTAGAAGGTATCGGTTCCCTCGAGGCTGGCCCCATCGGGACCGCCCAGGATGATTACCTCGCCCAACCTGACCGCGAGGCATGTTTCCGAGACGATCGAGAATGCCCGCGACGCATGGTCACGACCAGGGCCGTTGAAATGAACGATGGAGATGCCGTTCAGGTCGAAGTCCGCAAGGGCGATGATCTCCAGCCATTCGTCCTTCAGCGTGTCGCTTCCCTTCGGGTTGAAGAAGACCTCGGTGACCGCCAGGTCGTCAAGCGTCGGCCTGACGGGCCGGCGGTAGGTTCCGGTCGCCGGATTCCTGCACTCGGCCCCGGCCGGGACGGGGCAGCCCAGGTTTGTTTCCCCGGGTGTCCCGGAGTTCCCCTCGGTGTCCGGGGCTGCGGTCGATGCACACCACGCGGCGGGCGTTCCGGCCTGCGGCACAGGTTCCATCTGCAGGGAGAAGCCTTCGGGCGGGGGAGGCACTCCGGTACCCCAAGAAAAGGATGCGACCTCGGTGTCGTTGCACAGGATGGTGACCGTTCCGCTTTCATTCGGCAGAGTCAGCGAGTCAAGGGTAGCCGCCGCGGGGTTGCCGCCAGGCGGCGCCTCGCTGAAGAAGACTCGCCCGCCGGCAGGGATGGATGGTTTCGTCCACCCGGTGACCCCGGATATCCGCGGCCTTGATTCACTGCCGGACACCACGAGCAGCCCGTCCAGTTCGACCGGACCCGCGGAGACGTTGGCGACTTCGATGAATTCAAGGCCGGCATCCTCGCCGATCGGGTTGATCAGCAGTTCCGTTATCACCAGTTCACCACCGGTGCATGTGCATCCGGTGACCACGTCGCGAACCGGCGTCGCGGTCTGGCCGCACCCCGGATGAAGAACCGTCCCGGCGACGGCAATTGCGATGCAGACAAATCGATCGATTCGGCGTTTCATCATCGAACCCCCTTGTCAGGGCGGGCCTGGCCGGTCCTGCCCGTGAAAAGCAGATCGAACGAGATGGCCGCGGCAATCTCGTTCCTTCCGGGAAATCCGGATGCCGATCCCCACGACGGTCTCTGATCGACGTGACGGGTATATCGGCCGATGGCCCTTATCCGTAACAGCCCAGTGCTGAACCTTGCGTCCTGTGCAATCGTCAGGCCGGTTTCGACCCTGGAGTCGCCCCGGCATATCCCCGGCACCCGGTTTTCGATCTCCCGATCCAGGCAGGACTGTCCAGTAGTCACCGAGGTATCGGCAGCCATCGACTCGTCGCTGAATCTTGCGAAGGCGGAAAGGAGTGGCCCAGGCGACAGGTTCGCGTCGATCTTCAGGGTCGCCGAAAGATCCATGTCGAAGCGGTCGCGCAAGGTTGCTGCATCCCGGAAGGCCTGGCCAACCCTTATCGCCAGCGCCGTTCGCCGGATCCGCTTCGTCTGAAACCAGACCGACCAGTCAACCCTGCAGCCGCCCGAAAGGTTGCCTGTAGTCGCCGAATAGTATTGATCCCAGGAAAGGCCGCGCCCCGAAACGGCCAGATCCCGGTCGCGGAAGGAAATCTCGATGCCCAGCCTTTCATGACGCGATGCGAATACCTGAAGAGCGGTGGCGGCCTCCAGGGCCACCTGCGGTCGTGATTCGGCCAGATCAGAAGGGCCGTTCCGTCCGACGTCGATTCTGAATCTGTTGATTGTCCTGGCGGAACTTCGCCAGGTCACGTCGAGTCTTCCGGCAACTTCATCACGCGCGCGGTTTCCCCTGAATTCCCTGGAGTCGGCCGTGGAGCCGGTCCATGGGTTGTCCCAGTTGCGACCGTAGTATCTTATGGAGGGCTCGAGATCCAGGCCTGATACCGGGCTGAAGGCTGTTTCAAGCATGCCTGCCGTGGCTCCGTTGTCGGAAACGGCGAATTCGGCCGCAAGGTCGCCATTCAGCGGCAGCCGCGCATGTCCCGCGACTCCGACCGCGCCGAACCGTCGACGATCCTCCGGCCATGGCGATGACACCGACTGCCACATTCCGGGCGCGGACGGACGAAAGCGCAGCCCGGTTCCCCAGCCGATGGCCTCCAGTTTCCAGCGCTCCTGTCCGAACCCAATCGCCCCGCCGGCGGTTGCCTCGCGGAGCGATCGGGTGAGCGAAACCCCCGACGTGGATTCGCCTGCCGCCGCGGGGTCGCTCCAGACCGCCATCGGAGCCTTGTCGCCATCGGCGCATTCTGACGTTAAGTCGGGGCAACGGTTCCAGGTAACGTCGGACAAAGTCGGATCCGTCAAACGGTACGACGCGAAGACCGTTCCGGCGACGATCCAGCCATCCCGGCCGACCGCCTTCCGGAAGGACGCGGCAGCACCGGTGAAGTGGCGCATGGGGTAGATCGAACCGGACGCCGCCGACATCACTGCGGACAGGCAGGGCTTGTGGCCGCTGGGGCGCTTCAGCCCGGTGATGTCCATCGTAAGGCCGTTCCCGAATCCGACCTTGAAAGTGCCGGCCGTTACGGAATACCAGCCGCCGTCGTAATGAAGCCCGAACGCCGGCGCGGACGCGGCGACTCCCGGCCCGGTCGCCACCAGTTGTCCCTTTTGCGCGTGAATCGACGATGCCCCCGGGGTTGTGCGCACGCCGGCCCAGACGATCCACCGACCGTTTGCGCCGGCGGCAATTCCGCCCGTGAAATCGGGCATCTTCATGATATTCGCGCCTCGCTTCAGGGTGTTTGAATGCCAGGCGCCAGCGGATGAAATCCTTATCCAGTATTCGGTTTTGGAATCGATCCGGCACCGACCGAAATCGTGAAGCGCCTCCACCGCCGTCGGAGAGAGCCCTTCCGTGGACGCCGCTTCTTCTATCGAGGCAAAGGAGCCGGCCTTACCCCGTCGTTCGAGCAGGATTGCGGCGTCCGATCGCGAGATTCCCGGCACTTCGGCCAGTTCACCGATATCAGCCGCGTTTATATCGATTCCGTTCGATTCAAGCTCCGCGATCCTTTCGTCGCTGGAATCCGCGGCCGGCGCGTCAACCGGATCCGCCGCTTCGTCGAAGGTGGACTGGCAGGTGGCGGACAGGGGCGCCAGGGTTCCCAGGGCCAGTGCCATGGCAGTTGCCACAGACCCGCCCAGGCTTGCGATCCTGCTTGATGAGGCGCTGCGCATGGCCGTATATCGGCCCCGGGACGATGTTCTTTCACGGGATTTGCAATGTCATCGAATCTGTTGACGAAAGACAGTGACTGACGCACCATAGACCGGTTTGTCCGCGACCCCGTTTCGTGGCCCGGATTCCATTCGAATTGCAGAGGTGCCCCTAATGTCAAGAACTATCGGCGTCATGAGGTCTTCCGCGGTCCATCGACTGTTTCTGGCGTTCGTCGCCTTGTCTGTCGCGGGTTGCGAGATGGTTGGGGAGGGCGGGGATCCGTCGGGGCTGTCAAGTCCGATCATCAACGGCAAGGCCGAGACCGGGTGGCCGGCTGTCGGCGCGCTTGTCATGTCCTATCCGTTTTACGGTTTCACCGGTTCGTTCTGTTCGGGGACCCTCATCGATCGTCGCTGGGTGCTGACCGCCGCCCACTGCGTGTCGCCGTCCGACGAGTTCCCGGTTCAGCCCGGCATCGTGTCCTTCATGATTACAAGCGATGCTCGTCCGACATCCTCCGGGGCAAGGCCGGCCGGCGTGCTTGTCCAGGCCGATTACTTTGTCACCCATGCTTCCTACAACGGCCAGAACACCGACTACGACATCGCGCTGGTGCACCTGTCCCGTGACGTCACCGAGGCCGATCCGATTCCGCACAACACGGCCTCGCTTTCGACGTCCCTTGAAGGCAAGTCGTTTTTCTTCGTCGGGTTTGGCGTTGACAACGGGGCTGCCGAAACCGGCGGCGGCTTGAAGCGTTCGGTCAACATCCCGATTGCCGACATCAACGCCAGACATTTCATTTCGGATGCCTACAACACTGCGGTCTGCTTCGGTGATTCCGGCGGTCCGGCCCTTTATCCGATGGGTGGCGTGCAGAAGGTGGTTGGCGTCAATTCCGCCGTTTCCGGTTACGGTTCAGATCCCTGCATCGGAGTCGGTTACCATGTGCGCGTCGATGCCCATTCCACGTGGATCGAGACGGTCATGAATACGTATCCGCCGGACTGCAGGAACAAACCGTCCGCGTGCCTTTGCGCGGCCGCCTGCAAGAGCGACGGTACCTGTGACGAGTCCGCCTGTGAAACCAGATCCTGCGGCGAGGCCGTTGACTGCATTTTCGACTGTTACGGTTCCGGCGACGTCGAGTCTTGCGGCATCGGCTGCTTTGTCTCGGGTCCGGAAGCGGCCCGCGAAGGCCTGGACAACCTGATGGGGTGTTATGTCACCTACTGCTATCCGAAGTCCATACCGTGGGACAACTGCGTCGCCGACACGTGCAATGGCAAATATAACGCTTGTTACCTCGCCGACCGCGAAAAGCTTGACTGCCCCGGCGTGTACGACTGCTGGGGCGATTGCCTGACCCCGGTCTGCTCAAAATCGTGCGAATGGCTGGCGATGGAAGGCGTGTCGGAGCTATGGGCCCCGCTTGCATCCTGCATCGCCTCGAATTGCGCGGACGTTTATGGATCCGCCCTGGGTTCATGCATTTCGAAGAATTGCCCCTCGCAGACCAACGGCTGCCTGGATCCGGACGAATGCGATCCCAGGGGCGGCGACTGTCCCGACGGAACGAAATGCCGCCAGTTCATGGAGCATTCGACAACCTGCGTCGAAAGTCAGGGGCTCGGACTTGGGGAGAAGTGCAAGATCGAAAGCGGCAAGCCGGATCCGTGTGACGATGGACTCGCCTGCATGTCGGGCGAGGGTGGCCGCCTCTGCCGCAAGGTCTGTTCAAAGGCCGAGGGGTGCGCGGAAGAAGGGGAAGTCTGCAAGGGCCTTCCGCTTCCAAGTCTTCCCGAATGGGGCTGGTGCGGATGCGTTGATCTTGATGAAGACACCGTCTGCGTGGATGACGACTGCAACGATACCGACTCCTCGGTTTTCCCCGGGGCGCGGGAGTGGTGCGACGGTCTTGACAACAACTGCGACGGCACGACCGACGAAGGGTGTTCGACATCGTGTCCGGACGCCGATTCCGACGGATCGTGCGACGACGCCGATTGCGACGACGAAAACGATTCCGTGCGTCCGGGGGCGGTCGAGGTATGCGGAGACAAACTGGACAACGACTGCAACGGCGCGACCGATGACGGATGCTCCGGGTGCATCGATCTGGACAAGGACGGATACTGTTCCGACCGCGACTGCAACGACAGGGACTACAGGATCAGTCCCAAGGCGCAGGAAGTCTGCGACGGCATCGACAACAACTGCGACGGCGCGACCGATGAAGGGTGCGCGATCGGCGGCGAAGACGTGATCGAGCAGGACACGACCGCCGGCGACGATGATCAGGGCGGGATCACGACTCTCGACGGCGGCTGTTCGGCCGGTTCCGGCGGCAGCGGCACCTCGCACCTGCTGATCCTTGCCGCAATCGTCATGCTGGCGGCGTGCCGTCGTGTCTTCAAGTTCCGCGCGCGTCGTTCCGGGGGCCTTCTTGGGTAAGAAGAAGCCGAAGTACTACGCATATTTCCTTCCCGAATCCCGTACCCGCGGCATCGTGGAGTCGTGGGATGACTGCCTTGCCGCGACGAGTGGAAGCAGTGCAAGGTACAGGGGCTTCGATTCGCGCGGTGCGGCCCTGGAGTGGCTTGATGCCGGAGCGGTCTATGAAGACAGAAAGGCGGCCAAGACGCTTGCTCAGGCGGATCTTCCGGAAGATGCGGTCTTTTTTGATTCGGGTACCGGCCGTGGCCAGGGAACCGAGGTGAACGTTACCGATCGCGACGGAACCCCGCTTGCCTTCATGGTTGCGCCTTCTAACCGTGTCACGACCTTCGGTACCGTGCTGCTTTCGGAAGGCCGGACAAACAATTATGGCGAGCTTATGGGCTGCTATCTTGCCATCAAGGTTGCGATGAAAACCGGCCGCAGGCTGGTGATGGGCGACAGCGCCCTCGTTCTTGAATACTGGTCCCGGGGCAGGGTGAACCGGGAGGCCGCCGGGAAGGATCCCGATCTTGCGAAACTTGTGAAGGCCACTGCCGAACTCAGGGGGTCATTCGAAGCGGCTGGTGGAAGGCTTGAGCATGTCCCGGGCGGAATCAATCCGGCCGATCTGGGCTTTCACCGCGACTGACTTGACGCTCGTCCGGGATGCGCCCGAGGTCGTTTACCGTCCACGGCAGTTGAAGAAGTTGGTCGATCCGCCCATTGTTGGAGCTTCACAGGCCTTCGATCCGGGTGGATAATCTGCCCGCGCCCCGGATCAGGCCGGAAATCATCCAGGAGAAGACCTTGATGCAGGCACGACATCTCTTATCGTTTTTCGTTGTGACCGCAATGCTGCCATGCGTCGGCTGCGGCGACGGGGCAGGTTCGGAAGATGCGGTGGATCACGGCTTGATTGACATTTCGGGCGCCGACACGGCCGACGAAGTCACGGCCGATCATGGCAGCGATTATGGACGGGATTCTGCCGCTGACTCGATCGTTGTCCCCGATGTCGCGGATGTCGGGGAGCCCGTCGATGCGGTCGATGATCCCGGTTTCGGGGACGCCCCTCCCGAAATCTGCAGGAACCCTGTCAAGTGGGATCCCTCGAACGCGCTCGTGAAGGTTTTTTCGGACGTCACCGACCAATCCGGCCTTCTGTCCCAGAAAGTCCGTGGCATACGCGCGGGGTCAGTCGATTTCGACGGCGACGGCCTGCCGGACCTTGTGACCAGAAACGTGTCCCAGGCACGCGACGCCTTTGAAGGGAGCGGCCCCAGATTCACATGGCTGCTGCGGAACAAGGGCGGGTTCGAGTTCGAGGACGTGACCGAATCCAGCGGATTCACCGCGACCAGGGACGTCGAGGGGACGCAGGGCCGCGTCACGCACGTTGTCGTATGGGGCGATGTCGATAACGACGGCGATCTGGACGCGTTTTCCGGAAGATCCATGACCTCGAAGCCGACAGGGGCCTCCGACAACATGGACGATCGCGCCGAACTTCTGCTGAACAACGGCGACGGGACGTTTTCGCTTGCGGCCGAGCAGCCCTTCCGCTGGGTGACAAGGGATCCGAAGCTGGCCGAAAACCTCCAGATGTACGACCCGAACCTTGCGGCTTCTTTCCTTGATTACAATCGCGACGGAAGTCTGGATTTGTTTCTCGGGTACGCAATGTACGGGCAGGCCTTTGTCCAGGACATGCTGTTTGCCGGCGACGGTACGGGCGCATTTTCCGACGTTACCGAGGAGGCCGGGCTCAAGCTGAAGGTTCCGCTGGCGTATCCCTACACCGCCGACCCCGCTTACAAGAACGGAACCGCCGTCAGGAACACGTGGGGAACAACGGTCACGGACATCAACAACGACGGCTGGCCGGACATCATGTGCTCGGTCTATGGACGTTACTTCAACGCGCTCTGGCTTGGCGGCCCCGAAGGTTTTTCCGACTGGTCGCATGAGTCCGGGTACGCATCGGATCACAGGGAGGACTGGACGACGAACCTTAATGCCAGGTGTTATTGCAAGCTGGTCAGGGAGGTTCCACAGTACTCCGGGTATCCGGCCGAAGGTTGCGAGGGCGTTCAGGATCCGCCGGAAACCTTCCGTTGCGTCAACCCGGACGAGCTTCGCTGGAACCACAACACGGATCGGAATCCCTACCGGCTGGGTGGCAACACCTTTTCAACGGTGTCCGGGGATATCGACAACGACGGTGACATGGATCTGTTCACGTTCGAGATTGTCCACTGGGATGTCGGCGACACTTCGGATCCCGCCGAACTGCTGGTCAACGACGGCTCCCCGAAACCGATTTTCTCAAGGCCGGGCGCCGGGGCCCTGGGCATGGCACGGGACTGGGACGGTCACGGGGATTTCAACGCTGGCGACATGACCGGCGCCCTGTTTGATTTCGACAACGATGGAAGGCTGGACGTCCTGATCGCCAGCTCGGATTATCCGTATACGCGTGCATTCCTTTTTCACCAGAAGGACGACGGAACCTTCGAGGAGGTTCCGGCCGGCGTTGGAATCGACCAGCCGCATGCCCACGGGGTCGCGGTGGCCGATTTCGATCTCGATGGCGATCTGGACGTGGTTCTGGGGCACAGCACGGCACGCTGCGACAGCAGTCCGGATGAGTGCTATTCGGAGAATGCCGGTTTTGGAAAGATCACGTATGTACAGCAGTTTCACGCATTCAGGAACGAAATTGGCCAGTCGGGAAACTGGACCAGGATCAACCTGATCGGTGGCGCCGGTTCGAACCGAGCCGCAATCGGCGCGGTTGTGAAGGTGACCGCCGGCGGGGTTACCCGGATGCGCGAGGTTGGCGGCGGCCACGGCCATGTCGGAATACAGCACGAAATGACCCAGCACTTCGGTCTCGGCTCCTCGTGCAACATCGACAGGATCGAAGTCAGGTGGCCGGATGCGGCCGGGACGGTCGAAGTCTTCAGGAACGTGCGCGGTAATTACGTGGTCGATATCGAGCAGGGTGCCGGCGCGGTCCGGTACCACCTGCCCGAGTAATGTGCGAAGGGCTGTCCGCGCGCCGCATCCGCCCGATTCTCCAAGTCACTAAAATTCTGAAATCGGCACTCAAAGAGTGTAAAATACCGCGGACTGTACTGCGGGGCTTCACATGTTTCACAAAGGTCGCCTGGAATCACTGCTTCTCGTCGCGTCTGTCGCGGTACTCGCAGCGTGCGGGCCTTCCGGCGGCCCGAATCCCCAGGAGGACGCAGTCCAGGACATCCATGAAACGGACTTTGGTTACGACCATGGAACCTTGCCCGATTCCGGCGGCGATACCGTAATCGATGCCCGCGATTCAGGCATCGATGATGCCGATGTCGTGGATGACGTTCCGGATGTCGGGCCGGATTTCGACGTGGCCGATGCCGAAGACGACGGAATCGATTCGGATGCCGCCGATGTTCCCGCGGATCCGGGTGATGCCGGTGATGACGGCGATATCGGTTCTGCCGACGACGGCGTCGAGCCTGCCTGCGAGGACGACGGGCTGGAATGCACTGTCGAGTCGCGTGGGGATGATGGCGTCTGTGTTTCGACCCTGATGGAATCCTGGTGCCTTATCGACGACGTCTGTTACGGGCCTGAAGCCGTCCATCCGGACAACCGCTGTCTGGAGTGCGCCCCGTTGATTGATCCGCTGGCCTGGACCGTGATCGTCGGCCGTGACTGCGATGATGGTCTCAAATGCACGACCGGCGATGTCTGCGGTGACGACGGCATCTGCGCCGGTGTCGCCGTGGCCTGTCCGGATGACGGAAATTCATGCACCGTCGAGGCTTGCAGCCCGGACACGGGCAGTTGCTTCACCACGACCCTGCAGAACGGCGCCGCATGTCAGGATGATTTGAATGAATGCACGATTGATCGATGCCAGGGCGGAACATGCGTGCACGCGGTAAGAAACGGCGGTACATGCAGCGACGGGGATATGTGCACCTACGGAGATGCCTGCGATGCGCAGGGCGTCTGCCGAGGGAACGAAAAGGTCTGTGTCGATGACGGAAACGTCTGCACGGAAAATGGATGCGATCCGCTTACCGGCAACTGCGTTGCGGTGAAGATTGACGACAACCGGAAATGCGAGGACTACAACTGGTGCACGCTCAATGATGGCTGCAGGAAGGGCGTCTGCACCGGCGACCTGCGGGATTGCAGCGACCCGGATCCCTGCACGTTTGATACGTGTGTTGACGGTCCTGCCGGCTACTGCTCGAACGAGCCGGTTTTCGGCTCATGCGAGGACGGCAACCTGTGCACCAGGGGCGAGACTTGCAATATCGCCGGGATCTGCGAGGGCGGACAACCGATCGTCTGCGACGACGACAACAAGTGTACCGACGATTCCTGCGACCCGGCCATCGGCTGCGTGTTCACCCCCAACTATTCCTTCTGCGACGACGGCAATCCGTGTACGTCCGGCGATCTCTGCGATGAGTTCGGCGCTTGCGTCGGCGAGCCCATTCCCTGTTCGGACGACAACGATTGCACCAGCGACTACTGCTTCCTCGGGACATGCCGCCACGACAACAAGGTCAACGGAATCGACTGCGACGACGGCGACGTCTGCACGACGGGCGGAAAATGCAATTTCGGGTCGTGCGTGCCTTCCGGTGATCTTGACTGTAACGATAACAATCCGTGCACCGTCGATCTCTGTGATCCGGTCGAAGGCTGCTACACGGAAGTCCTCAGTTGCGACGACGGCAATCCGTGCACCGATGATTCGTGCGATTCAGTCACGGGGTGCCGCCACGATGCCAACACCGCCATATGCAATGACGGCGACGCATGCACGGAAGCAGACAGGTGCTCCGGCAAGCAGTGCAAAGGCACACCACTGGACTGCTCGGACGGCGATACATGCACGCTTGACAAGTGCGCCGACGGCATCTGTTCGAATCCACCGAATACCGGCGCATGCGACGACGGGAACGCCTGTACCACCGGCGAGCGGTGCTTTGACGGTGTCTGCATGAACGGTTCCCCGGTCGATTGCTATGACGGCAGCGACTGCACCGCTGATTCCTGCAATCCCGCCAGCGGGTGCGTGAACACGCCGATTTCCGGTTCGTGTGACGACGGAACCGTGTGCACGCTGAACGATCAGTGTTCGTCAGGCATCTGCGTCGGTACCCCGATCAACTGCAACGACGGGAATTTCTGCACGAACGACCTGTGCCATCCGCTGGACGGCTGCTATCACGAAAACAACGCCCTCCTGTGCGACGACGGCAATCCCTGTTCGACGCCGGATCAGTGCGGCGGCGGAACATGCAACGGCCAGCTCGTCTTCCGAAATCCTGTGATCAAGGGCGCGTCTTTCGTGATCGGGGCGGACGGATACGCGGGCAGCGGTCTGGACGTGGATGAGAATGCCGGCACGTGTCTGCCATCAAACAAGTGCGACGGCGGAATCGACAACGCGTTCGCCTCGATGGCCCTGATGGTGAAGGACCAGTTCAATCCGGATCTGGTTGAACGGACGGCCTCGGGCGATCTGGCGATGTTCCTTGAGCCCGAAAGCCCCGGGCCGGTCGGTTCGCCCTTTGAAATGAAGATGTTCTTTGGCCACCGCACCGCGCCCGAGACGTGCAATCCGCTGACGTCGGGCTGCAACTACCTGGCGTTCAAGGCCGACACCATCGGTTCATGCACCGTCAAGTACGCGTTCGGAAACGCGAGCACGGCGTCCTCACACATTTCCGCGGGCGGCAAGACGACTGAAACGGTCGTGTACTTCATGATCGGTTCGTATGCGATGCCGATTGCCCTGAAATGGGCGCGCATCGAGGCGGACGTCACGATCAGCGGCAACTCCGTCGTTTCCGGATCCGGCGTCATCGGCGGCGTCATCAACAAGGTCGATTTCAAGTACGCGCTTCAGGCGGTTCCGGACGCCTATTTCAGTCCCTATACGAAGTCGCAGGTAATCCTGAATGTCGATCAGACGCTTCCGATGGACGCCGACGCGGATTCAAACGGCGTCAAGGAGTCTTCGTCAATCGGGTTCAAGTTCACGATTGTCCAGGGCAACGTGGTCGGCCGCGACAACTGATTTGCTTACTCCTGCCCAACCGCCTTCCGCACGTTTTCCTTGATCTTCAATTGAAGTTCATCGGTTTCCTTTTCGGAAAGTTCCGGGTAGAGCGCCCAGTTCGGCTGGTAACCGCCAAGCACCTTTGTTGCCTGCGACAGCTTCGGAAGCAGCAGTTCATGCCTGTCCTCGGGAAGGCGCGACTTGATTTCGTTCAGCCAGCCATTGAACTGTGCCGCCAGGAATACCTGGCCCGGAAAGGGGGAACGCCAGGTTCCGTCCTGTCGCGCCATGGGGAACCCGTACTCGCCGCCGCGAAGTTCGAAGATCACACGCGCAAGCTTCTGGCGAGGATCTATCACGTGACGGATGACCTTGACGTTGCCGCTGGTCATTCCGGCATGCCTGGCGACAAGGCATACCCACAGTGCGCCGCGGTTGGGCCCGTCGTTGTTGAAGTCCGGTTCCAGGAAGGCCGGATCGGCAACGGAGTCAAGCGCGGTCATCGCGGCCTGGGCCTGCGTCGTGTGCATACGCATGAACGCATCCATGTCGGCGCAATTGTCGTGGGCCGAAATTATGGCGTTGAATCCGGCCAGGAGTTCGGCTTCCATCTGCGGGGTGACGACCGCCGGCTCGGGCGGCGCCGACCTGCATCCCGTGCCGATTGCAGCGACAAAGAGACAGATGATGAGGCGTTTCATTCCATGACCCCCTGTAAGGAGTGATGCGGGAGCGTCACCTTGAAACTGACGCGAATTCCTCGTAAAGCACGACGCCGCATTCGATGCCTTTCTGGAAGTGGGACAGCTTGAATTTCTCGTCCGGGCTGTGGATGTTGTCTTCAAGCAGTCCGTAGCCAACCATGATTGACGGAGCCTTCAATTCGGTCAGGAATGTGGCGGTGATCGGGATCGAAGCGCCTTCCCGGACAAGAACCGGGCGCTTTCCGAAAGTCTTCTCGATAGCGTTCTGGCCGGCCGTGATGAACGGGCTGTCAACCGGCACCATCACCGGCGTGGCGCCGTGCAGGTAAGTGACCTTGACCCTGACGCCAGGCGGGCAGACCCGTTCGATATGGTCCTTGAACTGAACAGCGACCTTTTCGGGATCCTGGCCGGCCACCAGGCGGCTGCTGACCTTGAATCCGCCCTCGGCAGCAATGACGGTTTTCGCGCCTTCGCCGGAGAATCCGCCCCAGATGCCGTTCACATCGAAGCTTGGCCTGGCCCAGTTGCGTTCGATTGCCGAGAACCCCTTTTCACCCCACAGAACCGGGACGCCGATTTCGCGCGCGACCTGGTCTTCCGGTGATTCGACCTTGCGGAATTCGGCCCTTTCCAGTTCCGTCAGTTCGACAACGTCGTCGTAGTACCCGGGAATCGTTATCCTGCCGTCGGCGTCCTGAAGCGCGGCGATGATTTTGGCCACCGCGTTCAGCGGATTCTGAAGCATTCCGCCATAGCTCCCGCTGTGCAGATCCCGATCAGGACCGAAGACATCGACGTGGAAATATGCAAGTCCCCGTAGCGCATAGACAATCGTTGGAAGATCCGGCGAATACCATCCCGTATCCGATATCGCGACGGCGTCGCACGCCAGCAGATCCCGGTTCGCGGTGACGAAATCCGCCGTCCCGCCCGTTCCGCCTTCCTCTTCACCCTCGATGAACACCTTCACGTTGCACGGCAGCCGTCCGGTTACCTTCAGGATGGATTCCAGGGCGAAAAGGTGCGTCGCGACCTGGCCCTTGTCGTCCGATGTTCCGCGTCCATAGATGAAGCCGTCCTTTACGACCGGTTCAAATGGATTCGAATGCCATTTCTCGATTGGATCCACCGGTTGTACGTCGTAGTGGCCGTAAACCAGGATTGTCGGCTTGCCTGGAGCGTGCAGCCAGTCGCCATAGACGGCCGGGTGACCGGTCGTTTCCTTCAGGCCAACGTTTTCGAAGCCGATGGCTTGAAGCTTCGAAACCACCCATTCGCCCGCGCGGCGAACATCCCCGTTGTGTTCGGGAAGGGCGGAAACGCTGGGAATCCTGAGCCAGTCGAAAAGTTCGGCAAGGAACCTGTCCTGATTGTTTTTTACGTAATCCAGTACTTTTTCGTTCACGGCAGCTACCCCCGGAACCGCGGCGACGTGCCGCCGCGATGGTGAAAGAATGGATTTGCGGGACAAAACCCTTCACGAAGGAAGTTACCCGTTGCCTGTCTGGTGGTCAATACCTGTGTGGCGCGAACGGGCGGGACGACTCTGGACATCTCGGCACCGCGGCTATTCGACGCACCGCCTGTCACCTTTCGGGCATCGGAACCTTATGTGCACGTGAGATGAATGTTCCGCATCCGGCCTGATGACTCCGTCGGGCGCGAATGCACCGAGATACTTCCTGAGAAGGGGGCGCTGCCGCGCGTATATTTTTGATATGTAGGTCTTCAAGGCGTCGGCCAGGCCCCGGTGGATGAATATGTAGCGCACGTCGGACGTATCGATGAACGACTTCAGCATCACCCATGTCCGCAGTGGATCCATGTTCGACGGGTTTGCGTGCAGGAAGCGTCCTGAAGCGTTTCCCGACTTCAGGATAATGCCGACATCGACGTCCCTTCCGCTCTGGTGCGAAACGTGGGGGGGGAGCGGGCCACCCGACGGTCTTGAAATGTCGCCGATTGAAAGCGGGACGAACTTCAGGCCGCGATCCCGGAAGTAAGCCCGGTATCGCTTCGCGGCGTTGTAAATGTTCCTTATGGTCTCAGGTGTTCCATAGAGGTTGCTCCGGTCAACCGAGACGACCCAGCCCTGGCCGCGGTCATCTCCGTCACAGTCGAGGTTCATTCCGCCGACAAGGGTTCCCGACGACGGCCGCCCCACCGATTCGCGGGGAAATGCCGTCCTTGAATAGTAGATGACCCTTGAAACGCCTTTGCGGAATGACTTGCGCCCCCCTGTCGAGACGATTGAGCCCCTGTTCCACTTTTCCAGATCCGTCTGCGACACGCCAAGAAGACGGGATACGGCCTCGAGCGTCTCGCTGGTGCACCGCTGATATGTGAAACGCCGGAGCTGGCCCTGCTTCGGGGCCGGGCGGGCATCCGCGCCCCCAGCCGCCGCCGTCAGCACCCCGATGGCGGCAATCATTGTCAGCATTCGGATCAGCCTGTCAGGCCGAGGTACTTTCATGGCTCTCCGATGTCGGGCCCTGGACGGGCGACTTCTTTGACCCGCCGGCCGGGTCCGATCCACATTGTAACGGCCAGGTTCCGCCGATGCGGAATTTTTCGCTTGCGTCTCCACATTTCGGAGCCTTCCGCACATGACGTTCAACATTGACATTCATTTCCGGCGTGATACCTTTCTGCGTGGTTAACTGTGGAGTCATTGCCGATGAAGAAGTGGCTGATTGCATGTGCGGTCGTTTTTGCCGCCGGTTGTTCAAGTTCCGGTGATGTCGCGCTCTATGGCGATTGCGTTTCCTCCGATGACTGTTCGGCTGGACAGGTTTGCGGACCTTTCGTCTGCTCATCCAGCCAGTTGGGCTGCTGGGCGATGTGGGGATGCACCACGGAAGAAGAATGCGGCCGCGAATCGGTCTGCCACAAGGATCCTGAAGGATGTCTGACCGGTGCATGCGGAAAGGTCGTCAAGGTTGCCGCCGGCTCTTTCACGATGGGCTGCGACAAGGGTGAAAACGAGACCGACGAGGTCTGTCATCCGATGTCCCGTCCGGCACATGCGGTCACTTTCGCGAAGCCGTTCTACATCGACAAGCATGAAGTCACCGTGGCCGAATATGCCGCATGCGCGGCGGAAGCCGTCTATGACAAGGACGGTTACGTGACGTTTGCCTGCGATCTTCCAAAACTTTCGGTTGGCGACTGCAACTGGAAGGGACGCGAGGATCATCCGGTCACCTGCGTATCCTGGAACCAGGCCACGAGTTACTGCAAGTGGGCTGGAAGGCGGCTCTGCACCGAGGCCGAGTGGGAGTACGCGGCCAGGGGACCGTCCGGAAAGGTTTATCCGTGGGATGGCGTTGAAGAGTGCGAGTCCAATGATGTCTGCAAGCAGACGAATTCGATTCACGTGACCCTTACCACCGAGCCGTCCGGTTGCGGCGACACACTGACGACACCCGCGGTTCCCCCGGTTGAGGAAGCGTCCGAGGCGGAGGGCATGCCCGCCCCCGAGCCGTTCTGCGATGTCACCGAATCCGGTGCCCTGTATATGGCCGGCAACGTCTGGGAATGGGTTCAGGATTTTCTGCACGACTCGTACGCCGACGTGTTTTCCAACGGGCAGTACGAAGATGCCCCGGCCGACGGATCCGAATGGCTGTTCGATCTTGGCGGGCGCCGCGTTGCGCGTGGCGGACGCCCCGATGCAGTCAATCCGACCGACCACAGGCTTCATCGTCGGTATGCCGAATTCCCGCCGTTCCAGGACGACTCGCTCGGTTTCCGCTGCTGCGCCAACTTCGTCTGCGACACCGACGATGACTGCGCCGCCCTTTCGTCGGCCAGGCCATACTGCCTGACCAGGCCTGATGGCGTGAATTACTGCTCCGCCACCCCGGCCGAATCGGACTAGCTGGTCATAAGTCTTTTCTGCAATATCCGATTTTTCCAACCGGTCGAAGCTCGCCCGCCAATACCGGAAATCGCCCTACAGCCTTATTTAATTGGCGGTTTCGGCACAATGTGCGTTAGAATAGCGGTTAGTTTATTCTGTCCGGCGTCCACGCACGGCCCGGGCTCGCGCTGGAAGATACGTTCGTGCCGGCGGACGCCCCTGATTTCCTTCGTGGAATTCAGGTCTTGGAGTATTGCTGATGACTCGTCGAGCTCGAGTGGTTCTCTTTCCCGCCGTCATTCTTGCGACAATTATCGTCTGTGGCTTTCAGTTTCCGGCGGCCGCCCAGACCGGGCAGAGGTCGCAGGATCTTTATACCTTGATCGAGCAGGCCCAGGCCCACGTCGTTGCAGGACGCTGGCAGTCCGCGATTACCGTCTATCTGGACGCATGGAAGGTTTCCCGGGATCCCGGTTATCTGTACAACATCGCTGTTCTTTATCTGGTCAGGCTGAAGGACGAGGCCAAGGCGCTTGATTACGCCGAGAAGTATTCCGAGCAGGCCAGGACCGATTCCGAGAAGCTCGAGGCCGAGGGGCTGATCAGGAGGATTCGCGACAGCATCAAGGGAACCCACGGGCGGATCGTTGTTCAGGTTCTGCCCGCCCGGGCGCAGGCCGTTGTCTATGTCGATAACAGGCCGCTTGGAGAGGATAACTGGGTCACCGCCGGCGTTCACACGCTTGGCGTCCAGGCGCCGGGATATGTGCCGTTTTCGCGTGAAATCGAGGTTGTCGCAGGCACGGAAACCTCATTTTCGGTTCAGTTGAAGACCGTCGAGGGCCAGGTCTCGGTCCGGTGTGACGGCGGTCCCTGCAAGGTGTTGGTGGATGGCGACGAAATCGGGCAGGCCCCGGTTTCACGCGCCCTCAGTCCGGGCGAGCATTCCGTGGAAATTGACGCTTCAGGCCGCCAGCTCTTTTCGGACTGGGTCGTCATTGAGTCAGGAATGAAAAGCTCGCTGGTGGTATCGGTTGACAGCGGCCGCGTCGAAGTCACGACCGAATCGATTGGTGCCGAGTCGGGAATTGCCGTCGTCGAGGACGAGAAGCCCGCCACCGAGTCGAAGGCCGACGATGCCGGCAAGCAGTGGGCAAAGCAGGTTGACACCCAGTCAGCAAGGACTTCGAAAATTGGTCCCCAGAAGGCCGCGGCCATTTCGATGTGGGTATTGTCCGGAGTTGTGCTCGGCGTCGGAACCGGCATGTACTTCCTTGCCCAGGACAAGCTTGATACCGCTGCCCTGTATTACGAGACCTTCCTGCGCACGACCAAGGAAAACGAGCGCTTGTGGCTGTACCGCGAACAGAAGAAGTTGATTGGGATGGCCGACACGCTTTCCTATGTCGCCTATGGATCCTGGGGCTTGAGCGGTGCCGCGCTGATCACCGGGCTTGCGCTGTGGTTCACGGCACCGGCCGATTCCGCGGTTTCGGTCCTTCCGTCCGGCCCCGGCGGTCCCGGTGCCACGGTGCTCGTTCGCTGGTAAGTGGTGTGTCACACCTGATAACTGGACGGTTCGCCTTATGAAAAAGCGTTTTATCCTGCTTGCAGTCGCGATGGTTCTTCCGCTGGTCACTGCATGTCTTCAGTATCCCGACAGGATCCCGAATCCCGACAGCATTGTCGATGCCGTGGATGACGTGGTTTCGGACGTCAATTCTGAAGATGTGACGGATGCCGTGGAAGAAACGGTTCTTGATGCGGTCACGGATGCGGACGGGGAGTCTTCGGACACGGCGGATGTCGCAGACGTGGCTGATGTGGATGCCGTGCAGCCGTGCATCGAGGGCGATGAGTGCGACGATGGCGATCCTTGCACGGTCGATGACCAGTGCGACTCGGCCGGCCTCTGCGCCGGCATGTTTGTGGTCGAGTGTGATGACGGAATCGAGTGCACCGATGACTCGTGTTCGTCTGCCGTCGATTGTGCCCACGCGGTCAAGGAAGGCTTCTGTCTTGTGTCCGGGGTCTGTTACGAAGATGGCACCATGAATGTGGAAGTTTTCGGCCCGTGCCGCAAATGCAGACCCGAAGTGGCAAACGACGACTTGTCGGCCGATGACACCCTTTCGTGTGATGACGGTTCGGCCTGTTTTATCAATGACCGCTGCGAGGGTGGCGTCTGCAAGACAACGCCGCTGGTCTGCGACGACCTGAATTCGTGCACCGACGATTCGTGTGACGCGGTCGAAGGCTGCAAGACGACTCCGAACACCAGCCAGTGCGCGGCGGCCAGGTGCGAGGGCCTGATGTTTTATCCGGCCGCCGTCTGTTCGGGCAGCGCCTGCCCGTCGGTCTCCCCGGTCAACTGCAACGATGAGAATCCATGTACGGATGACAGTTGCACGCTTGCGGGCTGCGTCAATACCGTGCGGAACGGCAAGATTTGCGCGCCGGCGAAATGCGAGATGGGCACCTTCTACAGTCCGTCCGCCTGCATCAATGATTTCTGTCCGCCGCAGGACAGCGAGTTCTGCGATGACGGCAATGAATGCACCGAGGATTACTGCTCCATTGATGCCGGTTGCCTGGCCCGTCCGGACAACCTGAAGGTGTGTCGTCCGGCAGGCTGTCAAGACCTGATTCTGAGTCCAGAGGTCAAGTGCAGCAACGGCGTCTGTCCCGCTGCCGTTCCCAGGACCTGCGATGACGGAAATATCTGCACGGACGATTCGTGCCTGCCTTCGGGTTGCGTCAACGCTGCCAACAGCGCGCCTTGCGAGGACGGCAACAAGTGCACGTTGAACGACAGGTGCGGGTCAAAGACGTGCAAGTCCGGGGGTATCAGGAATTGTGACGACGGGCTGTTCTGCACCACCGATCAGTGCAATCCAATCGACGGCGAGTGCATGAACGATTATTCGGGCTATTGTCTGATCGACGGCAACTGCTGGTTCGATTCCGAGGTGAACCCGGACAACCAGTGCCAGCAGTGCAAGCCCTTCGAACTCGGTGATTCCTGGTCGGCGGCCTTTGCCGGCGTGACGTGCGCCGAGTACGAGAATGGAAGCGCGACGTGTCAGGCCGGTGAATGCCATTTCGAATGCGATCTGAACAGGGGCGACTGCGACGGTTCGCCGGCCAACGGGTGCGAAACCGATCTGCTCAGCGATCCCGATTACTGCGGCGACTGTGAGACCGACTGCGGCACGCAGGTGTGCTCGCTCGGATCCTGTGCCGATACGTGCGCGCCGGGGCTGGATATCTGTGGCGGGCGTTGCGTCGATACCACGGCAAGCATTGAGCATTGCGGCGGATGCAATACCCCGTGTCAGCGCGACAATGCGGTCGTTGCCTGCTCCGGTGGCGAATGCGTCGTCACAGGGTGCAGAGCCGGATATTTCGATGTCGATCTTGAGCCCGACAACGGATGCGAGTGTGAAAACACGGGAATCGAGTTGTGTGACGATCTGGATAACGACTGCAACGGCACGACTGACGACGTGGCGCCCGAGATGATGCTGACCGACGCTCTGAACTGCGGCAGTTGCGGGAAGGTCTGCAACAGCGGGGACAGGACTGTGTATGGATCCTGCGGCTCGGGCAACTGTCTCGAGATCCCTTGTCCTTCAAACTACTGGGACAACGACAAGAAACCCGACAATAACTGCGAATACTTCTGCGTCTTTTCCGGTTCCGAGGTGTGCGGCAATTCGATTGACGAGGATTGCGACGGCTCGACCGAGAACGGGTGCTGATCCGCACGAGTTCTGCTGCACGGTTTTTCCCGTCGGTGCAATGTCGTCCTATAATCCGGTTCGTCGTTCTTTCCGGGGGCTCTCATGAATCACAGGTTGTTTGTGCTTTCCTTTCTCGTGGCGGCCATTTCGACGGTTCCCGTCAGCGCGAAGGTCTGGGGCGAGAACGAGGCGCCCGGGGACTGGTCGTTCAAAACCGACAAGCCGGTACGGGTCATCGTCATCGGAGGATCGGTTTCCGAGTTCAACCAGGGCTACAGCGACTGGATCGGTCGTACCTGCAGGAACGTCGAGGTAGTCAACGTTGCAAAGGCCAGGTACGGCTCGTGGGGAATTGGAAAGCGCTTCGAGGCACAGGTCCTTGCCAACCCCAACATCGATTTGAAAGATCCGAACCGCAGCTACTGGGTCGTCCTGCAGGGTGGCCTGAACAACATCTGGGAACCTGCAAGGGTCAACAATGATTTCATGGAACTTTTCCGGCTGATTCATTCAAAGGGCATGAAGGTCGTGGGCCTGTCCCTTTCTCCCTGGGGTTCCGACAAGGACAAGCGCTGGGTCGGCATCGATGCCGTCAGGAATCAGGATAGAACCAGACAGTGCGTTGACTGGATGCTGGGGCGCCTGACCCCGGGCGAGGCTCTTGGAAAGTACGCGGCGGGGAAGAAATCATGGGATCCGGCGGATCTGCCGGACGTGGCCATTGATCTGTACGATTCACCGCTTCGGGACGTCAACGCCCGGCCGCGCCCGGCCGCTGACATCAAGGCCAGAATGGCCAGGGACAAGCAATTGAACAGGGAACTGTCGGCTCTTCCCCAGCAGTCCAGGGATGCCAGATACCAGAAGATCATGAAGCAGGCGGTGGAGATGCCGAAATGGTTCCTTCGCCCGGAATTGCAGTCATTTGACCACATCCACCCCAACCGCGAAGGTCACCGGATTATCGTCGAGACCGCGTGTCCGAAACTGCCCGCCGAGTGGGGCTGTGACTGCACGTATATCAGGAACGCCGGGAAGAAGGCCGCATCAAGGTAGTTCAATCCTTCGGATAGCCGTCGGGGTTCTTCTGCTGCCAGCGCCATGCATCCGCGCACATCGCATCAAGATCGCGTTCGGCCTTCCAGCCGAGGTCCATCATTGCCCTGGACGGGTCACACCACACCTCGGCCGCGTCTCCCGGGCGCCTGTCGACGATGGAATAGGGAATTGCCCGTCCGCACGCCCGCGACATGGCATTGACCATTTCCAGCACCGAGCATCCGCGCCCCGTCCCCAGGTTGTACGCGACGCAGCCGGGGTTTTCTTCGAGTTTCCTCAGGGCGGCAAGATGGCCGACCGCAAGATCGACCACGTGGATGTAATCCCTGACGCCGGTTCCGTCCCTGGTAGGGTAGTCGCCCCCGAATATCTTCAGTTCCGGCAGGCTGCCAAGGGCGACCTTCGTGATATATGGCATCAGGTTGCACGGCACGCCTTCGGGATCCTCGCCTATCTGTCCGCTTTCATGGGCCCCGACAGGGTTGAAATACCTCAGCAGCATGATGTTCCAGCGGTCGTCGGAACGGTGAAGGTCGCGCATCATGTCCTCGATGACCAGCTTCGTCCTGCCGTACGGGTTCACCACCGACAGCGGAAAATCCTCGCGCACGGGCACGGTTTGCGGGTCTCCATACACCGTGGCCGAGGAGGAAAAGACCATGTTCCTTACTTCGTGACGTAGCATGGCGCGAAGCAGCACCACGGTCCCGGTGATGTTGTTATGGAAGTATTCAAGCGGCTTCGCGACCGATTCCCCGACCGCCTTCAAGCCGGCGAAATGCACCACTGATGAAAATTCGTGCCTTTCGAAGATCCTTTCCATGGCGGCTTCATCGCAGATGTCGGCCCGGTAGAAAGTGATCCCTTTTCCGGAAATGCCCTCGACCCGCCGGACTGCTTCCATCCGGCTGTTGCAAAGGTTATCCACCACGACGACGTCAATTCCAGAACGCGCCATCTCCAGGCACGTGTGGCTTCCGATGTATCCCGCGCCACCGGTTACGAGGACTGATCTCATGCGGCAACCTCCTGGCGGCTTCCGGCCGCGATTCCCGTTGACGTGCGCGATATTAGCTGGATTGAAGGTGCTTTTGAATATACAATCCGCCATCACCGGAGCCGGGCCAGGTTCCGGAACCCTGGGGAAGATTCGGGCAGATGCTTTTCCACAGTCTTGATTACATCCTGTTCCTGTTCCTGGCGGTGACCCTGTTCTGGGCACTTTCTCGAAAGGACACCTTGCGCATCCTTGTGCTTTTCCTGATGTCATGCCGGTTCTACATGGTCTGGAACCCGGTCTATATCTTTCTTGTGATTTCTTCGGCCCTTATCGATTACTCGGCCGGCCGCATGATTCCACTGGCCAGGACCGAGCGGGGGCGCAAGGCGTGGCTGATCCTGTCAATTGTGACCAACCTTGGCGTCCTGATAACCTTCAAGTACTACAACTTCTTCTATTCCGTGGTCCAGGACTCCCTGGGGCTGTTCGGCATAAGCGTGCCGGCGGCTTACCTGAAGGTTCTGCTGCCGGTGGGCATATCGTTCTACACATTCCAGTCGATGTGCTACACCATCGACGTCTTCCAGAAGAAGCTTGAGCCGGTCAAGAATTTCCTTCACTTCGCCACTTTCACGGTGTTTTTCCCTTCACTCGTCGCCGGGCCGATCACCAAGGCCCAGCAGTTGATTCCCCAGCTTCAGGCCCGTCCCCGGCTGACCGCGGAACTGGTCGGGAACGGCACCTTCCTGATCGTCAAGGGGCTTGTGAAGAAGATCGTCTTCGCGGACTTCCTGGCCCTGAATCTTGTTGACCGTGTGTTTGACAACCCGCAGGCCTTCACGTCGGTCGAGACGCTGATCGGTCTTTACGGCTACACGCTTCAGATTTATTGCGATTTTTCAGGTTACACCGACGTGGCGCGTGGTTCGGCCATGCTCCTGGGCATCGAGCTTCCCGAGAATTTCAACCGTCCCTACATGGCCACCAGTCCCGCGCAGTTCTGGCGACGCTGGCACATGACCCTGAGTTCGTGGCTGCGCAACTACGTCTATTACCCTCTTGGCGGTTCACACTGTTCAACCGCCCGGACATACTGGAACCTCTGGCTGACACTCTTCCTCATCGGCATCTGGCATGGGGCCGGCTGGACGTTCGTGGTTTACGGAACCATTCATGGCCTTGCCATGGTCGTCCACCGGTACTTCTATAAGAAGAGCGGCCGGACGAAGACCACGGTCGATCCCAGATGGCTTGAAATTATAAAGATATTCGTGACTTTCCATTTTGTGGTTCTGTCCAGGATACTGTTCAGATCGCCGGATCTGGGCGTCGCCGGCGATGTGGCGTCGCAGCTTTTCGCCGGATCCCTTTCGACCGCCCAGGTTACATGGCGCACCTGGCTGGTACTCGGTGTGGGCTTTGGCATTCACTGGACCCCGAAGTCGTGGGTCGATGCGGTTCAGGCAAGGTACCGGGCGCTCCCGGCCCCGGTTCAGGGCCTGGTGCTGGCCGGGGTGGCGGCCGTGCTGTTCAAGCTCGGTTCCAGCCAGGTCGTGCCATATATCTATTTCCAGTTCTGACGGGGTGGTGACGGTGTCCGGGGAAAATCCGGTCAAGGGTGAAGTCGGGACGGTCGAATGCAGGCGCGCGATCGTTCGTCTTGCCATTATAGCTGCCGTGTTCGTGGCGGCAGCCGGCCTTACATACCTGATCCCGGCCGCCGAGGCCCTTCGACCATGGGTTCCCGGGGATGATGCCCCGATGAAGCGGCTTTACACCTTCGACTGGTCCAAAGGGATTTCGGGCAGCGGAACCGAGTCCGACGGCGCGCTGAAGGGCGAAATGGCCAGGGTGTCACTGGCGGAAGGCCTTGGAGAGGAACTGGCCGCCAACCTTGGTTCGGAGGCCGGCGTGGATCAGCCCGTGGCGAATCGGGCCGCGGATTCGTCCGCATCGCAGCCGTCCCTGATATCACCCGATGAGCTGGTCGGCCTGGTGAGGAAGATCGAGGATCCGTCGGGAAAGGCGCTGGATGCGTTTTTCCGCGCGCTTCAGGCTTCCGCATCCGGTCGGTCGGTCACAAGGATTGCCCACTGGGGCGACTCGACCATCGCGGCTGATGACGTGACGGGAACGCTGCGTAGGCGTCTGCAGTCCAGGTTCGGGGATGCAGGTCATGGATTCATGCTGGTCGGCAAGGGCACCATGCCCTACCGACACAAGGACATCGAGACCGTGCAACTTGGTCAGTGGAAGCAGCAGATGGGCATCCGTCGGGAACGCAGGGACGGCCGCTACGGCTACGGCGGGGTCGCTTTCACGACCTGGGGTGGCGGCAGCGCCTGGTACAAGACGGTTGACAAGGGCCCGATTGGCACCAGAGCATCTTCCTTCGAGGTATTCTTCCAGTCCCATCCCGCCGGTGGGAAGGTCAATCTGGCAGTCGATGGCAAGCCTGCCGGAACGATTGACACCAGGGCCGGGGAGGTTGCCGACGGATTCCGGAAGATTCAGGTCGTCTCCGGTCCGCACAGGTTCGATATCGACACGGAAGGCGAGGTAAGGCTTTACGGTGTCGCGATTGAAGATGATGGGCCCGGCGTCGTCTATGATTCGCTTGGAATGGTGGGTGCCAGGGCCCAGCGTCTTCAGAATTTTGACCCGGCCCACTTCGCGGCACAGGTGGCGCATCGAGCCCCGGATTTGCTTGTAATCGCGTTCGGAGGAAACGAGTGCGGCGATGCCATGATGGACTTTGATATCTATCGCGAAAATCTGCGCAAGACGATTGATATCGTCATGGCCGGTCGTCCGACGGCATCCTGCATGCTCCTGGCGCCACTCGATCAGGGTGAGGTCGGCCCGCGCGGCAGGATTCGGACCATGCCGGCGATTCCATTGATTGTCCAGGCCCAGCGCGAGGTCGCGGCGGAAAAGGGTTGCGCGTTCTTCGACACCTTCTCGGCGATGGGCGGCGAGGGATCCATGGCGCGCTGGTACAAGTCCAGGCCGCGCCTGGGATGGGGCGACTATCGTCACGCCACTCCGGCCGGCTACGAGGTCATCGGCAACATGATCTACAAGGCGCTGCTGGCTTCGTTCTCCGAATGGCTGGCGCGCTCCCCGGAAGTGGAAGTCCCGCCATCGCCGGGAACCTGATGCCTGCGATACAGCCCGAGGGTGACGGTGTTTCTGTGGTGCCGGTCGAGGTACGGAGCTACCTGCCCATATGGGGCGTTCTCGAACGTGATTGACTCAACCTCTTCCAGCCCTTTGATCGATTCGCTGCAATCCGGACCATCCCTGAAATTGCAGTCCAGCGGCAGATAGAACATGGTGCAGCCGCTCCATGCGGTCGGTCGATCCAGGGTGACCTTCAGATTCTTGCCGAACCAGGCGTCCTTGAATGAGCCGTGGTCGAACACGGTCGTTTGAAAAAGGCATTCCGGATGCTCATTCTGCAGTTTGATCAGATAGTTGACCTCAATCTGCGGGTTTCGCAGCCTGATGCCGCCGTCCCGAAGTTCCGGCCGCAGCACGTAACCGGCCGGATTTCCGGCCGTCCTTATGGGCAGCAGAACGGACGACGCGATTGCTGCGGCCGCGGCGAGCTTCCAGAATCGGTGCGCGGTCCATGTCGATGTGAATCGTATGGCGTGGCCAAGGCCGACGGCGGCAAGCAGCATGACAAGCGGGACGTCCATCGAAAACAGTCGGAACCAGTGGTTGAACTCTGTTCCGGATGCCGCAACGTGAAGCTTGGGAAGGAGAACGGCAACGACGGGCAGCAGAAGCCATTTGACGGGACTGCGGGCCGTTATCAGAAGTCCGGCTCCCGCAAGCAGGACGACGGGGGTCGGCAGGAAAAGCATCAGGAATGTAGGAATGCTTGAGAATCCGTGGTTTAACGGATTGAACGCCCCGGCAACCCAGCTTGCCGGGGGACTCAGCATCCTTTCCAGGGCGAAAGCCGTGCCGAAGAAGACGAGCGCGGCAATCAGCGCCTCAAGCGCTTCCAGTGGGCGTCGGGCGGCGTCCGCGGCAAAGCGCGACAAGGCATCCCCCATCGCGTGAAGCCTGGCCGGGGGCATGACCGCGACCAAAGCCGCGATCGCAAGCACGACAAGGACGGCCGCGCCGGCTTCCGGCCGCAGGCCGGCCGCGATCATTCCGCTGACCGCGATCAGGGCAAGCGCCGGGATCGCCTCGAACGCCCGCCTGCCCCGGAGCCTTGAGATCGCGAAGCCCGCGATAAAAACAAGGAGGAAAATGACGGTGATGCCTGGGCCGGGAAATTCCGACGACGAAACCAGTGACATGTTCCTGTTCGACAGGAATATCCAGGAAATCGGAATCGCCGCAAGCGCGGATCCGGTGATGAAAGCGGCGATGCCGAAAAAGATCGTGCACGCCGCAATCGAAATCATCCTGTTCAATCGAATCAGCGAGGGAAGCCGCACCGCGTCGCCTTCCGGGGCGACCAGCCTGGCAAGCTGGGATGTGAATGGGCTGCTGTGAACGCCACCGCCATGGACGTGCTTCAAGTTCTGGAGCGAAGTTCCGTCCTGCATGATCACGAAGGAATCGGGATTCAGGGCGATCGGGGTCTTGAATGCCGCAAACAGCCCGAATATGGCGGTGGCTGCAAGCAATGCGGCCTTGTGCCGGGCCGTGATGCCGCTGGAACGGACCGCGATGACCGTCACAGTCGGAGCCAGCACCGCCGCGGCCAGCAGCAGTGAAACCAGCAGCAGGGGAAACGGTTCCGGTGGTGACGACGGCGGCATCCTGATTCCTGTATCCCGGGATTATCATTGCGCCGCCACGGGGGACGGTCGCATCTGGATATTACTACGAATCCGGGTTATCGTGGCAGCCGCTGAAGGGCAGGCGGGACTGTCGCGAATCCGGGGGCTTGGCGTGCCATTTGCGGTGGCGTTTCTTTCTATTGTGATTACTTTGGCGGTGGCGGCCTTTCTGGTCGCCAGGCGCAAGGCCGAGGCCAGGAAGGCTGTTGCGTGGCTGCGCGCCAGGTACGGCCGGGATTTGTCCCTTCTTGCCGGGTGTCTTCTTCTTGACGGCCGCAGGCGGATTCCGGCGGTCGCGGCGATTGACGCGACAAGGATCGTCTGGCGCGGCGTAAGGTTCGACGCCGGAACAGTGGGCGAGATCGAACTGGCCTCGGTGTCGATGGTAATCTGGGCCGACGCCGTCCGCGGGGCTCACCCCGCCATCTGGCGGCGTCTTCCCGGACAGGCTTTGAGCGTGATTGATCTGGACGGCGTTGAAAGACATTTCGTTTTTGCCGAGGCCCAGGCCGTTCTGTGGCAGAAGGTTCTTGAAATCAGGCTTTCCGACGACGATGCCACCTCCCTGAAGCATGTGGCGGAGCCGGAAGTCGTTTCCATTGGAGGTGGCGTCTGATGCGTTCGGGATTCATCGGCATTCTTGCCCTTGTCGCGACGGTCTCATGCCAGAAGACCCAGGATTTTACATTCGAAGTGGTCGATCTGGCGGCGCATGTGCGTCCGCACGTCGGGACGTCCGGTTACGGCAACGTCTTCGTCGGCGCTTCCTGGCCGCGAGGGATGGTCAAGGTCGGGCCGAACACCATAGTGAAGCCCGGTTCCATGTCGGGTTACGACTACAATGATGAAAGGATCAAGGGCTTTGTTCACTCCCATCTGGAAGGCCCCGGCGGCGCTGGAAACGGCTACAACCGGATCCTGGTCATGCCTTTCGTCGGCTCGCCCGAACCGACCGAAGAATCCTGGTCATCCACGTTTTCCCATGACGAGGAAGTTGTCAGCCCGGATTACTACTCGGTCAGGCTGGCTTCATCCGGAGTGCTTGCCGAACTGACCGCTTCACGACTGGTCGGCCTGCACAGGTGGACATACCCGGCAGCCCCCAGGGCCGGCGTAATCCTCGACCTTCAGACGTCGCTGGGCCAGTGGCTTGAGTCCGACCTTGAAGTCGTCGGCACGGACACGGTCGAAGGCTGGAGCAGGTACCAGACGAACGGTCTGATAAGCATGTTTGCGGATCTGGTTGATCCCGGAACCGGCATTTCGACCGTTTATTATTCAATCAAGCTGGATCGTCCCGTTGACGTGTCCGAATGGAATCCGGCATCGCACCCCGGGGCCTTCCTGGTCTTTTCCACCGAGGAGGGCGACGTTGTCGAGATGCGGGTCGGCATCTCCTATATTTCGGTCGATCAGGCCAGGCAGAACAGGGAAGCCATCGACGGCATGACGTTCGAGGATGTCCGTGCCGAGACCAGGGGGCAGTGGAACCGCCTGCTTTCCAGGGTAAGGATTGAATCCGATCGGCCGGATGACGTGGATCGCTTCTATACCGCCTTCTACCATTCGCTTCTTGCCCCGGCCGATTACACCGAGGGAAACAGGTTCTTTTCCGGCGCGGACGGCAAGGGCCAGACCTGGCTCGCGGACGGCTGGCGGTACTACACCGACGACTGGTGCATGTGGGACACATACCGCACTTCCCATCCCTGGTTTTCCATCATCGAGCCCGAAGTCAATTCCGACATGATCCGCTCGATCGTGCATACGTACGAGGCGGGAGGCTGGATGCAGAAGTGTACGTGGAACGCGACCGGCGATTCCAGGTGCATGACCGCCAATCCGCAGTTCTGCGTGATCGCCGACGGATTCCTGAAGGGGTTTGACGATTTCGACATTGATCTGGCCTGGGAGGGCATGAAAAAGGGATCCCTGCAGGATTCCGAAAATCCGCTTCCAGACGGAATGTGCGGATACTTCAACCGCGGAACTCCGCCGGATTATGTCGATCTTGGCTTCGTTTCGATGGACTGCGACGTCGATCAGTCTGCGTCCATGACGCTTGAGCACGCCCACAACGACTGGTGCGTGGCGAGGTTCGCCAGGGCGATCGGGCAGGATGAATGGGCCGACTTCTTCCTTTCCCGGTCGATGAACTATGTGAACCACTGGAATCAGGAAGCAGGATTCATGGTGCCGAAGAATCGTGACGGATCGTGGCTTCAGGATTTTGATCCGGTCGGTCCCGCGGGATTCTGCGAGGCCGATTCCTGGAAGTACACATGGTCGGTGCCGCAGGACGTGTGCGGCCTTGTCGAGTTGATGGGTGGCCCCGAAAACTTTGTCGCAAAACTGGATCAGTTTTTTGACGGCGGCCATTTCGCGATGGACAACCAGCCGGATTTTCATGTCCCGTGGCTTTATGCCTTTGCCGGGGCGGCCGCCCGGACCCAGGAGACCGTTTCCGATCTGATGGCGCGTCATTTCCATCTTGGTCCCGACGGACTGCCCGGGAACGACGATGCCGGTTCGATGTCAACCTGGCTGGTCTTTGCGTCGCTGGGTTTCTATCCGGTCACGCCGGGCGGCGACACCTACATCATGAACGCGCCCCTGTTTGACCGGGTCGAGCTTTTCATCGATCCCGATGGCGAGTCGCGCAGGTTCGAGATCGTTGCCCAGGGACTGGATGCCGAAAGCAGGTACATCCAGTCAGCGACCCTGAATGGAAAGCCGCTGGAATTTCCTGAAATTTCCCATTCCGACATCGTTGCGGGCGGCAGACTGGTGTTGAAGATGGGGTCCGAGCCGTCGGCCTGGGGCACCGCCATCTGCGACAGGTGATTGTTCAATGAATTCGGAACGAACCGAGATATATCTGGTGCCGGGATTCTTCGGTTTCAAGTCTCTTGGCGCCCTTCAATACTTCAATGGCGTTCCCGATGTGCTTGCGACGCAGCTTTCGGCAAGGGGCGTGGTGGCGCGGATTCACGAATGCGAGGTTCTTCCGGCCGGCTCGATCAGCCGCAGGGCGGAAAGCGTGTTCGAGACCGTCCAGAAGACCGGGGGCCTCCAGGCAGACCACATTCATTTTATCGGACATTCGACCGGCGGTCTTGACGTCAGGCTTCTGCTGTCGAGGTGCGGTGGAATGAATGGAAACTGGGGCCGCATCCTGGAAAAAACCAGAACCGTTATAACGATTTCGACGCCTCATCACGGAACCCCTCTTGCCAACTTCTTTCTTACCGCCCAGGGCAAGCAGATTCTCAAGCTGATGACCAGCGCCGCAACCACGGATTCGGGGCGCCGGACACTCCACATCCTGGCACGGCTGGCCAGTTTCGCGGCCCGCCTGGACGATCCCCTGCGCCCGGCGGATTCATGGCTGGATGTCGCAACCGAGAAGTTTTTCGGCCGGATCTCGTCCGACAGGGATGATCCGCTTTTCAAGTTCATATCGGCAGTCGCCTACGATCAGGGTGCGATAATCCAGCTCACTCCGGAAGCGATGAATCTTTTTAACGCCGCGGTCAACACCCCGCCGGGGATTGCGTTCTTCAGTGTGGTTACCGGTGCGCCGAACATGTTCGCCGGAAACCTGAACCTGCGGGGATGGTCGGTTGAAAAGGCCGTCATGTCGGTTGTCTATGCGATTCTTAACACAATTACGGGCATGGATCCCGATCGGTACAGTTATCCCGAGTTGGACAAGCGGACAAGGGAGCGCATACGTGCCGGTTTTCCTTATGAGGTCACGACAAGAACCAACGATGCCATCGTACCGACCCTGAGCCAGCTTTTCGGGCGGCTGCTGATGGTGGTCGAGGCCGATCACCTGGATGTTGTGGGCCAGTACCAGAGATCCCGCGGTGATTACCTTTCCGACTGGCTTCCATCGGGCTCCGGTTTCGACGATTCGCGTTTCAGGATGGTCTGGGGAAGGATTGCGGATGCGATTGCGGGCCAGGTCGAGGCTTAGTCGGTCGTCTTGCGCCCCGGGGATCGTTCGGGAAATTTTCCTGATGCAGGCCAGGATGGGGCGGTTGATCCGTTGGAGCTATTCGTCCTGCTCGTCTTGTGCCCTGCCGTTCGTCCTGATGAATGACAGCTTCTCAAGTTTTGCCGAGATATCGACGTCCTCGACGAAAATGTCCGGGGTTCGGTTGATCAGGACGGGGACGAAGTTCAGGAAGTGGTGGACGCCCGCCGAGGCCAGTCTGGAAACGAGTTCGTTCAGATCCGACGGCCCGCACGCCAGTATCGCGATGTGCGCATCGAGCGTTTCAAGTGCCGATTCAAGCTGGTCGATCCGGTAGATGCGCCTTCCGGCAAACGTTCGGTCGGTCTTTTCCGAGTCACGGTCGAATGCGGCAACGATGCGGAATCCGCGTTCCTCGAATCCACGGTAAGTGAGAAGGGTCTTTCCAAGGTTTCCCACCCCGATCAGGATCACGTTCCGAACCGAATCCGTTCCGAGCAGCCTTCCGATCGTCTCGCTCAGTTCCCTTACGTGGTAGCCCCGGGCGACGTTCCCGAACGAACCGAAGGAAGCGAGATCCCGGCGCAACTGGGCCGGGGTGACCGACGCAAGACTTGCCAGCCTGTGGGAAAAGACGTATTCGGTGCCCTTGTCGGCAAGATCGGAAAGCACCTTGCGATAGACGGTCAGTCTTTCGACGGTTTTCAGTGAAACTCCGCCAGGAACCATGTTCACCTCATGCATGCCTGTGAACAGATGATCCGGATACGGCTCTAGATAATCGCATACGGTGACAAAAGACAAGAAAAAACAGGATTGTGACAATGTGCCTGTGAAAAGTCAGGAGTCGAGCACCTGTCTTACAGTTCGCTGGAACTCCTCCAGCGAGAATGGTTTGTTAAGAAGATCGACGTCGGAACTGAGAATGCCATGGGCGGAAATCGTGTCCCTGGGATATCCCGACATGTAGAGTACCTTAAGGTCGGGATGAATCTGCTTAATCCTGGCCGCGAGTTCCTTGCCGCTCATTTCCGGCATGACCACGTCGGTCACAAGTATGTCCGGCCGGGTTTCCTGAGCCAGTTCAAGGGCCCGCAACGGGCGATCGGCGGCCATGACCCGATAGCCCGCATCCTTCAGGACGTCGGAAAGCAGCATGAAGAGTCCCTTTTCGTCCTCGGCCAGCAGAACCGTTTCATTTCCGCCGGAGGCCGTCCCGTCCTTCGGGGCGATACCCGCCGCGCCATCGGTTCGCGAAAGTGCCGGAATGAAGAGTGTAACGGTTGTGCCCTGGCCGACCGTGCTTGTGATATCGATATAGCCGGAGTTCTGCTTGATGATTCCATAGACGGTCGAAAGTCCGAGCCCGATGCCTTTTCCGACCTCCTTCGTGGTGAAGAACGGCTCGAAAAGCAGTTTCATCGTGTCGTCGGACATGCCGATCCCGTCGTCGGCAAGTGTGATCACGACATAGTCGCCGCACGCCACCGGGACGCCCCCAACATTGAGCGAATCGGTTACCGACATGCCGTTAACGCTGATTGCAAGCGTGCCGCCGGTTCCCATGGCGTCCCTGGCGTTGGCAACGATGTTGTAAATGACTTCGACGAACTGACCGCGATCCATCTCAATCCTGTCAACCGTGTCGGAAATCGCGATATCCAGGTTAAGGTTTTCGCCAAGGGAAACACGCAGCGACTGTTCCATTTCCCGGATCAGTGTGCCGGGATCCAGGATCTCCAGCCGGCGAACCTGCCTGCGCGAGAAAGCAAGAAGACTGCTGGTGAGCGACGACGAGTGGTTGACCGCCTTGCGAATCTCCTCGAGCACGCTTATGTCCGCTGCCGATGACAGCCTGCGTGAAAGTACGTCGCAGTATCCGCGGATTATCGTGAGCTGGTTGTTGAAGTCGTGCGCGACCCCACCCGCAAGCCTGCCCGCCATCTCAATCTTCTGGATTTGTCGCAACTGGCTCTCGAGGCGAGCCTTCTCGCGTTCGGCAGACCTGAGGTTTGAAACGTCGTGAATGGTGGTAAGGACGACGTCCTCGCCCCGGATGACCACCTTTTCCATGTTCAGGATGCACTCGATATGCCGCCCGGCCCTTTCCCTTATCGACAGTGGATAATTTCGACAGTGCCCGTTTTCAAGCACCTGGCGCACGATCTTCGTGCGATCCCCGGGATCCACCCACAGGTTGAGCTCGCTCGAAGTCCTGCCAATCATTTCCAGTCGTGAGAAGCCAAGCAACTTAACGGCCGCGGGGTTCACTTCCAGGTAGCGACCTTCATTCAAGGACGAAAGGGACATCATCACCGGGTTGAAGTTGAACAGGACGTCGAACACCTCCTGCGACCTGCGAAGCTCCTCCTCGGCTCGCCGACGTTCCTGAAGTTCCCCCTGAAGCGCCTTTGTCCGGGCGGCCACGCGCCTTCGAAGGATGATTGTCCACGCGGCCAGCCATGTGACCAGGCCAAGAATGATAAGCAGGGTCAATCTGCCGTATTTTTTCAGGAATTCCTGAACCGGGCCGGAGATGGCCGGTGCTTCCAGCCACGCAGCCTCCAGCTCTGAATACCTGCCATCCGCGCGCATCATTGCCATTGCGGCGTTGAGTTCGTCCAGGACAGGGGTCTTGTCGAAAGTCGTCGCGAAGGCAAGATGGCGGGGCAGAATCGGCGGTCCGGTCTTCCTGATAGCCTTCAGGCCGAGCTTGCCGATGGCGGTCCTGGCGGTAAGCTCCGACACGATCGCCACATCGCCGCGACCGTTTTCAAGGGCGACAAGAGCCTGTGGCTCCGACTCGACAAAGATCAGTCTTGCCGAAGGAATCGAGCCCGAAAGGAACTCGGCGGCGAAGCCGGTCTGCTGAACCAGGACACCCTTGCCCGCAAGCTGATCCAGGTTCTTTACATCATCTTCGCCCTTTCGAATCCAGATCGTGTCGTAACCGACCGTCAGGGGATCGGAAAAGGCGAGTGCCGCCTCGCGATCCTGGGACTTGAACATCGAGATGACGTCAATAGACCCTTCCCATTGTTTCTGGCGGATTTCCGACCAGGGGCCTGGCACGAACTGAATCGTCATGCCGGTGATACTGCTGATGCCACGCATCAGATCGATGTTGAATCCCTGCAGCGTGCCGTCCGGCGCCACCCACTCGAACGGGGGAAAGTCCTCGTCGGCGCCATAGACAATCGCGGACGGCGCGCGCGCGGACGCCGGATGCACGACCATGACGGACAGGACGGATGCCATGGCGAATGCCATCAAACAGGGGGCAATCCTTGATTTCCCGTCCATCGGCATGACAGTCATCTTCAATGCGTGACTTGAAACGGTATGTTACTACAGAATATCGGTTGCGTAAGCGGATGGATTAGTAATACCTTGATTTGACTGTTTACGGGGTGTCTGCCTTGGGTGTGGATCCGGCTCTGGCTGCCGCTTCGATACTTCTTGTTGTCGCGGGCGCGACCGGCTGGCCGCGCGGACGTTCCGGGCGCGTCGTCCTGGTTCTGCTCTGCCTAGCGGTCATCCTTCTTTCGGCACTGCCGGTGTTCACGGTTCCATTTTCACACGACGCCCAGATCCTGCGCGTGGCCTTTGCCGCGCGGGACGCAAGCGCCGACTGGAATCATCCGTTTCTGTCGTACCTTCTGAACCGCCCCGCCGCGTTGCATTCGTTTGACCCGGTCATCCTGCGGCTGGTGCCATTCCTGTGGTTCGCGGCCGAGGCTCTGCTTTCGGGACTTGTCGCGTACAGGCTTGCCGGCCGCCTGGCAGCGGCACTGACGGTAATATGGATGGCCCATTCCGTCCGGCTTTCAATGGGGATGGTTGACCTGTCTGATTGGAACCTGGCCGGGGTCTTCCTTTCGCTGATGCTGTTGCGTGCGACCAGGGGCGGGCCGTCTTCAGGTCTGGGCCGGTACGTTCCTGCCGGAGCGCTGCTGATCCTGGGCGGATGTTTTTCGTCGTATATGATGATCGTTCCGTCGCTGGTTATGCTTGCGTGGGAGATCCGTCGGTCGGCGACCGGGCTTCAGTCCTTCTGGCATGCTGCGGCGTCCGCTGTCGCTGCGGCGGTGGCTCTCTATTTCTTCCTCGACGTCGTGTCGATTGGAAGGATGGCCCCGAAACTGGGATTCGCCGCGGACTTCCTTCCGGTGGTTTCGGAGATGTTCCTTGTGTCCCCGCCGCTCGGCCAGGGCCCCCTGATCCCTGCCCTGACCCTGGGCGGGCTTGTCCTGATGCCGGGTTCCGGTCGCAGATCCTCGTGGCTGTTCCTTGCGGCGACCGTCCTTCTGGGGCTGATCGCGGTCCTGGCCGGCCTTGTGCTGGCGGCAATAAACGGTGGCTACTACTTCGGCCTCATGAAGGGACCGGTCTTCATCGCGGCCGCAGCCTTCACGGCCGCGGCGTCCAGGTTCCCGGCCGGGCAGTTATGCAGGACGGGATTATCCCGGCGGGCCGCGTCAGCACTCGCGGCCCTGGTCGTCCTGTCGGTCGTCGTCGCGGGTACTTTCCGGACCGCCCCGATTGACGAAGTCATGAAGGCGTCCGGCGTCGAGCACGTCGGCGGGCTGGTCGATGCCTCGGGACGCGGCGAGCGAAGGATCCTGTCAAACGATCAGAATGCGGTGATCCTGATGGAATATCACGAGATTGTCGAAGGCAGGATGGATATCGGCCAGATCCTCGATTCAAGGCGTTCGAACTGGGTAACGCGCACCGTGTCCGTTTTTGGTGTTGACAGCATTGACTGCAAATCCCTTCCGGCAGATTTTCTTTTCATGTTCAGGCGTTCCGGTGATCGGATGAAGGAATGCGACCTGTTTCGGGCAGCCGACTGCAGGGAACTGTTCGCGGACGGCGGCGGCGGTGAATGCCGGGAATCCGGAAGAACATTCTGCTATTATGACTGCCGTCGGAAAGATTGAGGCGAGGCGCGGTTTCGCGCGGGGTTCCGTTTGATTTGAGGCTTGATTGATGAACAGGGTTGCAAAGAAGCGTTTCAACCTCTGGGCCTGGCGTCATTTCGTCGATTTCGAGTTCGCGCACCCGCGGCTGACCTACCTGTTCTGGGAGGCGACGCTTGACTGCAATATGGCCTGCAGGCACTGCGGATCCGACTGCCGCAGATCCACTGACATCAGCACGGAATTGAAGGCCGATGAAGTCCTGCGGGTGTTTTCCGAAATCGCCAGGACGCATAATCCCCGGAGGGTATTCGTGGCCGTGACGGGTGGGGAACCCCTGGTAAGGCCGGACCTTTTCGACGTTATGGCTCAGGTCAGGCGCATGGGATATCCGTGGGGGATGGTATCCAACGGCTGGGCCGTTGATGACCGGGTCGTGGATCAGGCCAGGCGAAGCGGCATGCGGACACTTGTTATCAGTCTGGACGGGGTCAACGCCGAATCTCACGACTGGCTTCGCGGGCGGGGTTCCTTCGATCGGGCGGTTGACGCGATCGGTCGTTTCCGTCGGGCCGGCTTCCTGCGCAATCTTCAGGTCACCTCGACATTTCATCGCCGAAATATCGATGAACTCGAGCCGATGTATCGCCTGATGATTGATCTTGGCATCGCCGACTGGCGCGTGGTGTCGGTATTTCCAAACGGCCGCGCGGCAAGGCAGGCCGACTTCCTGCTTGAACCATCCGAGCTCCGGAAGATGATGGACTTCATCGCCGAAAAGAGATCAAGGCCGCGTCCGATCAAGGTTTCCTATGGCGACGAAGGATATCTGGGTTGCCAGTACGAGCGTGACGTCAGGGATTTCTTTTATGCCTGTTTCTCTGGCGTCAGGATTGCGTCGATACTTGCCGACGGCGGTGTGACGGGCTGCCCCAACAACCCGAGAACCCTTGTCCAGGGGAACGTCCGCGATCGGTCGTTCATGGATATATGGACGAATGAATTCGGCAAGTTCCGGGATCGAAGGTGGATGCGCCAGGGTGATTGCGCCAGATGCCGCGACTTCGCCATATGCAAGGGCAACAGCATGCACCTGTGGGACACCGAAAAGAGCGGTCCGAAGGTGTGCCACGTGCGGATGCTGAAGGATGCCGGGGCGCGGGTATAGGCCGACCGTCTTGTTGTTGGGAGCGAGTCCATCGGCACGCCCGAGTTTGCGCGAAGTCGGTTCATCCGCCCGCCCGGATATTGAAGTGCTTATTGATCCTTTGCTATAATTGCCGCACTGTTTCGGGGGTTTATCATGCTGATGGTATTCATGGCTTTCATCAACTTCACAAGGATGAAGGTTTATGCGGCCACGCGATGGCTTTGGCTGGCCCTTTCCGGTGGCCTGTTCGTGACCGCGCCGATCGGTTGCGAGGAAGAAGACCCGCAACCCCTTTACGGCGTTCCCGAAGACATCCAGGTTCTTGATTCGGCTGAAGAGGACATCGGACCCCAGCCGGAGTACGGCCCCGGTTACGATGTGATCGTTCCCGACGCCGAACCGCAGGATTTCCAGACTCTGTACGGCCCGCCGCCGGATTTCATCCAGGGGGACGAGGGTTCGGTCGATCAGGGTATCCAGCCGCTCTATGGGGCTGTCGAAATCATTGATGACTATGTGCCGCCCCAGGAACTGCCCACGGATGACCTGGCCCAGCCGCTTTACGGGGCGCTCGAGGTGTTCGACGACGTCGCGGAAAAGGATGGCGCCGCATCCGATGTCGAGTCCGATCTTCCTCAGACGCTCTACGGTCCCGCCGCGAAGTAACTTCCGACAGGTATTACCGCATCAGGTCTTGCGGTCGACCGGGCTCATTTTGTAGATTACGCCATATTTTATGACCCCGCATCCGGGGCCGTTTTACACGGAGTTTAATCCCATGCCTGTATTTGTTCGTGAATTCAATGTCCTGGCACTCCTGCTGCCGGTTCTGGTTTCCGTCGGATGCGCCTCGGGCTCGTCCCCGATATTCGATGTGATTCCCGATGAAACATCAAACGAAGCTTCAGTAGTTGATTCATCCGAATGTCAGGTCGATTGCGACGTCGATGTTGCCGAGGACTCAGGTTCCAGGCTTGACGAGGGCGGGTTTGATTCAGCGGGTGACCTGGTCGTCGGTGAGGATATCGCGGCTGATACTCAGTCCGACGTCTGGCACGACGTTTCGGATCTGGACGGCCTGGATGCCGCGGCCGATCTTCCGGAGGACACCACAGGCGATTTGAAGGCGGATACTTCAAGCGATGACGCCGACATCAATTCCGACACCGCATTTGATGACGTCGTCGACGTCACGCCGGATGGTGTCCTGAGTGTCGATATCGATGCAGATGAAGATGTTTTGGTTGATTTCGGAGCCGAAGTGACCGATCCCGATGACGGATCCGATGTCGTGATTGATGCAGAAGACGTTGTCGAGCCGCCGATTTGTCTGGTTCATTCCGATTGCGACTTCAATTTCAGGTGCGTCACCGACGTTCATCCTTCTTATTGTGCATGGGCGAGTACCTGTGACGACAAGGACGACTGTTCAACTTTCCAGACATGCCGGCAGGTCGATAACTGGAAGGAGTGCAGAACCGGAGTGAATACGTGCACCAGGGACGGCGATTGCCCCGAAGACATGTATTGTGCCGACAAGGTTCTTGGCGTCGGTTCCTGCAAGACCAGGAACGAGTGCTACGAGGACGAAAACTGTCCGCCGTACCATACATGCGGCACCAACCATGTCTGGCGCATCTGCGTGCCGGATCCCGACGAGTGTGCGACCGATTCCGATTGTGCGCTTCATTTTCAGTGCGTGACGAACGGCGTTCACCTTGAATGCCGTCCCAGGCCCGATGAATGCGCCATTGCGACCGATTGTCCACAGTACTTTGTCTGCACATCGAACGGTGTGTACAAAGAATGCGTCCCGGATTCCGACAAGTGTGCGTTCGATGATGAATGCCCGCGTTATTTCACATGTTCGTCCAACGGAGTGTTCATGGATTGTCTTCCTCTCCCGGACGAGTGTTCTGCCGACGCCGATTGCGGCGACGACTATCTATGTGGAAGCAACGGAGTGTATCGGATTTGCTTCAGGGCACCGGATCAGTGCTTGACCGCCGATGATTGCGGTTTCGGATTTGCCTGTGTCCAGACGTGGGCTCGCCGCTGGGTGTGCCGTGACGTGAACCAGTGTGACTCAGATGAAGAATGCCTTGGAACGACCGTGTGCACCAACGTCGGCAACTGGAACGAGTGCCTGCCGCCGGTTGACGAGTGCGGGAGCCACGCAGACTGTGCCTTCAATTACAGGTGCGACAGCGGTGGCTTGGTCAATGCGTGTGTCTGGGCATCGACATGTCACGTCAACGGCGACTGCAATTTCGCATATTCGTGCCAGCAGGTGAATAACTGGAAGGAATGCAGGTTCGGTGCCGACTCGTGTTCCTCGGATTCCGATTGCTCCCCTGACATGTATTGCAGGAAGGTTGTTGGAAGCCTTGGAACTTGTGACACGCGTGATCAGTGTTCAACCACGGCTGATTGTGCGGAGGGTTCCGAATGCAGGTTCAACGGCCTCAACAATGTCTGCGTGGAATTGCCTGACGAGTGTGCCGTCGCCTCGGATTGTCCGGAAGACTATTACTGCCGGATAGGCTCCCCCAGAAATACATGCGCACTGAAGGCCGACGAGTGCCGGGTGGATTTTGACTGTCGGTACGGGATGTCATGCGAACAGAATCCAAGTGCCAGGCTGGTGTGCAGAAATGCAAACGAGTGCCTGCTTAACGCTGATTGTCCCGCCGGTCAACGGTGCGTTCCCGGCATGCAGTGGTACGTCTGCGAGATTCCGACCGACGAGTGCGCGGTCAACTCGGATTGCAACTTCAATTACCGCTGCAATATCGCCGTGAATCCGACCGTCTGCGCGTGGGCCAGCACGTGTTCCAGCAACGATGATTGTGGTTTCGGCCAGATATGCAGACAGGTCGAGAACTGGAAGGAATGCAGGGTCGGTGTCAACGTGTGTTCAAGGGATGCCGATTGTCCGCCGGACAGCTATTGTGACGGAGTGGTTCTGGGGGTCGGATCGTGCAGGACCAGGAACGAATGCGTCTTGGATTCGGACTGCGTTGCCGGGTGGGTATGCGAATCAAACGGCCTTTACATGGTATGCGTGGAAGACAACCCCTGTACATGGCACGAAGACTGCGGATATGGATTCAGGTGCGTGTATGCCCAGCCGCATAACCGGTGCGTTCTGACCAGCCAGTGCAATATCGACAGCGAATGTGCCGAGAATGAACTCTGCGTTCCGGGGCCGAACTGGAACGTCTGCAAGTCACTTGAAGTGGGTTGTTCCGGCGATTCCGATTGTGAGTACGGGTACATGTGCAATGCCGCCGCGGATCCGGACACGTGCGCGTACGCAAGCACATGTCAGTCCGATTCCGACTGCGGAACCAATTCGACCTGCATTGACCAGGGGAACTGGAAGGAGTGCGAGTTCGATTGGAATCCGACGATATGTAACGACGATCGTGATTGCGGGACAACGGAGTTTTGTGACGTCGGACTTATCGGTGTGGGCACGTGCAAGTCACGCAACGAATGCGACAACAACTGGGATTGTCCGGCTGACTTCGTCTGTGAGTCCAACGGCACCTATCGACAGTGCGTTGACGGTCGAAATTGCCAGATTCATGCCGATTGCGAACTTGGCTACCGTTGCGTTCCGGACACACCCAGGAACATTTGTGAGTATGCGAACGAGTGCGGGGCCGATTCGGATTGCGGCGCTCTTGAACAGTGCGTGTTTGACGGAAACTGGACAAGGTGTTCGTTGTCCGTTTCCGGTGTATGCAGCGCTGACTCCAATTGTGATGATGACGAGTACTGCGATACGGAACTTGGGCCGCTCGGGACCTGCCGCAGCCGCAGTCAATGCTTTGTGGATGCCGATTGCGGCGATTCGGGGCTGGAGTGCAGGTCGAACGGGACATGGAACCAGTGCATGCCGGTCATCGAGAAAAACTGCTGGTTCGATTTCCAGTGTCAGGAAGGCTGGTCCTGCAACGACGGTCAGTGCATGCCGGTTTATGCGGGCACATGCAGCGAGTCCGAGGGAAACTGGACGGTCCTTGTTTCGACGTGCCTGCTGGTGCCAATCGGTACGGGTTATGAGTTCGTACCCCAGAACGGATGCGACGGCAAGATCAAGTTGCGGTCGACTGGAACCACGAACGGAACATTCTCGCAGACCGAACCGGGCCGTTACGACATTACCCTGTCCCTTGTGTACAACTGCACCGCGAGCATTTCGCTTGGCAGCATCATGACGATGGATTGTCCGTTGGAAGGATGCTCCAGTATCCAGATGATCCGTGGTTCCGACAAGTAGTTTTTGACTGGACATTTCCGCAGTTGCCGCGTTACCTTCCGTTCTGCAAGGATTTCCGATTCATCGCTTCGGACAAGGAGACCTTTATGGCGAAGGAATACAAGCCTTACGTTGACCCGAAGACCAGCATGAAGGAACTGACCATTCCGCCGCTGGTTCTTGGTGCCCTGATGGCCATCATCCTGGGCGCGGCCAATACCTACCTGGGCCTGAAGGCCGGCATGACGGTGGCGGCCACGTTCCCCGCTGCCGTCATTTCAATGGCCGTGCTGCGGCTGTTCAAGGGAAACATCCTTGAAGAGAATATCGCCAGAACCACCGGCGCGGTCGGCGAGGCACTGGCAGCGGGCGCGATCTTCACGATTCCGGCATTCATCATCGTCGGCGTCTGGGACAACATGAACGTGTTTTCCGCCAACTGGTGGCTTGCAACGGCACTCCTGGCCGTCGGCGGCCTGCTTGGCGTTTTCCTGATGATCCTGTTGCGCAGGACGTTCATGGAAGACACGAGCCTGCCGTTCCCGGAAAGCCAGGCCTGCACCGAAATCGTGAAGGCGGGGCAGGGCGGCCAGTCCGGCGCCGCCAGCGTCTTTGCCGCGATGGGTGTCGCGGGGCTGATCGAATTCTTCAAGAACGGCAACGGCATTCCTTTCATCGGCGGTTCGGCCCGCGGCGCGTTCAAGCTTGGTTCGGAGTCAAAGGGGGCCTTCCCGTATTTCTCCCCCGAGCCTTCGCCCGCCTTCCTTGCGGTCGGATACATCATCGGACCGAAGTACGGCGCGATCACGGCCGCCGGCGGTGTCTTCGGCTGGATGTTCCTGATGCCGATAATGCTGTTCATCATGGCCTCCAACGATGCCGGTTTCGGCAGTCAGTTGAACAGCCTCGTGTCGGCTGGAAACTGGGGCGTCCTTTTTGGCGGCGGGGAAGGCTTTGTCGGCCTTTCCTCGCTGTACGGCAGCAAGATCAAGATGATCGCGATCGGCGCGATGATCGTCAGCGCCTTCTATACGCTCTTCAAGATGCGTAACAGCCTGGTCAAGGGTATCGGGCGGTCAATCGGCGGGTTGAAGGGCGCCGGCGCAGGCGGCGAGGAAGTGCTGCGAACCGACAAGGACATCAACATAAAGCTGGTCTTCCTGGCTGTCGCGCTGATGGCCGTTGCGATGTTCCTTCTGTACTGGCTGCTGTGCAAGAGCGCGGTGGTTTCCCTGGTCGTGACCGTCGTCATGGCCATCATGGCGTTCCTTTTCGCCGCCGTTGCCGGCTTCCTGGTCTCGATTATCGGTTCATCCTCGAATCCGATTTCCGGCCTGACCCTTTCCACGCTGCTGATTGCGGCAGGACTCCTGGTCCTGCTCGGCATGGGTGGCGGATACGAGGCCGATGGCAAGACGATGACGGAAACGATGCGGGTCGGCGTCCTCGCCGTTCTTGGCGTCGCGACCGTCGTATGCTGCGTGGCCGGTGTCGCCGGCGACATGGCCCAGGACTGGAAGGTCGGGCACATGCTCGGCGGAACTCCGTGGCGCATGGAGATCGGCGGCGTAATCGGCGTGCTCGCTGCTTCGCTGTTCCTGGTTTCCGTCATTTCCCTGCTGCACAACACGACCCCCGGCGGAATCGGCAGCGATTCACTGCCGGCCCCGCAGGCCGGTCTGATGGCAACCACCGCCAAGGGCATCATTTCCGGCAGTCTCCCGTGGGAACTGATCCTGATGGGCGTGTTCATGGCGATCGGCCTTATCTGCGTCGGCGTTCCCAGCCCGATGCTGGTGGCAGTGGGCATGTACCTTCCGTTCCCGACCATCGTCGCGATCTTCACCGGTGGCGTGATTCAGTGGATTGGCAACCAGATTGTCAACAGGCGCGCGGCAGGCTTCGAGGAAGTGAAGGCGGCGACCGACAGGGAAGGGGTGCTGGCCACGATCCGCGACTCGGTCAACAATCGCGGGCTGCTGGTCGCTTCCGGCTTCGTCGCCGGCGAGGCCTTGATCGGCATCATCCTGGCGATCCTGGTCACGTTCGAAGTGAAGCTTGTCCCGAATCCGCCGTCGTGGTTCGGCTGGCACTGGGTTGGCGGCCTGGTCATCGTTTTCCTGGCCTGGTACCTGATCCAGAGCAGCCTGAAGGCCCTGAAGGGCCGTCGCTGATCAAATCCATCCCGCTTTCCCCGGCGGGCGAATTTTCATTCGCCCTTACAGGCCCAGGTCGTCTGAAATCGATTGCATTGCTGCAAGGCAGATGTCGCAGAATTCGTCCAGCGGAATGCCCGCCAGTTCACATTCGCGGATGATGTCGCGGTTGGCGCCGGCGGCGAACGCCTTTTCGCCGATGCGTTTGCGGACGCTTTTCGGTTTAACGCTGGCCAGCCTCTTGTCCGGATAGACCAGGGCGGTCGCCGTGATAAGACCGGTAATCGTTTCCCCGGCCGCAAGCAGGTGCTGGAACGTGGTCGTCCTGGTTTCGCCGGGATGGGCCATCTCGTTGTGCAGGCGGATCGCATCGACGATTTCCGTGTCAATCCCCAGCCCGTTCAGGATTCGCACAGTCTCGGTGGTGTGAACCGACAGGTCGTTGTGGGATTCCACGTCCAGATCGTGCAGCAGTCCGGCCATGCCCCATTTGACGGGGTCTTCCCCGACTCGGGTCGCAAGCGCTCGCATGACCGCCTCGGACGCAAGGCAGTGTTTGATCATGTTCGGACCCTTGACGTGACGGTGCAGCAGTTCGATGGCCGCTTCGCGCGAAAATGTGCAGTTCATCTCAACCTCATTGCGCAAGGTGATTGGGACGGAGCCAATGAGTTGGCGCGGGTCACGGAAAAGGGCTCCTGTTCAAGCGCATCCGCAAAAGCGTCGATTGGTTTCAATATGCTCGATCGGGCCACTGGAAACGTGGCTATTTGCCCTTCATCTCCATCCTGGCACCCCAGCGGGCAAGCAGGAACGTGGCGATCATCAGGCCGACGAACATCGCGAATCCAAGAAGCTGGCCTTCGAATCCGGCATACCATGCGGCGGCTTCCCCGTTAAGGACCTCGGCGCCGCTGGCAGCCTTCCCGATCGTGAATTTTTCGCCGACGGACAGGAACCTGATTGCGTATCCGGTCCAGTCCAGGCGAAGAACCGCCGCCACGATGCCGCAGATTGCGGCGCCGGCCATCATGCCGGATGCAATAAGGGTGCCCTGTCCGGCACGGGACTGCTTTTCAGCATCGGTCTTTCCGCTGCGTCCGACGATCCAGGCCATGAAGCCGCCGGCGAGCGTGGCGAAGTTGATGGAAATCGGCAGATACATGCCAAGGGCGAACGCAAGCGGCGGAATTCCGGCCAGGTATGCCAGGATGGCGACGAGCCCGCCAAGTCCGTACAGCAGGTATGGCTGCTGCCCGCCCTGCATCAGTCCGTTGACGACCGCAGCGATCATGTTCGCCTGCGGCGCCGGCAGCACGTCCTGGTTCGGAACCATAACGCCGTTCTGTTCAATCAGGAAACTATATCCCTGATCCATGACAGGAATGACGAATGCGACAACCAGCGACGCGATTGCCAGTCCCAGGAACTTCCACTTCTGCTGGTTGCGCGGCGTCGCGCCAATCCAGTAACCGATCTTGAAGTCGGAAATCAGGGCGCCCGATACCGACAACGCCGTGCACACGGCGGCGCCTATGATCAGGGCGACGAAGATGCCGGCCGATCCCTTCAGTCCGACCATAGCCATCACCAGTGAGCTGATGATAACGGTGACCAGCGTCATTCCCGAAACAGGGTTGGTTCCGACGATTGCGATCGCTTCGGCCGCGACAGGCGTGAACAGGAACGTCAGCAGTCCGGCAATGGCCATCCCGATCACCGCGAAAAGCGCCGACTGACCTACGCTGTAACCGCCGACGGTCATGCATACGATGAAGAACAGGACACCCATGGCAAGCGTGCTGATTCCCTGGATCAGAAGAACTGTCGCAGGGGCCAGATCCAGGTTGGTCCTTTCGGCGACGATTGCCGGTCCGCCGCGCCTGCCGATGCTCTTGAACCCGAGGCTGACGGACTTCGCGATAATCTTTCCCATGCGGATCAGGCCGATGATGCCGGCCGTGGCGATTGCGCCGATCGCAATCGGCTTGACGAAAGCGGCGAAGATTTCACCGGCCGACATCGCTGCGACGTTGTAGCTGACGCCTGCGAACGTGAACGCCCCGGCTCCCCCGCCGACCAGATAAATCAGTGGAACCATCACGACGTAACCAAGAACCGATCCGGCGAAAATGATGGCCGCGTACTTCAGTCCGATGATGTAACCAAGCCCGAACAATGCGGCGATGGCCTGCATCTTCAGCTCGATTCGGAAGTTATAAAGCCATTCGCCCGCGCGACCCATGACGACCTTGGTCGAAAGGGCCGGGTTCCAGGCGTGGACGACCTCGACCATGAAGTCATAGGCGGCCCCAAGGCCGAACGATGCAAGCAGGATCTTTCCGGCACCACCGCCGGACGACTCGCCCGAAACAAGGATCTCGGTTGCGGCGGTCGCTTCCGGGAACGGAAGCTCGCCATGGCGTTCGGCGACGAAGAACTTTCGCAACGGAATGATCAGGACGACGCCCAGGGTTCCACCGATGAAGCAGGCCAGGAATATCTGCCACCATTCGGGCTTGACCTGGTTGATGTAAAGCGCCGGGATAACGAACGCGGCGCCGGCCGCCACGACGCCCGAGGCCTGGCCGATCGACTGGACGATGACGTTTTCAAGAATGCTGGATTTGACCTTCTTGAGCCGCCCGAAGAAGATGGCCGCGACCGCGATCGGGATGGCCGCCTCGATCCCGCTGCCCGCACGCAGCGCGATATACACGCAGGCCGCGGTGAAGATCACCACCATGATGACTGCCATGGTCAGCGACCACCTTGAGACTTCGGTCATGCCTGCCGCCGGCCCGACGATCGGCTTGTATTCCTCGCCGGCGTTCAGTTTGCGGTAAGCATTTTCGGGAAGCAGCTTGCTGTTTGAACCCTGGTGTTCCATCAACGCCCTCCGGGGGTTTTCAAAACGGATTGGAAATAGCATATTTATTGTTCCCGTGTCGAGGATTCGGTTCCGTGGCGCTGGAAGTGGTCTTGTCGTGAGTGGAGATTTTCGATGTTTGACGTGATTGGTGGCGCATTGCTGGTCTTCGCGATGCGGGTTTGTGACGTTTCACTTGGAACCGTGCGTCAGATTTTCGCGGTTCGCGGCCATGGCGTGATTGCGGCTGGGATTGGGTTCGTGGAGGTTACGATTTTCATCCTGGCAATCAGCCAGGTTCTTACCTCAATCAAGGATAACCCGGTGTATATATTCGCGTACTCCGGGGGGTTCGCGACGGGCACGCTGGTCGGTGTATATGTCGAGCACCTGATCGGGCTTGGAAACAGGATGATACGGGTCATCACGGTCAGGCAGAACGACGCGGTGGTCAACAACCTGCGCAACCGTGGTTTCGGGGTGACCCAGATCGACGGTCAGGGCAAGGACGGCAAGGTCTATCTGCTTTTAAGCAACGTCCGGCGCAAGAGGGTTCCCGAGTTCCTTCAAGTGCTTAAGGAGCATGCCCCGCAGGCCGTTTATACAATCGAGGAAGTCCGGTACGCCCACGGCGGCGTCCTTGACCTGGTTCGAAAGGGAAAGTAGCCGGAGTGGTCGATTTTTCTCGACTTCTGCCAGGTATCTTTCGAATGTGTGTCATTTTGGGAGCATAATGCCGGAAAGAAGTCTGGCATCCTTCCCTGGGAGCCTGGATTTTCCGTCTTGTGTGAAATCTGGAGAGGTGGAAGATGAAGTCATTCGCTGTTCCTGCAATCATGCTGCTTTCGTTGCTCGTGGCGTGCGGCAACGGGGATAATCCGTCCGTCGATGTCGTCGGCGATCTTCCGGTTGGTGTGGATACGATTTTTGACACTAATCCCGGCGACACCGGTTCCGATTCCGTGATGGATGAGGGTTCCGGGGATGCCATTGATGATGCCGTTGATGATGCCGCCGATAACGGACCGTCCGATGCCCAGACAGATGTCCCGCCCGAAATCTGGTATCCGCCGGTGACGCCTCCGCTGCCTTTCGGAGCCGAGAACCGTGGATACGTCCATATGAACGGCATTGTGCACCTGCATTCCCGCTGGTCGCATGACGGATGTTTCCCGGATCACGAGGAGATCACGTCCCCCGAAATCGAGGCCTGCTCGACAACCTATGTTGAAGAGGCCGACATCAATGCCTGCAGGGATGCGATTATCGAAAGCATGCTGGTGGCCTGTGTCGATGAATACCGCCTGGCCGCGTGCGCTGCTGGAATGGAATTCCTTTTCCAGACCGATCATCCAGGCGACGTTCGTGATCAGACGTTCGAGAATGCGCTTCATTACCGGCCGGATTCCGGCGACCAGATGGTTCTTGATGCCCAGGATCGGCAGGTTGCCAACCGGATGAAATGTCCGGCCGAATCGCCTGTCGATCACGTCTTTGTGTATTTTGGCACCGAGGGCAGCAAGCAGATGCCGATCGGCATGGCCGCCCCGATTCCGGATATCGTGTTCAACACCAGTTTCGAGGATTCGACGCCGCTGGAGCAGGCCCAGGCAGCGCTTGCCGCCGTTCATGCCCAGGGTGGCTGGGGCCTGGTCTGTCATCCGGAACAGAAGGACCTCTCGGTTCAGCGGATTGTGGAACTGCCGCTGGATCTTATCGAGATCTTCAACTTCCATCCGGCGCTGATGGGGATTCTGGAGGACTTCGAAATCCTTTTCCAGCTTGACCGTTTCATGGCCAGCGACGAGGACGCGCCAAACCCGGATCTTGCGATGATGCTTGTCCTGAAGCCGGTCGTAAACGACCCGTTGAAGTTTGACGAGTCAGTCAAGAGTATCAGGCTGGGCCACATTCTTGCGACCGATATTCACAGGAACGTGGAACTTCCTGCCCTGTGCGAGTCGGCCGAGACCTGCGGCGACAACTGGATTGAGACTTATCCGAACCTGGCCCGGCTGCTTGCAAAGGGTGGCCCGGCCATTCTTGGCGACGGAGACCGGTTCGACAGCTATCGGCGAAGCCTTCGATGGGCTTCGAACCACGCGCTGGTGTCTTCGACCGGAACCGATTACCTGGCCATCCGGGATGCCGTCGGACTGGGGCGTTCATACTCGGCGTTCGATATCATGGGCATTCCGCAGGGATTTGATTTCTTCGCCGTTGTTGACGGGGCGGCGCTGGAAATGGGCCAGGAGGCGACCGGATACACCGATGCGAAGATCTATTTCAGGACCCCGTCCATCACGAAGCCGTTATGGGCGACCGAAAGGTTTTCCGATCCCGCGGATACCGAAATCGTGACGAAGCTTATCAAGATTGATGCCGACGGCGGTTCCCGCGTTGTCCGGGAAGTCATTGGGCAGGGCTGGACGTTCGAACACGTCGTTGACGGTCCGGCAGTCTATCGCATCGAGGTCTGGATGACCCCGAAACACCTGGCGACCGATCTTGGCGACATGGCCTGGGTGGCGGACAAGCAATACCCCTGGATTTATTCAAACGCGCTGTTCTTCCGCTGATTTCAGGTCATACCCAGGGCTTCATTCATGTGCCTGTCGCATAAGGCGGTCGGGTCGCCAGTTTTTTGTCTGGCGTCCAGACAGTCCCGGCAGAGCCCGGCCTGGGAGTAAAGAGCATCGACCACGGCGTCACGGATTTCGTTGCGGGCGGATTCGACAATTCCGGTCGTTCCGGATTCAAAGCGTCGCGTGTCCCAGCCGCCGCGCGAGACAAGGTCGCGCACGCCCTTTGTGACGATACGTTTCTTTTCGCGGTTGCTTGTCATTTCGCCCACCGTCGGGGATGCCCGATCATATCGTAGTCCCGTTTGGTATTTATAGTGTGCGTGCTTCGGGTTAATATCCGATGTCCGCGGTCTGGATCGCGGAATCAAGGCAGTACCTTTTGGAGGACCTCATGAAAGCGTTACCGGTTCTTGCGGCAGCCGTGCTGCTGATTTTTGTAGTCTCCTGCGAAAAGGGCGGGGAATCCGGTTCCTGCGGGTCTGAACAGGCGCCGGTCGCCGCCGTTGATTCCAATCCTTCCGACAGGGGCGGAGATCCGGTCGAGAAGCTTCCGCCGCTTTCCCGGGACGATTTCAACAGGCTGGCCGCGGCCGCCGACAGTTCTGTCTATTGGGTTTCGGACCAGGTCGATCCCGGTGTCCTGAACCCGGATGAACTGGTCGTCACCGGAGTTTCCGGGGATCTTGGAAAGTGGGTCAGGGACGGCGCCTTTACTGCCGATTTTGACCGGCTGATCCGCGATCTGTCGGAGCGTCGCCGCCAGGAGGCGGTCGCCAGGGAACTGGCCCAGGGCCGTCCGACGCTCGTCATGTCCGATCTGTCCGGTCTTTCGCCCGACGAGAAGCAACTTGTCACGCACGTCCTGAACGCCGCCGCGATGACCGACCGGCTTCACAGGCTTCAGCGCGGGGCGGCGACTTACGAAAAGGATTTGGCTTCATGGCGATCCGATGATCGCGCCCTGTTCATGCGGAACAACGGTCCATGGTGCGAGGCCCCGGGGACGGCCGACGATCCCTTCTGCAACGCCGGGTCCGGCTTCCCGGGTCAGGTCTATACGACCTATCCCGCCGACGAAAAGCATGAGTTGGAACTCTGTACCAGGTTGCAGGCCCTGCCGAACGCCACGGAACTGATGGATCCGTTCACCGTCGTGCGCAAGGCGGAAGACGGATCCTTCGCCGCCGTCCCAATCAACAAGGTTTATGACGGGCCGATGAACGAGGTCGCGGCCGAACTGGACAAGGCGGCCGAACTCGCGAAGAAGGTCGGCGAGGATGCCTTCGCGACGTATCTTGCGGCGGCGGCCGGATCATTCCGCAGCAACGACTGGAACCCGGCCGACGAGGCCTGGGTTGCCATGAACGCCACGAACTCGAAGTTTTACCTTCGTATTGGCCCGGACGAAGTCTATTGGGACCTGTGCCAGCAGAAGGCCGGTTTCCACACTTCCTTCGCCTTGATCGACAAGGGCTCGCTTGAACTGCAGGACAAGCTGAATCCGCTGCGTTCAAGGATGGAGGAATCGCTCGGGGAACTGACTGCTGACTACAAGCCGCGCCAGGTTAGTTTCCAGATGCCCGATTTCATTCAGATAATCATGAATGCCGGCGATGCGCGCAAGGGAATCGGCGCAACAATCGGCCAGTCCCTGCCCAACTGGGGAAGCGTCGTCGAACGTGGTGGAAGCAGGACGGTCGTCATGACCAACCTGTACCAGGATCCGGACAGCCGCGAACTGGCGAAGAAGAAGGCCGCGGAATTGCTTGCGCCCGACACGATGGCCTTCTACGCGGAAGAGCAGAGGATTGCCCTGATCGACATCATCCTTCATGAAGCCACCCACAACCTTGGACCGTATTCGGACTTCCGCATCGACGGCAAGCGTGCGGGCCAGATCTTCGGCGGCGGCCTGGCAACTGTTCTGGAGGAACTGAAGGCGCAGACCGGCTCGTGGTTCTATGTGCCGCTGCTTCAGGAAGCCGGCGTGATTGACGAGACCCAGGCAAGGCAGCTTTACACCCACGCGCTGGTCTGGTCATTCGGACATCTGTCGCAGGGCCTGTTTGCGCCTGACGGCAACCCGAAGCCTTACAGCCAGCTTTCCGCCGTAATCGTCGGCAGGCTGATGGACGCCGGCGCCCTGGAATGGGTCGATGTGGCCGGTGCGGACGGTTCGCGCAAGGGACTGTTCAACATGAAGTTCGATCTTGTTCCGGCGGTCGTGAAGACCCTGATGCGCGATGTCGTTTCGGTCAAGGCCACCGGCAATGTGGAAGCCGCCAGGGCCATGGTTGACGATTTCGTGACTGGTTCGAAGAAGGCGCTTGTCCACCTTGACGAGATCAAGGCCCGTCTTGCCCCGTATCCCAGGGGATCGATGATTTACCAGGTCAAGATGTAATCAATTCCCGTCCCTGTGGCCCGCCTTCGTGATCAGGCGCCCGTCGCGGTCCTGCCCAATCCGTAAGGCGAATGAAAATTCGCCCGCCCGTGGAGCAACCGAACGCTCGAAGAGTGACGCAGTCGTGCCTGTGGCCGGCCATGAAGTGTCCGGTTCGAGGGGCCTCACCGGAGCACTTATGGGCCGGCCCGATCCGTCCCACGATCGGTAGGGGCGAATGAAAATTCGCCCGCCTGCAATCACGTTGATGCTTCAGCGAAGGCGTAGTCAACGTTGATGATGGGTTTCAGGGCGCGATAATCAGAGGATGCCGCAACGGCCTTCGCCCTGGATGCTGACACCGGCCTTGGCCGCTTCGCAGAAGTTCTTGTAGGTAATGTCGTCGCAGCCGCAAACCTGGTAAGTGGCGGTTTCGCAGGCCTTCGGAACCGGCATGCAGACGCCGCTTCCGCAATTCGCGGACAGGCAGTAGTCACCACGCAGGCAGGTATCCTTTACGGAGCATGTGTCCGTGCTGGTGCAGGCGGCGATCTTCTGGGTATTCGTACGGCACTTGGCGGCCTTGCAGGCGTTCGGATAGACGACGCCGTCACATCCGCAGACCGCATCTTCCACATCGCTGCACGGCTTGATCGACACGGCGGTGCACACGCCCTCGGCGGCGCCGCAGGTTGTCTTTTTGCAGTACTGTGTTGACGTGCAGTCCGCGTTGGACGCACACGTTTCGGTCGCGTCGCACGCGTCCCCGGTCGGATCAACCGAAACGCCGGCCTTCTTTGCAAGGCATTCGTTCGTATAGCTGTTGCCGTCGCAACCGCAGACACCGTCGCCAATGACCAGGCAGAACGGCGGCTTGGTCTCGCAGGTGCCTTCGGCAGCGGCCTCGCAACTGTATTTGAAGCAGAAACCGACCGTGCAGTCCGCGTCGCTGGTGCACGTCGTCACGGTTGCGCACGCGGCCCCGGTTGAGTCGATGTTTGCGCCGGATGCGGCTGCGGTGCAGGCATTGTTATACGTGACGCCATCGCATCCGCATACCGGATTGGGAGTGATCGGGCACATCTGAGGCTTAAGCGAGCACGATCCCTCTGCCGCACCACAGGTTGACTTGAGGCAGTATTCCAGTTCCTGGCACCCCGAATTGTCGCTGCATGTCGTTTCCGAACCGCAGCTTGCGCCGTTTGCGACATTCGTGCGGGCCATGTTCGCGAAGCAGGTGGACTCGTAATAAAGTCCATCGCACGCGCAGAGGTTTTCGGATATCAGCGGAACCACGCACAGGGCCGGCGTCGGTTCGCACAGACCGGGTTCGCCGCAGGCGTTGACCTTGCAGAACTGTTCTTCCGTGCATTCGGCGTTCGTGGTGCAGGCAACCGGGCCAACCGAGTCGGTGACCGTGTCGCCGCCATTGTCAACCGGGGTGTTTTCATCTGTCGGCACGTCGCCCACGGGCACGTCGCCCACGGGCACGTCGCCCACCGGCACATCGCCCACCGGCACATCGCCCACGGGTACGTCGCCCACCGGTACGTCCGGCACGTTGGTGTCGTGGTTCTGGACATCACCAACCGGAACATCCTCGGGCACGATGGTATCCGGCGCGGTGTCAGACTGAATCGTGTCCGCCGGCCCAAGATCCCCCGTCGGAACCTTGTCGCCGCCCCCGCAACCGACAACGAGTCCGAAAATGGCCGCAAACAGGAACATGAATCGCATCTGGCTCATACTATCCTCCATCGGCGGCCATAACCGGACGCCATAACCCTGATTCGACAGTCGCCAATTTTATATCAGATTGGGTCGTGTATGCAAGTCGTCGCCTTTTCAGGCCTTTTCGGGCGCCGCATTTACCTTGATCAGCCACCGGTTGTAAAGCCACATGCTCAGCGCGGAAAGGATTCCGATTCCCATCAGGACAAGCCAGCCGATGGCGTTGTTGATCGGATTCAGTTCAAGCAGTCCGTTGTCAAGAACCCTGGCGTCCCTTGCCATGATTTCGTTGAAGATTGCCGCGCCGGCGGGGCCGCCGATCAGGGCGCCGATTGCCATCGGCAGGTTGGCGTATCCAAGGAACAGGCCTTCCTGGCCCTTTGGAGCCAGCGCTCCGATGTATTCATAGGTTCTCGCGGACGTAAAAAGTTCGCCAAACGCAATCATGGCGACCGTCAGGACGATCATCGCCGATCCGAATGGCAGCAGGTCGAGCACCTGGATGCGTACACCCGACGTAAACACCGGAACCAGGTTGATTGCCATCGACAGGCCGATGATTACCGTTCCAATGACGATCGACCTGATCGGCTTCATCTTTCCGAACAAACGCGTGATCAGAAGCTGGAACAGAACGATCACGATCGGGTTGGCCATCGTATAGATATCGACGGCCGGGTTTGTTTCCACGACCTTCTTCAGGTAAAGCGGAAGCACGTTATAGACCTGGGCGTAAAGGAAGTAAAAACCGGACGACACAAGCAGGAACAGCGCGAAGCGAACGTTCTTCAGCACAAGGATCATGTTCAGAAGGATTTCCCCGATTGAACGGCGGGGCTTTGCGGCAGACCCCACACCAACCTCGCTTTCAGGATCCCTGTAAAGGAACGCGACAACCAGCAGCGCCAGGATGGCGCATGCCGCGGCAACCACGAAGATCAGGCTGATGTTGTTGAACTTTGTCCGGACGATGTAGGAGGCACCGCGTCCGAACAGGCTGCCGATGTTGATGACCATGTAGAATATCGCGAAGCCGAGCGTGGCGCGGCCGACCGAGGTCTTCTGGACCGTCCCGGAAATGCAGGGCTTTACGAACGAGCCGCCGATTCCGATAAGGACAATGCCGGCAATAATCGCGACTATGGTGTCCATGGATGCCGTGACTTCAGGCTTCACGATATCGGACAGTTCGTGCCCGGCAATCAGAACCGGGTAACTCATGCACGCGTAACCGGCGGCAACCAGCACGAATGCCAGCAGAAGCGACTTCCTGAAGCCGACCTGATCGGCGATTGTCCCGGAAAGAATCGGGAGGAAGTAGATGATGGTCCAGAGGATGCCGTTGAGCGTGCTCGGCCAGTAGTCGCCCAGGCCGAGCTGGCCCAGGTAGATGACCACGAAGCTCGCCATAGCATAGTACGCGCCGCGCTCGAAAAGCTCGGTCACGTTGGCGGTCCAGAAGGATCTTGGAAATCGATTACCCGACGTTGTTTCCTGCATTGTTCACCCCGGCATTCAGCGGCACGAGGGGCCCTTGGCCGCCTCGACCGGAAGGACCTCGAAGAAGCCCGGCCTTTCCTGGATGATCCGCCTGTACCATTCGTCCGGCAGCGGCGGATGCTCGATTTCACCCTTGTCGTTCCTGACGTTTCCGTCGTTGTACTTGACCATGATCCGGCCCCACAGATCCCGCCACCGTTTCATGGTGACGTCCCCCACCGTTGCGGAAAAGGCGGTCAACCATGCGCGGGCCAGTTCGGGCGAAGCACCGTGAAGCCTTACGGCCGTTTCATCGACCTGGGGCACCATCGAGTGAAACGAAGATTCAAGTTCCGTCTGGACGGTGCGGATGTCCTTGATGATGTCCGAGTATCGCGAATACGCCTTTTCGGCAACCGCGCTGAACACCCAGAACGCCGAGTCCCACGAGAATTCGTTGAAGTTTCCGGATTCGCGCCCGAAGCCGCGTGGTGCCGCGGTGATTCCCGCGTACATCGGCACATAGACTGACGATGCCGTATCATCGACGCCGAACCACAGGATGCCACCGACCGGGTCGGGAAGCCACCCGCGGCACTGGGCGACGAACGAGAAGCCGGTCTGCTGCGTGGCAATAGACCTTTCGTTGAAGTACTCCTTTTCCCCGACCTTGAACTGAAGCGGGCGCCAGCGGTACGGCAGCCCGAATGGGCCGGCCCCGACACCCCTGCTCAGGTCGAATTCGGTTCCCTCGAAGTGGTCGCGCATTTCCGTCATCACGTCCTTGACCGAGACGGGCCTGTCGGGCTTGATCCACAGCGGCATCGGACTTGCGCCCGGCACCGCCTTCACGAAGTCGGCCGGAATCTTTTCCGAAGGTCGGATGTGGTTGAAGACGTTCCAGACGCGGGCCTCGCAGAAGCGAAGGGCGCCGTAATCCGGTGGCGCGTACGCGTCCGCGAACGAGAAGTCCCGGTCATCGCCGCAGAACCATCCCATTTCCCGTGCAAAGGAAATGACGTCGGGACTGAAAATCGTGTTTTCCGGATCATCCTGCGGGAACTGGCGGATCCTGGCCTGGTTTGCATGCGCGGAAACGTATCCGTCCGGGATCTTCCGGGCGACCCATACCGCCCCCTTGCGATCCTTGCCCTTGCCAATCATTTCCATGATCCAGACTTCGTCGGGATCCGAAATCGAAAATGACTCGCCGGTGCTGTGGTAACCGTATTCCGCCACCAGATCGGTCATCACCTTGATGGCTTCCCTGGCGGTAGTTGAACGCTGAAGGGCAAGGTACATCAGGCTGCCGTAATCGATCAGCCCGGCCGGGCCCTCAAGTTCCGGGCGACCGCCGAAGGTTGTCTCGCCGATGGCAACCTGGTGCTGGTTGATGTTGCCGACGACGGTCCAGGTGACCGGAGCCTGCGGAATCTGGCCGAGTTTCTTGCCCGTATCCCAGTCGATGATGTCAATCATCGTTCCAGGTTCATGCGTTCCAGCCGGCTTGATGTCCAGGAATCCGTACAGGTCGTGGGAGTCGGCCGAATACGAAATCATCGTCGAGCCATCGGCCGACGCACCCTTCGTGACAAGGATGTTCGTGCACGCGTCGGCCCTTTGCGGCTGGCCGAACGACACCAGCGCGATCGCGGCCAGCGCGGCTGCCGTCATCTGGTTGAAATGGGCGTGTCTTCCGGGCTTTCTTAAGGCGGTCGTTCTCATGGTCACCTCGATTGGGTTCGGGATGCAGCGACGGATAATAACAAAAGCCCCTGCCGTCCCAAAGGAAAATCGGTTTCGGATGTTGACCGCCCGTCAGGTCTGCGTTTCAATGCATTTTCGTGTGTGGCACTATCATCGGGGACGCCGCGGAAGGTGAACATGGCTGGCGGATGGAAAGTGGATGTGGCCTTGCTTGCGGATCGCGTCAGGCGGGCCGTGCTTGAACATACCCTGGACAACGATGGCGGCTACATGAGCCAGGCGTGCTCGTCCGCCGAGTTGCTTGCCACTCTTTACGGCCGGTTCATGAATATCGGCATGCCCGACAGGCCGATCGAACCACGTCCGTGGCTCGGCACGCCCCGACACGGCAATACGGAGTATCGAACCGGCGCCGACTTCAATGGCGGCGTTCACGACGCCCGTGACCGCTTCATCCTTTCCCCGACGCATTACTCGCTTGTTCTTTATGCGCTTCTGGTCGAGACGGGCCGGATGTCGCCGCAGGGGATGAAGCAGTTCAACCGGGATGGTTCTTCGGTCGAGATGATCGGCGCCGAGCATTCCCCGGGCATGGAAGTCATGACCGGTTCCCTTGGCCAGGGGCTGGCGCAGGCGGCCGGCATGGCACTTGGACGGAAGTTGAAGGGCGCGTCCGGCCGCGTGGTTGTCATGATGTCCGATGGCGAGTTCCAGATCGGGATGACCTGGGAGTCGATCCAGTTCATGGCACACCACCACCTGGACAACATGGTCGTGTTCGTGGATGTCAACGGTCAGCAGTGCGATGGAGCGGTGGATTCAGTTATGCGGATCGATCCGATCGATGTCCGGATACGATCCTTCGGGGCCAGGGCGGCCGTGGTTGACGGACATGACCCGGCCGCGATCATGAAGGCCGGCTCGCGGGCGCCCGACGGTCGGCCTCTTTTCGTGCTTGCCATGACGGATCCGTGTCGCGGCCTTGACCTGATGCGTAAGAACGCCCCGAAACTGCATTACCTGCGTTTCAGGACGCCGCAGGAAAAGGCCGGCTACAAGGCTGTGCTGGATGCATGGCCGAAGAGGGGGTCCTGATGGAAATCGTCAGTCGTCCGCATGGGCGCAACCTTGTCAAATGGGCGGCCGACAAGCCCGATGTCCTGGTGCTTTCCGCGGATCTTACCGGAAGCTGCGAGGCCGACGGCTTCCGCGACGCATATCCGCGGCGGTTCATCAGTTGCGGCATCGCCGAACAGAACATGCTTTCCGTTGCCGGCGGGTTGTGCCGCGAGGGGTTCATCCCCCTGGTACACACCTTTGCGGTTTTCATCTGCCGGCGTGCATTCGATCAGGTTGCGATGTCGGTCGCCTATCCGAACCTGCCGGTGAAGATGTTCGGGTTCCTTCCCGGAATCACGACCCCGGGGGGCGCGACTCACCAGGCCATCGACGATGTGGCGCTGATGCGTTCCCTTCCGAACATGACGGTTCTGGAAACGGGGGACGCGACCGAGGTCGAGTCGGTTCTTGACCTGGCATATTCGATTGACGGCCCGGTGTATGTCAGGATGCTGCGCGGTGACGTGCCGCGCCTTTTCCCGACCGACGAGCCGATCAGGGCCGACCACCCACGCATCCTGTCGCTTGGCGATGAGGTGACCGTATTTTCGTCCGGCATCTGCACCGAGGAAGTCCTGCGTGCCTCGGCAGTCCTGAAGGCAAGGGGCGTGTCCATCACCCACGTACACATATCGACTTTGAAGCCGTTTGCTTCTGGCCTGATCGACCAGGCCATCCGTGCTGGCTCCAGGGGGATTGTCACGGTCGAAAACCATCTGGTTGACGGCGGGCTGGGGACGGCCGTGGCTTCGCGGTGCGCGTCAACCGGGGTCGGAAGGCCCCTTGTCCGCCTTGGGCTTCAAGATACGTGGTCCCACGGCGCGGGAAGGGCGGCTTTGATGCGTGAACACGGTTTCGACGCCATGGCACTGGTCAACGCCGTTCAAGACCTGATTGGCGCGAATCTTTCGATTTCATTGGCTGACCTTGGCGCCGTCAGGGTCGAGCCGGTTCATTCGGTGGCGAAGGCGGAGGCGTTGTAACAATGGGCAGATTTCTGGTCAGGTACTCCCTGCCTGCCACCGACCGTGGGGATGCCGAGGCCCAGGCCTTCGCCCTGGCCGTCGAGCAGACGATCGAGTTTCCTTACGATCTTGTCACCGACACTTACGTCAAAGGCGAAATTACGGGTCGCGTCGAGTCGGTCGAACTTTACCAGGCTGTTACCGGCGACCTGTCGGATATCCCGGGCTACCGTCTGCCAGTGGGGATGCGCAGGTACCTTATCGCCGTTTCATACGATGAAGCGACCGCCGGAACCGAGTTTTCCCAGTTCATGAACGTCGTCTTCGGCAATTCGAGCATGAAACCCGGAGTCCGCGTCGAGTCGATCAATCCAACCGCGGTCCAGGCCGCCATATTTCGTGGTCCGGGATTCGGCATCGAGGGAATCAGGCAGGCTGTCGGAGTCTTTTCCAGGCCGCTTCTGTGTTCCGCAATCAAGCCGATGGGACTTGACGTGGATACCCTGGCCGACATGGCCTATCGATTCGCTCTTGGGGGAATCGATTTCATCAAGGACGATCACGGCCTTGCCGACCAGCGCTTTTCGCCTTTCGTGGAAAGGGTTTCCAGATGCATGGAGGCGGTTGACAGGGCCAACCGCGAAACCGGTCGCCGATGTCTTTATATCCCCAACGTGACGGCTGACGGTCCCGCAACCCTTGAGCGGGCCATATTCGCGCGTCGGGCCGGCGCCGGCGCGGTCATCGTTTCCGGCGGCCTGACCGGCCTGTCGATGCTCAGGTCGGTGGCGACCAGTGCGGAAGTCGGACTTCCGGTCTTTTTCCACCCGGCGTTTTCCGGTTCCTATGTTGTCGGGCCATCCCCCGCCTTCACGGAACGAGCCTTTTTCGGCCAGGTCCTTCGGCTTGCATGCGCCGACGCCGTCATATTTCCGAGTTTCGGCGGGCGCTTTTCCTTCTCGAGGAAGCAGTGCGTCGGGATCCTGTCTGGATGCAGGATGCCGATGTCGGGCCTGAAGCCGATGTTTCCGGCCCCGGGCGGCGGGTTGAACTTTTCCAACATCTCGGATTCGATGGGATTTTACGGGAATGACGTCATATTCCTGATTGGTGGTGGCCTGTTCCGCCACAGTCGGGACATCACCCTTTCGGTGCGGGATCTCATGGCGCTGGTGGAGTCGGGGGCAAGCCCGAAGCCCTGATTCGTCATCCAGGACGGCGGCGCCTTGCCGAACCTTGTCTGGGCTTGAATGTTCATTGATTTCAAAGCCTTTTGCAAAACGCGCTTGGGGCTTGACGATTCAGGTGCAACGATCGCCGTAATCGGAGTATCCGGAGAACAGGATGGATGCGTTCGTAAACAGGCTGCTTGACCTTGTGCCCGCAAAATCCAGGATCGGGCTGTGGATGTGGTGGTTCGGACACTTCAAGATTCCCCTTGTCGGACACGTCGGGCCGCGCATCGTCGAGGCCGGTGACGAAAGGGTGGTCGTGGTGGTTCCTTTGCGCCGCAGGTCCAGGAACCATCTGGGCTCGCTTTACTTCGGCGCCCTTGCGCTTGCGGCCGACGTGACCGCCGCGCTGCCCGCGCTTGCACGCATGCAGGAGCGCGGATACCGCATCAGCCTGGTTTTCAAGGACTTTTCGGCCCAGTTCCTGAAGCGGGCCGACGGCGACACCCACTTCACCACCGACCAGGTTGCCGAAATTCGCGAATTCGTGGATCGGGTTGCCGTTTCCGGGCAGCGGGAAAACCTTCCGGTCAGGGTTGTGGCGACAGTCCCGTCCAGGTATGGCCAGGAACCGGTGGCCAGTTTCGTCCTGACCCTGTCCATGAAGGCGTCATCTTCGAAGTGACGGTTCCTGAAACCATTCGAGCTTATAGACGCAGCCCGCGTTCCAGAAAAGCCATTCACGCGCACCGGCATCAATGGTGGCCCGAACCTGATCGGCAATCTGGGCCTTTCCATACCTGTTTTTGATGCTGAAGGCCTGCAGCCAGGGACGCATCACGGTTTTCAAACCGGCCGCGTCAAGTCGCGCCATCCCGTCCGAGACCCCCCTGAAAACCGTCCTGTACGGGTTCCTGTCGGGATCGGCAATGCCCAGGTTGCCCGCCCCGTAATGGGACGGATATACCATCGGGCAGACGATGTCCGTGTTAAGCGCGATCTTTTCAAGGTTCTGCCCGATTCCCATGTCGCCGGGAGTGCTGGTGGCCAGGCCGAAGATGTCGGCCGAAACCTTCACCCCGGAAGGTCGCAGGCGTCTTGATGCGTACTCCAGGAACTGCGCGATCAGATCCTGCTTCGACGTCCTCGTGCGTGCCGGATAGACGCATCTTGATGTGTCGCCGTCGCTGGTGAAGCGGACGTAGTCGAACTGGATCTCCACAAACCCGTGCCGAACCGCCTCCTCGGCGATTTCAACCAGGTAATCCCAGTACTTCCGGTTGTAAGGGTCGATCCACGCCGCACCCTTCCTGTCCTTCCAGACGCCACCGTCGATGTCGCGCACGGCCCATGCCTGGTTCTTTTCGGCCATCCATTGATCCTTGAAGGCCACGATGCGGGCGATCGCAATGATGTTCCTGTCCTTCAGCGTCCTTATCAACCCGGTGATATCCTTTATCTTTGCCTGGCCGGACCCGTACTTCCTGGCAAGCGGAACCTCGGATTTGTAGCTGAGTCGTCCGCTGTCGCCCTTCACGTCGATCACCACGGCGTTCAGGTATGTCCGGTCGATGATTTCGACGATATCCGAGAACATCTTTTCGCTTCCGGCGGCGAATCCGCTGCAGTAAAGGCCGTAAACGCCCTGGCCGTCAGGGGACGGTGCCGGGGCTGCCGGCTGTTTTGTCGGTTGCGGCGCCGGCTGGGCAACGGCGTGGCTTGCCGCCAGCAGGGCAATCACAAAGGCGACGGAATTTCGCATGACTCGCCTGTCGAGGTGAATTGGTGCGGAATCTAGCACGGTTCGTCGCGGTGGTGAACGACCTCCGACATCCTGCGAAAAAATTCTTTCAGGCTCCGGAAGGGTTGCATCTGGACATCGCCAGCCGTGCCCGCTCGTCCTCGTAGAAGCGCCTGATGAACTCACGGTTGCCTTCCGTCCACAATTCACCGGCAACCCTGTCGGCGGCCCGCATTATGGCCCTTTCCATCCGGCACAGCTCCGGAGGCGGTGTCGATGTGATGCGCCCGGTCATGTTGAACTTGATGCAGCTTCCCCAGAAAGAGCAGCGGTGCGCATCGGCACACCCGGCACAGCAATCTGGCGTCGAATGGTGACAGGCAAGGAATTCCCTTTGCAAAAGCGGGTCGATCCCGGAAAAGACGTCACCGATGAACGGTCCCGATCCGTCATCAGGCCCGACCATCCTGTCGCACGGGTATATGCGCCCGGAAGGTCCGACGGTCCATTCAGGCCCGCCGCATCCGCACCGCGGCAGGCTGACCTGTGGATGGATTATGTTTCGCGCGATCTTTGAATCGATCAGGGGCACGGAAACCGGATTTCCGGCCCTGTACAGGTCGGCCCATGCGTCCGCCAGGCCCTGAATCCCCCGGGCAAAGCGCCTGAGCGCGTTTTCATCCCAGCAGGCCCCGTAATCGATGGCCGGATGGTGCCGAAGAACCCCGAGCGATGCGGAAAAACGAAGCGCGGCGCCGGCATGCCGGATATTGTCCGGCCCGGAAACCGATATCACGGATATGTCCGGCTTCAAGGTCAACGCGTGTTTAAGGTTGGCAACGACAATGGAGTGGGATCCCCGTCCGGACGTAAAGACCCTGTGGGCGTCGTGCACATGTTCCGGGCCGTCCAGGCTGACTGCCAGCCTGAACCTGTTCTTCAGGATGAAATCCAGCCGGGGGCCGTCCAGGAGGGTACCGTTCGTCGTCATTATCAGGCGCATCCTCCGTCGTCCGGCCGAGGCCAGCTTCCGTGCATGCGCAACGCCATCTGAAAGAAGATCCGGGCTCAGCAGGGGTTCCCCGCCGAAGAAGCCGATGTTGACGATATCGACTGGTTGAGCGAAAGCCATTTGAAGCGCGCGATCCATCACCTCTGTGGACATAGGGTTGACCGAATGCGAATGGTTGTAACAATACGTGCACCGAAGGTTGCATGCGTGGTTAAGAAAAAGTTCCATCGCGCGGTTCCGCCCGGATCTGGATGACGGGATCATGCAGGAAACGCGGTGTCCGGTTCAAGTGTCCAGTCTTGGAAGATGAACCCGCCGCGACATGATCGGGGTCGAAAGAAACATCGAGGCAAGTTCGTCGAACCTGGTTGTATCGTCGGTCGTAAGGTATTCGCGTGTCCCGTTTCCGGTCAGCCTGCCGGCGTGTTCCGGATGCCTGTCCAGCCAGTCCATAAGCCTGGCCGAAACGATTCCGCCCTGGGTAAGGATTTCGATGTCGGGCGGAACCACTTCCCTGATGCGTGGCAGAAGAAGCGGATAGTGCGTGCAGGCAAGCAGTATCCTGCCGGGAATCTGCGGGCCGCGCAGGACCGGCTCAAGGTATTTCCTGACGAAGTATTCGCAGCCCGGACCCTCGAGTTCCCCGTTTTCAACCAGGGGCACCCACATCGGGCATGCCTGCTGGATGACTTTCAGGCCGGGGGCCAGCTTTTCCAGTTCGATGACGAAAGAGCGTGACGAGACGGTTCCGGGAGTGGCAAGAATGGCAACCGTTCCCGTCGCGTTTCCGGGCCTTGTGATTCCGGGAATCGCACCAGGGGGAAGGTCGGCCAGCACTTCGGCGGACGGTCTTACCATCCCGAGCACCCGCCGGTCGGGCCACCTGGACGGCAGATACTGCTGCTGGATGGTTCGCAGTGCCTTGGCCGACGCCGTGTTGCACGCCACCACAACGACAGGGCACCCCTGCCTGAAGAGGAAGTCGATGGCCTCGGTGGTGAATTCGACAACCGCCTGATAGCTGCGGGTCCCGTATGGATACCGGGCGTTGTCGCCCAGATACAGGAAATCGTGATCCGGCAAGGCGTGTACAAGCTCGGAAAGGACGGTCAGGCCGCCGAAACCGGAATCGAACACGCCGAGCCTGCCGGACTGCAAATCCATCTGGCGCCCCCGTCGTCAAGCCCCGCGCGCACGCTTTTCGGCGTTCCACACGAACAGGGCCGCAATCACCGACAGGCCGGACGCGATCGTCCAGAACAGCAGCACGTCGGTGAAGTCGTAAATGGTTTCGGTCGTTTTCACTTCGAAAAACTTGCCGAACGCCGCCGGATTGAATTGCGAAGCCACGTCGATTCCGACGCTGCCGCACGCGTCGGCAAAGGCGTTCGGGCACACTGTCACGGTCTTTTCGCTGACCGTCTTGCCCATGTCGATAAGCCAGCCGCTCGCGGCACCCTGGATGCCGGCGCCGATGTACGAGAACATGCCCACAACGCCGGCGGCGGCCCCGGCAGCGCGAGGCGGAACGATATCGACCGCCATCAGCCCGCCAAGGAACGAGACCAGGACGCCCAGCGCGACGCCGATTCCGCCCATCAAGGCGTAGTCCAGGAAACGGTTGCCTTCCGGAAGCATCAGGAAGGCGGCCAGGCACGCGGTTTCAAGCAGGCCGAAGATCAGGCACGGGACATTCCTGTTTGCCTTGAAGAAGACGTCGGAGATCAATCCTGAAAGAGCCTCGCCGATCATGCTGGCAGTGAAGAACACACCCATCATCAGGCCGGTCTCGGCCAGGGAATATCCGCGGGTCTTGTGAAGGAAGACGATGGCCCATCCGTACATGCCGTATCGGGTGATGTACATCAGCGCGGAAGACAGGCCGAGCGTCCAGACCGCCGGGTTTTTCAGAACCTCGATTTGCAGTCTCTTGACCGAATCGGACTTCTTGGCGATCGGTGACGGGTCGTTCCTGAATTCCGACACCGACGGAAGTCCGTATGTCTGGGGACGATCCTTCATCGTCAGAAGAAGTATGGCGCCGGAGATGCCGCACACGATGCCGGTGCCCCAGAATCCCCACCGCCAGCCAAGGGCCTCGACCACGACGGCGGTAATGATCACGTTCAGCGCGCCGCCGATGTCGTGGCTGGTGCACCAGATGCCGTACCAGGTTCCGCGTTCGCGGGGGGAATACCAGTTTGCCAGCGAAACGATGCTGGATGGCGCCCCGATCGACTGGAACCATCCGTTAAGGCCCCACAGGGCCACGAACATGATGAACATGCTGGTCGAACCAAGGATCAGGTTGATGATGGCAACCGCGAGCAGGCCGAAGGACATGAACTTCCTGACGTTGGCCCTGTCGGCAATGAAGCCGTTCGAGAACTTGCCCACCGCGTAGGCGAAGAGGAGTGCCGAGTCAACGATGCCCATCTGGGTGGCCGACAGTACCTTTTCGTCAAGCATCGCCGGCTTCACGACCGAAAAGTTCAGCCTGCCGACGTAATAGATTCCGTAACCGATCGTGATCGACAGAAAGACGCTCAGCCTGCGCCATTCGAACATGCGCTTGATGACCTTGTCGTCCGCCTGGATTCGAGGCAGATCCGGATCGGTGGAAAAATAGCGAAGGATTCGTGACAGCAACCCGTTCTGTTTCATTGTCTGGCGTTACCTCTGCGCGGGGCGCAATCGGATTCCCGCGGCCCGTCCATGCGAAAAGTCAGGGTTGACCAGGACTCATCATGTCGCTTCGATACGACCGTGAAGCCGAGATCAAGAAATGTCCCGGTCACCTCGTCCTCGTATTCCCGCAGTATCCCCGAGGCGATCAGACAGCCGCCCGGCATGACGGTTGCCGCAATCCTCGGGGCCAGGAAAACCAGCGTCTGCGCCAGGATGTTGGCGAAGACGAGCTGGAACATGCCTTCCTGCCCGGTAAGGGGCCGGTCGGTCCCGACATATCTGTCCGCGACGCAGTTTGCGTCCGCGTTTCGAATCGATTCCCTTGCGGCATCCGGATCCACGTCGATGCCGAAGGCGTCCCTGGCGCCAAGCTTCAGCGCCGCGATGGCAAGGATTCCTGAACCGGTTCCGACATCGAGAACGGACACGCCTGACCGGTCGGCCACCGTGTCGAACCAGTCCTCGGCCGCCTCGATACAGCTTGCCGTCGTGAAATGGGTTCCAGTCCCGAAAGCCATCCCGGGATCAAGGAATATCACTTTGCGATCCGTGGCAGGGGGCTTTTCCCAGGATGGACAGACCAGGAATCCGCGGCCGATTTCAACCGGCTTCCAGTGCGACTTCCATTCCGCGTTCCAGTCGATGGACTCAATTTCGCGAACCTGGCGTTGCGCGTCGCGAAGCGCTGGCCACTGTCCCTCAAGCTGCTTCAGCATCGATTCCAGAGCGGCCGCCGCCGACTCGGTGGAAACCGGTGGTGGAAGCCAGGCGCGCAGCAGGACCGATTCCGTCATGTTGGGTGGGGCCTCGCCGGCCCATTCGCGGGGGTCCCCGCTGGTTACCGGGCCAGTGCCTTCGGCCGGGAACAGTCCCGGGTAGTCTTCCTGGACGCCGGCCGAACCCCTGTCCATGAACCAGCCTATGACCGCGTCCCGTGCCGGCTTCGGCACGGTAACTGTGACTTCCACCCAGGCAGGGTGTTTAACCGGTGCGTCGTCGGGGCCATTCATCATCCGGAATCCTTGTTGACGGCCTGTTCGTCGCCGTTTAACGGGCCATACTATACACCGGTCCGCCACTGCGTGAAATGGCGCCGGCACTTTCCCGGATTTCCACTTCAGTCCCGTCCCGCTTATGATCGGCGCTCCATTTCGGAAGCACGGGAGTTGGCGCCGATGGGTGTTTCGGAACAGATGAATGACTTCTGCGCCAGGATTTCCTCGGTTACCGGGCTGGCGCGCCCTGGCGTGATGGCGGTGCTGGAACTTGGGGAGTCCGGCGCCACCGTTCCGTTCATAGCCAGGTACCGCAAGGAAGCAAGCGGCGGCATGGACGAGGTTCAGGTCAGGCTGGTTCTGAAGCTCGGCCAGGAACTGCAGGAACTGGAAAAGCGCCGGTCGGCCATTCTGGAATCCCTTCAGGAAAGGGAACTCCTAACCGACGCGCTCCGCCAGGCGGTGATGGCGGCCGATTCCCGCGCCAGGCTGGAGGATGTCTATCTGCCGTTCAAGCCGAAACGCAGGACCAGGGCATCCATTGCCGTCGAACGCGGCCTTGCCCGCCTTGCTGAAATGATTTCGCGGCAGGGGCGTGACGGCAATCCGGACGTTGAGGCCCAGGCCTTTGTCAATCTGGAAAAGGGCGTCGAAGACGGACAGGCCGCCCTTGCCGGCGCCCGCGACATCGTTGCCGAGTCCGTTTCCGACAACGCGGCGGTTCGGGCGATGGTCCGCCGCATGATGCTTGATTCCGGAACGGTCGATTCCCAGGCGCCAAAGCGTGTCAGGGAATCCGGCGAACCGACTCCGTACGAGCAGTATTACAGTTTCAGCCAGTCGGTCAGAGCCATTCCATCGCACCGCTTCCTGGCAATTCGACGCGGGGCGCGCGAAGAGATTCTTTCGATGTCCATCGGCATCGACGCATCCGGAATACTTGAACAGATACACTCGATTTGCGGCCTGAAATCGTCAAGCCCGTGGGCCGGGCAGCTAAGGCTCGCGTGCATGGACGCATGGAAGCGGCTGCTGTTTCCGGCCATGGAAAACGAGGTACTGTCAACGCTTGCGGAACATTGTGAACGCGAGGCATCCGAGGTATTCGCGGCAAACCTGCGGGACCTTCTGCTTGCCGCGCCTTATGGCCCAAGGGCCGTAATCGGCCTGGACCCCGGAATACGAACCGGGTGCAAGCTGGCCGCCGTGAACGCGGACGGTACTTACGTGTCAAGCGCCGTCATATTCCCGGATCGCAATCCCGCCGAGGCCGCATCGGTGATCGTGGCCATGGCCCGAAAGATCCGCGCGACCGCCGTTGCAGTCGGCAACGGGACGTACGGCCGCGAGGCGCTTGCGTTTGTCCGCCAGGCCCTTTCCGACGCCGGGTTGCAGGACGTGGTGGCGGTAGCGGTCAGCGAGGCTGGTGCCAGCGTTTATTCGGCGTCCGACATCGCCAGGGCCGAGTTCCCCGATCTGGACCTGACCGTGCGCGGCGCGATTTCGATTGCGCGTCGCCTGCAGGATCCGCTGGCGGAACTGGTCAAGGTCGAGCCGCGTTCGCTTGGCGTCGGGCAGTACCAGCACGACATTTCGCCGGCCCTTCTGGATCAGAGGCTTGACGAGGTCGTCGAGGATTGCGTCAACAGCGTCGGCGTGGATCTGAACACCGCAAGCGCGCCTCTGCTGTCCCGGGTAGCGGGCATCGGTCCGTCACTTGCCACGTCGATTGTGGCGTTCAGGCAGGCCCAGGGGCAGTTCACCGATCGCCGACAACTCCTGAAGGTTCCCCGGCTGGGTCCGAAGGCTTTCGAGCAGTGCGCGGGGTTCCTGAGAATACGTGGCGGGCGAAATCCTCTGGACGCATCGGCCGTTCATCCCGAAAGGTACGACCTGGTCACGGCGATGGCCGCCGACATCGGCGTTCCGGTTGCCGGGCTGGTCGGCGATCCGGCACTGGTTGGCAGGATTGATCTGTCCAGGTACGTCCGCGGACAGCCCGGCGGGGTCGATTCCGTCGGGATGCCGACGCTTGTTGACATCGCGGCCGAGTTGAAGCGTCCCGGGCGCGATCCCAGAAGCACGTTCGAGGCCCCGGCATTTCGCGAGGACGTCCGGGAAATCAAGGATATCGTCCCGGGTATGGTTCTGGAGGGTCAGGTCACCAATGTCGCCGCCTTTGGCGCCTTCGTCGATATCGGAGTGCACCAGGACGGCCTTGTTCACATTTCGGAACTGTCGGAAAGGTATGTAAAAGATCCTCTGGAAGTGGTAAATGTCGGCAAGAAGGTCAAGGTCAGGGTTCTTGCGGTCGATCCGGTTCGCCGCAGGATATCGCTTTCGATGAAGGATACCTGACCGTGTGCTCTGCAGGAGTCCAGGATGTCGGATTGGATTGATGTCTCAGTTCCCCTTTCGACCGGCATTACGGTCTGGCCGGGGGATCCCGCGGTCGAGATAGTCAGGTTTTCCAGGATGTCGGACGGCGCACCTTGCAATGTGTCCTCGATTTCGACCAGCCTGCACGCCGGGACGCATGTCGATGCCCCGCTTCATTATGTTGACCGCGGCATCGACATCGCACACCTGCCGATAGACCACCTCTGCGGACCGGCCAGGGTAATCGGCCTTCGGGACGCGGTCGAAATCAATGCCGATGTCCTGCGTCAGCACTGTCCCGAGCGTGGTGAACGCCTGCTGCTGAAGACCGCCAACAGCGCCGGCGAATGGTGGCGGCAGCCATTCCGGCCCGACTACTGCCACCTGACGCGCGATGGCGCCGATTACCTTGCAAAATGCGGCGTCCGCACCGTCGGCATAGACTATCTTTCGATAGGGCCCGGCGGAAGGGAAGGGGATCTTGTTCACCGCGCGCTGTTGCCGGCCGGTGTCGCAATCATCGAGGGGCTTGTCCTTGGCGATGTACCGTGGGGAAGATACGAGATGCTCGGCCTTCCGTTGAGGATTGACGGTGGCGACGGATCCCCGGCAAGGATTCTTCTTCGTCCGCTGTGAAATCGGCCGCAATCTGCTAACATCGCGTGCGGCATTTCCGGAGAACCCGATGAAGCCTGGAAGATTCCTTCAGTTCGATATTCGTCCTGTTTTCATCCCGGCGCTTGTGATGGCCTGCGGCCTGGTCGCGTGCAGTTCCAGCCTGGGCGATATTCCGGTCGATCTCCCGGCCGAGGGCGTTTCCGAACCTGTCGCGTGTTCACCGCAGGGCGATTTCCGGTTCGTGATCGGCTGTCCGCGCACCCCTTATGTAACCGGCGTGACGGCCCTTGGCGCGCACGAGGCGCTTGAGTCCGTTGCGACCGCGGCCCTTGGGTACGATTGCCTCTGGGTCGGTCGAATCGTCGGGATCGGGATTGGTCGCGATGGAAAGAGTACCGGGGCACCGCTTTCCGGCTGGACCATTTCCTGGGTCGGCGGCGAACCGGAAGACCCGGACATGCTGGTTCTGGACACGACAGCCGGCCTGTGCAGGGCTCAGAACCGTTGCTCGTGCGTATCGTCAGGCACGTGTCCGGATTTCAGTCCCCAGAACGTCGCGGCGGCCGTCATGCCTGCCCAGGATTCACCCGCGGCGATTCTTGCAGCTTTCCCCGATGATCCGGCCGGAAGCATGTACGACCTTGTTTACGATGGGAAAGGCCAGGGCTGGACGGTCACGCCCGCCGCGACCATGCCGGAACAGGTCGATGTCGAAGCGCCTGACGCGGCGCCCGATGCCACGCCTGACGCCCCGCTTCCCGACGCCACCCCTGACGCCGCCGTGACGGACGTCGACCCGGCCGATTCGGTCGTCCAGGATGGATTCGATATTTAGTCCGATTCCGCAAAGGCCGGCGTTTTCCTTGTACGGGCGGATTACATCCGCCCGCCGCGAACGAGTACATTTCATCCGTCCGCTGCGAATCTGTAACGCCGTAGCCCTGGCGAAGGCAAAACGGCCGGCCTTGACCTTCCGGCCCGCGCAAACGACAATCTGGCTGCCGGAATGACCGCATGCTTGCAGGTTCATGCCAGATGTCGCCCGTGACCATACTCCTGATTGCCGTCGGTCTCGCGATGGATGCGTTCGCCGTGTCCCTGGCGACCGGATGCACGATGGGCGTGCGGGTTCGTCCGGCGCACGTGGCCAGGATGGCCGGCGCTTTCGGCGGCTTCCAGGCCCTGATGCCGCTGCTCGGATGGCTTGGCGGCAAGGGCCTGGCGGGATTCCTTGCGCCGTTTGATCACTGGGTCGCGCTTGGCCTGCTTGGCTTCATCGGGGTAAGGATGGTTGTCGGCGGCATCAGGAACAACGCGTGCGAAGCCCCCACGGATCGTGACCCGACCAGGGGCCTTGTCTTGCTGGGTCTTGCCCTGGCGACCAGCCTTGACGCCCTTGCCGTCGGTCTGACGCTGGGGGTGACAGGTACCGGGATTCTTGTGCCGTGCATCGTCATCGGCGTGGTGACCTTCGTCATGTCGGCAATCGGCCTGGTGTCGGGAAAGCGCCTGGGATGCACTTTCGGCAGCCGGATGGAAATCGTCGGCGGCCTGATCCTTGTGGCAATCGGTGTCAAGATTGCCGTGGAACATGTCGTCAAGGCATTATAGCAACCGGCCGGGCCGGTTTCGGAGGCAGCGGGATGGGTCAACGTATCGGATCGTTATTTGCAAGGTTCTTTGTGGCCGCCGCGTGTCTGCTGGCGGTGAACATGGCCGGATGCAGCCACCCGCAGGTCAAGGCCGACGGGACGCCCGAGGCGGTCGGGATTGACGAGTTCCTGTCACAGGGAAAGCGTACGATGTGGATTGCGGCGCATCCCGACGACGAGTGCTTCGCCGGTTCGATCCTTGCCAGGTCGTCGATTCATTACGGCAATCCGCTGCACATGGTCGTGATGACGCGTGGCGACGGCGGTGAATGCGGTCTTCCCGGCGGGTGCCATCCCGACACCGCCACGGTCCGGACCGCCGAGATGCAGAAGGTCGTCGAGATTTACAAATCCGGACTCAGCCAGGAAAGCTTCTTCAACGCCCCGCTGCCGGTCGAGTCCTTTCCGAAGCGGCACGAGCTTTACGAACGCTGGAAGGAACATCGCGACCCGGTCGAGTACCTTGTGCAGGAAATCCGCAAGTTCAAGCCTGACGTGGTGTTCACATTCGAGCCGACCAGGGGTGGCACCGGTCATCCGGAACACCAGCTCGTTTCCCGGCTGGCGACGACCGCCATCAGGCAGGCCGCCGACCCGGCCGTTTCCGGCGGCGAACCGCACAAGGTCGAGCGGACGTACTTCATGCTGAACCGCTTCTGGCTTTTCCGAATGCTGGGCGCGGCCGATCCCGGCCCGGTATCCGAGGTCTTCGACGCGACGCTGCCCGCCACGGGCAAGCTTTCCTGCGTCGATTTCATGGCCCACGCGACCACGTTCCACAAGACGCAGGCAAACGACATGGGCACGGTCCGCAAGGGCCGGATCATGTTCAACAACCTGCCGCTGCGGCGTGTTGACCCGTTCACCCAGTCGTGGGATCCGGCCGAAAAGGAAGGCGGCAAGTGATGGTCAAGCGCAGGCCGGCTTTTTGTCTCGGGCCATTCCTGACCCTGGCTGTCCTGACATTTTTTCTTCATGCATGCGGATCCGGCGCTTCGGGGCCCGATTCCGGGAACGTCGTCGATTCCGGCTCCGACGTTGCCATGGACGCCGGCCACGATCTGCCGCAGGCCGATCTGCCGCCGTCCGATTCGATTGACGCCTCTGCTGCCGATGTCCCTGCCGACGCGCCGGTCGATGGCGAAACGCCGGACTCCGGTGACATCATCGCCGGCCCGGACGATTCAAGCGACCCGATCGATTCTTCCGTCGTCGATTTGAACGAAGATGATTCCGACGTCGCCGACCCGGCCTGCCCGGTGTTTGACGATCCGGTAGTCCTGTCGAATATGGAAGGCACGGTGCTCACCGAATTATCCGGCCTTGCCGCCAGTCGAATTCATGAAGGCGTGCTGTGGGCGCATAACGATTCCGGCGATTCGGCAAGAATTTTCGCCGTAGTGCCCGACCCGTCCCAATCGTCCGGCCCGCCGCTGATCACGCCGTTTGCTTTCGATTCGGAAGGGCAGACATGGGGATGCTTCGACTGGGAGGATATCGCGGTCGGCCCGTTCGGCCCGGAAGGTGCAAGCCATATCTTTGTCGCCGACAGTGGCGGTAACGGCTGCAAGGATCGAACCTCGTACCGCCTTTTTATCGTCGCCGAGCCGCCCGTCCTGGCGGAAGGAACCATTTCAGAAGTAACCGTCGTGACGTATGTCTATCCGGACGGACCCCATGACTGCGAGGCGGTCTTCGTCGATCCGGTCGATGGTTCGGTGTATTTCGTGGTCAAGGAAGAGCGGATTAAGACGTCCGGCGTCTATCGCCTGTCCGCGCAGGACCTGGCTGAAGCCGGAACCGATCCTGTAACCGCCACGCTGGTCGCGACCATCCCGGGACAACTTGTCACCGGCGCCGACATGTCCGAGGACGGCAGGATGCTGGTCATCAGGAACTATGGCGGACAGAAGATCCTGGATACTTTGTGCGGCGGCCTGCTTTTTGAACGGGGTGACGGCGAATCAGTCGCGGACATGCTGGGTGGCACGTTCTGTCTTCTTCCCGATTTTTCCGGCGAACCCTGGATCGAGATTCAGGGGGAGGCCATCGCCATTTCGTCGGACGGCGCCGGTCTGCTGACGGCTCCGGAGTATATCCTTGGAGGATTTGTTCCCCAGTTGCTGCGTTTCTGGCCCTTCTCCCACTCCGATCGCTCCCGGCCGGGGCCATTTTCCAGCCGGTGACGCCTTGCGCCATTATTCCTTTTGAACCGGCCGCGATGTGTTACAATATCGCCCGTATGGACGCAAAGAACGCCAAGTACATCCTGCCGAACCTCTTTACGCTTGCCAGCGTTCTGTTCGGGCTTGTTTCCGTGACATACACGATGGCCGGCACTCCGGGCGATTTCACCCGAGCCGCCATCTGCATCCTTCTTGCGATGGTCGCCGATTCGTTCGACGGCCGCGTTGCCAGGATGACCGGGACATCGACCAAGTTTGGAATCCAGCTCGATTCCCTTGCGGACGCGCTGTCATTCGGAATGGCTCCCGGCTTGCTCGCATGGTCGTTTTCCCTGAATGCACTTGGTGAAGGTCGCGCCATTCCGGGACTGATAATCGTGTTCGCGTACGTGTCTTGCGGAATCATGCGCCTTGCCCGCTTCAATGTGTCCGCGTCGGGCAAGGGCAAGAAGTCCAATTACTTCCAGGGACTGCCGATTCCGGGCGGTGCGGGCATCATCGCGACGATGGTCTGGTCCCTGCAGGATCTGGGAATAACCGGCGCCGACAAGGTCGGGCTTATCGCTTTCGTGATGCTCTGCCTCAGTTTCCTGATGGTCAGCAACGTCCCGTACCGCAACTTCAAGCACGTCAGGATCAGCCTTGGACTTCGCGTCCTGATGATCCTGGCCGCCGCACTGGTCATTGTGGCGGCCTTCAAGACCCGCACCAGCTATGTCCTTGCAATCATGGGCATGGTCTATGTCGTGATGGGTCCGGTTGAAGGCATCGTCCAGCTTTTCAGGAAGGGTTCCCGTCGCCGGAATCGCCAGGAAAGCGATGATGACGCCGACTCCCCCGAAGGCTGAAATTCGGCCGTCGCATTCGAATATGGAAGTCTTCCATTGCCGTTTCCCGTTGCAGAAAAGTCTTCAGCCGCCAAAGATTGCGCGCAGTTTGCGGGCGGTGGAGTCGTCAAGCCTGATGTCTGCGGCCCCGGCGTCGGCGACCGCTTGTGCCGCCGTTCTTATACCGCAGATGGCCGTGGTGACCGCCGGGTTGTGAAGAACCCAGGCAATCGCGGCCTGGGCCGGTGAAATTCCAAGCGACTCCGCGACAACCTTCAACCTCGCGACGCGTTCCAGGTTCCGTTTGAAGGCGGCGCCCTTGAATCGCGCGTCGGTGTTGCGAATGTCGCCGTCCTGGAACCTGGTCGTCGCCGTGTAACGTCCGGCCAGCAGGCCCCTGCCAAGCGGTTCGTACGCAAGGAAGCCGGCGCCGGCCCGGGCGCACTCGGCAAGGCAGTCGCGCTCGATGTCGGTTGAAAGAAGGCCGTACTGGGACTGAAGGCTGATTGCGCCGCCCGATAAAGCCTGGCGCAGTTCCGCAAGGCTGAAATTCGAAACTCCGAAGGCCCTGATCTTTCCGCTTTCCTTCAGCAGCTTCAGTGTTTCCATCGTGTCCGCGACCGGCCACGACTGGTCGTTCCAGTGAACCTGAAGCAGGTCGATGCGATCCGTCCGCAGGCGCTTCAGGCTGGCTTCGCACTGGGAAAAGACGCCCTTTCTGGAAAGATCCAGGCGCAGTCTTCCAAGCTCGTCCTCCCACGGTCCGCACTTGGTGGCAATGACGACCTGGTCGCGCACCTCCCGGAGCGTCGTTCCCAGGATCTCCTCGGCATGGCCGCCGCCATAGATGGGTGCCGTGTCGAACGTGGTAATTCCAAGGTCGAACGCACGCGCAATCGCTTTTGCCGAATCGCGGTCATCCGTCCTGCCCCAGTCGGCGCCGCCAATTGTCCATGTGCCGAAACACACTGCCGAAACCTGAATCCCCGTATCCGCCAGACTTCGATAATCCATCAGGGCAATCTCCGCAAATCGTCGATTCCGATGTTACCAGCACGTCGGGAACGCGGGCGGGTAAATTGACACCGGGACGCACAGACACCTAGAATTGCGAAAGTTCGAGATTTCTCTCGCGGTGGTTTCCGGGGGTTAACGATGCCAATCCGCATGCAGGCATGCCTTTTCTCTTTCATGGCCCTTCTTGCGATTCAGCCCGACCTTTCCGCCCAGGAACTGGCGCCCGAGCCTGGCGTGGTTTCCGGGCAGCCGGCAGATCAGGCGGCCCCGCCCGCCGCTTCCTCCGAGCCGGTAGCTCCGGCAGATGAGGCGGCTCCACCGGAAATGGTCGAACCGTCGGCCGAAGCAATTGACCGGGCCCGGGCGTTCGCCGACCAGGCATCGGCCCTTTACGATTCCGGCCAGTTCTCCGAGGCCATCGTTCAGTTCAACGCCGCCCTGGCCATCTATGAGCATCCAGTCATCTACTTCAACCTGGCGAAGGCTTACGAAAAGCTTGCCGAGTACTCCCCGGCCGCCGAGGCATACCGGCAGTACCTGGCCCTGACCCTGAAAACGACCGGCGAGCCGGCTCCCGATCAGGCCGACACGGAACGCACGATCGAATTGCTGAAGGAAAAGGCATATCTGGCCCTGCCGGAAGTCAGCATCGATTCCGAGCCCCGTGGTGCCGACGTCTTTATCGACGGTTCCGAGGCACTTAACGGACAGACCCCGATGAAGACCCACCTTCCGGAAGGAAAGCACAGCGTCACCCTGAAGATGGACGGTTACGAGCCGGTTTCGAGGGAGTTCGAAGTCAGGTCAAGGGAACCTGTCAGGTTCAGTTTCGGGCTTGTAAAGGAGCGCAACGAGGGCGCCATCCTGGTCAAGGTCAACATCCGCCAGGCACGCATTCACGTGGATGGGCGTGTAGTCGGCGCGACCCCCATGCTTGAGCCGATCCTGATCCCTCCGGGCCGTCACCAGATCCTGATTGAAAGGGAAGACTATACGTCGGTTTCGACCGTCGTCGATGTCAAGGCCGACGAGACGGTCGAGGTCGAGGCGGAACTGCACCTGAGCCGGAAGTCGTTTTCATGGCGCGGCGGCGTCGGGGTTTCCGCAATCATCCTTGGGGCCGGCATCGTCGGTGCGTCCTTCTGGGGCCGGTATTACATCAATGACGACTACAAGGGCCAGGGCATGTACAACGTCGTGTCCCCGAACGCCCAGTCCGCCCCGGATTTCAAGATGTACAAATCCCTGGTCTATGCGGGCTATGGCGTCGGTGCCGGCCTGGCGGCGCTTGGAATCGGGATGCTGATATGGGAAGTCGCGCGCAAGCCGGCCGAGGTCAGGGATCAGGACCTGATAGGTTCCAGGAAGCCTTCGATTCGATTCATGCCGGCCTTCGGGCCCGATTCAGTGGGATTTGGCGCGGTCGCGGCGTTCTAGGGGGTTTTCAATGAAATTTTTCAAGGCTTTCCTGGTTGTCCTGGTGCCATTGGCGACCGCCTGCGTGGTCGGAATCGATCCGCCCCCGGCCACCGAACGCGTCCTTGTAACCGGCGGGATATTCCCTTTCGGTTCGGAACTTGTGTGCACTCCGGCAAGCGCCGTGAAGGAGCGTACCTGCGAGGATGGCCTGAGCGGTTATCCAAAGGTTTACCCGACTGTCGATGTCGAATTGAAGCCGTTCATGGCGGATATCCACGAAGTGACGAACGCCCAGTACCGTTATTGCGTCGAGATGGGCAGTTGTCCGCTTCCGAAGTTCGGCAACACCCAGAACATCGAGTTTTACTGGGACAACCCGATGTATGCGGACTACCCCGTCATAAACATCACGCAGGCCTCGGCCGAGGCCTACTGTAATTTCATGGACGGCCGTCTTCCGACCGAAATCGAGTGGGAGCGCATGGCCGGTGGGCCGGGCACTCTCGAGAGACCAAAGCGGGTCTATCCGGCCGAGAACCTGACATGGAAGATGCTGTCCCAATGCAGAAGCAAGCTGCAGGATATCAATGTTGCATTCTGCGCGAACCGGGGCAACCCCGAAGAGGTGATGAAATCCGACAACGACTATGTGCTGGAAAACGGGAAGAAGATTTTTGACCTTGCCGGCAATGTCGCGGAATGGGTTTCCGGCGGATACGTCGAGGGAGTCACCTGTCAGGAAACGCTGGACGAATGCGATTGCTGGGCGTGCACGGACGACAACTGCAGGGCCAACTGCTACACCACATGCACGGCCTGCAGCGAGGCGGGCGATGCATGCCACGTCGTCTGCGCCGACGCAGGCCTTGGACTCGGCCTGCCGGTCTGCCTGAAATACACCGACCCTGTCAAGCCCGCCGATTTGTTCGAGAAGGGAAAAAACGGGATGCGGCTTGCAAAGGGCGGCGACTATGAAGTTGATGTCGGACAGTCGTGCCGCGTTGCGGTCGCCTCTCGGCTGCGGGTGTTCAAAAGTATCGACGACATCAGTCCGACCACCGGATTCCGCTGCGTCGCCGATGTCGCCACCGAAGGATCCGAATGATCTGGAACCAGCACGCATCATTACGTTTCGCGTCATTCCTTGTCGTAATCCTGTCGGCGGCGACGGTCAGCGCCGAGACCGATTTGCCCGAACTGCAGGCTCTTGCGCAATCGGGATTGAAGGTCAGCGCACTCTTTTCCATCGATGGAAAGGTCGTTTCGTCGATTGATCCCGATGTCAGGCTGAATCCGGCGTCCGTGACGAAGCTTTTTTCCGCCGCGGCCGCAATGAAGGTCCTGGGGCCTGATTACCGCATGAAGACGTCGGTCATGCGCGCCGGTGACGACCGCCTTTACATTGAAGGAAGCGGGGATCCCGATCTGTGGCAGAAGGATCTTGATGAACTGGCTTCGTGCGTTGCCAGCCGGGGGGGCAAGTCGAAGTGGTCCGAATTGGTATTTTCCACCGGGCCGTTTGATCGTCAGGATCTTCCGCCGGCCTATGACCAGAAGAACACGACGGCGGCCTACAGGGCGGGCGTGGCCGGGCTTCAGATTGATCAGAACGCGATAAGGGTCGCGGTCGGCGCTGCGGCCCCCGGGCAGACTCTTCCCGTGAAGGTCAGCCCGATGTCGGATTACATCCGCGTCGATAACCAGGCACGTGCTTCTGTCGAGGGAAAGGCCGGTTCGCGTGACCGGGCAAAGAATCCATTGACAATCGACGTCGCGCCGGACGCCAGCGGGCGCCTTGTCGTGACGCTGCGGGGGCTTGCAAGGCCGCGCAGGGGATCCGGATACACCTTCCGCGTCCCGAACCCGGCGTGGAACGCGGCAGCGGCCTTTGTCGCGGCGCTTCAGAAAAGGAAGATCAAGGTCGCAACGATGGTTCCCCGGCGTGGAACGATTCCCGAAGGCGCCGAGCGGATATGTTTTCGACCTTCCCGCGCGATGCGCGAGATAATCGTCCCGATGCTGAAGGACAGCATCAACCCTGTTGCCGAGTCGGTTCTGCGCCTTGTCGGATCCGTGGATTCGCCTGCGCCGGTCGGTTTCCGGGAGGGGGCGGACAGGCTGCGTGACTTCATGGTTCACGAAGTGCTGGCCCCGCCGGAATCTTTTGTCATCACAAACGGTTCCGGTCTGTATGGCGCAAATTCGGTCAGTGCGCGCGCGGTTGTGGCCCTTGTCGGGTGGATCCTTGCCACACCCGAAGTCAAGCCGCACATCAGGGCCGCGATGCCGGTCGGTGGAATTGACGGAACCCTGGCCGGCCGTTTCACCGGTTCCGACCTGAAGGGCCGGGTTTTTGCAAAGACCGGAACGCTTGATGAAGCGATTTCACTTGCCGGATGGGTCGAAATGCCGGACGGCAGGAACCTTGCATTCGCCGTTCTCGTCCAGGGCGATTCAAAGCTGAACTCGGCTGCGGTCAGATCGGCGATAGACGTGTCGGTCGGCAGGGCCTTCAGAGCCGTCAGCGCGCCTTGATGGTGCCGACGTCGTCGATCCAGAACGAATCCGGAATGACCTTGCGGATTTCTTCCTTTCGGTGCTTGACCTTCCATTTGCGGTCAACCAGCAGGCTCAGGATTGAAACCCTCATCCTCTGAGTCTCTGACGGATCCACCAGGCGGTCGATGAGCACGTCGCAAAGATCCTCGTTTCCCATCTTAGCCATGGCCTCGACAGCCCTCACGCGGATTTCCTCGTTTTCATCCTTCGCGAACTCGAAAAGTGCCTTGATCACTTCAGGGTGATCGAATTCGCAGAGATTGGAAACCAGTTCAACCTTGCGCTGGATGTCCCGGTCGAAAATAGCTTCCATCGAACCGATGATGTCCAGCAGGTGGGTAACGGTTTCCTCGTCGCCGACGATCTGGCGGAGCGCCTTTGTCGGCCAGTACGGTGAATTCTCGTTGTTCAGGTAATCCAGGATCGGCTGTACCGACGTCGGTCCGAGCGCCACCAGGTGGTCATAGACGCTGCGCTTTTCCTCCTCGTCCCCAATGGTCTGCTCGATTCGGAAGCTGAATCGCTTCAGCAGGGCCTGGGCCGCTTCGACACTTCCGACCTCGGCGAGCTGGTCGATCGCCATCTGGCGCTCCTGTGCCTGGCCGTACTTGTTTTCCAACTTCTTCGTAAGCCGTGCAATCTGCGGCGAGACCTTCTTTATCGGCGTCTGTTCCGCGTCAGTCGCCTGAGTATCGTTACGTCCGAAAAGCCTGGAAAAAAATCCCATCAGGATCCTCCTGTTCTGGCCGCACAGACAGGTACCAGAAAACGGCGAGGTTTTCAATCTGTGCAAAGCGTCCCGAATAAACTTGACTTTAACTTCCAAAAGGTTAACTTGCGGGGCGAGGCCCCGGATGGCGCGCCTGACAGGCTTCGGCCGGGCACTGGCCGCCTTTTTGAAGGGATGGGGTCGCGTGGCTCGAACTGGAGGTTTGCCTTGGTTTCCGACAGCCCCGGGAAGCGGGTTGGCAAGGGGACGGTGTTCGTTAAGGTGGAGGTGTGCAAGGGGTGCGCCTATTGCATCGAGTTCTGCCCTGCCGACTGTCTTCGCTTTTCCCGTAACTACAACGCAAAAGGTTATCATTACCCGGTACTTGCGAAGCCCGAACTGTGCGTCGGCTGTAATACCTGCGGCCAGTACTGTCCAGATTTCGCCATCATGGGAATGAGGTACAAGGATATCGATGCCCTCGAGGCGACGAAGTCCGCCGTCAATGACGACGACAGGTCAGGAGCTGAAGCCCCGGGGAGGAAGTCATGAAAGCCAGTCCCGAAGGAGTCCTGACCGGTGTTCACTTCATGGACGGCGATCACGCCGCCTGCGAAGGGGCCATCGCCGCCGGCTGCCGCTTTGTCGCCGGCTATCCGATCACGCCATCCACAGAGGTGGTCGAGCGTTTTTCAGTCAGAATCCCGACCGTTGGCGGCATGTTCATCCAGATGGAAGATGAAATCGCGTCGTCGATTGCGATCCAGGGTGCCGCCTGGGGCGGGGCCAAGGTCATGACGGTCACTTCCGGCCCCGGGCTTTCCCTGATGATGGAGCATATCGGTCTTGCCGTAATGGCCGAAGTCCCGTGCGTCATCGTCGATGTCCAGCGTGGCGGTCCTTCAACCGGTCTGCCGACGCTGCCGGCGCAGGCCGACATGATGCAGGTCAAGTGGGGCTCCCACGGCGATTACCAGATAATCGCGCTGTCCCCGAATTCCCCCCAGGAATGCTTCGACCTGATGATTCGCGCATTCAACCTTTCCGAGACATGGCGCTGCCCGGTTTTCATGATGATGGACGAGGTTGTCGGCCACATGGTCGAGCGTGTCGAGATACCGCCGGCGGACCAGATCGAGATTGTTCCGCGTCGCTGGACCACGAAGAAGCCATCGGAGTATCGAGCTTTCGAGCCGGGACCGGATATGGTGCCCGACATGGCAAAGGCTGGCGATGGATACAAGCTTCACATCACGGGGCTGACGCATGACGAACGCGGTTATCCCGCGATGAACGTGCCGGCCCAGAACAGGCTTGTCCGCAGGCTGTCGGACAAGATTCTGAAGAATCGCGACAAGATCGTCGATGTCCGGGAAGACGGTTGCGAGGATGCCGACATCATCGTGGTGTCTTACGGAATCACGTCCCGCGTGGCCGGCGCCGCCGTCGAAATGGCACGCGGGCTTGGACTGAAGGTCGGTTCCGCAAGGATGGTGGTCTGCTGGCCGTTCCCGGATGTCGAGATAGCCAGGCTTTCACGCAAGGCAAAGGCGATTGTCGTGCCGGAACTGAACCTTGGCCAGATGGTCGGTGAAGTCGAGCGCGCGGCCTGTGGCGATGCCCGGGTCTATCTGGTTGATCATGCCGGCGGCTCGGTCCACGAGCCCGAAAGGATCCTCGAGACGATCCTGCAGGCCGCAAGGGACGCCGGGCTTGGCTTCAAGACGGAGGCGGAAAGATCATGAATCCGACTGAAATCATGGTCAGCGATGCCGATGAAAAGGACGTTGACACAAGCAGGGTGGCACCGATCGAAAATCCGGTGCTGTCGATGCTCCGGCAGGATCGCCTGCCGCATATCTGGTGTCCGGGCTGCGGGATCGGAACCGTCGTCAACTGCTTTTCGCGCGCGCTGATGTCTTCCGGTCATGACATGAACAACGTGGCGGTGGTATCGGGAATCGGTTGTACCGGCCGCGTGGCGGGATACATGAACCTGGACTCGTTCCACACGACCCACGGTCGTTCAATTCCGTTCGCGACCGGGCTGCGTCTTGCCAATCCCGGACTGAAGGTTGTCGTGTTTTCCGGTGACGGCGATCTTTTCGCGATCGGTGGAAATCATTTCCTGCACGCGGCGCGGCGCAACCTGGACATGCTGATTGTCTGCGTGAACAATTTCACATACGGCATGACCGGGGGACAGGTCGCCCCGACGACTCCACTGAAATCGACCCAGAGCACGATGCCTTTCGGCAACTTCGAACCGCCGATGAACCTTCCTTTCGTTGCCGATGCGGCCGGGGCGAGCTATGTCGCCCGCTGGACGGTATTCCACATCAGGCAGCTTGTCAGGGCGATGAAGGAAGGCATGGAACACAAAGGATTTTCCTTCATCGAGATCATGAGTCCGTGTCCGACCCTTTACCTGCGTCGCAACAAGCTTGGCGACGGCGTTGACCAGGTTCGGTACTTCAAGGAGCACAGCGTCTTGAAGAACGGCGCCAACACGCAGGATGTCGCCATCACGGCGACCGATCCGATCGTGGTTGGAACCTTCGTTGAACGCGAAAGGCCGACCTGGCTCGACTCAAGGAATGCACAGCTTACGGCAACCCTTGGTGACAGGTTCGTTCCTTACGGAGGCCAGAATGTCCAGAAGTGAAATACGCGTCGGGGGCCTTGGCGGCCAGGGCGTAATCCTTTGCGGCACCATAATCGGAAAGGCCGCCTCGATATACGATCACAAGCATTCGGGCATGATCCAGTCGTTCGGGCCGGAGGCCCGCGGCAGTTCGTGCAGCGCCCAGGTCATCCTGTCGGACGAAGTCATCGGATATCCCTACGTCAGGAACCTTGACGTCCTGGTCGCGATGTCGAACGATGCGTGCCACAAGTTTCTTCCGGAACTGAAGAAGGACGGAGTCCTGCTATACGAGGAAGAGCTGGTTTCGTTTCCCGAGGGAACCAGGCCGGCGAAGGCTTGGGGAATCCCGGCGACCAGGTTCGCGGAAGAGCTTGGCCGCAAGCTGGTTCTGAACATCGTGATGGTCGGGTTTTTCGCGGGTGTGACTGGCCTGGTTTCCCGTCAGGCGGCCGAGGCCGCCGTCAGGGATTCGGTGCCAGCCGGAACCGAAGGCCTTAACCTGAAGGCGTTCGCGCGCGGTTACGAATACGGGCGTGAACTGGTCGGCGGCGCGGCCTGACGGGCCGGCCTTGTCTGCCGGCAGGGGAGAAAGCATGGAATCGGTGAAACTTCCTGCAAAATTCGCTCTTAAGAACGGTGTCGAAGTCCTTGTGCGCGACATGGTTCGCGCCGACGAGCCCGCGGTATTCGAGTTCTTTCGTCTTCTTCCGCTTGAGGACAGGCACTTCCTGCGGAACGACGTGACCGACCCGATCCGGGTTCACAACTTCATGATTGACGATACGCACGACCGGGTCAGGGCCGTTGTGGCGGAACTTGACGGTCGGATCGTCGCCTCGGCCGAAATCGATCGCAACCACTTCGGGTCAATGACCCACATCGGCCAGCTTCGCGTGATAATCGCCAGGGAATTGCAGCACCAGGGACTTGGAACGATTCTTTCAAGGCTCCTGATTGCGGATGGCGTCAACGCGGGCATCGAGAAGGTGCTGGCAGAAACATCGACGGAAAACAAGGCGGCGATGCTGGCCCTTGAAAAGATGAGGTTCCGCAAGGAAGCAACGCTCAAGCTTCACGTCAAGGATCTTGCCGGCAGGAAGCACGACCTGGCGGTTTATTCATACGACGTTTCACATATCTGGGACAAGATGGAAGCGCTTGTGGCTGATTACAGTCCGATGCGCGAATACTAGCCGGCCCGGGGGCAGCCTTAGATTGCAGCAGAAGAGATTGGTCCGGGTTGTCGCGGCCCTTGTCCGTGACGGCACGAAAGTACTGATTACCCAGAGGCCGGCCAATTCAGAATTTGGCGGGTGGTGGGAGTTTCCCGGTGGAAAGGTCGAGCCGGGCGAGTCCGACGGAGAAGCCCTCCGTCGCGAAATTTCAGAAGAAATGGGCCTTCAGGTAGATGTAGGCGGCATATTCCATTCAAATTTGTTCGAATATGAACGATTCATTCTGGATTTTCATCTGTACAATTGTGTGATCCTGGGCGGGGAAATCGCTTTAATCGGGATTTCCGGCTTCAGTTGGGTGGAACCGGGCGAATTGAAGAGTTTCAGGTTCCCGCCCGCCGATGTCGAGGCGGTCGGCCTGATCGCCGGCGAATCGTCGGCGCTGTGAAGGCGTTAAGATGGTCAGTAAATCGATCTTTCCGGCAGTAATGCTGCTGGTTCTTGTCGCGATGCCGGCCCGTTCTTCGGAGCAGCAGGCCGACCCGGTGATGGAGGCCATGCTCCAGGAACTGGATCGCAGCGTGAATCTGCTTCGACTTGAAGCCGGGGATTACGACCTTCCGTATTTCGTCTATTACGCCGTCAGGGATGTCCGGTCGTCATTCGTCAGCGCCAGGAACGGCGCGCTTCAGTCCTCGAACGACGGCCGCACAAGGATGGCCGACGTCGACATCCGGGTCGGCAGTTATGACATGGATTCGTCCGAGGACAAGGACGCAGGTTTCAATTTCAACCAGAAGTACAATCCTGGATTCATGGGCCCAATCGATGATTCGATACCGGCCCTGCGCCGAACTTTGTGGCTTCTGTCGGATCATGCATACAAGGCGGCGCTGATGTCCTTCCACAACGTCAAGGCGAAGCTGGTCAACTCCAGCGAACCCAGGAAGTCAGCCAGCCTTTCCAGGGAACAGCCCGTGGAGTTGATTGAGGAGATATCGGAAGCCGAATTCGACCGGCCGGCACGTGAAGGTCATGCAAGGGAGCTTTCTGCAATTTTTCTGCAGTATCCCGACATCTTCGATTCCGGTGTCGAGATATCGGCCTTCAGGGTCGTCAGGTACATTGTCAACAGTGAGGGAACCAGGATAAGAACCGTTGATCATTACTACCAACTGCTTGCCCAGGCTACCGTCAGGGCTCCGGACGGCATGCTGCTTCAGGACGGCGTGACGATATACGGACGCAGGCCGGGGGACATGCCGGATCTTGCGACCGCAGCCGACCGCATACGGACTCTTGCCCGGAACCTTGTGGCGATGAAGGATGCCCCCGTGCTTGATCCGGCGACCGTTCCCGTCCTGATGTCGCCCGAGGCGACCGGGGTATTCTTTCACGAGACCATCGGCCACAGGCTGGAGGGACAGCGCCAGGAGGACGAGGAAGAGGGCCGCACGTTCAAGAGTTACCTGAACCAGGCGATTCTTCCCGCATTCCTGGATATCTTCGATGATCCCTCGGTCGAGATGTTTGGAACGGGCAGCGGTCGCGTTTCGCTGAACGGTTTTTATCGTGTCGATGATGAAGGTGTGCGGGGCCAGAAGGTCAGCCTGGTGGAAAAGGGCGTTCTGAAGGCCTTTTTGATGTCGCGCAAGCCAATCGAGGGGTTCGAGAAGTCGAACGGCCACGGTCGTACGCAGGGTTTCCGTCCGGCCCAGGCCAGGATGGCGAATCTGTTCATTCAGGGCGCCAAGCCGATGTCGCAGGCCAGGCTGTTTTCCCGTTTCCTGCAGGAAATGAAGAAGCAGAACAAGCCTTGGGGACTTTACGTTGAAACGATTGCAGGTGGAAATACGAACACAAGTTCCTATGGCTACCAGGCTTTCAAGGGCAAGCCGCTGATCGCGTACAAGGTTGATGCGGCAACCGGAAAGAAGACGATGGTTCGTGGCGTCGAGATAGTCGGAACACCGCTGTCCGCGATAAACCGCATTATCGCAACCTCCGACAGGTACGGTGTTTTCAACGGGTATTGCGGCGCTGAATCCGGTTCGGTTCCGGTATCGACGGTGGCCCCGGAGGTACTCTTTTCCGAAATGGAACTGCAAAGAACCGAGGACACGAACGAGAGGCCGTTAATTCTTCCGCCTCCCGACGTCCCGGCCGCAGCCAGGTGAATTGATGGCGAAGGAGTGCCGCATATCCGCGTGGGCCGAGACGACTGTCGGCAAGGTCAGGAAGCGGAACGAGGACGCACACCTGATTCTTCCGGAAAGGTCGTTCTATCTGGTCGCAGACGGCATGGGCGGGCACAAGCGCGGTGACCTGGCGTCCCAGCTCTGCATCGATTCCGTTCGTGAATTCCTGACCGGCGCCGGCACGGGCAAGACGATAGCCTTTTTCAAGGGCCTGCTGGACAAGCCTTTTGACGATCGAGCGGTATGGGAACGCAGCATCTGTGCCGCGATCGAGTACGCCAACCGCCGGATTGTCAAGGCGGCCATGATGAACCGGGAGCTTGCGGGAATGGGGACGACCGTTGTGTCGGCCGGTTTCCGAGGCAGCAGGATGTTCGTGACCTGGTGCGGCGATTCCAGGATCTACCGGTTCAGGGCCGGGGTTCTGTCACAGGTTTCGGAAGACCACTCCCTGGTCAATCAGTACCTGAAGTCCGGCGCCCTTACGCCGGAGCAGGCACGGCGTTTTCCACACAGGAACGTGATTTTGCAGGCGCTTGGACTTGCCGAGGATTTCCGGTACGACTGGCTGCAGGAAACGGTGATGTCCGGTGACGTCTTCCTTCTCTGTTCCGACGGCCTGAACGACATGCTGACCGACGATCAGATTCGGGACATCCTTTCAACCGCGCTTCCGTCGTGCGGAACCGACACGGGGGAGGATGGCGCTGAAAGGGACTCGAACCTGCTTTCAGAGGCGTGCCATGCCCTGGTATCGGCGGCGATGGATCACGGTGGCCTTGACAACATCACGGTGATGCTTCTGTGCGTGGGTCCCTGTGAAGGCCAGGACTGAACGCGGCCCTGATTACCCGGACACGCCCCGCGGGCCCCAGCCTTTCAATCCTGTCGGCGTTGGAACATAATAGGCACCGGTTTTGTTTAACCGGTTAACGGAGGGGGAATAATGACCTGTAACGGTTTTGATGGAGAAAGATGCGCTGCGATCAGCAGGATGATTGTTGGAACGGGTGTCCTGGCGATTGCAGTCCTGCTGGCTGCCGTCGTATGCATGCTTCAGCCGGCTTACAGAAACTGGAAGGCGGTCGCGGATCAGCAGCAGACCCGCACCGAGCTTTCGGCGAAATATGTGGCGGCCGGTGACGCGTCCTTTGCTGCGCGTGATTTCCAGGCCGCCCAGACCAGCTACATCATGGCTGCCAGCATAAATCCAATGGATTCCCTTCTGAGTTCCATGGTGGCTCGCGCGCGGATTGCGACCTTCGCCTCCAATCCTGCTCTTCTGGACAAGGCCGACCTGCAGCAGGCAAGGGCGGAATGCGCGATCGTCCTGGATCGCTTCCCGACCGACTTGTCCAATGTGAAGATTGTGCAGGGCATGATCAGTTTTCGCGAAAACCGCGTGAACGAGGCGCTGGCCCTGCTCGAGGAAGCGGCGGCTGCCGACCCGGCAAGTGCCGCCGTCCATGTCGCGCGGGCGATGTTGTGGACGTTCGAACCAACCAAGGTGGAATCCGTGCCGGCCGAATGGGAAGCCGCGGTCGCCGCGGCCCCGGAGGATCCGATGATTCTGGGAATGGCAGGCCAGAGCCTGATCAATTCTCAGGAGACTTTCGAAAAGGGCCTGGACATGCTTCGAAAGGCGGTCGTTACAGTCCGCAACCTTTCCTGGCTGAAGACCATCGGTTCCGCGCTGGTGCAGTCCGGAAAGGCCGACGAGGCCGTTGATTACATCAACCAGGCATATACGCTGTCGCCGCGTGACCCTGAGGCGCTGGCTCTGATCGGCCAGATTCACATTGCCAAGCGTGAATGGGAAAAGGCGATTCCTCCGTTGCGGGACTCCATGTCCATCCGGGAAACCAGGGACGTCATGCTTCCACTCGCAATGGCACTGAATTCAACCGGCCGTTTCGATCAGGCGCTCCCCATACTTCAGAAGCTGAACCAGCAGGGAAGCGACATGATGAGCGTGTATGAATACGCCAATGCCCTTGCCGGCGTCGGCAGAAAGGAAGAGGCCGTCAACCTGTACAATGCCATTCTGGGATTGTCCGAACAGGGCCTGGAGGGCATGCAGGCCCAGGCCGTCACGACCCTGAAGGAAAACGCAAGGATGGCCGTCGGGCGCCTTACAGCCGCAGCACCGAAGTAGGCCGGGTTCGAAGTCCCTTTACGGGAGGTTGTTGTGCATTCGGGTGAACCGGACCGCAGGATGATCACCGAGATCAACGTGACCCCGATGGTCGATATCATGCTGGTTCTGCTGATCATTTTCATGGTTACGGCAAGTTACATCACCAGGGGTGCCTTTGACGTCAATCTGCCGTCCGCGGCCAATTCGTCCGATGTGGGCGATTCGCCAATCCAGATAAGCATTTCCGCCGGTGGGGAGCTTTCATTCAACGGCCAGCGATCCGACATTGCGGGGATTTCGCAGGCTGTCGCGCCGATAATTCGCGATAATCCCGACGTTCAGGCCGTTGTGGATGGCGATCGTGGTGTCGAATACGGACGGGTCATGGAGGTAATCGACGCCCTTAAAACGGCCGGCGTCCGTAATTTCGCCGCAGCCGTGGAAAGGGTTCCTGCTCCGGCCTCTCCTTGATAGCGGGGATTCCCATGCGTCCCGTCGGCAACCGCAGAATCATCGGAAGAACGTCGGTCGGAATCCTCCTGTCCATTATTGCTCACCTCGTACTTTTCGCCGTGCTGTTTGTCTGGGCCCCCGAGCGAACCGTCAAGACCGGTCGCGACAAGGTGGCTCTGAAGATTGTCGAGAAGGCATCGCGCGCCGAACTTGAGAAGGCCCCGCTTGTCAATGCCGCGCGTCCCACCCCTGCAAGGGAGACGGTTGACGGGCAGGTGGTGACGCTTCCCGAGCCGCCGGTGCAGCAGGTTCCGGACAAGGCAAGGTTTTTGAGTCAGTACGACATCAAGGTCGATCGGGAACAGGTTTCCAGGCGGGCTCCCGGAACGCCCGGCAAGCCCGGACGCCAGTCACCACGGGCAAAGACGACAGCGGCCGGTCGCGACTCGCAGGTTGCCGATGCACGGGGCGATGGTCAGCAGGATGCGCCCCGCGAGGCCGAGGTCTCGCAGGGGGAAGGGGGCCGTGACCGGGCGGTCGGCCAGACGGAGCACCCGACACTTCCATCAATTAAGGGACTTGGCAACATGCTTCTTCCCGGCGGGGCGGGCGGTGGTCGCGGAAGCGCGATGAACATGAGGATGCTGGCCGACCAGATGGTTGCCGACGGATCCTTTGCCGGCGGGCCCGGCGGCCCCCAGGGTGGTTCCGGAGGGCAGGGCGGAAGCGATGACGTCTTCGTCGGCGTCGAGGATGAAGGGGATGTAACCCTTGTTAATTCAAGAAGTTTTAAGTTCTGGGACTTTTTCGACAGGATAAAGGGCCAGGTGCGCAGCGAATGGGATCCCGGGCCCGTCTATCGATCCCGGGATCCGGACGGGAAGATATACGGAAGGCGCGACCGATACACGATTCTTGGCGTCGTGCTCGACGGCAGCGGCGCGCTTGCCCAGCTTGAGGTTGTTCACCGTTCCGGTCTGGACTTCCTGGACGAGGAGGCCGTCCGTGCTTTCCAGGCGGCGGCCCCCTTCCCAAATCCTCCAACAGGCCTTATCGATGAAGGGGGAAGGATAGTCTTCAGGTTTGGATTCATGCTTGAGTTCGGCTCTTCTTCCGGTTCATTCTTCTGGCAGAGACCTTGACGCCGCGGGGCGGCATCCCGGGGGCCTTGATGTCCTTTCGCTCGATGACGGTATCGACCGTGCTGGTTGCAATCCTGCTGGCGGCGATGACCGCCGCGGCACGCGAGACCGTTGAAACTCCGCATTTCCTCTTCGTTCACAATGGGGGCGCTTCCGGACTTGCCGAAAGACTGTCGGAAATTGCGGAGGCCAGGCGGAACTACATCAGATATATGGTTGGCCTCGAGCGCGAGGACAATGAGAAGGTCGAGGTCAGAATCGCCGTCGATGAAGACGAGATGCAGCAGATGACCGGTGCGTCCGGCCGTGTTGAGAAGTGGATTGCGGGTCTTACGTTCCGTGGCGCCGATCTGATCGTCATGTCCGCCAGGGGATCGGAGTATTTCAAGGCGTCGGACACTTTCGTGCATGAACTGGCTCATCTTTACCTGGATAAGGTCGTCGGCGATCGCTTCGTCCCCAGGTGGTTCCATGAAGGCTTCGCGATGCTGGCCGCGTCCGAGGACGCCGGGGAAAGGATGCACAGCATTCTTGCTGCCACCGCAACGGGATCCCTGATCCCGCTTGACGAACTGGAACACGGCTTTCCCGAGAGGCAGCCTGCCGTTTCCCTGGCGTATGCCCAGTCGATGTTCTTCATCCGCTTTCTTCAAAGGGCTTCAGGCTCGGGCGGCGTCCGCGAGCTGATTGACGATCTCGAGGCGGGAATGCCCTTCGAGGCCGCCTTCCGGTCAACCTGGAAGGCCACTCCGGAGGAAATGTTCGAACGCTTCGAGGATTCCTTCAGCAGGTTCGATTCGGTCATAGCCTTCCTGACCAGCGCCACGTTGCTTTGGGGACTGATGGTCGGCATCTTCGTTTTCGTCTATTTTCGCAAGAAGAGCATGGCCAGGAAGAAGATGGAACTGTGGGAACTGGAAGAAGAACTGCAGCGTGAGCGGATAATGCGTGCAATGGGTGATTACCTCGACGTTGGGAGCGATGATGGCACCGGGCGCAATCGTCCCGAAGAGATCCACTGAAACCGACTCGTAATGTTCATAACAATTGGATGGCGTGAAGTCCGGGGGCAAAGTTCCTTACGATCGCGCCCGATTACTCGGCGGCCTTTGCCGGGGCCTTCCTGGGGGCTCTGGGCTTGGCCGGGGCCTTCGCCTCTTCCGCGGCTGCCCTGGGCGCCTTTGGGGCCTTTGGGGCCGCAGGCTTCGGCGCGGCGGGCTTGGGGGCCGCAGGCTTCGGCGCCGGCGCGGCCTTCACTTCGACAGGCGCGGGCTCCGGCTTGGGGGCCTTCGCGGCCTCCCTGGCACTTGCCGCGGCCTTTTCCGCCTCGGCGGCCCTTGCTGCGGCAGCCTTCAGCGCGGCAGCCTGGCTTGCCAGCTCGGCCTCGACCTTCCTTGCGGCTTCCTCGGCGGTCTTCTTCGCTTCCTGCAGGCCCTCGCGAATCATTTCGGCCGCAACGGCACGGCTGGACTTTGTTGCCTCGTCAACCGCGTCGCGGGCAACCTTGATTGTCTCCGTCTTCAGCGCCATCGTCCTGGCAACCGCGTCCCGCGTCGCCTTCATCGCCTCCGACTTGACCTGGTTCAGTTCCTGGAAAGCGTCCCTGGCCGCCTTTCCCGCGTCGTCCGCCGCCTTGCGCTGGACTTCAAGTTCGGCCTTCAGCCTGGTGACCTCGCTCTCCAGTGTCTTGATAACGCTGCGAACCGAGGAAAGCTCGTCCCTGGTCACCAGTTCAAAGGTGCGGGCGACGAACTTGACCTGGGCGTCGGCCGAATGCTTCAGGTCGGACTGGAGCTTCAGGGCCTGGGTCAGGAGGTTCTTCACCTTTTCGTTGGAAAGAACCTTCAGGGCAACCGGTGAAAACTTTTCAACGACGTTCTTCACGACTACATCGCGCCACAGTTGAGCAAGCATTTATTCAATCCTCCAGGGAAGACATCCCAGACATCTGACCCGACATCAAAGAGATCGCAAGAATGCGAACGACAAGGCTATATTGTTTATGACCTTCGAATATGTCAAGCCGCAACGGTGCATTGAGACACGACGGCCCCCCTGGATTGATGTGACCGCCCCGGCCGCCGGGCGCAATCGGCGTTGTCGTGAAATAAATCACAGAAATTGTATCAGACCGCTTCGTTTGATTGACAAACCCGTGACTTTACTTAAAATCAGGCTGCCTTCGGGGAAGCACACCCCAGGCGCTTCAGGGGCAATCCCGCCCCCCGGATTGGGCACGAACACCCAACGAACAAGGAGCATCATGAGCAGAAAGATTCGTGTCGGGATCAATGGTTTTGGTCGAATTGGTCGCCTGGTCGCGCGTGTGATGATGGAGCGCGGAAACTACGAGATCGTCGCCGTCAACGACATCCTCGATCCGAAGGATTTTGCCGGCAGCGTGAAGCAGCTTGCGATGCTGTTCAAGTACGACTCCGCTCATGGCCCGTTCAAGGGCACCGTCGAATATAACGACACCCAGATTATCATCAACGGACAGGCCACCGATGTCGTATCCGTGAAGAACCCGGAGGAACTCCCCTGGGCCAAGTACGGCGTCGATTTCGTCGTCGAGTCGACCGGCGTGTTCCGCAAGCGCGAGCAGATCGAAGGTCACATGAAGAACGGCGGCGTCGGTCGCGTTCTTCTGACCGTGCCGCCGAAGGACGCGATTGATGCAATCATCGTGATGGGCGTCAACGACGCGGATCTGAAGAAGGAACACAAGATCATCAGCAACGCTTCGTGCACGACCAATTGCCTGGCCCCCGTGGTCAAGGTTCTTCACGACAGGTTCGGCGTGGTTCGCGGCATGATGACGACGATTCATGCGTACACCAACGACCAGAGGATTCTGGATCAGTTCCACAAGAGTGACATGCGCCGCGCCCGCAGTGCCGCCGCCAACCTGATTCCCACTTCGACCGGAGCGGCGAAGACCATCGGCAAGATCATCACCGATCTGAAGGGCAAGCTCGATGGCATGGCCGTTCGTGCCCCGGTTCAGGATGGATCGCTTGTCGATTTCGTCTGCGAGCTTGAGAGAATCCAGGTTCGGGAGCCCGCCGAGATGGCCGCCGAGATCAACGCGGCAATCAAGGAAGCCGCCAATGGCGCGATGAAGGGCATACTTGAATACACCGAGGATCCGCTTGTATCCCAGGACATCGTCCATAACCCGGCGTCATCCATTTATGACGCGACATCGACCATGGTCATGCCGAACAGCCGCATGGTTAAGATTCTTGCCTGGTACGACAACGAGTGGGGTTACTCGAACCGTTGCGTTGACCTGATCGAAGCCGCCGTCGCCCTGGACTGATTTCGCATCTTCCAAGCCCCGTTCTCAAGGCCAGTTTGCCAATCGACTGTCGCGAATCTGCGACCTGTTCGGCGCATTCAGACGGTGTCCAGTAAAACAGACAGGCAGTTGTCGATAGTTCAGAAGCTGAATGTGCGGCCGTATATGCCCCGCCCGTCGCCGTCCTGCTGGGACGACATCCAGGCAGCGTACCACAGCGAGTTGCTGCTGACCGCCAGCGCCGGATAGAACTGGTAGTTGGCCGTCACTCCGTGGAGTATCGTTTCGCTTCCGTTCGTTCCGCCGCGCACGAATCGCCTTGCGATGCAGGCAGCCGATCCGTCCGTGTCCCCGAATTCCGACCACCATGCAATGATGAAGCGGGTATCGTCGATGCCGATGACGGAAGGAGCCGCCTGCAGGCCGGTCGTGAAGGTATTGGCGATTGCCGGCGCCCCGAGGGCGTTGCCGTTCCAGTCAAAGGCGCGATACCTGATTCCGCGTTCGCTGCCGTCGATGGAGTAGTCTTCGAAGGCGACCACGAAGCCGACGGATCCGGTCACCGCCACTGCGCTGTTGTTCTGGCCAACAACAGTGGTACCGGAATTCGTGACCTGGAACTCGTTGGTAACCGGAACAAGATCTTCATCGAAAATCCTGGCAAAGATCCTTGTATCGGTGGTCGAGGCATCAATCTGAACCTCACCGGTCCAGGTAACGACGATGCGGTGGCCGGCCTTGTAAATGGCAATGTCCGGGTTCGTCTGGCTGAGAGCGGTCGTCTGGGGAATCAGGACTTCGGAAGTCGCCGCTGCGCCGGGGGCCACATGGATGCGACCGTAAACGCCCTCCAGGCTGCCGTCCTGAAGATTGGACTGCCAGACGGTCACAATCCGGTCATCGGAACCGACAGCAACGGCCGGTCGCGCCTGGGCGTTGCCGGATGTGCCGTTTACCTGGAATTCAGGGTATTTTGCTGTTCCGTCGGCGTTCATTATCCTTCCGACGATCCCGTAACCTGAACCGTCCTGACCGTCCGACTGCCATACAAGGACGATGTCGCTGGCCATGGCGGCAATATCCGGATAAGTCTGGGTGTTTGCCGTATATGTGTTTGCAAAGACCTCGGATCCCTGGGTAGTTCCCGTTGACGAAAGAATTCTGACCGCGATGTCCTCGCCGGTGGTGTTCCTTACAGACGAATATACGACCGCCCAGCCACCGTCCGACTTCAGTGCCGACGAAGGCCAGCTTTGGTCGCCGCTTGTCTGCTGGTTAATCCTGTATTCCGAATGCCGGCAGTCCGTGCAGCCGTCCCACTTCGTGGAGTTACCGTCGTCGCATTCCTCCAGCGGGTCAAGCAGGGTTCCGTCACAGCTTCCGTCAACGCCGCAAACGGATTGCCCGGGATAGATCAGGTTGTTGCCGTCGTTGCAGTCACCCGGGGCCGTCGTGTCGTACCATCGCCCGGGATCCGGCGCGCAGCGGCATTCGCTGTTGTTCAGGACCCCGTATCCATCGCGATCGGTGTCGAGGTAATACGTCGTGCAGTCGCTTGCGCCGTTTTCGTCCGTTGACGAGTCGCAATCGTTATCCTTGCCGTCGCACAGTTCAGGCAGCCCCCCGGATACGGTGTTGTCGTTGTCGTTGCAGTCGTCGGCAACAAGGCTCGTGTACCGTAAGCCAACGTTTCCGCCGGTGCAGTAGCACTTCGGGGTCGAGTTTTTCAGGCCGTGTCCATCGCGGTCAAAGTCGTAGTAATAAGACTTGCAGCCGATGGCATTTTCCTCGTTCATGAACGAATTGCAGTTGTTATCGACGGAAGGCGTGCCGTCAGGCTCGCAGACTTCAGTCTTTCCCGGGTTGATCGAACTGTCCCCGTCGTTGCAGTCGGTGTTCATCAGTGCCCTGAAGCCGGTCGATGGACTTGCGGCGCAAAGGCATTTGCCGGAAATAAGCGGATCGCCGTAGTCGTCGGCGTCACCGTCATAGAAATACGTGACGCAGCCGGTCGCGTCCTGCTCGTTGAAGGTGCCGTCGCAATCCTCGTCGCCGGCGCTGCACGTTTCCTGGCCGCCCGGGAACGAGTTGATCGCGTTGTCGTCGCAATCGCCCGGTGTCAGGGTTCGGTAGAGCCCGTCGGCGGCGCACAGGCACTTGAAGATCGTCAGGATGCCAAAACCGTCCCCATCGGAATCGTAGTAGAACAGGTCGCACCCGTGAGCGTTCTCATCGTCGGTCTTGCCGTCGCAGTCGTCGTCCTTTCCGTTTCCGCATGATTCCGTCCCGGCCGGGCTTATCGATGTCACGGCGTCGTTGCAATCAAGTCCGTTATCCGAGTCGTATTTAGTCGACACGGATGGCCCGCAGAGGCAACGGGATTTCGTCGGATCCCCGTATCCGTCGCGGTCGCCGTCGAAGAACCATGCGTCGCATCCGCCGGCGTTCTCGTCGTCGGTCTTCGAGTCGCAGTTGTTGTCAATTCCGTCGCAAGTCTCGGAAATTCCGGGATTGATGAAGAAGTCCGAATCATTGCAATCGCCTGCACGCTCGGCCGTGTATGGGGCCGCCGCCTGGCAACTGCAGACGGACGTGCCGGTTCCATACCCGTCCCCGTCGTTGTCCATCCATCGGTTGACACAGTTGATGGCCCCGTTTTCGTCGGTCGTGCCATTGCAGTTGTTGTCAATTCCGTCGCATTTCTCGGTGGCTGCCGGGCTGATCGTCACCACGCTGTCGTTGCAGTCGCCGGCGACCTGAACCTTGAACCTTGTAAGGTAGTCCGGGCCGCACTGGCACTTTGGCGCGACTGTGGCCGAACCGTAGCCGTCCGAGTCGAAGTCGTAGTAGAAGCTCTGGCAGCCACCCGCATCAACAGGATCGGTTGCCCCGTCGCAGTTGTCGTCGATTGTGTTGCACAGTTCGACCATTCCAGGATTAACGTTTGTGTTGGAGTCGTTGCAGTCCCCGGTTCTGAGGGCCGAGTAGGGGCGCGTGGCAACGCACAGGCACTTCGGGGCCGCGCTGGTTCCATAGGAGTCCGCATCGTTGTCGTAATAATAGCTGCGGCAGCCGGTGGCGTTTTCCTCGTCGGTCGAACCGTTGCAGTTGTCATCGATGCCGTTGCAGGATTCCGTCCTGTCGGGGTTGATTTCGACATTCTGGTCGTTGCAGTCGCCACCCCTGGTGGCCGTGTACTTGCCAGAAGGGCCGCAAAGGCACTTGCCCTTCTGGGAATTCCCGAACGTGTCGGAATCGATGTCTTCGAAGTAACTCCTGCATCCGCCGGCGTTCTCTTCGTCGGTCGTGCCGTTGCAGTTGTCGTCTATCTCATTGCATTGTTCCTGTTCCGGCCTCTGGCCCTGGCACGTCTCGCTTCCGGACTGGCATAGCGTGGTTCCCGGGCAGGAGCCGAAGGAGTTCTGCACCAGGCATGCCCGAACCGCAACATCATCGGTCGTTCCGTTGCAGTCGTCGTCCTTCAAGTTGCATGTTTCGGTCGCCGGTTCCTGAACCGAACAGGGCTGAAGTCCGTCTTCCGTGCAGACGATCTGTCCAACGCACGTGCCGATCTCGTTCTTCAGCACGCATTCCGTGGCGGCGGATTCAAGTATTGCCCGGTCGGAACATCCGCATTCGCCGTCAGCCGGGCGGCACACCAGGGCCTTTGAACCGGAGCCCACGGTAGCCTCAGTGCACGAGTAGCCCGCCGGACACTCCATTTCGGTGGTGCAGCCGCCGGCGCAGAACCTGCCGCCGTCATCGCCGACGCACGCGATGCTGTGGCCGGTCTGCAGGCTCTTGCACTCATCGTCGTCCATGCAGGGCATGCAGACGCGGGGCATGTTGTGAACACAGGCCGAGACTGCATCCGAGCCGGTTGAGAAAGTCGTGCACGTGTATCCCCGCGGACATGACGACGAACCACCGCAGAGAGACGAGCACTTCAGTCCGTCAGGGGTGTCAAGGCAGAACCCGCTGTTGCAGTCTCCCGGTTGATCGCATGGCCATCCCGGCTCGCCTTCCGCGATATCCACGAATACGTCGTCGATCGAATCGACGCCGGCATCCGGGATGTCGTCGGATGACCCGTCAAGTCCGGAGTCGCCGCCATCGGGAGAGTGCTGGTCAAAGTAGTGTGAATCGACAGCAATATCGATAATGGGCAAATCGGGCGTAACCGACGCATCGAGGTCGCCCTGTTCGACGACGCCGGTGCACCCGCCCAGCATTAAAAGGGCCGCCAGGGCTGCCCGGATCATGAATCCCAAATGGCGACGCTGCATCGCGCGACCTCCATGGACGGTTTTCGCCCCAAAATCGGCAGGAAACGGTTCACCGTATTATACAGACAGAAACGGCTTCAGGCTACATGGCGGTGAATGTCGGAGGTGCGGATGGTGGACAGTCATGCACGGATACGGTTCAGGTTGAAGGGGTTTCTTCCGGTCGAGGTCTTTCGAGCGTGAATTTCTCGTATTCACGGGCAAGTCTGGTGTCCTTGATTCTGGTGGAAGCAGCCTGTTCGAGCTGTCGGATTCGTTCTCTGGTCAGGTTCATGATCCTCCCGACATCTTCAAGGGTTACCGGGCCTTTGTCGGCGACATCCAGAACGCAGGAGTCCTGGAGTTCCCATGGTTCCAGATCCGGGAAGTTCAGTTTGATCGACCCGGTTCTGGTGCTGACGTCCAGATACAGATGATATTTGCAGGCGACCCAGGGGCATGGCCTGGGGCCCTCGGCGCAATCGGCCCTGGTCCTGGGACGCAGGGCTTCCAGGCTCTCGTCGATTTCCAGGCCGTCCGAGAAATCGACCTTGCTGAGCCGTCTGGCCGCAATGGTCCGCGATCTGCGCTTGCCCTGACGGCTGGACGCGGCAGTCGCCTGGCCGGCGTCGCGGTCTTCGGCCGAAGGATTTTCAGTCATCGGCATCTCGCTGTTGTCTGGTTTTTCGGAAGCCATTCCACGCAAACCATATCTGCATCGGCTTGCGACATTAGCACATCGTTTGGTGTGTGAAAAGCACCTATTGAAGTGTTGCCGGAAGGATTCTGTTCAGAGTTCGCTGACAGGGCCCGCGCCCAGTTCCGGTCGAGGATTCAGCCACAGGTCAACAGGATAGGGAATGCCTTTCGGGCGGAACGGAAGGTTGACCTTGCGTCCGATTCCGGCGCTGTGGTAGGCAGCCAGGATGATTTCCAGGACCGCCAGTCCGTCTTCGCCGGACTCGACAGGAGTCTTTCCTTCAAGCATGCACTCCACGAAATGTGCGTCTTCCTGCGGATAGCCGTTGTTCCAGAGCCATTCGTAGTCGTGGAACGTCCAGCCGTTGGAAGGTCCGTCGCTTCCCGGGAAGCCTTCCCTGGAAAATGCCCGCAGGGCGCTGCCCTTCAGCAGGTCGGCATATACCACGCCGTCGGTTCCGAAGATCTCGAACGTGCTGTCCATTCCGCCTCTGAGGGCCCAGGAAGCCTCCGCCTGGCCGACGGTGCCGTCCTCGAACTCCATGATGATGATGCAGTGATCCTCTTCCTGCGTCGTGGCTCCGTGCAGGTATGTTCCCATGTGCGCCATCACGGACTTGACCTTTTTCTTGCCCAGGAAGAACCGGATGCATTCGATTGCATGGCAGCCCATGTCCATGACGATGCCGCCGCCGGCCTCGGCCGGCTTCCAGAACCATGGGGAATAAGGTCCGTCGTGCTTCTCGCACTGGCGCAGAAGGTACGGCTTGCCGATTCCACCGGATGCCGCCAGCTCCTGTGCCCTGACGAACTTCGGAATGAAACACAGTTCTTCCGCGTGCGCCAGGACGAGGCCCTTGCGCCTGGCCGTGGCGATCATCCTTTCGGCGTCTTCCAGCGTCAGCGCCAGCGGCTTTTCACAGATGACGTGTTTCCCGGCCTCCAGTGCATCGATTGACACCGGCGCATGCAGGTAGTTCGGAATCGCGACGACGACGGCATCGATTTCCTGATCCGCCAGCAGCTCGGCGTGAGTCCGGAAGACCTTCGTGATGCCTCGGCTGGCAGCGAAATCCCTGGCCCTTTCCTGGTTCAGGTCGGCAACCGCGACGACTTTTGCCCCTGGCACCGTCTGCAGCGCGTTGAAATGAACCTGGGAAATCATCCCGGATCCTATGAGGCCGACATTAATGATGTCCTTCATGATGTCACACCCCCGATCACCTGCCGGCCAGTTCGCCGACGTTGCTCTGAACCTTCAGGATCGCTTCGACGACGTCCTGAAGATCCTTCCTGGTTCCGGATAGATAGCTGTAATGCATCCAGACGGCCTCGTGGTAGCCCGCCTTGACGGAAACCGGGAAGTTCCCCTTCACGGAGTGGATGCCGTCGCCGTATCGTTCGCGCAGCATCGGGTACTGATCTGACTTGGCGTCCATCAGTTCGTGCTCGTGAAGCGCCGTGTAGAAGTCCCCGTGGAATCCAACCCCTTCGGCCTCGAGAGCCTCGAGGAAACGGTCGCGGTGAACCCCGCCGAACTGGGCAGGGTCGTACTTCATTACGGTCTGGTAGGCGTGAAGCCTGGTCTGCCGCGGATCCGGATCAAGCACGCGCAGGCCATTCACGCTGGAGTGAAGCAGATCGCGGAATTCGGCCGCCATCTTCTGGCGTGACATGGTGACCTCATCAAGCCTGTCCATCTGGGCCTGCAGGATGGCCACGTGAATGTCGCCAAGGCGGTAGTTCCAACCGAACATCAGGCCGTCGAAGCCGTCGTAGCCCGGTTCCTTGCGGCCGCAGTTGATCAGGGACATCGCCTTCTGCAGGTGGGTTTCGTCCTTGATTGTTATCGCCCCGCCTTCGCCCGATGTCATCAGCTTGGAGGACTGGAAGGAGAATGACCCGAAGTCACCCATCGAACCGACGCCCATGCCACGCCACTGACCGCCATGGGCGTGGGCGCAGTCCTCGATTACGATGAGGTTGTGCCGCTTCGCGATGTCCAGGATGCGATCCATGTCGGCGCAGGAGCTTCCCAGGTGGACAGGAATAACGGCCTTGGTCTTCGGCGTGATGGCCTGTTCGACAAGGTCAGGATCGATGCAGTAGTTTCGTTCCTCGATATCAACGAAGACCGGAACGGCGTTGCACCTGACCACGCAGGCGGCGGTTGCCGCGAACGTGTAATTCGGCACGATGACCTCGTCCCCGGCCTTGATTCCGGCGGCCTTCAGAGCGACTTCCAGGGTCACGGAGCCGTTAGAGGCCAGGACGCAGTGATTCGCGCCGTGGTAATCGGCGAACCTTCGGCAGAATTCCACCGAAAGTTTGCTCGGGTAAGGATAGCCACCCCATTTCCGACTGCGCAGGGTCTGAAGCAGGTACTTCTCTTCGCGCTCGTCGAACTGCGGCCACGGGGAGAAAGGTTCGGTCCTGACGGGAGTACCGCCAAACAGAGCGAGCTTGGACATGACACTATCTCCTTGAAGAACCGGACAGGACCAATTCCCGTCCGACAAAAACCACTTTATCGGGATGTCGCGTCAGACCCGGTCGGTCGGTGCGATTTCCCCGTTTTCAATCAGCCGATCAAGAATCCTTCCGGCAAGGCCGACGTCGGCCACCAGGGGATTATTCACAAGCGCCATCAGCGCCTTTCTTTCCGACTGAAGTGTTGCCGCCTCGATCGTAAGGCGTTCGTACGACTTAAGGTGCCGGATCTGGCCGATTATTTCTTCCGGGAGCGGTGCTGCCGGGATTCCGCGGACGCCCTGACTGCTTATCATGGCGGGCGCCTCAATGACGGCGTCCACGGGCAGTTCCGGAATTATCGGTTTCGAATCCACATCAATCCGGTTGGCCAGGTTGACGACGTGGCGGGCCGGCATGTCGGATTGCAGTGAACGAATGACGTCAATCGCCACGCGGGAGTACCAGGCGCCGCCGCGTTTCGAAAGCAGTTCGGGCTTGGTGGACTGACGTTCGTCCCTGTAGATATCGAACAGTTGCCTTTCCAGATCCATGACGACAAGTGCCCTGCTGGTTTCGGCGGCCAGCGTGTCCAGCATCCGTCGGGTCTGGTAGAAATACTGAAGGTATGGACTCGGGATCATCCCCAGCGCCTTGAAGAAGCGGGGCCCGTAGTCAAGCTCCGGGATGTTTGCGGGGACGATGCCGCTGCCGAGCGCCTCAAGAAGCATGCCGGTGATGTCAGTGCCGTCCATTCGGATTGCCCTGACCCATCCGAAGTGATTCAGTCCGATGTAATCCAGTTCGACACGGGACGGATCGACGCCGATGGCGCGGGCCGATTCAATCCTGAGTTCCATCGGAATGTTGCACAGGCCGACCGCCTTCACGCCACCATGTCGTAAAAGTGTCTCGGTGATGATGCCCGAAGGATTGGTGAAATTGATCACCCACGCGTCCGGCGCAAGCTCACGAATCCGGCCGGCAATCTTCAGGATTTCTGGAATTGTGCGCAGCGCCTTCGCAAAGCCGCCAGCGCCGGTGGTCTCCTGGCCGATCAGGCCGAATTCCATCGGGATTGTTTCGTCCCGCAGCCTGGCCTGCTGTCCCCCGACGCGTATCTGTGTCACCACGAATGACGCGCCCGAAATCGCCGCATCCAACTCTGTGGTTCGGTGCACCTGGAAACAGGCATCAGCGGCATGCGCCATGCGTCGGCAGAATCCGGCGACAGGATCCAGCCTTGCCGGATCGATGTCGTGAAGCACGACTTCCGTCAGGCCCAACTCAGCGCCCCTTGAGACGAGGCCTTCAAAAAGTTCGGGGGTGTAGGTCGAGCCCCCGCCGATGATTGTGAGCTTCATGGTTTCAGTCCTGGCGCCATTCCGGGGCATTTCGATGCGAACAGCCGACCGGGGCAGGGTCATTGTGCCAAAGCTGCCGTGCATTAGCAATAGTAACTGAAAGGGGATTGCGGAAAAATGTCAGCTTCTGACATTTGTTGGTTCGGTTCTGTTCCAGCGGTTGATAACCCACGTCTGCAGAAGCAGCAGTATGACCGGGATGACCGGAAGGATGATTTCCCCGGCCAGGCTTCCACGCATGTAGAAGTACTCCGAAGAGACCGCGATCCATGGCAGGGCCAGCGAGAAGAAGAACCCGCCCAGCCTGGTGATGCCGGTTGTGGGCGGCGCCTCGCCCGAAAGAAGCAGGGAGACAAAGCCTCCCGATGATGTCCGCCTCCTTCCGGGCGGCTCGCTTCCGGCAGTCGTCTCAACGGCAAAGGCGGCCGCGGTGTGCCTGGCAAACATCGCGATGACCGGGAATCCCAGCGCAAGGAAAAGGTGCGGGCAGTTCTTCGGACTGGTCACGTCGCAAAGAACCATCACTGAAACCCACGCGACGGTCTCCCTGTGGCGAAGGAAATACCCGTACCCCGATGCCAGGATAGCCCCGATCCCGAAAATGACCATTGCAATGTCCGGATGGTTCAGTGCCGGAAGATCCAGTACGCGGGCAAGCCAGACGTGAATGCTGACGGCCGCGCCTCCGATGTCGATTCCCCATTTTGTGTCGCCGCCCGCTCCCCGAAGGAAGTCGGCAGTTCCGGGTGGAAGGAGAATTCCAGCAGCAGCGACAAAAATGCCGACCAGGGACCATCCAAGCAGCCTCCTGTCGCGCGTGCCGATGGAACGCCAGAACAGGAAGACCAGAAGAAGACCGGGCACGATCTTCAGGATTGTCGCCGCGGCGACCAGGAGTACAGCCCCGGCCGGCCGGTTCTTCGAATGAAGGTATCCCGCCCAGACGCAAAGGGCGCCAACCAGCGGGGAGATGTTGCCAAGTCCGGTCGCAATCGCGGTAACCGGTGAAAAGAGCAGGAAAGCCAGCAGGAAAGGTATCAGCCACCAGTCCTGGTTTCGCCCGAACCCCGGCTTCATGCCGGCCAGCAGGAAGGATCCGGCGGCCAGCATTATTACCGAGGCATAGATGAGCAGGTTGAACCCGATTGCCAGAGCGGCGTCCGACAGTCCACGGACGGCCGGCACCAGCAGCCATGCGGTGGCCGGTGGATAAAGGAAGTCGCCTGACAGGTAGGGATTGCGACCGGCCTGCATATCGAGAGCGGCCTTGAAATAGTAGCGCGCATCAACGCCGGCCACGGACGGATGAAGGCCGTGAACCCATACCGAGACGATGGCGGCAAGCAGAATCCACCATGCCAGGTTCGCCGCCCGGATCCGAACCGATCCACGCGGCAGTATGGAAATGCCAGAACCTGTCTTCATCCCCCACCAGATCGCAGATCGAGAAATCAAGGGCACCCCGCAAGCAATGTTATGCCGCAGGTGGCCTTCTTTGTAAACCGCAGGTTTTCAAGGTTGAAATCGGGAGTCCGGGTTCCTTGTCAGAACAAGCACCTCGGCAGCGATTGAAGACGTGGAAGGGTCAATCTGGCGGAATCGTCCAAGCAGCGTAAGTCCGAAAGGTCCCTTCTGTCCCGGCCGTGCTCCGTTCGCCCACATTCCTGTGCGGCCGAGGAAAGAGCGGGCGAACTTCGTCGACAGTCGACCTTCGTGGTCAACCCATTCTTCCGGGTTGAGTCCGATTGCCCTTGTCTCCGCCACGACCTGTTCAGGAGAAGGAGGCATCAGAACAACGTAGGTAACTTTCAACTCCCCGAGCTGCCTTTCGATGTCCCGGTCATCGGTCGAGTAGTTAAGCCCCAGGCATCTGGTCAGGGCCCGGTCGGCGCCCGGCACGCCGAAGAAATTGTCGCAGACAGTCGGCGTCCCGGCGGCCATCTTGAACAAATGACCGTATGCCCATGGTGTCAACGCCCCGGCCGGAACAACGCCGGAACCGGCTTCCCGGTGTCGCTTCACGGCCTCGGCTGCCGAATACGCCGCCCTGTCGAGTGGCGTAAGGGAAGTCAAGCGCAGGTCGCCGAGCAGGGAGGGCGTCAGGGTAATGGCGGCGATAAGGAAGGGCATGGTTCGGGCCAGCAGAAGGCGGCTTCCGGCAAGCATCCTGATCCTGCCCGAAAGCATCGTAACGCCGTGCGCCGCAAGAATGGCGATGAAGGGGGTCGCGGCAAGCATGAAGCGCCGCTGGACAAGGCCGAGCGTGATGAAGGTCGTCGCGGTGGCGACAATTGTCAGCGAGCGCCGGTTCCGGTTCCTGATGCCGTCAATACCGAGAGCGACAAGGCCGGCCGACGCGGGGACGAGCAGCCAGCCAGTGACCTGCATTGTTCGCACGGGATCGTCGAAAAACGAATTTGCTTCAAGTGACAGTGCCGCAAACGGTGAAGCGGTCGTGTAATTGAAGCCTGCAATCGTCGCGCGGATAAATTCGGGGAAAGTTACGTCTGACAGGAGAATCAGCGCACCGAATGCAGCCGTCGCCGCAAGGGCCGACACAGCGGGTGGAATGATTCTGGCCGACCTGCGCGGGGATGCGGCCGTGGCGGCGGTCAGCGCCGCAAGAACCGACTTGAATACAATCAGGCCGGCAGAAAGACAGAGTGCCATGGCCATGTGCCAGAGCGATGGCGAGTGAAAGGTCCAGGATGACGGATAAGGTGACAATGCCAGGCTCAGAAGGGTACCCGCAATAAGTCCCGCGGAAAGGATCGATACCCTGGCCGGTCCCTGTACATACAGTCCAGCCATCACGAACAGCGGGAAAGTCAGTGCCGGGGATGCGGGGAAGAAGGCCGCCTGGATTCCGCAGGCAAAACCGGCCGCGGCACAGGCAGCCCCCGTGAGGCGGCCCGACCCGCCCCGGAAAAGAAACAGCAGAGCCAGAACAGGGAGCAGCGGTTCAAGCACATGGTGGTCGATGCGGCCGGCATGCGTGTATGCCACGCCGGCCGGAATCATCATGAAAGCCATTATCGCGAATGCCGGGGCCGAGCCGCCGGCCACGGTGCGCGCAAGCAGGAAAAGAAGCAGCCCGGCGACGGCGGCAAGCAGCGGAATCATCATTCCGGCCGCGTTGATCATGCACGAAGTGCCGCATGCCTGCTGCAATGGGGTGGTCACCGCAAGCAGGATGTCGAAACCCCAGGGCCAGATCGGTGTGTCCCCGGTGGGCCATGCCACCATTGGATCGCGTGCCTCCGGCGAGCCCGGGAATGGCGATGTGCCGTCCGCCAGGCCCTGAAGACGAAGCACATGGTACGGTGGATCGTCGGAAAACGGTCGCGGGTCGCCAGACGGGAAATCACCGGCGGCGACCATGAAGCGAAGGGCCAGACCGACAAGCAGCGCCAGCATCGCGACGACCATGTTCAGTCTGCCGGGCATCGGCCGATTCACCTTGAAAGAAGGCCTCCCAAATATCCATTCCTGCGATCCGCCGTTCATTGTGCCCCGAAACCGTCACGGCCGACAATTGCCTGCCAAAAATTGTCACCATGTGCCAAAAATTTGTATGTCGCCAGCGTCCGGAAGATATGTAATGACAGCTTAACGTCCCGTAATCATGCAAAACAGGGTTGTGGCACGATGGTTGCATGATATACGGGCAAGGGTTGCGCCGGATTGGCCGCACCCGGCCCGAGGTCCGGGCAACCGTTTCAACGTTTGACAAACTATGGAGGGTCAAATGCTTAACAAATTCCGTAAGTTCAACTTCAAGGGCTTCACGCTTGTCGAACTGATGGTCGTCGTCGCCATCCTCGGCATCCTGGCCGTCATCGCCGTCCCCGCATTCATTAAGTACATGCGCCGCGCGAAGACCACGGAAGCAATCGACGAACTGGACAAGATCTACAAGGGCGCGTCCTACTACTACACCGCCCCGCACGTCGATGCCACCGGCAAGAAGATCTACTGCCAGTTCCCGGCTGACCAGGGCACGACCCCGACCGCTTCCTGCTGCGAAACGTTCTCCGGCCCTGACACCGACAAGGACGATCGCTGCGACAGCAACTCCTCTGCATGGAACGAGAAGACCTGGTCAGCCCTGACATTCCAGGTCACGGACCAGGTGTACTTCGTGTACTCCTGGGATCAGAACGACGGCGTTATGTCCGTCGCCAAGGCGACCGCGAACGCCCACGCCGACCTGGACTGCGACGGCACGCAGTCAACGTTCCAGCGCATCATCAATGGTGACCCCAAGGCCACCTACGCGGAATGCGCTTCCGTCGGCGCCTCGGCCTTCTTCGTAGACAACGAGACCGAATAGTTCCGACCTGATCGCTTGACAGAAAGGGCGCCTTCGGGCGCCCTTTCTGTTATGTGGCGCGCCCAGGCTTTCCATCTTCGGCTTCCCTTTTGCCTTCTGATTAATGAACGGGACTTTTCATAATGCCCAAGTCGGCGCGGGAACGGTATGATAGGCTCGTCGAATTTGTTATCCCGGGACTGAAAGCATGAAGAACACGTTGTCGGTGCTTATCGCCCTGAGCCTTCTGTTCCACGCCGCTCAGGCCGGGGAGGGGCGGGTGCCCGGATCCGGCGAGGACTTCACGCGCAAGGACAGGACCGAGCTTCTGTTCCAAACCAAGTTTCAGTTCACGCCGGAAAACGTTCCCGTCGTCACGGTAGGAATTGTCGAGGGAGTCGGGGATGTGGCATTTTCTTCAGAGGGGCCGCTTGTTTTTCAGCCGGAGGGCGAGGGAGGGCCGACCGTGCGGGTTGGTCGTTCGAGGATCGATTGCATCGCGACAATCGAGGATTCGAGGCCGGCTGTCATAAGGTACTGGGCGGCCCTGGAAAGGGTGCCGGCGATGAGTCTGGCAACCGTGCGTGAAGCGAGGAAGCGTTGGACGGATAAGGGCCTGAACATCAGGACGTTCGAGCAGGGAAGCGTTTTCGGCTTTTATGGGCGGGTGCTGGACAACAGGCGTGTGGTGATTGTGGAGGACGTTCCGTTTGCGGACAGGGCGGCGGCCATGAAGCGCCTTGATGAGCTTACTTCGTCACACGGTCTTTCAACGCCCGAACCTTACGAGGAAGTGCTTTCACGTCCTGACGGGAGGGTTCGCGTGCGTTGCACGAATGTTGATGCCGCGATGGCATTTCCCGGGATCGTCACGGTAAGCCCTTCGGCAGGAAAGACAATCCGGGTGAGGAACGTGGAATTCCATAAGCTGTACGGCCAGGGAAAGTCCGAGGACCGATCGTACCGCGGCAACCTGATACTTACCGCCGACCGGAGCGGCCGGCTTGCCGTGGTGAACCAGATCGATGCCGAAACTTTGCTGAAAGGACTGGTTCCTTCCGAGATATTCACGGAGTCGCCGATGGAGGCATTGAAGGCCCAGGCGGTCGTGGCGCGTGGCGAACTGTTTGCGAAGCTCGGCAACCGTCACACGGCGGATCCTTACATGGTTTGCGCCGACGTTCATTGCCAGTCGTACCGAGGTGTGGAACGCGAGCATCCCAGGGCCTCACGGGCCGTCGAGGAGACTGCCGGCATGATGGCTTTTCACGAAGGCGCGCTTGTCGATTCCGTATATAGTTCGTCGTGCGGCGGTCATTCGGAGGCCGGGGCCAATGTCTGGCAGGGGAGCAATCACCCGTATCTCGGGGGAACACCGGATCTTCCAGACAAGACGAGGACGCGTCTTTTCAAGGATGGGGTGACCGAGAAGGCCGTGCGGGATTACATCGATAATCCGCCGAAGGACGCCTTCTGCGGCAGGTCGCGATTTGGCAAGTCAACCTTCAGGTGGAGCTCCACGCTGTCCTTTTCTGCCATTTCGGAAGGTGTGGCAAAGGAAACAGGTGTCAGCATCGGACAGTTCACCGAATTCGAGGTACTTCATCGCGGCGTTTCCGGAAGGATAACCAGGTTGCGCGTAAAGGGATCGTCAGGTTCGATCGATATCGCGCCCGAACTGCGGATCCGTCGGGCGTTGGGCAGTTTGAAAAGTTCGGCCTTCTATTTCGATGTCGGCAACGGTTCCGTGACGTTCCGGGGCGCCGGTTTCGGACACGGTGTCGGAATGTGCCAGAACGGGGCGATCGGGATGGCCGATGCTGGAATTCGCTATGACGAGATTCTGAAGCACTATTTCAGCGGTTCCGAAATCGTGAAGATCTATTGAGATCTCTGCTGCCCTGACCTGTCACCCTCCGAAGTCTGGTGATCCACAAGACCAAGCAGCACCCACGATTTGCCGCGGGCGAATTCGCGCACCTTTTTAAGGTCTTCCGGGTCAATGTTTTCGGTTTTCAGCATCCCGTATGCCAGTTCGGGCGTGGAGACGACCCATGGGCAATTGACGTCGCCCATCAGTTGCAGGCGTTCCTTCAACGTTGTCGGTTCCGTCAGATATTTGTAGTGCGTCCTGATCTTGTCAAGGAATCCCGGCGTGACTTCGTGGTGCGCGATGAACACGTGCGCGTCCGTTTCCGCTGCGATGAAGAGGGATGTCCGCGGATCCGAAATCACGTTTCCGTCCTTCACCCAGTAACGTACGGCGTCGAGCATTTCGTACATGTCTTCCGGCACGTAGCCTGGATTGTCCGGAACGACCTCACGATTGATGTGATAAAGCGGGGCCGGCAGCGTCGTGGCCAGCATCAGGACAACCGCCGCGACACGAATCCGTTTCGATGCGATTCCAGCGACGTACCGGACACCCATCACGACAACTATGAGGTGGACACCTTCCATGCATCTGCGGGCAAACGGCACAAGAGGATCAGCGTATGCCAGGACGAGCGCCGTGCCGAGCCACACCATGCCGAACATGATCTCCGGGCTTTCAGGCACCCTTGTCTTGACCATCCTGGCCACAAGGAGGCCTGCCGCGACCCCGGGCAAGCCGAAGCCGAAAACGTATTCCCATATCGGGGGCGAGGGCATGTGGTTCTGGGATGCCCATGCCGCGGCGACCGGGTTGAAGTGGTTCTGCAGCAGCAGGGCGATGACGGCCGGTGCCGAGATGCCGATTACCCACCAGAATGCCGGATCCAACTGCACTGTGCCGATGGTGTTTCGCTTTTTCAGCCAGACAATGACGACACGCATTATTACGATTGCGGCGAGGATCGTTCCCGCGGTGTAGGGATGAACCATGAAGAGCAGGGCCATCAGCACGCCTGAAAGAACGTAAAGCGACTTGATGAAGAACCGGTTGGCCTTCATGGAAACCAGAAAGAAGAGAAGCACCAGAATCAGGGAGAGCACGAAATGCGGATAGTGAAGCATCGAGGGCCAGGACCATAGTTCGGTCATCCAGTCCGCCGAGGGAACCCTGAGCCCCACGGTTTCCAGCCAGCCAAGTCCCCCGCCGATCGCGATGATCCACCAGGCCATCCACGTCCAGCGCCTTCCCGGAAGCATCTTTGAAAGCACCAGGAAAAGAAGCGGCAGATACGCCAGTGACAGCATCATCCGCATGAAGTTGTATGAAAACAAGGTGTTCGATCCGAAAACCGCCTTGTAGAGTCCGATCAGCATCCAGGCAGGATTCGGCAACAGGCGGGGGTGGGGCTCGACCGTCATCCTGTTTTCAACAAGGATGTGCCCCTGGGCGTGCTGATTGAACCACATCATGTAGCTGGCGGCATCCGGAAGGTTGGTCGATATCCCGTAGAAGACCGTTCCGTCAGGTCGCCGTTCGTCAATCATGTGGTACGGAATCATCGTCGAAAGGACGACCGCCGCCGACGCAACCACAACAAGGACGCCGTTGAGGTACCCGAATCGCTTAAGCATCCGCACCCGCCATCGCAAGGAAATCAAGTTCCGAAATCACCGCGACGCCAAGTTCCCTGGCTTTTGCAAGTTTGCTTCCGGCGTCCGAGCCCGCCACAACGAAGGACGTGCCCCTTGATACCGAACCTGAAACCTTCCCGCCAAGGGAAATCACCAGATCAGAAGCCTTGTCGCGTGTCATTTTCTGCAGGCTTCCAGTAAAGACGAAGGACTTGCCTTCGAAAGGTCCGCCGCCGGCCGCCGACTCGTTCATCATCGTCAGTCCCGCCTGCCGAAGGCGTTCGATCAGATCCAGGTTCCTTCTGGACTGGAAAAAGTCGAAGATGCTGGTGGCGACGATCGGCCCAACGTCCTGGACCTGCCGCAGATCCTCGGTTGATGCGGCAGCCAGGGCAGCCAACGATCCGAAGTTCGATGCAAGATCCCTTGCCGTCGTTTCGCCGACAAGACTTATGCCCAGTGCGTTGATTAAGGCCGCAAGGGGCCGCCGTTTTGACGCCTCGATTGCCGCGACAAGCTTGGCCGCGGATTTGTCGCCCATTCGATCGAGAGCCGAGATCTGTGTAACCGTCAAGGCGTATATGTCCGAAATCTCGTGAATCAGGCCGGCTTCAATCATCAGGTCGGCCATCCTTTCGCCAAGGCCTTCGATGTCCATGGCGCGCTTGGATGCAAAATGTATGACGTGTTCCCTGAACTGCGCGGGACAGGAAATGTTCGTGCAGCGCCAGGCAATTTCATCCTGGCGGCCGGCAACCGGCTCCAGACAGGAAGGACATCTGTCCGGCATATTGAATATGGTCTCGTTTCCATCGCGTTCACTTATCACCGGCCGGACGACTTCCGGAATGACGTCCCCGGCGCGTTGCACCTCGACCACATCGCCGATTCGGATGTCCTTTCGCCGGATTTCCTGTATGTTGTGGAGCGTGGCGCGCCGGACCATGACGCCGCCGACCTTGACAGGCTCAAGCTCTGCAACCGGTGTCAGCACGCCCGTTCGTCCGACCTGGACAACGATCCGGTTCACAACCGTCTTTTCCCGGCGTGGGGGGAATTTCAAGGCAATAGCCCACCTGGGGCTCCTGGAAATTTCGCCAAGTTCGCGTTGAAGTTCGAAGGAGTCGACTTTAACGACGGCCCCATCGATTTCGAACGGCAGCGAATCCCTTTCGCTTCCCAGCCGCTTGAAGGCGTCAAGAACCTCGGCCGCGCCGCGTGCCGGCCGAATCAGCGAGGAGACCTGAAATCCGTGTTCCCTGAGTCGGCGCAGAAGGTCGCGCTGCGAGAGGATTTCCCGGTCATCCAGTCTTCCAACCGTGTATGCGAAGAACCGCAATGGTCTTGATGCGGTAACCGCGGGGTCGAGCTGGCGAACCGAGCCGGCCGCCGCGTTCCGGGGGTTGGCGAAGGCGGACATTCCAGCATCAAGCCTTTCCTGGTTCATCTGGCGGAAAGGTTCCGTCGGCATGTAGATTTCGCCCCTGGCCTCGAAAAGCTCGGGGAGTGGCGGCGAAACTTCATCGAAAAGTCCGGGCTCGGCGTTGAAGGAAAGCGCCTTGAGGCGTTGCGGAACGTCCTTGATGGTTCTGACATTCGCGGTGATGTCCTCGCCGACCTGGCCGTCGCCCCGCGTTGAAGCCTGCACCAGAACGCCGTCACGATAGACTATCTCGCATGAAAGGCCGTCGATTTTCGGCTCGACCACGTAATCGACGGACTGCAGGCCGAGAGCCTTCCTTACGCGTTCGTCGAACGCCAGAAATTCCGAATCGTCCATAGCGTTCTGAAGCGACAGCATCGGAACGTTGTGTACAACCTGGGCGAACTGGCGCGCGGGGGCGGAGCCGACGCGCCTGGTGGGTGAATCCGGTGTCGAGAATTCCGGGAATCTGGCTTCCAGATCCTGGAGTTCGCGAAAAAGTGCGTCGTAGTCCGCGTCCTCGATTTCCGGCTGGTCTTTTTCGTAATAAAGACGGGCGTGCCGGCTGAGTTCGGACTGCAGCCATCTGATTCGATCAGACGCCTTTCCTGAATCCATCCAACGTCCCCCGGGACAGACCTGCGGCACACACCGCAAAAGCATATCACAGCGTCGCACTTTTCGGTAAGAACAGCGGAAGGTTCGGTGCCGTCCGGGCCGATTTTCAGGGGGTTACTATTCGGTATAGGGGATGAACTCGACTTCCTCGCCCCACTGCTGGGCCGATTCCGGAACCAGCACGGCACCGGCGGCCGGGCTGTGGCGAAGGAAGTGGTTCAGGAAGGAAATGCCGTAAAGGTTGATGACCTTGTGCGCCTCGCGCCAGTCAAAATTGTCCGGGCCGCACCCATCGCGAATGGCATCGTCGGCGTCTTCCCAGTAGGCCTGCAATTCCTCGAGGTTCATCATGCAGGAATCCGTGAACGTGTAGTGTCCGGCCCGTGGCAGTGAAAGAAGCCACTTCGGCGCCGGCTGCGTGTCAAAAGGATCCCTCTGCTGCGGCTGGTACTGAAGAGTCTTGTCCTGTTCACCGGCCATCATCAGTGTGGGGATGGACAGTTCCTCAATCGGGGTGTTGTTGAAGTAGATGGTGAAGGCGTTGACCATGTCGGCCGCCGGGGACATAGGGATGATGCAGTCGATCCTGGGATCGACCGTGACGATGTAGGACGTCAGCCCGCCGAAGGAATGGCCGGTGCAAGCCACGTTTTCCATATCGACCAAATCGTAGAATTCATCCGCGGTGTCTTCTCCCTTGGCCTCGATCCAGTCAAGCAGCGCGAAGATGTCCTTCGGCCTGTGCTGGGCGGAATAAAGAAGCTCGGAAGCCTCATAGCCGTCAACCAGGATTTCGTTCAAGGTATTGAACTGGTGGTCGGCGGAGATGACTATATAGCCGTGCGACGCAAGCTGGATGGTGAAGAAGATGCTCTGGAAGCGGATGCCGAACGCACCGTGAGAGAAGATGACGACCGGGAAGCGGCCGTCGCCATGACGCACCGGGGCATCAAGGACGGCATCCACCGGGAATCGGCCGATTTCGACGCCTTCGTACTTTTCCAGGACGTCCGGGCCACACTCCTCCTTAACGTCGTAGATGAAGGGATCCCCGCCGCGGAATTCTTCCGTAGTGGGGAACCAGACGTCGATCTTCAGCTTCCTGGGCGAACCGTCCTCGTTGTTATTGTCCGGATTCGGATCGTAATAGACGAACTGTCTGATTCCGACCGGGAAGGGCCCGAACGACATCGGATCCGGCGCCGCTTCCGGTCCCGCGACGCACAGTTCCCCGACGCATCCCGGGTTCGGGTTTTCGATCATGTTGCCGTT
>JAKPTZ010000044.1 GCA_029555025.1 Deltaproteobacteria bacterium
GTGCATCAGCCGACCGAGCCGACGCCCGAACGAACGACGTGAACGCCCCGCACTCGCACGGGAAGGGGTGAAGGGGGAGCCGCGGAAGGGTTTACCGCCGACCGCCAACCATCACGGGGCGTACTCCCTTTCCTATGAGGCGGTGACTCAGTCAACCACTACTGCCCAGCCTGCCCGGACTCCTGCGGGAACCAGCGCAGCATCGCGGCAAGGGCGGCGCCGGTCAGCACGTAGGCCGCCGCAAGTTCAAACGAACGCGCGGCCTCGGGAAGACGTGGCAGGTAAAGGCCGCCGCCCGGCGCGACCGAATGAATGACGCCGAACAGGCTGAACACGCCAAGGGTGACAAAAGTCAGCAAAACGGCGAGTGGCTTCCTGTCTATAAGAAAGACCAGCGCAGATCCCCACAGAATCGCGGTAACTATGAACCCGTTTCCAAGAATGGCCAGGATCCCGAGTTGTGCCGCCAGCGACGGATCCGGCCTTGCGCCGGCGCCAAGAAGCTGGCCTGTATAGATGGTTATCACATAGGCCAGGCAGGGAATGATCGAGAAGGCCACCGCCATCATGTGACGCCGGGGCGATGCGGAAAATGCCTGTTCGGTGATTGCCAGGCCAACAAACAGAAGAACCGGCGCGACCACGACCTCGGGAACGAAATCGATGATGACCCCCAGAACGCCGAAAATGCCCGCAAGGCCGATGACAATGCCGGTAAGAAACGTATAGCCCGCCCTGGCGCCCATCGCCTTGTAAGCGGGATGACCGATGTACGGGGTCGATTGGGCGACACCGCCAAGAGCGCCGGCAATAAGGGTCGCGACCGATTCGACAAGAAGGATGTCGCGAGTCCGGTAGTCGTCGCCGGCCGCCCTGGCCGAAGCGGTCGTGTTGATTCCGCCGACGATTGTCAGAAGGCCGAACGGGATGCTGACCGGAAGATACCTGATTGCGCCGGCCATTCCGGACGTCAGGGCGGAAAGATCGATTCCCGGCCAGTTCAGGCCGATTGTAGCCGAGTGGGTTACAGGTGCCGGTGAAAGTCCCGCAATGGCCATGACCCAGTAAATGATCAGGCCTGCCACAACGGCCAGCAGCGCGCCCGGAATTCTCATCGGAAGCCTGAACCCGGCCACGATTGAGTACAGGATCACGCCGGTCGCGAAAAGGCCGGCAACCGGCGCCGAAAAGATGCGCATGACAGGGATAAGACCAAGCAACGCAAGGCCAATCCCGGCAAGCGGCCCCAGCAGGGCCGGAAGCGGCACGATTCGCTGCACCCAGTCGCCGGCGAACGACATGACGACCTTGAAAAGACCCATGATGAACAAGGTCGCCATCCCGACCGACCAGGCGGTCATTGCGTTGCCGGACTCAAGAAATACCGGCCCGATGACGGCGATCGTCATGCCGATGGTCGATGGCGTGTCAAGGCCAAGGGGCATGGCCGTCATCCTTCTGCCGCGCCGGCAGGCCATCCACGTGTAGGCCAGATCACCGAACATCACGCCGATCGCGGTTCCAGGAATCATTCGCGTCAATATGAAGTCCTGGGGCATGCCGAACTGACCCGCCAGGATCGCGGTCAACATCACAAGGTTGACGACGTTATCGACGAACAGGGCGAAAAAGGCGTTCAGGTCGCCCGAGACGAACCACTTGTCTGCTTTCACGGGAACTTCACCCAGCCGGGGACCGACGGATTATACGACAGGCCGGATTCAGGTACAGACTGGACGGCGAAAGGATTGTCCGTGGCCGAATTCGGAGCCGGTATCAGAAGGGAACATCCACGTCGTTGATGGCGCTGGGGGTCGTCACCGGCATGCCGACCGGCTCGGCCACCGGGGGCTCGCCGTAGGACTGGTGCGCGTTGTCAGCGCCGCCGCGGCCGCCGATCGACTGGACGTTGCTGGCGACGATTTCGGTCGTGTAGCGCTTCTGGCCGTCCTTGTCGTCCCAACTCCTGGTCTGGATCCGACCCTCGACGAACACCGTGCTGCCCTTCTGAAGGTACTGGCCGCAGAATTCGGCCTGGCGCCCCCAGACGATGACCTTGTGCCACTCGGTGCGCTCCTGCTTCTGGCCGGCCTTGTCATTCCAGACCTCGTTCGTCGCGACACTCAGGGTCGCGACCGTCTGTCCACCGCCAGTCGTGCGGATTTCCGGCGCCGAACCAAGGTTTCCGATGATGAGAACACGATTCAGGGATGCCATGATTAACCTCTTGCAAAAGGGTTTCTTCAAACACCGCCGCGGCGGCGCACGTTTCCTTCTTTCGAACGGGAACCCGAAGCGTTACGCAAAAAACACCTCATGCAGTTCCCTTGTGACCGAATCGACCTTGTCCGCATCGACAAGAAGCGTCATCGCCGCAGGCGCCAGCATCATCCCGCGAAGATGCCCGATTGACCTGACATGCGAAATCGCGGCCGGGCCGGATGGATCCGCAAGCACGTCACCGACCACCGTGACCGCGCCGATGTCCTTGACAAGGGTGGCCCCTTCCGGAAGCGACGCCGTCAGGAAGCCGTCCAGAGCAAGGTTGTCGGTGCGCGAAAAAACCATCCACGTCCCGCCGCCGCCGGCCGCGCAGACGAAGCACGGCGTCAGTCCACCGGCCGCAAGCATCGAAAGGGCCTGGTCGGAAACGCCGCCATCGGACGAAAAGCGAAGCGCGACGACGTCCTTGCGGGCCGTGACGCCAACGACCGAACGCGGCGGTGCGTCAGGATTGACGCGTACTACCGTCCCCTCTTTCAACGGGTCCATCGATGACCGTGTGTAAATCGCGATTCCAGCGCGCCGGGCGAACTCGACCGCATCGGCGTTCAAGACCTTCGCGCCGTGACGTGACAGGGAAAGCATCTGTTCGTAATCCAATTCCTGGAATTGACGGGCGTTGATGACGACGCGAGGATCCGCGGAACACACAAACAGCACATCGGAATATATTTCGCACCGTTCGGCGTTCAACGCCGCTGCCAGCGCGACCGCGGTGGTATCGCTGCCGCCACGGCCAAGCGTCGTGATTTCCCTTTTGTAGCTGGTTCCCTGAAAGCCGGCCACGATCACGATCTTTCCAGCCTCGAGTTCGTCGAGAACCCTGAACGGCCGAACCTCGACGATTCTTGCGTGGCTGTGGCTGTGGTTGGTCATGATGCCGCACTGCGAACCGGTCAGGGAGATCGCGTCCTGGCCCATCGCCTGGATTGCAATCGAAAGCAGCGCCATCGTGATGCGTTCGCCGACGGTAAGAAGCATGTCGAGTTCGCGCATCGAAGGTTCCGGATTGATGTCCGTCGCCATCCGCATCAGTTCGTCGGTCTTGCCGGACATGGCCGACACGACGACCACCACGTCGTGCCCTGCCCGCCTGGTCTCGACGACATGACACGCAACCTTCTTGATCCGCTCCAGGTCGGCCACCGAAGTTCCGCCGTATTTCTGGACAATGATCGACAACCGGTCACCTCGGGAATGGACGCAACACGCGAATTATACCAGCAAGCCGGCATTTGGAATCCCGAACGCGCGTCCGCGGGATAATAACTGTGCAAGAAACCGGGGCGCGCGCGGGAAAACAAACTTGCCGAAACGCCCGCGCGCCCTTATAAGGAAAGCGACAAATCGATGGGGGACCGTTCCCGCGCCATGAATCGGAATTTTGAAGAAATCGCGGCCGGCACGCTGGCCGAGGCACTTGACAAACTGAAGGCCGCAGGCGGCGTGCCCGATGACTTCGAGCCAAAAATCGTTATCGAAAGGCCGAAGAATCCGGACTTCGGCGACTTCGGCTGCGCCCTGCCGATGCTGATGTGCAAGGCCACAAGAACCGCACCCGCCATATGCGGCAGGAACCTGATGGACAAGATCCAGGCCCCGCCCGGCATCTTCGACGAAATCTCGTTCGCGCCCCCCGGATATATCAACTTCCGGGTCAGCCCGACCGCATGGTTCGAAGGGCTTCAGGCGGTCTGCGACATCCCGGACGTCGGCCATGGACAGAAAGTCCTTCTTGAATTCGTTTCGGCCAACCCGACAGGCCCCCTTCACGCCGGACACGCCCGCGGGGCCGTACTGGGAGACATCGTCGCGAGGCTGATGAAGGTCGCGGGATACGAAGTTGAAACGGAATACCTGCTTAACGACGTCGGCAACCAGATGGCCATGCTCGGGCTGTCGATTTTTTATCGTGGCCGACAGGCGCTTGGACTGGCATCCGAGGTGGACTTCCCGGAAAACGGATACCGTGGCGATTACATCAGGGAAATCGCGGCACGTTTCGTGTCGGGACAGGAAGGCCGTGATTTCTGCGCGGCTTCATACCCGGAGGGTGCGGGCCGTGACGACAATCCCGCGGTAAGGTTCGCGGCCGGTCTGCTGACCGAGGAAATCCGGAAAACCCTGGACTGCCTTGCAATCAGGTTCGACCACTGGTTTTCGGAAAGAAGCCTTCACGATTCGGGCCGGGTGGCCTTCCTTGTGAACCGCCTTCTTGAATCGGGGGCGGCCTACCGGACGGACGACGGGGCGATCCTGTTTTCGATGGAAGGCGACGAGGACGGGGAAGATCGCGTCGTCGTGCGGGGCAACGGGGTTCCGACCTATTTCGCGGCAGATATCGCCTATCACGATGAAAAGGCCAGACGGGGATATGACCGCCTGATCAACATATGGGGCGCGGATCACCACGGATATATCCCAAGGGTCAGGGCCGCGATGGGCGCGCTTGGACACAGTCCGTCGATGCTTGACGTGATCCTTGTCCAGATGGTGACGCTTACAAGAAACGGCGAAGTCGTTCCCATGGGCAAACGCCTCGGACGCTTCGTGACGCTTCAGGATCTGGTCGATGAGGTCGGCGCCGACGCCGTCCGCTTCATCTACATCATGCGTCGGGCCGACGCCCAGATGGAGTTCGACCTGGAACTGGCGAAGCAGAAGACGATGGACAACCCGGTCTATTACGTCCAGTACGGCCACGCGCGTGTCGCCTCGATCGTGCGAAAGGCGACCGGGATGGGATATCAGGTGCCGTCCTTCAGCCCGGATCTCCTGTCAAGCCTGACGCTGCCGGAAGAACTGGCCCTGGTCAAGGATCTGTGCCGGTTCCCCGGCATCGTTGCCCAGTCGGCCGCGAACTGCGAGCCGCACCATGTCTGCTTCTTCCTGATGGAACTGTGCAAGGGATTCCATTCGTACTACACGAAATACAAGTCTTCCGAACGCGTGGTCTCGGACGACCGGGACAAGACGCTCGCGCGCCTTTATCTTGTCTCGCGGATCAAATCCGTGCTTGGATACGGACTCGGGCTTCTTGGAGTGACCGCCCCCGAAGAGATGCGGTGCGAGGGAACGGATGTCGAATCCTGACCTGGAAAATGACGCTCCGGAACACGCAGGTGGCTCCGACACGGCCCGCAGGGTCAACGAAATCGAACTGCGCGATTTCGACCGCATTCGTGAACGAACTCCGTTCCAGTTGAAGCCGGTTCATGTCAAAGTGGGGGCCGCCGCGGCACTTGCGACCATCGTGCTGGCCGTCGTCGCCGGTTGGATGCTTGGAAGAAGCGCCGACAAGGGGCGCCCCGCGATTCAGGAAATAACCGGGGATACGAAGCTCACGTCGGTTGAAACGGTTGCCGAAGGCGATCGTCCGGCGCTCGACGTCCCGACAGAATCGACCGGCAAGAAGCGACGCAGGGTTCAGGGCAGCGTGCTTCCCCTGCCCGGGGCCGAACCTCGGCCGTCCGAGATGGTTGAAACGATCCGCCGCGGCCTGGATGAAGTGTCCCGGGAGGCCCCCGAGGTACAAGCCTTCGAGTGGTGGGAATACTTCGTTGCCATCAACTGCGCGTTTTCATGCCTCGAACCTTATTGCGCGTGCTCGGACGACCTTCCGGCGGCATGTCCGGAGCCGGAACCGGCCCCGGCAGTACCAGACGAACCGGAACCGGTGCCGGAACCAGCCCGGGAGCCTGTGCCTGAACAGGTGGCGGACCCTGGCCCGCAACCAGTGCCGGAAACCAAACCCGATGCCGCCCCGGAACCTGATGCGGTTTCTCCCGCCCACGCCAATGCCGAAGCGGAACCTGCCGACGGACAACGGCCGCCCGCGGACGCAGGAAGCAAGCCTGCCGCCGCGACGGAAGGGGCCACCGGGCCCCAGGCTCCGGCACAAATGGAACCTCCCGTGGCTTCCGGGGAACCGGCTGGCTCGAGTTCCCCGACACCAGACGGGGCTGTCCCGGAACACAGGCAGGCCGATCGGAAACAGGCGGTTGAGGCCGCCCGCAGGCAGGCGCCCGAAAAGAAGCCGGTTCCGCCCACGAAGTACTCGGTGCAGATAAGATCCTTCAAGGAAGAGGCCATCGCAAAGGACTTCGCCCGCGAATTCGGCGCGAAGGGGTATGATACTTTTGTCGTAAGCTATGTTGACCCGGCCGGGACGACCTGGTTCAGGGTGCGGACCGGACATTTCTCGACCGCCGCGGAAGCAACCGCCTTCGCGGCCCGGGTCAATTCGAAGGAGGCCGAGCAGGCCATCCCGGTGGAGGCAAAATGATTCCAATCATCGTCCCGAGAAAGGTCGAAAAGCCGTGGGGCTGGGAACTCTGGGTCGCCGTGACCGAGAAATACGCGGGAAAAATCATCCACATCAACCCGGGCCAGAAGCTTTCAAGGCAGTACCACATCATCAAAGATGAAACCGTCTATGTGATCTCCGGCAGGCTGGTGGTCGAAATCGGCCAGGCAGGCACCGCCGAACGCTTCGATCTGCCGGCCGGCAAATCGATGCGGGTTACCGCGGAAACGGTTCACAGGTTCATGTCGCCCGACGACGAGGCGGTCGAAATTTTCGAGACCTCGACCCCGGAGCTTGACGACGTGGTTCGGCTTGAAGACGTTTACGGACGCGAGGGGACTTCACGTCCCTGATTTGAATCCAGAATCAAGGAGTTCCAGATGAAGGGCAACAATCCGGTTTTCACGACGGACGCGCCGGCCGCGATCGGGCCATACTCCCAGGCGATTGAGTGCAGGCCTTCCAGGATGCTTTTCGTTTCGGGCCAGATACCAATCGACCCGGCGACCAGCGCGATCGTGCCCGGCGGGATTGAGGCGGAGACCCGCCAGGCGTTGCGCAACATCGACGCCATACTTACCGCCGGCGGCATGGACAGGACGAATGTCGTCCGCGCGACCATTTTTCTGGCGAGCATGTCCGACTTTCAGGTCGTCAACGGCATTTACGCGGAATTCTTCGGGGAACACAAACCGGCGCGGGCCGCGTTCCAGGTCGCCGCACTGCCCAGGGGCGCCCTTGTTGAAATCGACGCGATTGCCGTCGAATGAAGCCTGGCGCCGTCGGCCTGATTGACCGCACTACTGCTGTCTTCTGCAAACCGTCCGCAGGTCGCCCTGTTCGCGCGGTTTGATCGTTATGCGATCGATATTAACGTGCGAAGGAAGCGTTACCACCCAGCGGACGCACTCGGCGATGTCTTCGGCCGTCAGCGGGGTCATGTCCTTATAAACCTGGGCAGCCCTGTCGGCATCCCCGAGCCTGACGATCGAAAACTCGGTTTCGACCATTCCAGGATCAATTGAAGAAACCCTTATCGGCTCGGCAAGCAGTTCAAGCCGCAGCGTCTGCGTCAACGCGTCCAGCGCGTGCTTGGTCGCGCAATAGACCCCGCCGCCGGGATAGACGCCCTGACCCGCGATGCTGCTGATGTTGACGATGTGCGCGCGCCCCGACTTCCGCAGATGGGGCAGCGCGGCCTGGGTCAGCCGGATCACCCCCTCGACGTTTGTATCGAGCATCTGCCGCCAGGTTTCGGGCGCCACCGCGTCCAGGCGATCAAGCCCACGCGCCATGCCGGCATTGTTGACAAGCACATCGATGCCGCCCAGCGCCGCAACGCCGTCGTCGACAAATGCGGCAACCGACCGGCCATCCCTTACATCCAGGGTGCCGCACCAGACCGGAACACCGAATTCGGCCCTGATTCCGGCGGCCAACTGTTCGAGCCTGTCCATGCGCCGCGCGCCAAGAAGAAGGCCATACCCTTCCCGGGCAAGCGCCCGTGCCGATGCGGCACCGATTCCCGCACTCGCCCCGGAAATAAGCGCAACCAGCTTTTCAGCCATCTTTTCACCTGCATCAGTTACTTGTTCATATCCCGGAAACGGTTAGTGACCGGATACCTTCTGTCACGCCCGAAATTCCTTGACGAAATCTTGACCCCCGGGGCGGCCTGGCGTCTCTTGTATTCAGACTGGTACAGCAGATTTTCCACCCGGCACACCGTCTCGGCCGCATGGCCTTCCGCACCGATGTCCGAAAGGGACTTCTCGCCCTCAACCAGGCTTTCAAGGATTGCGTCCAGTTCCGCGTACGGGGGCAGCGAATCCTGATCCTTCTGATCCGGCCGCAATTCCGCGCTTGGCGGCCGTTCAATCGTGCGATCCGGCATAACGCGCCCTTCCGGCCCCTTGAACTGACTGACGAAATTGGCGTTCCGCCACCGCGACAGGGCAAACACATCGGTCTTGTAAATGTCCTTCAGGACGGAATAGCCCCCGCACATGTCGCCATAAATGGTGGCGTAGCCGACGGAAGATTCGGACTTGTTTCCCGTCGTAAGCACCATCTTTCCAAATTTGTTGGAAATCGCCATCAGGACTATTCCGCGCACCCTGGCCTGAACGTTTTCCTCGGTGATGTCCGGGTCACGCCCCGCGAAAAGACCGGAAAGCATCAAGGACAAAGCCTCGACCGCAGGGGCGATCGGAACGACGTCATACCTGGCGCCCAGCAGGGCCGCCGTGGCGGAGGCTTCCTGAAGGCTGACCCCGCTGGTGAAGGTGTATGGCATCATCACCAGATGAACCTTGTCCGAACCAAGCGCATCGACCGCGACTGCCGCGGTCAGCGCGCTGTCAACGCCACCCGAAAGACCAATCAGCACGCCGGGGAAGCGGTTCTTGACGACGTAGTCGCGCAGGCCCACGACCATCGCCATATATATCGATTCAAGCCTGCCTGGACGAGGTTCGACGCGGCCCGGTTCACATGTCCACCCGCCGTCGTCACGAAGAAAGACGACGTCCTGGCCGTCCTCGTCCCATGAACGAAGCCCCGCCCGCAGGTCACCGTCGCGACCAAGCACGAACGAAGCCCCGTCGAAGACAAGCTCGTCCTGACCGCCGAACTGGTTGACATAAACCATCGGAAGCCCGGTCTCGCGCACCCTTGACGACGCGGCTTCAAGTCGCCGGCCCTGCTTGTTGACGTCGAAGGGAGAACCGTTGATGGAAACCAGGATCTCGGCCCCCTGGCGCCGGAGTTCCCGGCATACGTCCGGCTTCCAGATGTCCTCGCAGACCGGGAGCCCAAGCCTGACGCCACGGAAATCGACCGGCGACGGCACCGGCCCGGGGCAGAAGACGCGCATCTCGTCAAAAACCCCGTAATTCGGCAGTTGACGCTTCAGGCTGGCCGCCTTGACGCTTCCGCCTTCAAGCAGCAGCGCCGCGTTGAATACCCGGCCTTCGACTTCCCACGGACAGCCGATCACGATTCCGGGCCCGTCCGCGCACGACAAGGCCAACGCGTGTGCCGCATCCATCGCCCGACGCAGGAAGACCGGCTTCAGAACCAGATCCTCCGGTGGATAACCGACGATAAAGAGCTCGGAAAAAATCACCAGATCGGCACCGGCCGCGCGGGCCTGGGCCCATCGGGCCATCGCAAGCGCGACATTCCCGTCGATATCACCCACCACCGGGTTGGCCTGAACCAGATGCATGCGAATCGATTTCATCAACGCCTCCGGACCTGACATCCGGCGGATGCCGGCGGCCACAAGTTACCAGCACGGCGACCATTTTTCCAGAGGGTGGAGCAGCGCCGCGAAATCCGGGCTATCATTTCACGGGCCGTGTATTCCTTCAGGACGGAGGTACAGATGTCACACAGGGTTTTCGTTTCCAGGCTGATCCCCGAAGCGGGACTTGAAATTCTGCGCGCACGAACCGATCTCGACGTGTGGAGTGGGGAAATGCCTCCGTCGCCAACCGAACTGCGCGATCGCGTTAAGGGATGCGACGGCGCGATATGCCTGCTTTCCGACACCATCGATGCCGCCTTTTTCAAAGCCGCGGGACCGGCGTTGAAGGTGGTCAGCCTGTTCGCGGCCGGGTACAACAATGTTGACATGAACGCGGCCCGCGAGGCGCGCGTGATCATAACCAACACCCCGGATCAGTTGACCGAAGCCACCGCTGAACTGGCCTTCACGCTTATGGCCGCCGCCGCCAGGCGCGTAAAGGAAGGCATCGACAACGTACGGGACGGCCAGTGGAGAACCTGGGGACCTTTGATACTGCGGGGCCGGGATCTGCGCGGTTCGACGCTCGGCATCATCGGGATGGGGCGCATCGGCGCCGCTCTGGCCCGGCGGGCAGTCGCATTCGGCATGCAAGTCGTCTTCTTCGACCCGTCGCCGTTCATGATTCCGCCAGGCGACGCACCGGTGACAAGGGTAGCCACGCTTGACGAACTGCTGGGACGATCCGACTTCGTGTCCCTGCACTGCCCGCTGACGCCACAAACCAGGCACATAATCCGCAAGGAAACGATCGCATTGATGAAGCCGGGGTGCGTCCTTGTTAACACGGCTCGCGGCCCGTGCATCGACACGGACGCGCTGGTCGATGCCCTGAAGAAAGACCGGATTTTCGCGGCAGGCCTGGACGTGACCGATCCGGAACCGCTTCCGGCAGACCACCCGCTGGTATCCCTGCCCAACTGCCTGATCCTTCCCCACGTCGGAAGCGCGACATTCTCGACGCGGGATGCCATGGCCGTCGGGGCAGCACGGAACCTGCTGGACGTACTTGATAACAGGCTGCCGGCGGACACTTTGAACCCCGACGTCTTTTCACTTCCTCATTGAGGATCTTCATTGACGATCTTCCAGCGGCCGGCTTTTGTGGTAACATTTTTTGAGACTTTTTTACGGACGGGGAACCCATATGAAAAACCTTATCTGTGCCGCGATCGCGCTTTCACTGCTGCTTCCGGCAGTCGCATCCGCGAGGCCGGGCGACACCGGTTTCGTCGTGACTTCAAGGAAGTACAACGAAAGGGAAAACTATGCGGCAATCTGCCACGAGGAATTCGGGATTCACGCAAGGGTCGCCGATTTTGCAGACATCAGGGATCTGATTCGACGTGATCCCTACATGCGGGATTTCATCGAGGACACCGGGCTCCAGGCGTTCAAGTCGTCGGCCCTGCTTCATTTCCGTGGTCAGAAATGGGGTCCCCGCGGCGAGCCGTATTACATCCAGAAGCGCGACCACAAGCGTTCACGGCGAACCGAGGGCATCATCGACCAGATCGGTGACGGCCTTTTCGAATTGAAGGTGCGCAAGAACAACGCCAAGCCGATCATGTGCTTCATTCCGCACGAACATCGTCGCGAGGCTCCCAGGGTAAGGCTGCCGCTGACACCGCCCCCGCCGCCGGTTCTGCGTGAACCGCCGCCGCCGCCCCCGCCGCCCCCGCCACCGGCAAGGGATCCAAGGCTTCTTTCGACGAAGCGCATGTACCGTGAACACCATTTCCTGAACGACAAGTGCCGCGCCGAATTTGGTCCCGGAGCACGGGTCGCCGACTGGGAAGACATTCAAAGGTACGTCCGTTCGGGACGCGACTTCGAACAGTTCCTGCGGGAAAACGACATACACCGCGGCAATCGCGACCGGCTGGTTTATTACCGGGGTCAGTACAAGGATCACCGCGATCGTCATTTTTATCTGATCTACAACGAAAAAGGCCTTACGCCCAGTGCGGTTACGCCGATCGATCGTGCCCACGGGAACCGGCTGAACCTGGCCGGCATGATGCACCTGCGGTCACCGATCCTCTGCCTGGTTCCTTGACGATCAATCCACAAATCGTCCGGGGGCGATGCGAACCCGGACGGGAAGACACTCGGCTACTTTGCGATCCCGACGGCGACATTTTCAGGTGAATGAAATGAAAAACCGGGGCCTGGTAATCATGCTTGTTGTCCTGGCCGCCGGTTGCGCGGATTCGTCCGGTACTGGCAGCGATGCGTACGGGGATACTTCCCTGGCAGGACTTCCGACGATGCCGCTTCGGACTGAAGGTCGCTTCATCGTGGACGCCGAAGGCCGGCGGGTCAAGCTTGCGGGATACAACTGGAACGATGGCGAAGGTCCGATGTTCACGATGTCCGGGCTGGCCTCGCAGCACCGCGACGACATTGCCCAAAGGCTGGCGCGGCTTGGATTCAACACAATCCGGCTTGTCTGGTCCAACCAGCTCGTCGAACAGAATCCCATGGTTCAGGCGAACCTGCTGGCCGCCAATCCGGATCTTGTCGGAAAGACGGCGCTCGAAGTCATGGACGCGGTGGTCGAATCGCTTGGCGAACACGGATTGATGGTTGTAATGAACAACCACATATCGGACGCCATCTACTGCTGCAAGAGTGATGACGACAACACGCTGTGGTACAACGACCGCTTTCCGGAATCCGCCTGGATCAACGACTGGAAGACGATCGCCGCAAGGTATCGTGGTCATGCCAACGTCATCGGCGCCGACCTGCGCAACGAACCCAGGCTTTTCGCGTACTGGGGACCGGATGCCGGCAGCGAAATGGACTGGGCCGCGGCGGCCGAGCGCGCGGGAAACGCCGTTCTATCGGAAGCCCCGGACTGGCTGATATTCGTCGAGGGTGTCAATTACGCCCAGGAACTTGGCGGCGTCGCCCGTCGCCCGCTGGAATTTAAGGTGAAGAACCGGCTGGTGTATTCGGTTCACGACTATCCATGGTTCTTCAGGGACGAGTCGCCTGAAGAAATGCGGGCGAAGTGGGAACGGAACTGGGCCTTCATCTTCAGGGATCAGGGTAAGGCTGCCCCGGTATGGATCGGCGAATTCGGCCTGTGCAACACATGCTTTGAAGACAACGGAATGAACCAGGTCTGGTTCGAGACGTTCACGGCCTTCATCAAGGACAACGACCTGGACTGGTGCTGGTGGGTGCTTCATGAAGGCGACACGCCATACGGATGGGGCGTCTTTGATGAAAAGACGAACGAACCGTGGTCGCCCGGCCTGATGGAAGTTCATCGCGGCATGATTGCCCCGACGAAGGGACCGGGCATTTAGATTCAAGGGCTGGTGCCAAGGGCGGGACTCGAACCCGCACGCCCTTGCGGACAAGGGATTTTAAGTCCCCTGCGTCTGCCATTTCGCCACCTTGGCGCGACTGAAGTATGCACCAGGAATGCCACACAAGGAAGATGCTTGTGGACTGCGCGACGGATTCCGTGGCGGCTGGCCTGGCAACCTGCGACCGCCCGGCCCGGCCGCGGTTCATGGCGATTGCCGCAATTCTTCTTGCGACTGCGGGCGGATGTGCCGGACATCATGTCAGGACGGCGGTTCAGGGAACCGCGTCAGGTTCCTTGACCGCATGCGGGGCGGGCGTCGGGCTGTCGGCCGAACTGCCGATACTCGCCGACGGCCGCTTCTTCGACCTGCTTGAAGCGGAACAGGTCATGTGTCCCGGCGGCGCAATTGCGACCTTGGGTGGCGATCCGGACAAGTTATTGTCAATCGCCTGTCCCGGCGCGCGGATTGCGATTTATTGCAAAGCCGACGCAATCCTGCCCGACTGCGTCCCGGAACCCCTCAAAACGCTCAATCCCGATGCCGCCCGAATGGCCGCCGCAGCGGTTTCGCGAATCGGCGCCGATCGCCGGACCGATTCGTTGAAGCTTGCGAAAAAGGCATCTGACATCCAGCCCGATTCGGAATTCATCCTGGCTGCCCTGGCATCGGCCCAGATGGCGAACGGGGATTTCGCGGGCGCGGAAAAGACGCTTTCACGGGCGATCGGCATCAACCCGGATTCGCCGGCCCTGCGGCTGGCACACGCCGTCGCGATGTCCGAACTGGGCGACAAGAACTCGTATGCCGCCGAAATCGCGCGACTGTACGACGATCTGCCGGTCGACCATACGATGCGCCCCGACCTTCAGTGCAGGCTTGCCGACAACCAGAACCGGCTGGGAAACCGGAAGGTGGCAATCACGATGGCCCGCGAGGCGTGCCGGGCGGGCGCCACGATGTGCTGCGGCATGGCGGCAAGCGATCCCGAACCTGTGGAAGTGGTGCCTTGGAAGGAACCGGGAATCGGGCAAGGCGATAAGGATCAGGGCTCGATGTAGCGATCGTATGCGGTCGATTCGCAAACGTTGCGGTATTCGTCGGCGGACCAGTTCTTGCCATAGACCCAGGTGGTGATCAGGCGGTCCTTCTGCCTGCCGTTCTGGCACCCGCCGATCGAGTTTTCACGCGGACATGTGCAGCCGAAGTAGAAGACGCCCTTCTGTTCCTTCTCGCAGATCTTCTTCATCCGGGCCTCGCCTTCCGACGTGAAGCACGTGCCATTCTTGTTGATCTCTTCGCACTGAAGATCCCAGCAACCCTTTTCATACCAGCACGAAGCCTGGGCACCGGTCTCGGGGCCGCAATTGGCCGGCTTTTCCGGTGTCCGATCACACCCGGCCGCAACAAGCACGAACGCGAAAATCACGAAAACAGACGACTTCACATCACCACCCGCAGAAAAAGCAGGACGGAACATTAACACATAAGTTCAGGCATGTCGCCAACTACATCGGCGCGCCGGAACCATCAAGAACAGCATCGACCATGTCTCGTGCCTCGGCCAGGATACGATCCAGATGATCCTGCCCGACCAGGCTTTCCGCATAGATCTTGTAGATGTTTTCCGTGCCCGACGGCCGCGCCGCGAACCACCCGTCCGGGGCGACGACCTTCAACCCGCCGATCGGCGCGTCGTTGCCCGGCGCGCTGGTCAGTCTGGCCACGATGGGCCGGCCGCCGAGCGTCCCGGCCCGGACCATTTCCGGACGAAGGTTGCCCAGGAGCCTTCTGGAAGATGCGTCGGCCGGGGAATCGACCCGTGCATAGAATGAACGCCCGAAGCGGGCCTCGATGTCGGCGTGCAGGCTGCCGGGATCGCGCCCGGTCACGGCCATGATCTCGGCCGCCAGCAGGTTCGCGATAATCCCGTCCTTGTCGGTGGTCCATGCCGTGCCGTCGCGCCGCAGGAACGAGGCACCGGCGCTTTCCTCGCCGCAGAAGCCGAAACTGCCGTCAAGAAGGCCCTCGACGAACCACTTGAAGCCGACGGGAACCTCGACCACGCGCCTTTTTGCGGCCGCCGCGACAAGGTCGATTACCGAACTGGAAACAAGCGTCTTCCCGACTGCCGCGTCGGCACGCCAGCCCGGCCTGTGGGCAAAAAGATACTGGATCATGACGGCCAGGTACGCGTTCGGCGACATCAGGCCGGCATGCCTGGTGACAATGCCATGCCGATCGGAATCGGGATCGTTTCCAAACGCGATGTCGAAGCGATCCCTGAAGTCAATCAGGCCGGCCATCGCGTACGGCGAAGAACAGTCCATTCGCACCTTGCCGTCGTGATCGACCCGCATGAAACGAAATGAAGGATCCATGCTGGTGTTCACCACCTGCAGATCCAGCTTCCAACGGTCGCGAATCCTTTCCCAGTATGGCAGGGACGCGCCGCCCAGCGGATCGACGCCCAGTTTCAGCCCGGCCGACCTGATCGCGTCCAAATCGACGACGTCGCCAAGATCATCGACGTACCTGGAAATGAAATCGTGAGGAAGGATCCCGGGTTCCCTGATGGCCCGTTCGAACGGAAGCCGCTTCACGCCGTCCAATCCGGATGCAAGAATCTCGTTTGCCCGCCTCTGGATTGCGGCCGTCTCGTTTCCGCCGGCCGGCCCGCCGTGTGGCGGGTTGTACTTGAATCCACCGTCGGAAGGCGGGTTATGCGATGGAGTCACGACGATTCCGTCCGCCAGCCCGGAAGTCCTGCCACGATTATGAACCAGGATCGCATGCGAAACGGCCGGAGTCGGCGTCACGATGTCGGCGAACCGGACGGCAACGCCATTGGCGGCCAGCACCTCGAGGGCGGTTTCATGAGCCGGCGCGGAAAGGGCATGGGAGTCCATGCCGATGAACAGCGGGCCGTCGAACCCCCGCGAGGCCCGGTACTCGCAGACGGCCTGTGTTACCGCAAGAATGTGATCTTCGTTGAAGGTGCCGTCAACCGATCTGCCCCTGTGACCCGAAGTGCCGAACGACACGGCCTGAGCCGGGGTTCCCGGATCGGGGCGGACGGAATGGTACGCACTGACGACCGAATCGACATCCTCGACAAGCTCCGGTGGCACCGGCTTTCCTGCAAGCGGTGAAACTGCCATGAAACGACCTCGATTGCGACGGCCGCATTATATGATGAAATCACAGGTACGGGACGGATGCGTTTCCGGCGGAACCGACAATCAGAAGTCGCAGCACAGGTTCCAGTCGCCGGTGTACTCGGAGTTCTGGAACAGGCTGGCCGAAAGCGAATAGGTGCCGGCGTGATCGCTTCCGGTGCTGTCAATGACGATCGTGTACCAGCCGGCCTCCGACTCGCTCATCGGCTTGATCTGGACGTTGTTGTACGTCGGTCGGTTGCCGTCCGACTGGTTCACGCATTGAAGCAGCGATTCGCGTTCAAGCGGACAAGTCCAGCCCCGATAGACTTTCACCATGAAGTCGATATGAATTCCCCAGTCCGGATGGTTGTAAATGAGGTGATCATCAACAGTGAAACTGAACAGATCCCCGGCCACCAGGAAAACCCTGAAAAAGTGATCCAGGCCATCATCGTCGCATTCCGACTTGCACCACAAATCGTCGCCGCCACCAAAAATCGGGCAGCCCTTGGTGCTGACGTCATCATCGTCTTCGTTACCGCCGGAATTTTCGTTAATGGTGTCGCTGTTCCAGGAAATCCCGCCGTTCAACAAAGTGAAACGGCCAAGGATCTGGGCGTCCGGGCAGGTCTTCCTGTTGGTTGACGAGTCCGGCAGGCACTCGTCCTGGCCAAGGAAGCACCGCGGCACATCCGGCTGATTCAAATCGGTGGCCGCGACATCCGTTTTGTCGGCGTCGTTGTCAACGACGTCGTCCGGCGGCTGGCCGTGATCTGCCCCCGAATCAACCGGGCCTTCGTCGGTATTGTCACCTTCGTCACCCGAAGTCGCGTCCGGCAGATCGGTTCGAACCGAATCGGGCTGAATCTGGCCGTCCGGCGCCACATCAATCGCCAAACCGTCCCCCGCGCCATCGTTCAGCCACATGTCTGGCAGCGGGATGAATACATCTCCATCGACACCAATTCCGCCCCCGCACCCCACCATCGACGCAAGCGCCACAAAAAGAACAAGGATCTTTGTCATCGGCACACCCAGTCTTCGAACACGGCCATCAAGGCGGCGGCACATTCCGGCCCCGACGGAGGCTGGAAGTGTAGGTGAAACGAACGGATTTTTCACCCGCAACCGCGCCGTCAGCTCGCAACCAACCGAATATCAAGTAATTTCGGCCAGGAAGATCCGATCGACCATCACTCCCGCGTCAATGCCGATTGCGTGCTGACAGCATTGACCGGGAGTCCTATAATCTTGTCCGGCGTCAATCCCGGTCATTCCCGGAAAAGGTGATTCAGCATGAAAAAACTGGAAATTGTCCTGGCGGCATCGATCTTGTCGCTGTGCGTCATGATTCCACGGGCGGCCCTGCCGTGCGGGCCCGGCGTCCACATCCGGGAATCCGACCGGATATGGTCGAAACTGACTGCCGAATTCCCGGCCTTCAAGGATCTGGAGGATACGCCGCTGTTTTCGACGTATCTGCACCTGGGTTCGATCATGCCGGACTTCCAGTGGTTCCTGCCTATTCACCAGGGCCACTCGTCGGAGTTTTCACAGTATCTGGTTCAGATGTCGATGGATCAGGATCCCAGGTTCCAAATCCTGGCCCTTGGGCACCTGATGCACAACTCGGTTTCGGATCCGCTCTGCGAGCAGTTCTGGACCCCGACACTGATGGCTTCGGCGCCGCTTGGCATGGTCAGCCTTCTGGAAGGATACGCGGACGCGCACGGCATGGCCGAAGGCGTGACCGAAGTCCTTGGCGACCCGATTGTCGGCGACTGGGACGCCCTGATCGAGGCCATCTTCGACGTTTACCTGGACGGCCCTGAAGCCGAGGCGCTTGGTCACGAGGCGATTACATGGTACGTCGATTCGATGAACGCCTATTACGGTTCCGACACCGATGGCGAGGCCGTGTGGCAGGGCCTGGTCGATAAGATCACCGAATACCAGTCATACCTCGCCGGTTTCGACCGCCAGGCCGCCAAACAGTTCTTCCACGAACTTCGCGGCGAAACCCCGGCCGACATGATGAACCTGCTTACCGGCGACCTGATTGCAAACGTCGCAGGCGATGCCGCGAAACGCAACCAGGATTACGACCTGAACATCGGGTTCGTCATGCAGTCCGCAATCGTTGATCAGGCATTCTGGGACATCTATCAGGATACCCTCCTGGCCGACCTGAGCAGTTTCTGGTACATCGATCGGCTCAACTCGTTCGCCGAAACACTCCTGCCGGAAGATGCTTCAACGATGATTCTTGGCTGGCCGTCGTGGAACCACTGGCCCATGGTGTCGGGCAACATCATGTCAACCATGCAGTTCCTGCCGGAACTTTACAACGTCGTCCCAGGCCTCATCGTCGATGAAGTCACGTGGATGGACTCGACCGGGGCGCCGATTGGACAGGTCACAACCGACATGCTGACTTCGACCATGAAGGTCAGAATCCGTTTCTACACGGCATATGATTTTAACGGCGACATCACGCTTGCCGTCAAGGGCGATCTTCCCGGCCTGGATCAGGCAGCCGACCCGACATACGGCCAGCACACCCAGGCGTTCGACCTTGACCCGCGCCTGTACGTTTCCGGCACGCGCAGTTTCATCGAGACTGAATTTCAGCCCGGGGCGGCCCTGGTTGACGGATTCTACTTCGAGCTTTTTGCAAACGGCGAGACGAAGCCCTGGTTCACCGGCAACTGGGACGAAATCATGGCCAGTGGCAAGGTTCCCGTCTATCAGGATATTTACCGCGACAACTTCGCCACCTACGGGAAATGGCCACCTTCACTGCCGATGGCGGCGGGTTCGGGTTCGCGGGACTGCGAATTCATGGTCATGGCCAGGACGTTCCCGAACGGCGGGCCGATTCCCGACGTGACTGTGACGGTCGGCCCCGCCGGCGAACCGGGCGACGGCGACGCGGAATCGACGCGTACCAGAGCCAACGGGATTGCCGCTTTCGACCTTGTTGAACCGGGACAATATGTGATCACCGGACGGCCCGACGACACCAAGGGCAGTCGCTTTGTCGCCATCGACGAGAATCCGACGCCCGTCGAATGCCCGGACGGCGGCGGCACGTCATGGACAATGCTCCAGTATCACGTCATTCCCAGGATCACTGTTCCCGGCGGCATAAGCGGCCGCAACGACTGCGTCGTGTTCAACACCAACTCCGACGAGTTCTGGGGAAGGGCCGAGCAGTTCATGATCACCGTCACCAATTACTATGACGAAACGGTGATCGCGCCTGAAGTCGCAAAGAAGGCACGACCAAGGATCGAGGCCTGCTTCCCGTCGCCCCTGGAAAACGGCACCACGATACAGATACGGGCGGTTCCGGTCTATGTGAACGGCGCGGGAACGGGCGTTGAAGGATTCAGCGGGCCGATCCTGGTCGATTCGACCGTCCCTGTCGTCGATGACGTGCAGTTTGCCGCCACCGCGACGACCTGCCAGGATGGCGCCGCCGTGTTCCCGTTCGAGGTCGATATTTACGTCAGCGCCACTACCGGCCCGATCGACGTCGTCGAACTCCAGAACGACGAAGACGGATGGGACATCCTTCAGTTCGAGTCCGTTCCCGGCGAGATGCCCGGCACTGAACGCCTGACGGTCGATTTCGTTGCGGACGGCCGCAAGCCAGGCGACACCCTGCTCTTCAGGCTGACCAACCGAGCTGGCGTATTCACTGAATACCCCGTCGATATCCCCGCGACGCTTGCCTGCCCCGTGATCGTTGAACCAATTCCGGACGCGACCGCCGACGTCATTGACGACTCCGGGGCGGTTGGCGACACAACCGAACGGGACGTGATCAACCTGGATCAGACGACCTCAGATTCGACCGTCACCGACACCGGCGTTGAAACGGACGATGGCGGCACCGAGACGAAGGGCGGCGGGTGCTCGGCGGGTGGCGCCAATGGAACCGGGGCCGCTGGATTCGCGCTTCTTTTCCTTATGCTTGCGGCCCTTGCCGTTTCAAGGCGCGCATTCGCGCGATAACCACCTGAAGTACGACCTCATTAACAGGGTGCAATCTTGCGAAGACTGATTCATGCCGTTGTTGTGATGGCGATGCTTGCCGTCGGCTGCAATACCGCGGCCACGGATTCCGACATCATTGCAGACGCGGCGGACACCGCGGCCGGAACCGATCTGGAAGCGCCCGACCTGGCTGCCGATGACGGTTCCACACCGGATCTGCCCGATTCCGGCTGGCTTTCGGATGCCGCGGATGCTGGCGAAATCGACGCCAATGACGATGGCACGCCAGATGCCACCGCCGACGCGCCGGACAACCTTTCCAAAGACGACACGACCGCGACTGACGAATCCGGCGACTCGCCCGGGGACGCCGGAGACACGACGGATGCCCCCGACGAAGGGCCGTCCGACACCTATGTGACGCCCGACATCCCGGAACATGGCGAACTGCAGGGGAAGGGGTTCTTCACCGTTCAAGCCCATGAGGGGCGCTGGTGGTTCGTGACGCCGGACGGCCTGCCGTTTTATTCGATCGGTATTAACGCGTGCAACCCGAACGGTTCGGTTGACGCAAGCACCGGTGAGAACCGGTACAAGGCCGCCGTCGAAAACAATTATCCCGGCGAAACCTGGGCGCAGAAGGCCGATTCATGGGCCGCGGCGACCGCCGACAGGTTGAAGTCCTGGGGTTTCAACACCGTTGGCGCGTGGTCCGACTGGAACCGCCTTGGCAAGACGATGCCCTACACGGTCATCCTGAACATCTCCGGCGTCGATTGGCAGGTCGGGGACATTCCCGACTACTTCTCGCAGGAATTCGCGGATCGGTGCGCGCAGGTCGCCAGGGACACCGTGGCGCCCAGACGGGATGACCCCAACCTGATCGGCTGGTTCCTTGACAACGAGCTTCGATGGGGCTGGGACTGGAGATCGCCGAAAACCCTGCTTCAGGATTACCTTGCCATGCCGGAATCGACGCCCGGCCACGCAGTCGCGCTTGAATACCAGGGAAGACCTTACGAATTCCTGGCTGTTGTCGCCGCGAAGTACTTCCAGGTTACGACCGAGGCCGTACGGTCGGCCGATCCAAACCACCTGATCCTGGGAATAAGGTCAATCAGCGTGATGACGCATCCGCAGGTGCCCCAGGCGGCCGGGCCATGGGTTGACGTCTATTCGGTCAATAACTACGAGTTCCTGCCGGAGCTTTACGACGCGATCGACGCCGCGGAACAGGACTTCCTGGACGAAGGCAACTGGCTGCTGAACTATTACGGGGTCACCGGGCGGCCAATCATGATAACGGAATTCTCGATGCGTTCGAGCGAGGCGGACGTCCCCAGCACATGGCCCGTCTTCTATCCGACGTATCCCACGCAGGCCGAGCGTGCCGCGGCCTACCAGGCTTACACCGAAAACTGCTTCGCCAAGCCGTACATTATCGGGCAGCACTGGTTCCAATGGGCAGACGAACCGGCGGGCGGACGCTTCGACGGTGAAAACTCGAACTTCGGGCTGGTCGATGGCGACGACAAGCCTTACACCAAGCTGGTTGAAACGATGACGTTAATTCATGCCCAGGCGCCCGACCGGGCCCTCGAATGAATCCCATGCGAGAGCTTGGGCCCGGGGGAACCAGATCCTGGCGGGCGCTCTACTTGCCGAACTCGTATTCCCGCCAGAGCTTGACGACTCGATGACGCTGTTCGGCGGCAAGCACCCCGGCCATGTCTGAAAAGGCCCGAATCATCCTGCGCAGATAGCGTTCAAAAAGCCGGGCCCCATCCGCCGCGACCTGTTCCAGGGCAACTGAATCCACCGTTTCGGCGTCCAGGGCGTCCATTGCCTTCCTGACCAGGACACGGTTTTCGCCCTGAATATCGAAAAGATCGATGGACAGACCGTCCAGGATGCCATCGACCGAATTCTTCTGCTCGGCAGTCGCATCGACCTTCCACAAGACCAGTTTCACGACCTTTTCCAGCTTCTTCTTAACTTCCTTCGGATTTGCCGGCTCCTTCGGCTTTCGGCAGCCGGTCGTGCCCAGACCAATCGCGGCAATTGCAAGAACCAGCAGAAATCTTCCTGCGACCCCACAACGACCACAGACTGCCATGCTCAGTCCTCCATCGACTTTACAATTCCTTTTAATATACCTTTCAATGCGCCCTGTCATCCACTGAAACGATTGCGAATTGACTGATTTTGATGTAAATTCCGCGTCTGAATCCGTCGCTCATTCTTTTCCCCGGAGCATTAACCATGATGAAGTACATCCTTGTCGCCATGACAGCCGTCACGGCTCTTGGCCAGGCGGCCGTGGCCTTCCCGGCAATCCAGCGCAAACCGGAAAGCCCGGCCTTCACGATTCGTACATCGGCACCGGCAAGGGTGCCCGTGACACCGAATGTGATCCGGCTGGCTGGTAACGAGGTTTCGCTGGGTCATATTCCCCACCCGTTCGGGGTCGATGCGAGGCAGGCCTCGTCCGAACTGGACGCCTTCATGGCAAGCTCCAGGGATCCGCTTCCCTGGTCGGCCGGGATCCTGCCGACAGCCTTTGACCTGCGCGACTTTCCGGGGCGGGTTCCTCCGATTCGGGATCAGGGCAATTGCGGTTCGTGCTGGACATTCGCCACGACCGGCTGCAACGAGATGATGCTGACACCAGCCCAGTCGTGGGACTTCTCCGAAAACAACATGAAGGACAGGCACGGTTTCGACTGGGGTCCCTGCGACGGCGGCAACGTCTTCATGTCGTCGGCATACCTGGCGCGCCACGACGGCCCGGTGCAGGAATCAAGCGACCCGTACAAGGATTGGGACGACACTGCCGACCCGGGATGGACGCCGGTGACCGGGCCGATACCGATCAAGTATTACGAACTCAGACTTCTGGCGGCCGACGGCAGCAACTCGTACGTCCAGTCGATTAAGCAGGCAATCATGGACTACGGCCCTGTCGAGGTTAACTTCCGGGTGGCCGTCGATGAGCTTGGCAACACCAACATGGATGCCTGGTCGACAAACCTGGATGCCTTTTACAGCGGTGAGACAGACTACTCGAACCACGCCGTAATCGCCGTCGGCTGGGACGACAACTATCCGGTTTCAAACTTCAACCCGGCCATACAGCCACCGGGACCGGGAGCAATCCTGATTCGCAACAGCTGGGGCGACATCCACAACGGCGACGGATACTTCTGGATTTCCTACCACCAGATGATCGAAACGCCTGCCGTTCACATGCCCGATGTCATCGACGGAACGACCACACCGGCCGTCCATCACGTTTATCAATACGATCCGCTTGGATTTGTCGCCCCGTGGGGAAACGACACGCCGGGAGTCTCCTGGACGATGGGCAACATGTTCAAGGCCACTTCAAGGCAGAACCTGGAAGCCGCGTCTGCGTGGATGGCGGCCGACGGTTCGGTGCAGGTAAGGGTTGGCACCGGGTGCGGGACAACGCCGGATTCCTGTGCTTTCAACGCAACCGTATATTCGCGCGCGTATGACCTTCCCGGCCTTTACGCGATCGACCTTTCGGCACTGGGTATTGTCCTTGAACAGGACGAAAACTTCTTCATCGAATACACGATTGGCAGTTCGACCAGCGGATACATGATCCCGACCGAGATGTACTATGCCGACTACGCATCGGGCGCTTCGGCGCAACCTGGCGAGTCATTCTTCTATGACTCCGGAACCTGGATCGGTCTGCAGGACGCCCTCGGCGATTCATCTGTCAACCTGAACATAAAGGCGTTTACCTCGGACGTGATGACGTTGGGCGGGCTTGTAATCAACGAGATCGATTACGACCAGCCCAGTACCGACACGGCGGAATTTATCGAAATCGCCAACAGATCCGGCGCCACGGTCTCGCTTGAAGGGTACAAGCTGGAATTGATTAACGGCTCCGGCGAACTGCTTTACCAGACGATCAACCTGCCGGTCGTGGATCTGGGGGCCGGGGACTACTTCGTCATCTGCCAGAACCCTGCCAACACGCCGAACTGCGACATGACATTCTCAGCCCTTGCGGCCCAGAACGGCGCTCCTGACGGATTGAGGCTCGTAAAGGATGGGATTGTCATCGATTCGATGGGCTACGAAGGCAACATGTCAACCACCGAGGGAACTTCCACCACGCTTGTCGATGACTCCAGCAAGACCGGCATGGGGCTTTCAAGATTCCCTGATTTGAATGACACGGACAACAACGACTTCGACTTCAGGTTCGTGTGCAATTCCCCAGGCTTCCCGAACATATCGGCGACGGCGGACTGCCCCTGCGCGACCGTGGTCTGCGGCCCCAGGGAGACGTGCAACCCGGCTTCCGGCACGTGCCAGTGCATGGGCGGCTTCACCGGCCCGACCTGCGAGGATTGTGTCGCCGGACACTTCGGCCCGAACTGCCTGCCGTGCCCGGCATGCGGGGATCACGGCACCTGCCTTGATGGCACGATGGGCGACGGAACCTGCGAATGTGACGAAGGCTGGGCAGGAACGGTGTGCGATTCGTGCGACTCCGGCTTCTTCGGCCCGAACTGCATGACCTGTCCCGCATGCGTGTCCGGCACATGCGACGACGGAACCGATGGAAACGGCATGTGCGTCTGCGACACCGGCTGGGTCGGTCCCCTTTGCGACACGTGCGCATCCGGCTACTGGGGCATGGACTGCACCGAGTGTCCGTCATGCGTTAATGGTTCGTGCCAGGACGGCAGCATGGGCGACGGAACCTGCGAATGCTTTGCAGGATGGGACGGAACGCTTTGCGAAGACTGCGCCACTGACTACTGGGGCTCGACTTGCCAGGCGTGCCCCGACTGCCGCCCCAACGGATACTGCAGGGACGGGATTGGCGGCGACGGCGGTTGTGAATGCAACCCGGGCTGGCAGGGAACATACTGTGACGCGTGCGATTCAGGCTTCTTCGGCTCCACCTGCCAGGGCTGTCCCGACTGCAACAACGGAGTCTGCCTTGACGGGCTTGACGGCGACGGATCGTGCGAATGCGATTCGGGATGGGATGGCCAGTTCTGCGACACTTGCGCCCCGGGATTCTTCGGTCCGACCTGCATGAGATGCCCGGACTGTGGAAACGGCACGTGCAACGACCTGATGGCCGGTGACGGTTCATGCGAATGCGATGTCGGATGGGCCGGCTCATCATGCGACGCATGCGCTCCAGGATTCTGGGGCCCGAACTGTCTGCCCTGCCCCGATTGCGGCGAAGGCTTCTGCGAGGAAGGAATCGGCGGCCGCGGCATATGCATCTGCGCCCCAGGCTGGACAGGACCGGAGTGCGACGAATGCCGCACCGGCTTCTTCGGCCCGCTTTGTTCCGAATGCCCGAATTGCAACAACGGCATCTGCGACGATTCGATCCAGGGCACCGGAAGTTGTTACTGCGATGTCGGCTGGGATGGCGAACTCTGCGACGAATGCGCGACCGGGTACTTTGGCCCGGACTGCGCCGAATGCCCTGATTGCTTCGCCGGCACCTGCGCCGACGGAATTGCCGGGTCGGGCATGTGCATCTGCCCGGAAAACTGGCTGGGCCTGGGCTGCGACAATTGCGCGCCAGGCTTCTTCGGACCGATCTGCCAGCCGTGCCCGGACTGCGGCAACGGAAGGTGCAGCGACGGGATAATGGGCGACGGATACTGCGAATGCGATGAAGGGTTCGTAGGCAGGTACTGCGACGAATGCGCCCCGGGTCACTTCGGCCCGGACTGCGACCGTTGCGGCAAGTGCCGCGGCGGCATGTGCCGGGACGGCATGGACGGCGACGGCGGCTGTGAATGCTTCGACGCATGGACTGGCGAAATGTGCGACGAATGCGCGCCCGGGTACTGGGGCGATGAATGCGATCCCTGCCCCAATTGCGAAATGGGTCAATGCAATGAAGGCGACGATGGAGACGGCACCTGCGTCTGCGATCCGGGCTGGGACGGAACCCTGTGCGATATATGCGCGGATGGATTCTTCGGCCTGATTTGCGACCCCTGCCCCGAATGCGTGCATGGAATCTGCGACGACGGCATTTTCGGTGGCGGGAAGTGTTACTGCGAACCGGGATACGCTGGCGACCTTTGTGACGACTGCGTTGCCGGACACTTCGGCAATTCCTGTCAGGAATGCCCCGACTGCTTCGCCGGAACCTGTGCCGATGGAATCCGCGGCAGCGGAACGTGCGACTGCGATGACGGATGGGTCGGCCCGCTGTGCAACCGCTGTAACGACGGGTTCTTCGGCGCCTTCTGCCTGGCTTGCCCCGACTGCGGCCACGGCATCTGCATCGATGGCAGCGAAGGCTCCGGTGAATGCAGCTGCGATCCGGGATGGGCCGGCGCCGACTGCACTGCCTGTGCCCCCGGATACTACGGATCGGGATGCGACGAATGCAGAAACTGCGTTAACGGCACGTGCAGGGATGGCCACGAAGGTGACGGAACCTGCGCCTGCGACGAAGGCTGGGCCGGACCCGACTGTTCCGATTGCGTTGCCGGCCGCTTCGGCCCCGACTGCCTGCCCTGTCCCGCGTGCGTGAACGGAACCTGCAGCCAGGGCGTTATTGGAACCGGCAAATGCGACTGCAAACCGGGATTCACGGGACTGCTTTGCGACGCCTGCGAAGAAGGCCACTTCGGTGCCGGCTGCACCGCCTGCGCCGACTGTGGCAGCGGAACATGCATCGACGGGATTGAAGGCGACGGCTCGTGCGAATGCCCGGAAGGATGGGTCGGCCAGCGCTGCACCGAATGCGAATCCGGCTACTTCGGACCGGCTTGCAGCATGTGCCCGGAATGCGTTCACGGAACGTGCCGTGACGGGATCGAAGGCGACGGCGCGTGTGAATGCGACGATTACTGGGACGGCATCCTGTGTAACAGCATGTTCTGCGAACCGGAATGCGGCGACAACGCCACGTGTCACGAAGCGAACGAATGCAGATGCAACGAAGGGTTCAGTGGCGACGGATATGTCTGTGAGGATACAAACCCGTGCGCCGGCAAGGACGACTGGACGTCCTGCGACGGTGGATACTGCTTTGATGAAACCTGCACAGTGCTTCCGGAAGGGGACGAGTGCGAAGCCGCGACCGAATTGGAGGTCGGCGCGGAAATGGCTGGCTCGCTGGCCGGATTCAGGCCGGCAGTGACGAACAGCATCATCTGCCAGGTGGCGGTGGAAAACGGACCCGATCGCTGGTTCATGTTCCATGTGACCGAGGGACTCAAATACAGAGTCGAACTTACGACTCTGACCTTCAATGCCGTCATGCAGGTGATGGACACCTGCCATTCCAGTTCCGCATGCATCGCCAATGCCGACGAGGACGACGGCGCCGGAATTGAATCGGCAACATTTACGGCCGCTTCCGGCGGATATCTTGTCGTCCGCGTTGCGGCTGTCCAGGATTCCGTCACTTCCGGTGATTTCGTCCTTAAGGTGGAAGAGGTCCAGGAACCGGTTGACAACGGCACTTCGCCGGAAGAATCGGCCGACGAGGCCGTCGCGGACGTAATCGAGGACGTCGGCCAGGAAGATGCCAGCGATGATGACGCATCAGCCGAAGACATAGCGGCAGAAGACGCCGGCGATGTGTCAACCGGGGATCTTAATGCCACGGACACGAATGTGCAGGATCTGTCGGAACCGGACATATCGGCCCCCGACACGTCCCTGCCCGACAACGCCGGCGACACCGCGTCGCAGGATACGGCGGTAACCCCCGATCCCGGTCGGGACGAAGGCAACGACACGGCCGTTTCCCAGGACGAATCGAACGTCAACGACGTGACCGCCGACGACGGCGCCGAAGAAATCGGCCTGGGTGGCGGCGGTTCGTGCTCCGCCGGAGGTTCCGCCGGCTCTTCCAGTGCCGCGCTTGTCCTTCTGCTGCTGGTCTTCTGTGCGTTCGTGATGCGTCGCCGCAGGGTTGCCTGAACAATCCCGTACCCATCCGGCCACAAGGAAACAGCGCCGTCCGCGCTGCCGTCCGCCCCACACATGAAATTTTCCGGGACGGTGCCCGCGAAGTCCGCCGTCCCCGTGAAGTCCGCGGTCCCCGTGGAGTTCGCCATCCCTGCAGATTCCACCGCCCAGTGGATCGTGCCCTCCGTGAGAAGTCCGGCATCCCCCGGGATATGACTTCTTTGAGTAATGGCACTTCCTGACTCGGCGTACCGACTCAGACAACGCCCGGAGACAACCCTGTCCTGCAATAAAAGACGATGTAAAATCTTGAAAAGAAACGATGAAGGGATGCTGAAAAAGAAAGGTCTATCAGTCGGCGTCGCCGGCGCAGCGGAAACCGGTGTCGAATCCGTTCGTCACCATCCGGTCGGCATCGTACCTGTTCGTGGTTCGAAGGTTGGCCATAACGTCGTAAATCCCGCCACCACGCGACACATGGAATTCGCCGGAGTCCGGTCCTTTCGGATCGGTCACGGCATCCTTCGGGTATTTGCCGTACCAGTCGGAAACCCATTCCCATGCGTTTCCGGCCATGTCGCACAGGCCAAACGGACTGTCGCCGGCGGGTGACCTGCTGCACACCTTCACAGTACTGCCAGTTCCGCAGCCGACGCATACCGGCTTGTCGGTGCCCTCGCCACAATCGACGCCATCGACGCCATCCATCACGGCCAGCGCGCACGTCGCGTTTTCATCACCCCACGGGAACTTCCTTCCGTCATCGCCGCGTGCCGCAAACTCCCATTCAGCCTCGGTCGGAAGTCGCTTTCCGGACCAGGCGCAGAAATCCGATGCCTGCTTGAAAGACACGCACACGACCGGCCGGTTCGGATTCACGACGGGATCCCAGTTACAGCGCGGCGCCGTGCACCGGCCGTCTTCGACGCATTCACGGTAGGCAAGCCGGGTCACTTCGGTCTTGTCGATGCTGTAGGCCGAAAGGGAAACCTGGAATCCGAAGACCTGATCCTCGACCTTCTTCGCGACTTCATCGGCAGAGCAACCCATGTTCTGCCTGTCGCACCCCTGAGTGAACGTCGAGGCAGGAATATCGACCATAGTGCCGTAGATGCCTTCCTCAACGGGATCGCCCCAGACAAGGGCGGGATCGACCGAATCGTCGCCGCATGAAGCGGCAAGCGCGGCAGAAAGTGCAACAAGTGCCATAAGGGCAGTCGATCGAAGATGCATAGAAATCCTCCGAAGGTGCGGAAGGCGGCATGAAGCCGCCTGGCCATCAGGTGCCGGAGGTGGGGGTCGAACCCACACGTCCTTGCGGACAACGGATTTTGAGTCCGCCGCGTCTGCCTGTTTCACCACTCCGGCAACGGAATGCAGCGCAAGATTACACGCACAGGCGATGCCGGTCAACTGTGCTGTAATGCGTCATTGCGTCAAGCAGGCCCGGGGCCATCAATCCTTCTTGCGGAAAGTCCAGATGTTGTTGGCGACGTAATTGATCACAAGGCCGACCAGGATGCCGGCCGAAGGGGCCGCGATGTGGTAAAGCCGGTAATCGCCCCATATCTGGAAGTTGAAAATGACGGTCGCGCGCATCTGCGGAGACAGAACCGACGAGACGGCAAGCTGGACGGACGCGGCAATCGAACTTACCAGATAGAACTTCGCAAGGCGCGACACGAAGCCGCCGCCCGGATTCGCTCGAACCCGATCTCCCCAGGTCCAGTAGTTGTTGAGAAGGAAGTTGGTGAAGATCGAGACGACTATCCCGATCAAATACACGACGATGTCGCGAACTCCGACGGAGGTCAGTTCCGGGAAGCTGAACATGTCCGCCAGCAGGCTTCGCAGGCCGGAGAAGACCGCGGCCGGCATCAGCGCCGTGGCAATGAATACCGTCACCAGGTTGACCGGCACGCCGGATCCGCCAACCATCAGAAACTTCACCAGCCTTCGCTGTTCCGGGGTCGTTTTCGATCTGACCCAGGTCATCAGTCTTCCAGCCACTTCGCCCGCCCTTGCTGAATTAACGCCCCGGCCGACATGAAGCCAGCGCCAGGGTCAACTTTCACTATCACAGCCTGTCACCCATGTCGAACAAATGAACCCGTGGACCGGTCACGCCGGCGACGGCGGCGTTGATCAATTCCCGCGCATCTTCGGGACGGTAGAACTGGCTGACATGATAAAGCACGACCGCCCTGTTTCGAGCAAGCGGCAGCAGTTTCAGCAATTCATCGACATGGGTGTGCATGCCCTTCTGGGCCGCCTGCGGATCCCGGCCACGGCCCAGGAACGTGCACTCCTGAAAAAGAACCCTTGCCTGGAGTACATGCTCGGGCGCCGCCGCAATCCATTCCGGGGTCGTGTCCCCGCTGACCGCGACCAGTGGCAGAACATCTTCGGTTACTATTCCCGGATCCCTTGACCTCGCCTCGGCAATCACCGGCCCCGGAAGTCCGACGAAATCGCTTCTTAAGCGCCTGGTCACGCGGGAAAGCACGTATCCGCAGGCAAGACCATCGGCCAGATCGCCGGGATAGTGGTTCACGCGGAATGTCCCAAGACGCAGCCCGTTATCGAGATCCATTGTCCGGTCAAACTCGGGGGCTGGAACAATCCTTGCCTTGAACGGCTTGCCCTGGAGCCTTCCCAGGGAATCGATCAGATCGGTCATTGCGGCCACGGTACCGGGGGGAGTGATGATCGTGGGATCCGGCATGCCGTAAAGGCTGCGCACCCCCAGATACATCGCCAGCCCGCCGATGTGATCGGCATGGCCGTGCGTCAGCGCCACCACGGACGTCCGCAGGGCGGCGCCGCTGCATTCCCCGAGATCAATCGTGATATCCATCTCAGGAAAGGTGATGCTGGTCGAAATGCCCGCCAGCGACCGGCCTGAAACCTGGATTCCCTCAATCCGCTCTTCCAGAACTTCACCGGGTTCAAAGACGCCCTATAATACCGGAAGAATCCGGGAACGCCGCCGAAATGACGCAACAGGAAATCGAGGAACTCGCGCGGGAATTCGGTATCGACGCACTTGCCGCGGTGCCTTCAAGGCCGGTTCCGGCCGACAGGAAGACGCTCCTTGACCTGTATGCCGGCTATCCGCCGGAATTCGCCTACCTGGCAAGGGGACTGGAAAAGCGCCTTGATCCCGGGCTAATCCTCGCTGGCGACAGATCCGTCTGGGTTGGACTCGTCGGTTACGGCGGACTGCCGGCAAGGCCTGATCCGCTTCCGGAAGGAACTGCATGGATAAGCCGCTTTGCCTGGTGCCGGGACTATCATGAAACGGTCGGGGCAAGGTTCGAATCGCTGGCAGCCGCGCTCCGCGAACGCCATGGCGCGGCCGCAAGATCATACGTTGACACGGGATCTATACTGGAAAAATCCTGGGCCTGCCGGGGCGGCCTGGGATTCATTGGAAGAAACGGCCTGCTGATATCTTCAGCACTCGGCTCATTCTGCTTCATTGGAACAATCATCACCGATATCGAGGTTCCCGAACCGCAACCTGTCGCCGGCAATGGGTGCGGATCATGTTCCGCCTGTGTTTCCGCCTGCCCGACCGGTGCCCTGCCCGGTGACGGACGCGTGGATGTGTCGCGCTGCCTTGCCCACATCACCGTGACCTCAAAGGAACCGCCGCCACCCGACATCAATCTGGCCGGCAACCTGTTCGGCTGCGACATCTGCCAGGACGCCTGCCCGCACAACTCGCCGCGAAGGCCAACGCCGGTCGAATTCCTTCCCCGCGAAGGACTTTTCTGCCCCGACCTTCATGCCGTCCGGGGCGCATGCCGGAACCGGGATCGCTTCAAGGCCCTTTTCGGCCAGACGCCGGTATTCAGACGAAAGCCCGAGAGACTTCAGGAAACCGTTGATCGGCTGATGGCCGATCCGGCCGACTCGTGAACCGCGGCGCTCATGCACAGGCAGAAGCGATGATTTCGACAGCCCCGGAAGCACTTTTGAACACTTCCGGACTGCCGCGCGCACTGACGTCGGACGAATTCCAGACAGCCACGTTCCGCGAAAATATCCGGCAAAACCGGATACTTGCCCCTTAAATTCGCACACATGTTCAAAACTTGTGCACAACTGATCGACCCGGCTTCAGTCGAAAAACGTCGACTCAAGTGCCTGGGATGCCGCGATTGACCTTTTGAACCGATTACACACAGGCGCGGGAGCGAATTGTTGACACGATTTCGACAGGCTGACGTAGCATATGGCCCAGTGATTCCGTTACCTTTCCCAGGTTCCTGAAGGGGTGTTCAGTAATATGGCTGTCAATTCCCGGTTCGGAAGGTCGCTTTTACTGATGCTTGCCCTGACAGCGGCCGGATGCGGATCGTCGGGCTCGCAGGGGGCCGACCTTGCAGGTTCTGACGCGCTGGCGGACGACGTTGCCGACGCCTCGACGCCGGATGTGGCTGACGCCGCCGTCCACGACACGACCAATGACTCGGCGATTGATGCCGACGACGACTTGATCCCGTCCGACGTGACCTCCGACGATGGCGACGCATGGGTTCCATTTTATCCGGACACGCTCGTCATGGACGACGTCATCAGGCTCAATCAGATTCAGATAAAGGGTACGCACAACAGCTATCACATCGAGTCGCCGGAAAGCCTGCCGCAGTGGCGGTACACGATGGCCCCGCTTGACGTGCAACTGGAAAGCCAGGCGGTGCGCCAGATCGAACTGGACATTCATCTTACATACGACAACGACCTTGAAGTGTTCCACGTCCCCTTCGCCGACCCGCTTTCAACATGTGTGAAGTTCAAGGATTGTCTTCGGATTGTGCGAAACTGGTCCGACCGCAACCCTTCACATCTGCCGATATTCATCCTGATCGAACCGAAGGACGACATGGACGGCGAGGATCTGAAACTTGTCGGGCGCCTGGATCTGGTGGAACAGGAAATCCTGACCGTATTCAGAAGGGAACGAATCATCACGCCCGACGAAGTCCGCAACGGTCATTCAAGCCTTCGCGAGGCCCTGGTGCAGGACGGCTGGCCGACGCTGGGACAATCCCGTGGAAGGGTCATGTTCCTGATGCTTGATAACGCGGAGCACCTTGACGCATACGTGCTCCAGCGCCCGAATCTTGAGGGTGCCCTGATATTCGGCCGCAACGGACGCGGAGAACCGTGGTCGTCGATTCTTGAACTGATGCACCCCGACAGGGAATCCAGGTTCCAGGAAATTCAATCGGCCGTTGATGAAAACTATCTGGTTCGTTCAAACGCCGACGATTCGGATACCCCGGCCGCCGAAGCCGAAGTGAAGGGGGCAAAGGCCATCGAATCCGGCGCTCACCTGATCAACACCGACCACCCGGTCATGGGATCCGTTTCAAACCAGGATCCTGACTACAAATTCGACCTGCCTGACGGCGTCACGGCGATCTGCAATGCGAAAAACGCGCCGGAAGGCTGCACTCCGGAAATCCTGGAACGGCTGAAGCCAGACTACGGCGCATCGAATTGAACCGGCAACCGTACCTGTCTCCGCGACAGAAAAAAAAAGGGCGCCGTACCGAAGCACGACGCCCTTTAATAGACGTGAAGACAGGTGGACGACCGTTGTCCCCCCCAGAGCTGAATATTTCCAGGTTGCCGCAACGACATCGCTGCCGTTCGGCATCCTCTCTTGCAGTTAACGTGTCTCTCGAAGATCCCCCGACAGCCTGGCGTCTTACTGGTTCGACGCTCCCGTCCTGCGGTTCTGGCCGCTTCACGGTTTTCGGCTGAAGGGCGCGCCCCCTGTTACGAGGTTCGCGAAACCTTCCTCAGACTTCGCTCTGCTTCAGAGTTTGAGCCTGGAATACCCTGCATCGCATTCGCGATGCCCGCTCTCACGAGGTTTCTCGCCCCTTCGACGCAACCCGGACGCTCGAGCAACCACCCCCGGGCCATCCAGACCCGGGTCAAGTTACGTCCTTCCGCTTACCATGCGGTTCGACGTCTTGCTCCCGAAGCGACCTCCCTGGTGTCTTTCAACCAGGCGCGTCCATGGGGTTCGGTTCCCTTCAGAGCTTGCCCAAACGGAAATCACCGCTGCCTCTCGGCCGCGGTATCCCCTCCTGCGATTGGCAGACGGTTGGATCACGCGCCTTTTCGACCCGAAGGTCGATTCAGCAACCTGTCTCCCCGGACCCCGACATATCCACGCCGCTCTCGCAGCCGGCCTTTGTCGGTACGCCTCCGGCCGCGCCGTGCTTTCGCATGTTGCCACCTTTGGTTCCGGTTCATCGACAGGGTGTCCGCGATCGCCGCGTGACTTCGTCAATGACGAGTCACGGCCTCGCTTCAGGGGTTTAAGCCTTCCGCTGGTTGGGTCCCGACGTAAGGTTTCCCCCCGTTTCAAGGACCTGGCTCTCCTGGGTTTTTCCCTTCCTGAGGCCTTCCCCTTCCCCGGCCTCGGCCTTTCGGCCTCCTGACGGGTACTTCAGGAAGGTTCCCGGTCTGGGTACCTTTCCCTGTACTTCAAAGTTTCAAAGAACCGGGGAAATTGGCTTGTCTCTTCCGAGACTGCCGGCCTTTTCAAGGTTCTTGTCCTTGTTCCCTTCGCGACCCCTTTCGGGTTCGTTTCAGGATTTCGGACCGGCCATCCGACTTCCCGTCGTCACGTCCATTCAGGAATATAGGACGGCCCCAGCCAAAGGTCAATAGCGGTGTCCAAATTACGCAAAAACACCTTGATTTAATTGAATAATTAAAACAGGACAAATAAGACCTCCGAATTTTTTATACAACTTTTGAACAGGCGTTACAGGCAGTCCAATAGCCTCATTTCGGCGCTCAATTCCGGAAAATGTGCGACCAGTGCGGGCGACATGGCTATCGACATACGCAAAGCAGCACCGGGACTGGGTCTGACGAACATTTTCGACAGGGGTTGCCAACGGCTCCCGTCTTCGACGGCCCGATCTTCTTTACAATTTTTTTTGAAACATTTTCACTTCTTGACCGAGCCACCCAGAAGTGCACGAACTTCAAGAAGAAACTGCCTGGAACTGTATGGCGATGAGATGACCCGCCCACCTACCTCGGCAAGGTATTCCATTGATACTACCGTTGAGCTCGGCCCCTGGATGAACAGCACCGGCGTCTTGGAATGATCCATGAGGTATCTGTCACAGATGTCCCTTCCGCCCATGCCGGAGATCACCAGATCAAGAACCATCAGATTGATGCCCCCGCTTTCATCGGCATCCCATAGCCGCTGCATCGCTTCGGGCCCGCTGGAGGCCGTAATAACCTTCATTCCAGCCTTCCCGAGGGTCGCCGCATCGGCAGCCAGGGCAGCCGCGTCGGCACGAACCAGCAGAACGACGGGCTGACCGGCCTTCTCCGGCATCTCCAGGCCCGGAAGAATGGCTTCGCCACGCCTCTGGCTCTCCGGCTGGTACTGCGGCAGGAACACCTTGAATTCGGTTCCCCGCCCCATCTCGCTGGCCACTGTGACAAAGCCGCCAAGGCTCTCGACAACGCCATAAACGGTGGACAGGCCGAGCCCGGTTCCCTTTCCAACCTCCTTGGTGGAAAAGAAGGGCTCCCAGACGTGTTCAAGGACTTCCCTTGGAATACCGATGCCGGAGTCCCTTACCGCCAGCGATATCCATGGGCCCGACGCCGCCTTCGGGTGACCCGAGGCGGAGGGATCGTCCGCATCCACGCAAGTCACCGATATCGCGAGGGTGCCTCCGTACGGCATGGCATCGACCGCATTGACCGTCAGGTTCATGATCACCTGCTCAATCCGGCTTCTTTCGGCGAAGACACTGTACCTGCCAACCGGGGCGTCCAGATCGACCCTGATATCCGCACCGATAAGTCGCTGAAGCATCTTAAGCAGTTCTGATGCGGCCTTGCCGATATCCACAGCCTCACGCGTGCTGCTTTCCTGTCGACTGAAAGTAAGGAGTTGTCGGATAAGCGACATCGCCCTGTCGCCGGCGTCGAGAATGTGATCGAGATCTTCAGAGGCCGCCCCCCGGACGGCCTTCGACACCTTCAGGGAATCCGCCGCCCCGATGATGACCTGAAGGATGTTGTTGAAATCGTGCGCGATGCCCCCCGCAAGGCGACCAAGCGCCTCCATGCTGCGGCTCTGGTGTGCAAGGCGTTCAATCTGCTGCTGCTGCGTGACGTCCTCAACGATTCCTATGATCAGCGTCACGGTTCTGTCGCTGTCTATGACCGGAACCATCCGAACCCTGACATTGCGACCGCTGGAATCGCCAATCCATGAATTCTCCAGGACAACCGAAACGCCCTGCCCCGTCACCTCATCGTCGGCCTTCCTTATTCTTGCCGCCACATCCGGCCCGAAGATCTCCACGTCGCGACGTCCGACGACCTGGCCCGGAATCAGCCCCGAAAGCTTCGACAGGGTTGAATTCCAGATCACGTACCGCCTTGAAGGTATTTCCTTGACGAACGCACCAAGCGGCATGTTCTGAACGAGTGCCTCCATCATGCTGCGCTGACGGCGGATCTCGGCGTCTCGGGCCCTTTCCGCGGTGACGTCGCGAAGAACCCCGTTGAGTATCCATGCGTTCCCGCCTTCACTTGACTCGGTCAGATCGATCCTCCCGGTCGAGCTGAACCATCTCCACCCGTCGGCGTCGCTGCCCATCCTGAAATTGAAACCGCACTCCCTCGAACCGTTGCCGCTGTGCCTGATCTCCCGCTGGATCAGGGCCAGGTCATCGGGGTGGATCATTCGGCTCCACTGGCTCCAGTTCGATGGAACCTCACCGGTCGAGCAGCCCACGACCTTCGACCAGTTGCGGTGAACCCACAACGCCCCGGAATCGAGATTCATTTCAAAAATGCCTTCACGCGCGGCGGACAGGATGTTATCCAGGCGCCAGCTGGTTCTTTCAAGCTGCGCGGTCGTCCGCTCACGCTGCGAGACGTCCCTGAAGGTCCAGACTCTGCCATCGATTCGCCCTTCGAACATGAACGGCACGGACGACATCTCGATAATCCGTCCATCCTTCATCTCGAAACGCTCGAATGCTTCGGCACCGGGCGACTCCAGCAGCGCCCCGGTTTTCTGGCGAAGATGTCCGGCCTTGATCGCACTCCGTATCGCGCGATTGATGAACATGGACACATGTGCATCGCGTTCGACCTCGACACCAAGGCCGCAGAAGATCCGAAACCGCATGTTCATCGCGATCACAATGCCATTCAGATCGCTGACGACAATGGCGTCAACCGCCGCCGATATGGCGGCCTCAAGCTGGCTCCGGGAACGGCTGATCATCTGGATCGGCAATTCCAGCCCACGCCATGTAAGGATCTCGAGCACCAGGTACCAGCCCGCGATTACGAGCATGGCATCGGCCCAGGCAATCCAGGAATACCGGTTCAGATAGAATGCCGACAGGATCGCCGCCATCAGGAAGAATGCGACGGCGACCAGCATCAGAACCGCCTTTTCCCGATCAATGCTCGATTCCTTGCGACGGTGTCCGGAAATTACGGTTCGAAGGAGTTCGCCGGCCGCCAGAAGAAAGCCGGCACATATGCCAATGTCAACGAAGATCTTACCGCACGGCCCCTGGGAGCCTTCAAACAGGCACATGGGAATCCAGTCGGAAAACACGAGGACGGAAACCATCGCGATCCCGACCCCGAAAGACGAGGCGGTGAGCAGATACCTGTGAATGCCGGCTCTCGACAGAAGGGGTGCCAGGAGTATGACACCCATCTCCATCAATCTTGAGGCGTTGCGCAATTGAATCGAGAGTCCGTCGTGGAACTCCGGGAAGATCCCGAATTCCCTCATCGAAAGAACTTCGAAAATCCTTGTGAGGATTACCCCGGGAAGCACGGCCCCGATGAACAGGAACCAGCGATCCTCGGTCAGTCTGAACGTGCGCGTGGCGAATATATAAACCGCGACCAGCAGGATGATCGCCCAACCCTGAAGAAGGATGTGTCCGGCAGTCGGACTGATCGAGCTTACGACGGCAATCACCGCACCGATGCCGACGTAGGTCAGCAACGACTGCCTGCGGAACATCCGTTCGCGGTCGGCAACCATGGACACCCCGCATTCAAGAGTGGATCGGGTACCAGGCTCGCAACCAGGAAATTTTTATACAGGAGGATTTTAGCACCGGGCGCCGGAATTTGCACGCCGACCTTGACGAACCGCATCAATCCGTTTAGGAAACAGTCAGTACATCAGCGGATCCGGCGGGGGCCGGCCGGGTCGGGGGCGCACTGATGAAGCGTGCCCGTCCTTTGTGCGGTTCACATTCACAATTCCCTGGAGGAACCTTCAATGCGACATGCGCGCTGGTTCAAGAGACTCCCGGTGCCCGCGGCGGCCATATGCGTGCTGCTGGCGGCAGGATGTCTGGGCAAGCCTGAAATGACGGTGCCGGAAGCATACGACTACGAAAGCCGGCCGATCCTGATCAATAACGCCGACTGGGGTGTAATCCCGCTTCCAAACAACTTCCTGAACCCGGTCAAGCAGGCCGAAATCGTTTACATCCCGGGCGTGCCTCTTCCGAACGCCATGCCGACGGGGATGGCGCTGCCCGTGGTGGATGAAACTGCCGCCGCGGTCGCGCAGGCGCTGGGGTACCCGGTTGTCGAGGACACTGCCCTGACCAAATCGCTGATTGCGGGCATGAACAGGCTCAATGGCTGGGTCACCAGCTTCGCGCCGAAAATCCCGTTCTCGAAGATACCGGCTTACGATTCAATCGTTCCGTTTGACGGAACAAACGGTGACACGGCAAACCTGTTCTTCCTGGATATCACGGATCCGGCATCTCCGGTCGTGATAATGCCGGGCGATTATTACAGGATCATCAACTACAACCGTTCCGAGGCCTATCCTTATTATCTGTCGCTGCGCCTGAAGCCTGGCGCTATCCTTCAGCCGCCGCAGGACTTCACCCCCGGTCACACCTACGCGGTGGTTGTTACTGGAATGACAGAGGAAACCGGCATCAGGGCCGTAGTCGGCAAGGATGAGACCGACGCCGACATCACCGCGCCGGTCGAAGTCGATAACACGTTCCTGGTGTTCGCGGCGCGTGACGAGGAATGCCCGACCGAAGGCAAGTGTGATTTCAAGGTCAAGCATCCCGTGACCGAACAGGAATTCGGACTCGCCTATATCGGGTCACAGGGCAATCCCGTCAACAGCGTGCTTGAGGGACTGGATGCGGCCAGGCAGGCCGAAGGGGCCCGCCAGATCACCAACTACGTCCTGAAGATCTGGGAAGGCCTGGGCGGTGTGAAGGATGTCAGGGACCGAACCGAAGTGGTCGCGGCCTTCCAGTGGACGACCACGTCGAACCCGATGCCGACGTTCTTTGACGCCAGCGCCGCGCTGATGGGCGGCAACCCCGTCGTCGCTTCACCGGCCGACTACGTCAACGGCGACGGAGAACTGGTGCCGGTCAAGATCAAATGCGATCCGGCAATCGGCTTCGGCTTCAAGGTCGCGATGGACACGGCCACAATCAACCAGGACACGGTCAAGCTGTTCAAGGTCACGGGCGGGCAGGACGTCACGCTGGAAAAAGTGGATGTGACCGTGACCCCGACTGTCGAGGACGGGATGACGAACGTTCTCGTCAAGGCGACGGCGCCTCTTTCCGCCGATTCGAAGTATCTTGTGATCGGCACGAACGGGATGAAGGACGCGGCCGGCAACGTGGCCGTCGATGAGACGTATTTCGGCCTGACCAGAACCGGACTCGCGGTCAGGAACGGCGACGGCGTCGTGACTTCGTACATCGACACCCCCTTGCTGACAGAGGACAAGACCACATGGAACAGCCCGAACCTGGACAGCCGCCTGGACACCATGATCCTTATCCATGTCATGAACACCGGCGATCCCGATCCGGTCGAGCGCCCGATCAGGGAAGTCGATGCCGACCTGCTTGAACTGGCAGGCAGCGGGCCTTTCGGCGTCCTCGGGGTCCTGAAGCTGCTTGACGGGCTGCGCGCCCTTCACAAGCCGCTGTTTGACGCCGTCGTCCTTCAGGCGAAGGCAGTCGAAACCAGGGAAGACATCGTGATTGGCTGGACGTTCACCACCAAGGCCACATGCGAATAGGGAGGACTCCGGGAATGAAAAGACTGACTCACAGAATAAGGATTTTCTCGGTCGTCCTCGCGGCGGCCATGTCCCTGACTTCGGCCGCGGCTTCGGCCAACGGATTCTACATCCAGGAAATGACAGCGCCCGGGCTCGGACAGGCTGGCGCCATGGTCGCGGCCGGCGAAGGGCCCGCGAACCAGTACTGGAACGCGGCCAACCTGGCATACTCAAAAGGCTTCTGGTTCGAAGCCGGCCTTACCACGTTCATTCCGATAAGCTGGTACCGTAACGATGTGACCGGAGTCAAGACGTACGCGTCGGACGCGCCCCAGCCCGTGCCGGCTGCATTCGCCTCCTATCGGATTAACGACTGGCTTACCGTGGGCATCGCCGAATTCACCAACTTCGGTCTTGCCATCAACTGGCCAAAGGACTGGGAAGGCAACCACAAGATCATCAGTTCCTCGATGCAGACGTTCACGATCAACCCGAACATCGCATTCGGCCCGTTCAAGGGATTTTCCATCGGCGTCGGATTCGACGCGATGTACGGCAATTTCAAGATCAAGAAGGCCCTGACCCTTGGGCTTGACGATCGACCTGGAAATCCGTTGAACCTGATCAACCTGTCAGGCGAGGCGTGGGGATTCGGGGCCAACATCGGCCTGATGTACCAGCCTGTCAAATGGGTAAGGATTGGCGCCTCGTACAGGACGGCCATCAAGATCGCGGCCGACTCCGGATATGTCGATTTCGACGTGTCCGAACCGTGGGCCGCCAGGTTCAAGGACCAGCGCTTCTCGGCGGAAATCAACCTGCCCCACATCGTCTTTTTGGGGGTTCGCTTCTTCCCGGCAAAGGGTTTCAGCCTTGAGCTGGACGCCCAGTGGATTCAGTGGTCAACCTGGGATACACTGAAATTCAAGCTGTCGGAAGGCATCCCGCTTGGACCGACCGGAAAGCAGGATGAACTTTCCGAGGTGTCGAAGTACCATGACGCCTGGCAGGTTCGCATCGGCGGCGAATACCGGTTCTTCAAGAACCACTTCGCGGTTCGCGCCGGCTTCCTGTGGGATCAGAACCCGGCCAGCGCCCAGTACCTGAGCCCGATGCTTCCGGATTCGAACCGCGTCATGCCGTGCATCAGTTTCGGCACCGAATGGGCCGGATTCTTCATCGACGTGGCGTACATGCCGGTTTTCACGCTGCAGCGCACGGTCACCTGGGAAGGCGACGGCAACAACTTCCCCGGTACTTACAAGAACATCACGCACGACCTGACTGTTTCGCTGGGATACCATTTCGACGTGGTCAAAGGCAAGGCGCGGATTCCGAAGTACACCGACAGGGAAGATGAAGA
>JAKPTZ010000158.1 GCA_029555025.1 Deltaproteobacteria bacterium
CGACCGGACAAGGTCACGTGCGGTGTCAAAGTCGTATTTGTGCCCGGCGCGAACCATGCCTGTTTCAAGAAAGGTCCGGTGCAGCATTTCACGATCGTCGGCGTGCACGGCCCTGGTCAGATTCGCAAGCTTGTTCCGGAACCCGACATCGAATTCCCTGGTACACCCGTAGTCAAGAACGGCAACGCGCCCGTCATTCAGGAAAACATAATTGCCTGGATGCGGATCGCAGTTGTAGAGCCCGTGCTGGAACAGCGTTCCGATATAGAATTCAAACAGCGCCTGACCGATACGATCGCGATCGGCCTGCGACGGTCCGGATGCAAGCCACGCATCTAAAGACAGCCCGTCCATCCAGCCGGTGGTCAACACCCGTGTCGAACAGAATTCATCAAAAACCGGCGGCACGACAATCGTCGGATGACCGTCGTAAAGGTTCCTGAATCTTTCCTGCATCCTGGCTTCATGCTGATAGTCACATTCCAGCAGGAAGCGACTTCGGGCTTCCTCGATCATCGAATCCAGCCTGGCCCCGGGAAACATCATGCGCGCCATGCCTGTCCCGAATGAAGCCATCGAAAAATCATTTTCAATCGCCTTGTCGATATCCGGATATCTGACCTTGACCGCGACGGCAGTCCCGTCATCCAGCGTGGCACGGTGGACCTGTCCAATCGATGCTGCCGCGGCCGGACGGTGGTCGATTTTTTTCATCAGGACTTCGGCACGTGCCCCCAGATCCTGCCGCACAATGCCGGCAACGGCCTCGAACGGCATCGAAGGCGACTGGGTCTGCAGCACGGCCAGGGCCCGTGACATTTCTTCAGGCACATCCAGGTCAATGTAGCTGAGAATCTGGCCGAACTTCATCGCGATTCCCTTCATCTGACCAAGGGTCTGCACAAACCTGGTCAGCGCCTCGATATCGGAATCCGATAATTCCCGATCGCCGGCGCCCAGATCGCGAAACAGCATCAGTCCGCCGCCCCTGGCCCCGGTCAAAGCCGTCCTGCCCAGACGCCCCAGAACCGAAACCGGCAGCTTGGCGGTCTGGCCGACCAGCCTGTCCCGAATCGCATCCTGCACCGATTTCCGGCCCACTTCGTACCTCCGGGGGCATGATACCACCGTGTGTAGGAACTTTCATCCACAAAACGCCTCCGTGGGACGAGTATGGCCGGGTGCCGATGGGGTGTCAAAGTCGGGAATCTGATCGAACGGGGGATGTGACGCGAGCTGCTGGCATGGTCGGGACGGATCGGTGGAAGGTTCCCGAAGCGGGGCTTTGGGGGGCCGTTGGCCGACTTGCGCTGGAGAACGTCAGGAAATGTTGACGGCCGGCGGGTCCCGGGCGGGTCCTGGGCCAGGA
>JAKPTZ010000062.1 GCA_029555025.1 Deltaproteobacteria bacterium
CGTAGCCGGGAAGCTCTCGCAGGCGCGCGACACCATGCGGGGCGTAATGACCGTCGCGCGCCGAGAGGCAGCGGCGCGACACGGGGCTGGCCCCGTGCGCGACCGCGATTCCCGGGACGGGTAACCCCGAAGGACCCCCAGTGGCAAGGAACAAGGGGCGTACGGCAGCTCCTTGACCCCTGAGCGAAGCGAAGGGCCCCAGGGCGAATCCTGATTCGTACGGGCGAATTTTCATTCGCCCTTACGGAAGGAGGACGGATGTAATCCGCCCGTACAAGGGCAGGAGAGCCCACCGGGCGAATCATGATCCGCTCATGAAAAGCGCAGATGGCGGGGAGAAAAGGCCCAGGCGATCAGAACTTGACTTTCTTGAAGATGAATTCGGGCAGGTGGATGATGACCATCATGACCATCCACCAGAAGCCGGGGACGTATGCTGTGTTCTTGCGCTTGCGGGCGGCCTGGACGACGCCGCGGGCCACCTTTTCGGCGCTGGATGTAAGCCCGCCTTTCTTGAGGTGGGCCGTCATGGGCGTATCGACAAATCCCGGCTTGATGGTGCAGACGTGAACGCCGTGTGCCGCCAGCCTGGCGCGCAGCCCGGAAAGATAGGCCGAAAGCCCGGCCTTGGTCGAGCCGTACAGGTAATTGCTGGCGCGGCCGCGGTCGCCCGCGACGCTTGAAACGCCGACGATCAGGCCGGCCTTGTTGGCTTCCATGTGATTGGCCAGATGTTCCAGGATCGACATCGCGCCGATGTAATTGACCAAACCCATCTTGGCGGCAAGTTCCGGCTTCCTGTGGCATTCGATCTCGTCGAACATCACGCCGAAGAACAGGTACACCTCGTCGATGTGCTTCACCTCGGCGACGACCTGCTGGACAAAGGCGGCGTGGCCCGCGATGTTGGCCGAATCGAACTCGAAAATCGACGGACGCCGGCCATCGGACCTGACTTCCAGATCCGTCGCGATCTTCGCCATCACATCAGGATCGTTCCCGGCAAGAACCAGCCTGGAATCCGCGCAGACAAGCCGTTCAAACTGCCTCGCGATTCCGGACGACGCCCCAAGTATCAGCACGTTCTTCATGTCAAACCCGCCTTTCCCGCTGGACCAGGCCCAGCCTGTATGCCATGTCCGACCGGAACACGCAGTCCGGGTCGTACTTCGCCTTCACCGACAGGAATTCGTCAACCCTGGGATACATCGCCCTGAAAGTCTCGCGGCTCATCCGGGCGTCCTTGGTCAGATACAGCCGTCCACCATATTCAAGAACCCTTTTGTCCCAGAGCTCCATCTGTTCAAGTATCGAACCGTTGCCGTACGGGAAGTCCAGTGCGATGAAATATCCCGGCGTCGGAAACGACAGCAGTCCCTGGTTCTGCATCGGTCCGAACTTTTTCAGGACTGCCAGGAAGGACGCCTTTCCTGTCGCCGCGATCATTTCCAGGACGGATTTGACCCCCTCGAATCCCTGTTCCGGTGGGATCAGGAACTGGTACTGAAGCAGCCCCGGCCTGCCGTAAATCCGGTTCCAGTGTGCGATTGCGTCCAGCGGATAAAAGAACGAATCGTAGTCCATGATCGTTTCAAGGCGCTTCGGGTGTTTGCCGTTGTACAGCATGTTGAAAGCGGAAACGGTCAATTTGTTCAGGGTGAACGACGGGAAGTCGAACGGAACGGCCAGCTTCAGCTTCCGGGGCACGCAAAGCGGCTCGCGCCCCTTCTTCAGGTCGCCGGGTTCCGCGAAACGTCCCTTCATCATGATGCTGCGTCCAAGCTTCGCGCCCCTGGCGACGCAGTCGATCCAGGCAACCGTCATCGGCCAGTCGTCGGCGTCCTTGAACTGTGAAAAGATTTCGTCCAGGTTCGCGGCCCTGGTGCCTTCGTACCTTACCCAGCTTGACTTGATCGACTGAAGTTCAAGTTCGACGCTGGTGATGATGCCGGTAAGTCCCATCCCGCCGACAGTGGCAAAGAAAAGGTCCGGGTTTTCCGAAGGGCTGCATACTATTGGCGACCCATCCGCCAGGATCATGTGAAGCCGCCTGATGTAATTGTGCATCGGCAGCTTGCTTTTGCCGTGAACGTCGCATGCGACCGACCCGCCGATTGAGGGATGCGCCGTGCCGGGCGTCACTGGAAGAAACCACCCCTTGGGAATGACGAAGGAAAGGATTTCGCGCAATGTCACGCCGGCTTCCACGTGGATGATGCCGTTTGCGTGGTCAAATCCAAGGACCCGATCCATTGAACGCATCGACACGCAGACGTTGTTGCGGTTAAGGGACGCGTCGCCGTATGAAAGACCGGTTCCCCGGGCAAGGAACTTGAAGTCGCCACGCGCCTTCAGAGCCCTGGTGATCTCGAAGTCCTCCCAGACCGGCATGATCCTGGCCGGGGAAGTCGGGTATCGCCCGAATCCGGAAATTTTTGTCATCGGGAATCGCGTCAGATCAATCCTGTCCATCCTGACCTGCCTTGTCGGCTTCCGCCGGCGATTGTAACGGGATTATCGTGTCAGGTAACCCCTGTTCGCGTCTGATTTCGCATACGCCGCGCTGTTGCAGCAGCCGGGCGTAACCGGC
>JAKPTZ010000080.1 GCA_029555025.1 Deltaproteobacteria bacterium
TTCAACGCCGCGTCCAGCGATATGCCGGTCAGGTACTCCATCGGCATGTAAAGCTGGCCGTCCTGGATGAACGGAGACTGGATGCCGACGATTCCGGGATGGTGAAGCGTCGAAAGGACCATGGCTTCCGAAAGGAAACGATCCCGGCTTTCCTGGTCGTCCATCAATTCCGGGCGCATCACCTTGATCGCCCAGTCGCCCGCCATGTACTGGTGACGCGCACGCCAGACAACGCCCATCCCGCCGCGTCCTATTTCCTCGACAAGAGTCCATTCTCGAACGACCCGGGACATCCCCATCACCACCCAGTTGACCGCATTGGGCTTATCTATCACATAACGGATCGGCTTCAAACAACTTCGCAGAACGGATTGACGTTTGGGCGGGCGAATTTTCATTCGCCCGTACGGATCGGGGAGCAGGCAACCGACGGGCGCGGTGAGGAGCATTTTGCTCGACCGCAGCGGGCGGATGTAATCCGCCCGTACAAGGGCAGCGAAACTTGACAGCGGCGCCTGGCCGCGGTGGACGATCCGCTTCGCTGAAGCTTCGCCGTATCAACAAATTCGCCCGCCACAAAAAATCGGGCGGCGCCCGGGCTGGTGCGGCGATGCTTTCGGGGCCATGGCCCTTACGGGCCGCCCCGACGCCTTCGCCCCACCAGCCCGGGCGCGAAGCCCCAGGGACATTCGGACCGCCTGACGGCGCGCTGCAAAGGGTAAAAGGGTAAAAGGGTTAAGGGTTATCGGACAGACCTGGCCGGGCGCAGGCCGTGGGCGATGTCGCGGACGCCGGGGACGCTGCGGTTGCGAATGGCAGCGCGAACGTCCCAGGCGCGGTTGAACCACGAGCCGCCGCGATAAACCCGGCTGGAGCCCGATGAAGGGCCGGTCGGATTCGATGACGGACTCTTGGCGTAGTAACCTGAATCGTACCAGTCAGATACCCATTCACATACATTACCTGCCATATCGCACAATCCCTGCGCCGTATTACCCGCAGTCTTCGAACACACCGGCCACGTTCGATGCTGACCACAACCGTCAACACCAGAACTGAATACCGCGTAATCGCACGTCGGTGACTGATCCCCCCAAGGATATTCCTGATTACGGCCTCCGCTTCGTGCCGCGTACTCCCATTCCGCTTCCGTCGGCAATCGGCCGCCAACCCATTGCGCGTATGCTGTCGCCTGGCGCCAGTCAATGCAATTCACTGGATGATTGTCACGATCCGAATATCCCCAGTTGCAGTACTCGTTCGACGATTTGTCTGTCGGCGCCGTGCACGCACCTGCCTGCACACACTGTCGGTACTGACCAACCGTCACTTCCGTCGCAGCTATCTCAAACGCTGACAAAGTCACACTGTGGACTGGCTTCTCGTCACTAGCGCCACTGTTCGAACCCATCTGGAACGTGCCGCCCGGAAGGCGCACCCAGTTGGTTGAACCATTTGTCGTCGCTTCGGTTGCGGATTTTTCCGACGTGGCGACCGCTTTTTCGGAATCGTTTTTGTCACCCGGTTGCATGCGCGATAAAAACACCGAAACTGACACGGCAACGATCACGGCCGCAATGACCGCGAAAACCCATAACATCTTCTTTCTTGAGACTTCAGCGACCTGACGCTGCCAGGCTTCAGGAACATCTTCATGTGGGAAATCACGAGCATCGCGATGACCGGAAACTGCGGGGGTCGGTATCGATACGGGCGTCGGCGCGGGCACATCCACCTTGATACCGAGCAAGGAACGATCAGCGTCCTGCGCGAGATGCGGCCGGGCTGGCGCGGTAAGTGATGAAGCGGGCTTGGGCGGTGACGCCGACACATCCACCTTGATCCCAAGCAACGATCGATCCGCATCAAGGCCAGGGCGCGGACTGACTGGTGCCGTCTTCTCTGTCCCTTTTGTAAGCATTCCCGCAAGGTCGATTCCAAGACGGGTTACGTCTTCGGTTGCAGATACAGGGGCGGCGCGCTGCATCCCGGGTTGATTGCCAGGCGACGAGACCGCCGCGAGCAGTTGTGCCAGTTCACCGCCATCGGCCGGACGGTCCCCAGGATCCCGCGACAGCATCCGCATCGTAAGGCCGGCAAGCTGCGGAAGCAGGCCCGGCACGAATTGACGCACATCCGGAAGACCACGATCTATCCCACGGATTACTGCCATGAAGACCGCATGAAGCGATGATTCGGTATCCGGAAGGTCGTACGGAAGGCGGCCTGCAAGCATCCGGAACAAAATCACGCCAAGGCTGTAAACGTCGGACCTTGGTGTTGCACGCACGCCTTCAAGCACCTCCGGCGCCATGTACGCAGGCGTGCCGACAGCCGTCCCGGTCGCGGTCATCGACTTGTCCGTAATTGCCCGGGCAAGGCCGAAGTCCAAAACCTTGGCAATCCCGCCGTCAGTCAACTGGATGTTCAGCGGTTTCAAATCCCGGTGGACGACCGGCGGCGTGCGACGATGTGCATATCCAACCGCATCCGCAACCTGGGTGATGATTTCAACCGAACGACCGGGATCCCAAGGGCCGGGGCTGGATTTCAACGCCGCGTCCAGCGATATGCCGGTCAGGTACTCCATCGGCATGTAAAGCTGGCCGTCCTGGATGAACGGAGACTGGATGCCGACGATTCCGGGATGGTGAAGCGTCGAAAGGACCATGGCT
>JAKPTZ010000085.1 GCA_029555025.1 Deltaproteobacteria bacterium
GCCGGTGGCGGGGAAGCGGTCGAACGCCTCGTCGGGCAGCGTGGAAGCCCCGTGCTGGACCGCTCCGGAAAGGCCGTACTTCGCGCGGGCGACTTCCGACAGTTTTTCCAGGACATCGAAGTCGATTTTGACTTTCGCGACCGTGCCGTCGGCCAGCGGAACGCCGCCGTGCGTCGTGCCGGTCTGCACGCTGATCTTGCTGATGCCCTTGAAGGCGTCGCCGCGCTTCTTGAGCTCCTCGAGATATCCCTCCATGTAAACCTGCAGCTCTTCCACCGTGCTGTTTTTGCCGCCCACTTCGCCGATCTCCCCGCCCACGGAAATCGTGATGCCTTCCGGCTCCAGATCACGGATCATGGTGGTCAGTTCCGCCGCCAGCGAGAAATTGGTCCGCTGCTGATCCTTGATCGTGGGCTGCGACAGATCCACCAGCGTGGAGGTGTCGATGTCAATGTTGTAAAACCCGCCTTCGATGGCTTCCCAGATCAGGTTCTTGACCGCCTGCGTCTCCTTTTCCGGATCCGCGGCAAATTTCTTGGCGTTCACCTGAAAGTGGTCGCCCTGAAGGAAGATCGGCCCGCGCCAGCCGGTCTTCACCGCGGCCGCCGTCACGGCGCAGGTATATTCAAAAGGCCTCTGCTTTGTGTAGTCGATTTCCGAACGGGCAATTTCAAAAAGGACCGGTCCGACGCTTCCCGCCATCGCGGCGCGGAAAACCGCCTGCGCCACGTCGTAGCTGATGCCGCGGATGTTGATGGCCGGAACCGTGAACCCGCCGATTTCCCTGCGTCCCATCGCATCGTAGAGGGCTTGTATCGACGAGGACACGATCCCCAGCGCGGCCGCTCCCCGGCGGATCAGAAAGCCCGCGGCTTCCCTCGTATCCTGATCGGGGCTGAACACCACGGTGTGGATCAAATCATCAATCAATTTTCCCTGAAATCTTCCTTCATCCAAAACACGGACGTCTCCGCCTTCACAGGAAAGAACGGCTTCGCATCCCTTTTTCAACTGATCTTTGTTTTCGTAAATCATGGCTGCTCCTTCTACTTCTAAAGTGATTGCGACAGAAATTCCCCCGCCATCGCCACTTCCGCAGCGGAGCCGATATAAATCGGCGCGCGCTGATTGACCGAGGCGACCTTCAGGGAAAGAATGTCTTCCTTCCCGTCGGTGGCCCTGCCGCCGGCCTGTTCCACGATGAAGGCCATCGGCTGCAGTTCGAACAGCAGCCGCAGCTTTCCCTGAGGGGATTTCTTCAGGGCCGGATACGTGAACAGGCCGCCGCGCTTGATGATCACCTGGTTGATGTCCGGCACAAAGCCGCCGCTGTATCGCAGCTTGTAGCCGTCGCTCTCCAGCTTGTCGATGAACTTCAGGTGCGCGTCGGTCCAGTCCCTGCGCAGGCCGCCGGGCGAAAAGATCGATCCCTTTTCTTTCAGGCGGATATTCTCCTCCGACAGAACATATTCCCCTTCGCGATCCAGCACAAACTCGTGCGCGCCCTTTCCGGCCGAATAAATCATCGTGATCAGCGGGCCGTAGGTAATATACAGCGCGGCGACCATGGAATTCCGTCCGCAGTCGAAAATGGAGTTCTTGTGAATGCCGATGATCGTGCCGATGGCCAGATTGGTGTCCACAAGGGACGATCCGTCCAGCGGATCGGCGGTCACGATGTATTTTTCCTTGCCGTTGCCGATGGCCACGATGTCGTCCAGCTCTTCGGACGCGTAGTGGCTGACAAAACCGGAATGATGCAGTTTGCTTTTAAGAATATCGTCGCTCACGCGGTCCAGCGCGAGCTGCTCCTCTCCGTAAATGTTTTTAAAACCGGCCAGTTTGCGGTTGGATTCATGAATTTTAGCGGAAATGTACTTTCCGACAACGGCGATCTGCCAGATCAGCCTTCTCAGCTCCACTTCGACGCCGTCCATCCACATGTGGCGCCTCAGATCAACAATGTTTTGTGAATAATCACTGATGTTTTCGCCCATAGCTTCTCCTTGATATCATTCGTTTCTTGGTTTGCAAAACCATTTTTTACGGCAC
>JAKPTZ010000098.1 GCA_029555025.1 Deltaproteobacteria bacterium
AGATAACGGACAGTGTCAGTCCGGAACAGAAAGATCGCGGCTGGACCTGTGAACGGTTGCTGGATCAGAAGTCACGCCCGGCGGCGCAGGCGCAGGACAAACGCGGCAAGGGCAAGCAGCAGCAGAGCCGGCATCATGGACAGCGGGCTCGAGCCGGCCGAGCAGCCGCCCTTGCCACCTCCGGTGACGGTGTCTTCGACGTTTCCGGTGTCGCCCTCGATCTGGTCGGGGGCGTCGCCAGCGGCGGTGTCCGGCTGGGAAAGATCCCGGCCGGCATCGGCAACCGCGTCCACAACCGAATCGGCAACCGAATCCGGCGCCACCACGGCGTCTTCGCCGCCCTCGTCGCCAATCGCAACGTCCGCCGCGTCCCCGGCATCGTCCGCAACCGTTGCCTCGTCGCCCTCTTCCACCATCTCGGGCACCGGTTCGACATCGACCGCCACGCACGCCGCGCCTTCAAGCACTGTGCCGTCGGGGCAGCACCCTTCTCCTTCAAGGCAGCCGTTTGCGCACGTCTCGACGTTCATGATTCCGCCGCACGAGTCGTACTCAATCAGCGTGTTCCCGTCGCATACGGACGGCGACTCGGGCTCGGTGCACTTGCACCAGCCGGCGTCCGGCCAGCACATCGTCGGGTATTCGCCGACCGCCTGACACGTCCAGCCCTCGTCGCACGCATCGGTTGCGCAAGACGTCACGCAGAAGGTTCCCTGCCCCACCGTCACGCACCTGGCATCGGCCAGCCCGCAGTCCCCGTCGGTTTCGCAGGCACGGCACCCGACCGGCGAGCACCACCCGGACTCGCACGTCTCGTCGGCCGGGCAGGGGCGGGATTCATGGCAGCAGCCGGCAATGATTTCGTGCGTGCACCCGACATCCAGGCTGCAGCCGTCGGTCGTGCACGCGTCGTCGTCGGTGCAGTCCTTGGCGGTCACGTAACACGCACCATCGATGCACTTCGCGTCGGCGCAAAGATTGCCACCCTGGCAGTCTCCGGTGTTGTTCGAATACTGGCACCCGGCGACCGGGTCGCACGCATCGTCGGTGCAGACATTTTCGTCGTCACAGTCAAGGAAGGCCACGCCGGTGCAGGCGCCCATCAGGCAAGCGTCCTGCAGGGTACAGACGTCGCCGTCGTCACATTCCATTGAGTTGAAGGCAAAAGTGCAGCCGGTCGAACTGTCGCACGAATCGTCGGTGCAGACGTTGTCATCGTCGCAAACGAGCGTGGCACCGGATACGCATGCGCCCATTGAGCATGCGTCACCATCCGTGCACATGTCGCCGTCCTCGCACGCGGCATTGTTGAATTCGTACATGCATCCCATGGAAGGATCGCATCTGTCGGTCGTGCACACGTCGTGGTCGTCGCAATCGAGCGCAGGCCGGCCGGTACAGACGCCATCAACGCAAGTATCGTCCGTGGTGCAGATGCTTTCGTCGTCGCAGGGCCCGGTTGCCGGAACGTTGACACACCCGACAGCGGGATCGCAGGAATCTTCGGTACATTCGTTTCCGTCGTCGCAATCGGCTGCAGGCCCGGCCGTACATGAACCCTTCGAGCACTTGTCCGGGGTCGTGCACAGGTTACCGTCCTCACAAGGGCCGGTCGTGTTCACATGCACGCAACCCAGCGTCGGTGAACAGGAATCGTTGGTGCATACGTTAAGGTCGTTGCAGTCAACCGGCGGCCCGCTGACGCAAACCCCTTCAGCACACGTATCCGGACCGGTGCAAAGCGTGCCATCCTCGCAGACGCCCGTGTTGTTGACATGGAAACACCCGGACACGGGATCGCAACCGTCATCGGTGCAGACGTTGCCGTCGTCGCAGTCCAGCGGAAGCACGCCGGCACATAACCCGCCGGCGCAAACATCCCCGACGGTGCACGCATCCCCGTCGTCGCATGAATCCGTGGTGGCGACAAATACGCAGCCTGTGGCCGAATCGCATGAATCGGCCGTACAGAAGTTGCCGTCGTCGCACACGACCGCGACTCCCCCGGAGCATGTGCCGTCCGCGCAGTTCTCATCGACCGTACAGGCATCTCCGTCGTCACACGCGCCGGTGGTCACCGAATGCAGGCAACCGCTGACAGGGTCGCAACTGTCGATGGTGCATCGATCACCATCGCTGCAATCAATGGACGGACCGCCGACGCAGGATCCTGCCGAACATGCGTCGCTTCCGGTGCATGCATTGCCGTCGTCGCAGACGGCCGTGTTGTACTCATGGTAACAACCGGTCGCCCCATGGCAGAGGTCGGTGGTGCAGACATCGCCGTCATCGCAACTGATGGTCATGTTCAGACAGGCGCCGGTAACCGGCTCGCACGAATCGGCCGTGCAAAGGTTCATGTCGTCGCAGGTCTTCCGTGAAAAGACGCAATTCCCATTCTCCAGGTTGCAGGAATCGACCGTGCACGGATCCATGTCGTTGCAAACCTTCGGGGTGAAAACGCAACCGGTCGATACATTGCAGGAGTCAATCGTGCAGTGATTGCCGTCGTCGCAGATGGTCGGCGCCCCGCTCGTGCACTTGCCTGCCGCGCACAAGTCGCCGGTAGTGCATGCGTTACCATCGCTGCACCCAAGGGTGTTATTCGTATAAACGCACTGCCTGGTCACCAAATCGCATCCATCGTTCGTGCAGGGATTGCCATCGTCGCAATCGTTGCCTGCGCCCCCGACACAAACACCGCCGACGCAGGTATCGTTGCCGGTGCACAGATCCCCGTCGTTGCAGGGCGCCGTTATGAATTCGTATGAACATCCGGTCATCGGATCGCACAGATCCCTGGTGCACGGATTGTTGTCTTCGCAATACGTGGTGGTGGCCTTGTTCTGGCAACCGGCGACAGGATCGCAGACGTCGTCGGTGCAGAAATTTCCGTCGTTGCAATCAAGAATGGTCGAACCTGGCACGCACACGCCGCTGACGCAAGTATCGCCCATGGTGCAGACGCTGTTGTCGCTGCAAGGTCCCGGCTTGTTGGAATGAATGCAACCGTATCCGTTCAAACAGGAATCCGTGGTGCACACATTGTTGTCGTCACACGTGTTCTGACTTGTTCCAAGGCACATCCCGTCGATGCACCTGTCGCCGATCGAACATATATTGCCATCGTCGCACGGGCCCTCGATCGCGTTGCAGCCGTCGCAGCAGTCGGACGGGAAATCACACACACAGGCGGCTTCAACTGGAACCGGCTCCATGTCGCTTGACTGGGACATCCCGCCCGCGGACTCGCCGGCCCCCGTCAAGGACGAACCGACCGACGGCGAACCAGGCCCCCCGCAACCGCAAATGACAAGCGCGAACGCAACCAGAACCTTCGAAAATCCCTTCATCGGAACCCCCATGGGATACACCCGGGCAGAATATGCAATTACCGTTGACAGTCAACATGTAATGAAGACGCAGGCAGATTCGTGGGCGACTTGGGGCGGGCTTTGCCGGATGTGCCAGACGATTGCCGCGGCCCGCTTTCCGGGATAACCTTCCGCAGTTCGTCGATGGTTTGGATCATGCTTCGTGAATTCGCGGTCGTGATGGTCGTCCTGCTGATGACCTCTTCGGCCGTCAGGTACATCTGGCAGATACGGCGCCGGCAGATTGAACCGGCGACCAGCACTTGGATAATTTTTCTGGCCGGGACGGCGCTTTCGTTCATCACTTACATGCTTGCCGAAGACCGTGACTTCGAAACAGGCATCCTGAACACGATGGATGTCCTGGAGGTCAGCAGCATCCTGGTAGCCGTCCTGATATGGGCCAATCCCGGCGGCGTCAGATTCAGCCGTTTTGAAAAGTGGTACCTGGCCGGAATCGGCCTGATAATCGTTTACGGCCTGGTTTTCGGTGATGCCTGGGGTTCAAACCTGTTCGTCCAGGGACTGATCACCGCCGGCTACATCCCATCCGTCTTCAAGGTAATCACCAGCCGACGCAACACCGAATCGTTCCTTGCCTGGACTTTCAGCCTGTTCGCCGGTCTTTTCGCCCTGATTCCGGCCTTCTTCGACGGCAACACCCTGGCCATCGTGTATTCGGTCAGGACGGTTGTCCTTGTCGGCAGTTTTCTTTCCCTGATGGCTTACTTCCAGTTCGTGTATCCTTCCAGAAGAAAGAACCTGGAAAAATCATGACATCATCGGGAAGCGTCCTGTGGTGGCGGGCGGCGGTGGCCGTCGCGTTCCTGGCGGCTGGGTGCGGGGAAGCCCTGCCGGCCGGCAACGATATCGTCATCATCCGTCCCGACACCGGGGCATCAGCCGATCCGGGAACAGATGATTCGGCCGAACCGGATGCGGCCGCATCGGATGCGACGGTTCGGGATGACGCCGGCGTCATTGATGACGCGCCGGAAATTTTCGTGACCGACCTTTCCGGGACGGACGTTTCCAGATGGGAATGCGATGAAGATGAGGACTGTCCCCAGTCGGGAAAGACCTGTGAATGGGTCGCCTGCCACCCGGTCGATCACAAATGCTACCAGGCCAACAGTTACAAATCCGGCGACATGTGCGATGAAGGCTGGCCGTGCCGCAAGGATGGCCACTGCCAGGGCGGCGCCTGCGTCTATTCATACGTCGATTGCGCGGACTGCGGGGATCACGTCTGCTTCGACTCGGGGGAAAACTGCCGCGACTGCCCGCAGGATTGTGGCGATTGCCCGCAGACCGACACCGACTGCGGGGATCTTACCGATAACGACGTTGACGGCATGACCGACTGCGAAGACACCGATGACTGCGGGCAGGATCCGCGCTGCTCGAAAAAGACGTGCAAGGACTTTCCGGAAGCATCCCTGACCTGCGGGCAGGAAGTCGAACTGTGGATGTCCAGCAGCCCATTCCTGGATGAAGAGGAACTCTGCGGGTTCAAGGTCGGCTACTTCGTCGGACTTTATGAATTCGTCCCCGAACTTGGCGTGCAGGCCAGGGTCAGGATCACCCTTCAGGATACGAAGGAAAACGTCAGGTACTTCGTGCTTGAAGGCGCATGCAATGAAAACAACTGCATCCAGTCAAGCGACGCGCGCGTTTCAAAGACTTTCACCGCGAATCGCGGCTGGCATTACTTCATAGTGGTTGAGGAAATCGATACGGTGTTCGGGGACGCGACCATCAGGATCGAATGCCAGTAGTTTACAGGCCCGCGTCGGCCTTCAGAGCGTCAACCCTGTCAAGTCTTTCCCAGGTAAAATCGGGATCGTTCCGGCCGAAGTGACCGTACGAGGCGGTCTTCTCGAAAATCGGCCGCTTCAGGTCAAGCATCCGGACGATTCCGGCGGGCCTGAGATCGAAATGGCGGCCCACCAGTTCCCGCAGACGGTCGTCGCCGACCAGGCCGGTGCCGTAAGTCTCGAACATCACTGAAATCGGCGTGGCGCGGCCGATTGCGTACGAAAGCTGGATCATGCACCGGCGCGCCAGTCCGGCCGCCACGATGTTCTTCGCCACGTATCTTGCCGCATATGCGGCCGACCGATCGACCTTCGACGGATCCTTGCCAGAAAACGCTCCACCGCCGTGCGGTGCAGAACCGCCATAAGTATCGACGATAATCTTCCGGCCCGTGACCCCGGTGTCGCCATGCGGTCCACCGATCTCGAAACACCCCGACGGATTCACGTAAACGTTGGCCGGAAGTCCGAATCCTTCCAGTTCCAGAACGGGACGAATCACAAGCTCTCGGATGCCTTCCTGCAAGGCCGCCTGGTTGTTCGAGTATTCCGGGCCATGCTGGGTCGAAAGAACCACCGTGTCAATCCTTCTCGGAACGCCATCGACGTATTCAATCGTGACCTGGGACTTCGCGTCCGGCCGCAGGCCTGAAAGATCCCCCGATCTTCTGACGGCCGCCTGTCGTTCGACCAGGCGATGCGCCAGATGCAGGGGAAGCGGCATGAACGCCGGTGTTTCGTCACAGGCATACCCGAACATCATGCCCTGGTCGCCGGCGCCCTGGTCGCCCAGGGAATCGGTGGCGCTTGTAACGCAACGGCTGATGTCAGCGCTCTGCTGGTGGCAGTGAACCTGAACCCGGGCTCCCTTTGAATCGAACCCCAGCGCGGGATCGTCGTATCCGATCCTGGCAACGGTCTGTCTGGCGATTCCTTCATAATCAATCGAACCGCCACAGGTGATTTCGCCCGCCACGACGACAAGATTGGTCGTGACAAGCGTCTCGCAGGCAACCCGTGACTCGGGATCGCGGGCCAGGGCGGCGTCCAGGACTGCATCGGAAATCTGGTCGGCAACCTTGTCGGGATGACCTTCGGATACCGATTCGGAAGTAAAAAGGAATGATTGGGCCATTTTTTGCTCCTGTGTCCCCGTATGTTTCGTTCGCGCGACCGGCTCGGGGACTCACGAGCGGCGACGCTTTAGCAGCATTTCTATCCCGCCCGCAAGTTGTTGCATTAAAACGGCGGCTGGGCCGATGTTACTGCACACCGGGACAAAAATGCAAACACCACGGCGACCTCCTCTTGACACATATCAAAAACGATACATATTCAATCCCGGCTGACGAATGGAGCCGGAAATGAAGGACCAGGACAGGCAGTGGATGTCGGTTGCCCTTGCAGGCGTGCTTTCGAACCGCATGCGGATGTCGATTGTCTCGCACCTGCAAAACGGCCCGTGCACCGTCCTGAAGCTTTGCGAGGCAGTCGGGCTTTCCCAGGCCGTCGTTTCAAAGCAGCTTGGCATCCTTCGCGATTCCGGTCTTCTGATCTGCCGGCCGCAGGGCCGCGTGCGCGAATACGCACTGCAGGATCCGTATGGAATTGCGCGGCTGCTGGAAGCCATGGACGGGGCGGCCCAGGTTGCGTCGAAGAACGCCCTGAACTGCCGGAAGATGGACGAATCGTCCAGTAATTGAAGGAGGACACGATGCTTGATACCAACCTGAAACACATTGATTCCGTGGAGAAGTTCAACGATCTGGTGAAAAGCGGCAGGAAGGCCGCCATCGTATGCGGCAGGATGGGCCCGATGTGCATCCCGGTCTATGGGGTGATGGAATCACTTGAAGCAAAATATCCGGACGTCGAATTTTTCGACATGGAATTCGACAGCCCGATCGGGATGAAGACGATACGCAGCCTTCCGGAAACCAGGTCGTTCAACGGGCTGCCCTTCACCGTGTATCTTCGCGACGGGAAGGTCGTGGCCGCCACATCCAGCATCCAGTCGAAGGCCCAGGTAAAGGCAATCCTTGACGAGAAACTGGTTTAGGGTGGCATGATGAACGAACGTTTTGACGCGATCGTGATGGGTGGCGGGCCCGCTGGATTGACGGCGGCGATTTACCTGGCCAGGGCCAGGCTGAAGACCCTGGTGGTTGACAACGCGACCATCGGCGGCCAGACGAACCTGACCCATGAGGTGGCCAACTATCCTGGCGTCCTGAACGTTTCCGGTGCCGGACTGGCCCGAATCATGAAAAGCCAGGCCACATCCTTCGGCGCCAGGATCATCGGCCACGCCGACATTATCGACTTTGACCTTTCCGGCCCGGAAAAGCGAATCGAAATCGATGACGAAGGCGTGTTCACCGCGCCGGTGGTCGTCCTGGCAACCGGCGGCGTGCCCAGGACTCTTGGCCTTGAATCCGAGTCCCGCTTCAAGGGCCGCGGAATTTCATACTGCGCGACGTGCGACGGGGACTTCTTCACCGGAAAGGAAATCGTGGTCATCGGCGGGGGCAACTCCGCACTGGAAGAGGCGGTTTCCCTGACGAAATACGCCACAAAGGTAACCATAGTTCATGAATTCGACCACTTCCAGGCCCATCCCTGGGCGGTCGAGGAAGCGCGGAAAAACCCCGCGATATCTTTCATGATGAATCAACGTGTCGATGGCTTTGCCGGTGGTGAAAAACTGGAAGGAGTCATCACGACGGACAAGACAACCGGCGCGACCGTGACGATCCCTGCCGAAGGTGCGTTCCTGTTCATCGGATACACACCGAACACGGCCTGGCTGAAAGGACAGGTCACATTAAACGAACGCGGGGAAATCCCGGTGGACGAATCCCTGGCGACAAACATTCCCGGCGTTTTCGCTGCCGGCGACGCCCGCGTCAAGAGGTACCGCCAGATTACGACGGCAGTTGCGGACGGCACGATTGCCGCTCTTGCGGCCGCCGACTACCTCGCACGCAACCAGATACAGGCATGACGGATTAAGGCAGCGTCGGGACTCGCTTACCCCAACTCTGATTCCGGCTCGCACAACACCCTGGGATTACCGCGATTTCCTGTGTGCCAAACGATTCGATCGGCAGGGGAATTCAGTCGTGAATCCGGTTCCAGTTGTCCAGGCAAATCTGGGACCAGGTCTCAAGTTCGGCATAGCGTGAACGCAACTCGTCCAACGGCACGAATCCCGCGTCGAGCAGGGCCTTTTCGCGTGATTTCACTTCCGGGATCTCCAGGGTGATAAGATGTACCACGCCCAGGTGAACACGTCCGACGGGATTCGAATCGTCATTGATCAAGCCAAGGACAGCATTCGACAGGACTGGGGCCATCGCGACTTCCTCGGAAAGCTCCCGCTCAAACGCCTTGTCATAGGCTTCACCGAAGAGATCTTCATCGACCGCCGAGATGTGGCCGCCGACACCGACGGAAATCAGCCCGTGCAGACGCGATTCACCACCCTTGACGCCGCGCCTGTACTTGAAGACCTGGCCGCCCGACATGATGATTGCGTACGGGATAAGCTGCTTGAAAGACGGGTCCTCTTCGGCCAGCGACCGTTTCATGTACCTTCCAAGCGATGACAGCGCCAGCACATAATCCCGGCCGACCGCCATGAACCCCTGAAAATCGGGAACCTGGTCCCGAGGTACCACCATCACCATCTCTTCCCTTTCCTTCTTTTCCATGATTAGTCCCCGAAACAGTTACAAGACAACTTATACCAGCTTTGACGGGCGTGGGGGCCCGATAATCACGCCCACCCCGGGGACAAGGCATCAGGATGAAAGTACCCGCTGAATCGTCAGCCTCAGATCCTCCATGGAAAAGGGCTTCGGCAGAAAGGCCGCGTCAGCATTGAGTATTTCCTGGATCTGGACATGATCGGACGTGTATCCGGACATAAACAGCATCCTGACGTCCGGATTGATCCGCCTGACATTTAACGCAAGCTCCAGGCCGTTCATCTCGGGCATGACAATGTCTGAAAGCATCAGATCGAATCTGCCTCGGGCTTCTTCAACAATCTTCAATGCCTCGATGGGATTCTCGGCAACGCTGACATGGTATCCAAGCGACTCCAGCATCATCCGCGCGAGATCCCGTATAAGTGGCTCGTCCTCGACCAGCAGGATCCTCTGGCCATTTGCGGTACCGGTTCCCAGGGAAATCCCGAAACCCAGTTCATCTGCCGGGCTCTCGCAACGTGGAAGATACACCCGGAAGGTCGCCCCGCATCCCGGTTCGCTGGACACGGCAATAAACCCGCCGCTCTGCCTGACGATTCCATGAACCGTCGAAAGCCCCAGACCGGTACCCTTGCCGACCTTCTTCGTGGTGAAGAAAGGTTCGAACATCCTTTCCATTGTCTCGCCGTCGATTCCACACCCCGTATCGCTGACCGAAATCATCAGGAATCTGCCGGGCATGTAGCCGGGACTCAGGCGACAGTATTCCGGGGAAAACTCGACTGCAGAAGTCTCGATTAGGATCCTGCCGCAGCCATTCATCGCATCACGCGAGTTGACGCAGAGGTTGACCAGGATCTGTGCGACCTGGCCCGGATCCATCAATACGTTGCCAACCCGGATCCCTGGAACCCACCGAAGTTCGATCGCATCGCCGATCAACCTGCCCAGGGTCGAAATCGTGCCTGAAACAGCCTCGTTCAGATCAAGAACCTTTGGAACAACGGCCTGCTTTCGTGCGAACGCCAGAAGTTGTCGTGTAAGATCGGCCGACCGCTCGGCAGCCGTTCTGATGCTGGCAAGATCCCTGCACACGGGGCTTTCGGGATCGACGCGTTCAAGCGCGAGCCTGCCCAGCGCCATCTCGGCATGACCAAGGATGACCGCGAGCATATTGTTGAAATCATGGGCAATACCGCCCGCGAGCTGACCGATCGACTCCATCTTCCTGGAATGGGCAAGCTGGGCCTCCAGGCTGGCCTGTTCGTCCTGGGCCTTCCTGCGATCAGTAATGTCCAGTTCGATGGCATCCCATACGACATGACCGGAAGACAATCGCCTGGGTGCTGCAGAAAAGCTGCGCCAGGCCTGACGACCGGAAGGAAGGATCACCGGCGCCTCCAGATAGAAGCGCTTCATCAGGCGAATCGCTTCCTCTTCCCGATCAACCACCATCTGCCTGTAGTCGGGGCGAATGGACTGGTAAATGAAAAGCGGATTGTCCCCGACATCCTCCCTGGTCAGTTCATGCAGGGTTTCGACCCCGCGACTCACGTACGTCAGCCTGCGCTGGGTTCCGTCGGGACCGGAATCAATCTGATAGACCATGCCGCCGGCCAGGTTGTCCGCCAGGGCCGCCAGTTGTTCTTCGGACTCGCGACAGGATTCCTGCACATGCCGCATCAATTCACTGCGGGTCATCATGCACCGTTCTGGTTGATGTCCGTTATTACAACGGAAGGCAGGCGATGGTCAATCGGGAAGACGGAACTCCGCGTGCAGTATCAATTTTCCACACCGAAAAACGACCCGGAACCTTCATATGACATCTGACCGACGGTCGCTTCAAGCAACCAGGCCGCAGGAGCCTCGCGCGCTCCGATAAGGTCAAAAGCCTGGTCGCCGTTAGCGTCCACCAGTAAGGCACCTTCAGCCGAGGTTGCAATCATGATGCCGCCACCGGTGTCGAGGTCATGGAAGTGTTGTACGAACAAACCTGAAAACTGTTCAATCAAGCTTTCACACGCGGCACGGGCTGAATCGACCGGCATTACCGCGCCCCCGACGTCAAGAGCCGAATCGAAATCATCGCAACAGGAAGAATCTGTCAGGCAGGCCCTTCCGCCCAGCATCGAGCCGATAAGTTTCTCGACGGTATTGACGGCTGGCAATCCATCCGACCCGTCGCCAAGCAGGCTCGGCAGGATGAAGGACAGCAGGCCGAAGGAAATCAGGGCACCAGGCTTCAACCCGACAAGGTGTTTTTCGATGTTCAGATGCCAACCGTCGCCAAGGCTGCCGGAAATGCCACACGACAGATTCGTCTGAATGCCCGGAATACTGCCAAGGCTGAAATAGGCCGCACCACATTCGGGATCCGACGGATCACAGTCGTGTCCCAGCGGCCACCGAAAGACGACCGAATGCCAGTTCTCCTGGCAGTCCTGCGCCCCGAAAGCCCGCATAAGATCACCGATCTCATACGGAGAGACCGGATCCCCCAGACATGTCATCGTTGAAAGGACTCGAACCTCATCCAGGGGGGATAACAGTTCGTTGACCGTGAAATAGACCTGCTCGCAAAGGGCTGGCTCCTCGTACGGGCAGGCCGAAGCCAGCATGGACGAATGGTTTGAATCGATGATCTGGGCCGCGATCTGGCCGGATGTCGTGAAGGCGGCGGGGTCGGGATTATCCGGGTCGGAAAAAATGGCCGCACAGAATTCTTCGTTGCCGCCGATTCCGGCAATCGACGGATCACACATCAGCATGAGTATGCTTGAAGACGGACGAAGCATGATATCAATCACGATATCCAGTACGTCCCTGGCCACGGGATGCAGAAGGCGTGAAAAGTCCATTGAACTGCTTACATCCCAGCTTCCGACAATCGACGGAGCAACATCGAAAAGGGTCAGGGGGACTGTAACTTTGGCTCCGTATTCGACCATCGCATCCCGGTCATTGCATGCCCAAGCAAGAAGTTCAGGTTCATCGGATCCATCCTCGACAAGCGCAACAACCGTGTATTCCTGCTCCAAGTCTTCTGCCAGCCCCGATAATTCCTGGAACCTGGCCACGGGGCCATGGATGGAAACGCCTTCGCGGGAAACCGCCACATTCGACGGCAGATTCCGGGCATCAAGGTCAAGGCAGTCATATCGATTTTCGGCCGTCTTCCGGTAGAGCAGAACCCGGGCTTCGGTCAAGCCATTCCGAACGCCTTTGTAGTCGTCGATGATAACGTTCAGCACAGCTTCCTGGGCGACATTGCCGTCATCAGGCCATGCATCGACGGAACCGCCGTCATCCGCGTCAGCCGCATCGGAACGCGGTGGCTCTTCGCCATCGGATGCGTCATGCTCCGCCGCGTCATGTCCGGGATTCGCGGAATCGAAGAAAACATCAACGCCGACGATGTCCGGTTCCCCATCCGTCCCGTCCGACCCGCAACCAGCCTGGCAAACAAACACGAGCATTGCAAAAATCGGACAGAATCTTCGAATCATAATGACATCCACAGGATAAGACTGAATTCGAAAGTATCAGGAACAGGGGGCAAATTCAACGGACATCATCAATGGCGCTTGACGACCGGAAAGGACAACTGCGGCCCCAGGCGGACGGACAGGCGATCGAGGCCGAAGAACATCTCGCCGTCGATTACCGGATCAAGAAGCTGTTCAGTAGTTGCGACGACATCAAGCGACTTGCCCGGAAACTCATGCCACTGCTTGCCCGGGATCGGCTTGCCAACGACATAGAATGGCCACTTGTATGCACATTCATGCACCGGAAGCGCGCCGACGACTATGTGAAGCTGCCCCGGCTTCCTGGCGTACTCGAACAACTTCATGGTGCCGAAATCGATCTCGACCGAACTCACATGAAGCCCCTGGTACACGCCGTAGTCGAACTTGCGCCCGTCCGCGACGACGTCGGCCCTGGTTCCCGAGAGTATGTACCTTCCGGTCTCCAGGACGTCGTCCGGAAAGACCGACTCCAGCTTCTCGGGCAGCAGGGATGCAATGTATCCAACGCTGGTGCGCGCACTGATATCGATGATCGAAAGCGGGTTGCGATGGGGGCGCTGGTAATACTTGGCGAAAAACTTCTGGCCGATTCCGCCGATGGCAATGGCGAATCCTGTCCTTTCGAAGGCCCAGGTTCCATCCGGGTCGCCATGAACGTGCCCCCGGACGTCGATGGTGTCCAGGCAAACCGTTTCAAAGTCGTCGTCCTGGCCGCCACCGTCAAGCAGGCTTCGCACGACCTGATCCGTGGTGCCCCGTATGCCGACGGTTCTTGCAACGAAATCGATGGTTCCGCTGTTCGACGGGACTATCATCGGATAGGCAGAACCGCCGTTCCACATCCCCCGCTTCTTCAGTACCTCGCGGCCCTCGTTCAGCATCCAGTGCAGCGTTCCGTCGCCGCCGTCCGCGACCCAGCAGTCACAGCCCATATCGATGAATTCTTCAAGCGCGGGGCGGATTTCCGAAATGTCGCTGGTTCTTCGAACGACGCACGACCCTTTCAATCCCTTTGCGGGCAGGTCGCTGCCGCCGGCCCTGTTTCGCCTGGAATTCAGATTTGTAAGGACACCAACCTTCATTGACACGATCCTTTCAGGCAAGGCAGTGTTTCAAACACGCGGAATGGTACGCCTTGCGAGTGCGATGTCAATTGCCGGGTTAATCAAGGTCGATGTCGAGGCGTCTGCCAGGGCGCGGCACAGTAATGGCCGGAGTGCATTTCCCGGTTCGAATTACACCGCCCGCACGATTCAATCCCGTTCCAGTGGCCCCAGATTCGGGCGCATTGAAAACGCCCCGTCACAGTCATAGAATTGCGACAGCCACCAAAGGACGGATGACGTGAAATCCACTGCATTCATTTTGTTCCTTCTGACTGCTTCATTGCTGGTTGCATGCGGCGGGGGAACCACCGATGCCGATTCTGGACAGGATACAGGCATTCAGGACGTCGCGACCGACCTCGGGACTCAGGATCCAGGGACCCAGGATCCGGGCGGCGCCGACCATGGCGCTTCAGATGCGGCCATCCCGGATTCCGCGACGGATTCCGAACCGGATGGCGGCGACGATGTGCCGACCGACGCGACCGAACCGGAAAATATCGGCATGAACCCCATGTACAGCGAATGCGGTGGCTTCCAGCCCGAAACCCGCCTGGCGGAAGAGGATCCGAACTGCGGCGACGAAACCCTGGAGTGGGATGTCGATTCGGAAAGCGGCGTGCTGACTTTCACGAATACCGACGTTTTCCTTAACTGCTGCGGCGACCACGACATCCAGGTGACCGTGCAGGACGGTGTATATGTGATCACGGAAACGGACAGACCCGCCGCCGGGGAAGGACGCTGTTTCTGTCAATGCCTGTTCGATTTCCAGATTCAGATCCCCCCGATCGATGGCGACGCGATTGACGTCAGGATTGAACGGGTGGTCACGGACGAGGGGACTGGCGAGGCGGTGGTGGCCTGGGAGGGTCGGATTGACACAACAACGGGCCAGGGAATCGTGACGATCAAGGAAGACGTGGGCTGGTGCAATCAGGGAATCGATATTGGAACCAATCCGCGCGCCAGCGGTTGCGGCGGATTCGATGCGCCCCGAAGCGCGACCAGCGGTGAGACTGGATGCCCGGACGAAGTCCTGAACTGGCAATTCGACGCGGTCGGACAAACCCTGGCCTTCATCAATTCCAGCGTTGACCTGAACTGCTGCGGAATACACGAAATCCAGGCGTTTTTCGACGCCGGGGTCTATCACCTGGCCGAGACCGACGCGCCCGACGATGAAAGCGGGCGCTGCAAGTGCATGTGCCTTTTTGACTTCGCGATTGATGTTTCCGACGTCGTCGGCCCGACAATCGAAGTGCGCCTGAGTCGCGACCTGACCGACGACGACTTCGATCGCGGCGTCGTCTGGGAAGGCAGCATCGATCTCTTGGCGGGCAGCGGGACGATTACAATTCGGGAAAACACCGGGGCCTGCGACTAACTTCTTCAACAGAAACTCGGGGAAGAACAGGATTGGACATCATCGCAACGGAAAAAAGCGACACGCCCCAACGTGACGCATGGTTCGACAACGTCAAGTTCGTGCTGATCTTCCTGGTGGTCGCCGGCCATATGCTGGAACCCCTTGATTTCGGACCGGCCTATCTCCTGATTTACTCCTTCCACATCCCGCTTTTCGTCTTCGTTTCGGGATACTTCTCTCGCAACTTCGCGAAGGCGGGGAATGAACGGAAACTCATCGAGAGGCTTGTAATCCCATACATTGTGTTCGAGGTGGCCTATTCGGTGTTTGACTGGTGGCTTTTTGACAGGCCGAAACTGACCTTTTCACCGTTTTCGCCATACTGGATCACGTGGTTCCTTTTCAGCATGGTTCTGTGGAGGGCCAGCCTTCCTTACGTTTCCCGCCTGCGCATGGCGTTGCCGATTTCGCTTCTCGTCGGCCTTGCGGCCGGATATTCGGGCAGCATCGGGTACTTTGGCAGCCTGTCAAGAACCCTTGTGTTCATGCCGTTCTTCCTTGCCGGGGTGATCTTCAAGCCTCGCATGCTTCAGGACGCTCTACGGCCTCCGGTAAGGGGCGCCGTGTTCAAAATCCTGGCCGTCATCCTTCTGGCTTCCGCGTACGCCTTTTTCCTGACGGGCGACCGGGACAGGCTCCACCAGTGGTTTTACGGTTCATTCTCCTATGAAAGCATGCGGATTGGCGGATGGCTCGCTGCCGGTTACCGGCTGTGTGAATATGCCGTCGCCTGCGTGCTGTCGGCATCCGTTCTGATACTGGTCCCTTCACGCAAGATTCCACTGTTGACGGCTTCAGGGCGCAACACGATGTATGTATTCCTTCTGCACGGCTTTGTCGCCCGGCTGTGGCTTGAATCGAAGTGGTTCCAGCAGTTCGATTCGATTTCGGGAAAGGCCATGATCCTCGGCGGTGCATTGATTATCACGGTAATCCTGTCCTCGCGGGCGGTAAGGATCGTGTTCCATCCACTGGTCGAACCACGGCTCGACTTCCTGTTCAAGCGCGGACAGGATGGCCCGACAAAATGTTGAAGCCGTCTCACGTAATGTCTTGACCGGCGCCCGCAGTAATCGGAAGATTCCAATATCACACAAATTCCACGGCCATGTGGCAAGGCGATGCTTCCTGCTACGACTTTGCGGCCAGGGCGTGCCAGCCGATGTGATTGTGGTGCGGGGCGTTGTCCCGGACTGCGTCAGTCACGCAATCCCATTATGAAGAACGTATAACCGTAGCGGTCGCCATACTTCCTTGAAAGCTCGAGTTCCTGCCTGCAATGGGCGACAACGTTCATGGCGGCCGGCGTGCCCGCATGCCTGGCGGCGAACCCGTCAAGCTGAACCTGAAGCGGCCCGTAGTACGACTTCGACCAGCCCTCGGGCGGCAGCCTGAATTCGTGCAGCAGTTCGTATCCGGCAGCCGCAATCGAGGCCCGCCGGCCGGCCGGGCTGGCGTCCTCGGTCGGGTCCGGCACACAGAACTCACGCAGTTCGGCGGGGATGTCGTCGGAAAACCACGTGAACTCGGAAACGACCATGCGGCCGCCAGGCTTTAACAGCCGGCGCCACAGTTCAAGTGCGCGCGCGAACCCGACTATGAAGCTGCAGCCTTCCGCCCACACGACGTCGAACGACCGATCCGGAAATGGAAGGTCGGCCATGTCGGCGACCACGGTCGAGATCCGTTCATCAAGCCCCTGGGCCATCGCGTTCCGCTTCAGGATTTCCAGGAACGGGCGGTGCAGGTCGGTCGCGGTAATTCGGGCCGGACTGCGCCGCGCCAGTTCAAGCGTCTGCACGCCGGATCCGCATCCGATGTCAAGAATGGACTGGTCGGGGCCAAGCGGCGGCAACAGGCCCAGCGCGTGCCTGGTGGATTCGTCCAGGCCGGGTCCCTGACGTGGAAGTGCCTCAAAAAGCTCGTGAAAGTACTGCCAGAAATGTTCGTCGAACTGAAATATGTCGGACATTGGAACCTCCTTGTGTTCGTGAATCCAACCAGCCCCAGGGTTCCGAAACCTCTTGTGGCGCGAAACTTCGCGGTCGAATCATTCAACAACCGGATGAAGTCAGAATTCGATATCGCTCCTGGACAATTTCCACATATCGTTCCTTTGAGCGTGGCTGCAGCAGGGACTGACCAACCATGGTCCGGACAATCTCGAGCCACCTCTCAAGTTCCCCAAACACCAAGCCAATCCTGGATTCCGACAACCCTATCGACCTGCCGAACGCCTTAAAATACGACGCTTTCAGATTCCGATCGCGCCCTTGCATCTTCAGGCCCGTTTCAGACCGCTCTCGAGGTATTGGCAATCGGGTGTTCAGCATGTCATAACACGGCGCCAGCTTGAACGTTCCCAGCGCCCTTTCGTTTTCCAGCAGCGACCAGTTCTTAAGGTGCATGTCACCGTTTGCAATCAGGAAGCAGAAAACAAGGCGCCTGAAAAAATCCCCGATGTCGATTTCGGGGGCCGATGAATACGCCCGGATTGCCGCAGCTACCCTTTCGAAGGTCGAGTCGTACTTGTCGTCAGCCGGAACTCGAATCAACTGTCCCATGTCTTCCATCATAAGACGCGTGCCTGATTCGGTGATGTCGAATCGTCTGATTGCGAACACGTTTCCAAGCCCTGGAATGTTGACCAATGCAAACGGAGGCACATCAAACCCGGCGGCCATGGCAATCGCCATCGTCGCATGTTCATTTTCCGGCAGTTCCGGAAAGTCGCCGTCGGGTTTCAGTACATACTGCGCGTCAACCGGCGTCGCCCGCAGCAACCCGCGGCTGGTATCCAGGTGAAAGGCACCCTTCTTCTGTGCCCCGGATATCGATCCGCCATAAAGGACGTGCGCGAACGAGACCAGCGGCCTGTCGGGATACACCGCGACCTTCAGCTTCCTGGTGGTTCCCCACATCGCCGTGACACACTTGCGATGAATCGCACCCTGTGCAAGCGGCTTGAAACACGTCGGACAAAATCCCACCGGCCCCGACAGCGGGATCTCGACAAGGCCATCAGATAGACCTCTGTCCAGGATCCCTGACAAAGCATCAACTTCCCGTCCCTGACTATCAATCGCCCTGACCGAAACCGCCCCGGTGGGCAGACGGCCCGTGGCCATCAATATGGCAAACCTGTTTGCCTTATCGATATGCAGCAACGATTCAGCATTCTGCAGCAGCCAGCCCTCGGGAATCAGATTGTCGAAAAATGGATGAAGCGTCCTTTCGACGAACGGCTCCGGCCTTTTCTTCATGGCGCATGAAATGTCGGGCGAACCCGGCATCGACAGCCAGTCCTGGTCATACTGAAAAGCGAACCTGTCCCTGGCCTGACGCTCCAGCACTCCGACCCTGGCATCACGCAGATACACGTAGGCCTTTGTGATTTGCGAATATTCGACGTCAGACATCGCTCTCCTCGACTGACCTGTCGCGTGGAACCGGCCCTATCCGGTAACCAAAAACCCCAAGAACCTTGTTCAGGGAAACTGCCTGCACATTCATATCGCCGTTTTCGATTCGATTGACCAGTGTGTAACTGACCTCAGCATGCCTGGCAAGTTCAGCCTGGGTAATGCCACGCTCCTTCCTTCTGGCACGAAGGAACCTTCCAATATCCGTAATCTGCGTATTGGTCTTGCTGGTCATACCGTCATCCCCATTGACGCCCGACAACAATCTGTCGATATTTCATCCCAAAATAAGGATGTCGACTGGTGATATCCCGTATTTTGTCCTCAAAAAAGGATCTGAACAAGACAATCTGCAAGAATTATCCTTAAAAAAGGACAATATTGAGAAAACAACCTGATTTAAGAACATTTTGTACCAATTATTCCCGACCGGGAATATCCAATGGACTGACTCCCGCAGGGCTGGAATCCCCAGGTACGCAACGTTCAATCCGCACCAGCGAAATTCTAGCCCTTGACGCCGCCGGCGGTCAGTCCGCCGATCAGGTGACGCTGCAGCGCGAAGAACAGGGCCATGACCGGCGTGCTGACGATGATGGCGCCCGCGGCGAAGTGTCCCCACTCGGTCGAGTAGTCGCCGACGTATCGCTGCAGCGCGACCGGCAACGTGAAGGCCGTCTCGTCGGACAGGAATGTCGCCGCCAGGATGAACTCGTTCCATGCCGTCATGAAGGAAAACAGCGCGGTCACGACAATCGCGGGGCGCGCAAGCGGCAGGATGATCCGGAAAAACATCGTCCAGCGGCCGGCGCCGTCCATGACCGCGGCCTCTTCCAGATCCTTCGGGATCGTGTCGAAGTAACCCTTCATCATCCACACGCAGAACGGAATCGCGGTGGTCGAATACACAAGCGTCAGGCCGACCATGCTGTCGAGCAGGTTCATCGCGTCCAGCAGCAGGTAAAGCGGAATCGCCATGACGACGCCCGGGAACATCTGCGTCACCAGAAACAGGGTCATCCCGATTCGGCGGCCAGGGAAGACGAAACGTGAAAACGCATAGGCCGCGGTCGTTGCAAGCGCCAGGCTGAGCAGCGTGGTCGCGCCGGCGACGACGACCGAGTTGAACAGCCAGTGGCCGAAAAGCCAGCGGCCGGCCATGTCGGTGGCCATGACAAGGTCATGGAAGTTCGACAGGCTGAACGTGTTGGGAATCGGGCTTGGCGACAGGTCGAACGCCTGGGACGGGGTCAGGGCCATCTTGATGACCCACAGGACCGGATAAAGCGTGACCGCGCACGCGACGACAAGCGCCAGGTTCCAGCCGACTGCGGCAAGCCAGGACGGACGACGGTTCATGCTGTCCTCCTTTGCAGGCGGCCCGCGGCCAGGCTCCAGGCCAGCAGGAACAGGAAAATCAACGTTGCGTATGCCGCGGCGTACCCGTACTGCTCCTGGCGCGAGAACGCCCAGCGGTACGCTTCGGATATCAGGATCTCGGTAGAGCCGCCCGGCTCGCCGCCGCTGACGAGGAAGATTATGTTGAACATATTGAAGGTCCAGACGCCGCCAAGCACGATTGCCGGCAGAAGCGCGGGTTTCAGCAGCGGCAGCGTTATCGAGAAGAACCTCTGGACCGCCGTGGCGCCGTCCATTTCCGCGGCCTCCTCGAGCTCGCCCGGGATTGACTGCAGGGCGCCCAGCGTGACCACCATCATGAACGGGAATCCAAGCCAGGTGTTGGTCGCGACGTTGGCCGCGAACGACGTCCAGAAATGGGAAAACCAAGACACCGGTTCAAGTCCCAGCCAGACCAGCAGGCCGTTTACCGCGCCGAACTGCTTGTGGAACATACCCTTCCAGATAAGCGCGGTGATGTAGCTCGGCACCGCCCACGGAACAATCAGAAGCACGCGATAGACGCCGCGCAACTTCATCCACGGACGTCGCAGCACCAGCGCCAGGGCCACGCCGATCGATACGTGCATGAAGACGTTGACGACGGTCCACATGACGGTCACGCCAAGGGTGAACCAGAACGAAAGCGGCTCCGTCACGGCGTAATCGGTGCTTCCCAGGATGTTGATGAAGTTGGCAAGGCCGACGTAAGTGAATTCGCCCTGGTGGTGCGAAAAGAACGCCACGCCGGTGCCGACCGCGAACGGGACGAACACCAGCACGCCGGTCGCCACGGCTGCCGGGGCCAGGAAGGCATAGGCGTGGGACGACGCTCGCATCCGTGACCACGTATCGTCGCGCCTGAAGCGGCGGGCCGCCCATACCAGCGCGGCGATGCCGAGGATGGCCAGGCCCGCCAGCGCGAACAACGGGTTTGCAGCGGCCGGCCTTGGGCGCGTGGCAATTTCGATTCGCTGCATGGCCGATTCCATGGCGGCTTCCGGCTCGGCGGCGCCGCGCAGGGCTGCACGCAGGGCCTGGGAGGCCGGCTCCCACACCGCCCGCATGACCGGGACGTTGGGCATCGGGATTGCCGCGGCCGCGGCCTCGCGGAACTGAACGACGATCGGATCGACGGCGACGTCGGTCAAATCCCAGGCGGACGCAAGGGCCACGACCTGGCGGGCGTCAACGAGACGGGGCGCCGCACCCTCGACGGCGAGAAAGCGGGCCAGCGCGCCAGCGGCTTCCGGCACGGTCGATTTCGAAGACACCATGGCGGCATCGACGGTCAGGAATGGCGTCGCCGGAAGACCGGTTGACGAGACGCGGGGAAGGGGATGAACCGAGTACTTAACCCCGGGGGCCAGTTCGCCCAGGAACCAAGGACCGTTGACCGCCATCGCGACGCGGCCTTCGTTGAAAAGCTGGGTGATCAGCGCCGATGTGGGCTCCTGGGGCATGTGACCGTCTTTCGTCAGGCCGGTGACGAACGCCACCGACGCGGCGTTTTCCGGCCTGTCCAGCCTGGGTTTGCCATCCTTGTCCAGGATGCCGCCGCCGAAACCGAACACCCATGGCGCATGGTGATAGAAGCTGCCGGCCTCCCAGGCGATGCAGAAGTTGCCCGGCCTGCCCGCGGCCATCCTGCGGCAGGCAGCCTGCAATGAGTCGGTGTCGCCCGGAACCGGACCGCCAAGCACGTCGTCGCGCACGAAAAGCGCCAGCGACTTGAACGCCAGCGGGTATCCGAACTGGCGCCCCTTCCAGGTCACCGCCTCCACCGTGGCGGGAAAGAACCCGGACCATGGGTCGCCTTCAGGCAACCCGGCGATCAGGCCGCTTTCGACCCAGTCGCCAAGGCGTTCGTGGGCCGCGATGAAAACGTCCGGGCCGTTGCCACGCGGAATCGCGGACGTCAGCTTGTTGGCGAACGCCTCGTACGGAACGGCCAGGAGCTCGACCGGCCATTCGGGATGAATCCGGGCGAACTCGGCCACCACCCGCTCCACCGCGTCGCGCTCGGCCCCGCGGTACGAATGCCAAAGACGCAGGGTGGCCGGGGCGGGGGCGTCACCCCTGACCCCGGGCGGCACGGCCAGCAGCGCGGCAAACACCAGCGCCATCAGCATCCATCGTCTCACGCCGCACCCCCACCCTTAATTGCGCGACCGGTTTCATGGTCAAACAACTTGGCCGCCCCGGGGGCCGCCCAGAACCTGATGGGCGCACCGTGTTCCAGCCCGGCTGCCCCATGCGCCTCAATCTGCGCCAGAACGGGGACATCGCCGCAACGGGCGTGTACCAGGGCATCCCAGCCAAGCATCTCGATCAGATCGACGGTTGCATCTATCGACCCGCCATCGGTCTCGGCAAGCCCCAGTTCATGGGGCCGCAGACCGACATCGACCGTCGCCCGGAGCCGATCCGACGGCAGACCGGCCGGCATCGGTATCGAAATCCCCGCCGCCGTCAGCCGGTTTCCCGCAGGCGCAAGCGGCAGGAAATTCATTGGCGGCGAACCGATGAAGGATGCGACGAATCTGGAATCGGGACGGTCGTAAAGGCCGGACGGTGTATCGACCTGACGGGCATGGCCGCCTTCCAGCAGGCAGATTCTGTCGGCCAGCGTCATCGCTTCAATCTGGTCGTGCGTGACGTAGATCATCGTGGTTCCAAGGTCGCGGTGAAGCGCCTTCAGTTCGACCCGCATCTGGCCGCGCAGGTTGGCGTCCAGGTTCGACAGGGGCTCGTCGAAAAGAAACACCCGCGGCCTGCGGACGATGGCGCGCCCGATGGCCACGCGCTGGCGCTGGCCGCCCGAAAGCTCGCGTGGCAGTCGATCCAGCAGCCCCGAAAGGCCCAGCATCCTGGCGGCCTCTTCGACCTTGGCGTCCATTTCGGCCGCCGCGGTCCGCCGAATCTGCAACGAAAAGCCCATGTTCTGCCGCACCGTCATGTGCGGGTACAGGGCGTACGACTGGAACACCATCGCGACGTCGCGATCCTTCGGCGCCACGTCGTTGACCACGCGCCCGTCGATCTCAAGCGTGCCTTCGGTTATGTGCTCCAGTCCCGCGATCATCCGCAGAAGCGTCGATTTCCCGCAGCCCGACGGCCCGACCAGCACCAGGAACTCGCCGTCCGCCACGTCCAGATCGATGCCCGACAGGACGCGCACCCCGCCGTCATAAACCTTCCCAACCCCGCGCAGCTTCAATTCCGCCATGCAGCAACCCCCGTCGCGCCAGATTCAGCGCACCGCGAAGACCTTCGCCGTCCGCGGCCCCAGTGTCAGGCGCACCGTTCCGCCCTGCCCGACCGTGACGTCGTCGGTCGGATCCGGCTCGTCAAGCAGGTTCACAAGTTTCGTCCCCTGGGCAAACGACGTGACCATGTCGCCGCCGCCCGACTCGTCCGCGCTGGTCGTGGCCGTGTTGGTCGCGGACAGGTTCAGGACCACAAGCAGAGTCCTGGCGGGCGAGCCGCCCGTTGCGGGAACCGTCCTTTCGTACGCAAGAATTCCGGCGTCCTGGGCATTTCCGGTGTTCGTCGAGGACCACACGACCTTCATATCCCCGCGCCGAAGCGGTTCGTGGTCGCGGCGCAGATAATTCAGTTGCCTGATCCAGGCAAACGTCGCGCCGTCGGTCGCGTATCCGGTGTCCCACAGATCCTCGCGGTTCGCCGGGTCGTTGCCGCCGGCGAAATCCTGCTCGGTCCCGTAGTAGATGCATGGAATGCCGTCCATCGTCAGCAGCAGCGCCAGGGCGACCTTCAGGGCCGCCGGATCATCCCATTCGTACATGAACCGCGGCAGGTCGTGGTTGTCCAGGAAATTGACCGTCAGCCTCCACGGCGGCAGTCCGGTGCCATCCGCCGCCGTGACGCCGCCCGGCTGGGGCGTCGTGCCGTAGTTCAACGTCCGCGGGTCGCTTTCCGGCGTCGGAATCCTGCTCTTCCACAAGTCTTCAATGCGCCTTGTCGGAGCACCATTCTTGACGATGTCGTCGATTACGAACTTCTGCGAAAAATAGAACACCGAATCCAGCATGCCCGGCGCCGTGAAACTGCCGATCAGATTGTCGTTGCCGTCAAAGGCCTCTCCAAACATCAGGAAATTGTCCTTGCCGGCCGCCGCCGCCCGCTGACGGATTCCCGGACAGAAATCTGCCCAGAATTCGTGCTCGACATGCTTGATCGTGTCGATCCGGAATCCGTCGAATCCGACCCTTTCAACCCACGCCGCATAAACGTCGATCATCGCGTCGCGAACCTCGGGCAGTTCGGTGCGCACGTCCTTCAGGCCGCCGGGAAAATCGCCCAGCACTTCCTGCATCCGCACGTAGTCCCAGCACGCAGGCATTGCCCCCCACCATTCCCCTGAATCCCGCTGTTCGGCGGTGATGCGTCCCGCGTCGAAGCAGGCCTGCTTTTCCCGGCCCCAGACCGTCACGCGCCCCATGCGGTTGTACCACTCGTCGTTCGCGAACTCCGGCGGCCACGGCGGCACGCGGTTGATTTCCGGCTGCCACACCCAGTTGATCGGGGCCGGTCCCGAGTAGCCAAGCGAAGTGAAGGCCTGGATGCCGTCTTCATCGAAGTCCGGATCCCATTCGGTCGTCCTGGTTATCGGCGATGCCGTGCCGGATCCCATCACCAGTTCGTCCGGCTGGCCGTTGCGGTTGATGTCGTAATAGAAAAGCTGGCCAACGTGATTCGTGACGATGTCCAGGATGACCTTCATCCCGCGTTCATGGGCCTTGCCGACAAGCTCGCGCAGCTTCGCCAGATCGCCGAAGTGCAGGTTGGGCTGGGTGAAGTCCTGGGTCCAGTAACCGTGATACCCGGCAACCCCGGCGTCTTCCTCGACATTCTTGACGACCGGCGAAATCCACAGTGCCGTGACGCCAAGTTCGTCCAGGTAGTCCAGCCGGTCGATCAACCCCTGCCAGTCACCTCCGTGATAGGCGGCCGGCGAATGCGGTACGACGTTGAAATCGTTGTTCCGGTCGCCGTTGGCGAAACGATCGACCAGCACCTGATACACGATTTCATCGCGCCAGTCCTGGACCACCGCTTGCAGCCCGGGAACATCCTCGGCCCGCGATGCGTCGAAGCACCCGGCCGCCGCCGCCATCAGTAACGTTATTGCAAGCATGCGCCCTGCGCGGCCGAAGCCATGTCCATTTCGCAGGCGCGTCGTTGTCCGCTTCATGTCAAAACCTCCGATCCAGCAATCCTTCCGGCATTCCCGTCGGTCACTGATAACTGGAACTGTTCAGCCACCACTCGACCTGGACACCCAGGTAATGCTGCCATTCCTGGCCGCGCCGCTCGTCGAACTGCGGCAACAGGGATCGTGCGTCGTCATTTGACCAGCTTGCCGTATAGACCAGTCGAATCTGCGGCCTCTGGTACATGCCGCGTTCCAGGTTCAGGGACGGCATCAGGGACATCTGGACGACGTGCGGCCGGCCGACCTTGTCGTCCGTCGGATCAAGGCCCCTGGATGCCTTCCACTGATGGCTCAGTTCGGCCCCGACGTGGAAGTGATCCGTGGCGAACCACGTGGCCCGCACGTCCTCGGTACCTTCCCAGTAATCGTCCAGGTCATACCGGTTGGAATCCGCATCGACGAACAGGCGCCCATAAGCCGCGGCCATGATCCCGAAATGCCGGTTTTCCCAGTTCGATGAAGCCGCAAGGACGAATTCCTTCGCGCCCGAGGCGGTGCGATCCAGTGCGACCCCCCACGGAATTCCCCACTCGCCGTATGCGGCAAGGCCCCATGCGTACCTGGCAAAGATATTGACGTGGGAATCTTTCCCGAAGCCCCAGAAACCGATCTGGGCGCCGACCACGCCACCGTTGTCGGCCGGCATCTCGGACACCAGTTCCGGGTCGGGCGCAATCCCGAATTCCTTGAAATAATCCAGGAATTCACTGTCGTAACGCAGCTTGCCCTTTGGAAGCCAGTGGAACTCCCCGTAAAGCGAAACCTTCATCGACAGTTTCGGGGCCAGGTCACGGCCAAGCCAGCTTACCTTGGCCGACGCGATCATCCGCTGGCGCTCCATCAGGGTGATGGTATCCGAGCCATAGGTGGCCGGGACCTGAAAGCGTCGCAACTGGAACTGGTCGTCCAGACGGTTGACACCGACATGTGCGAGTACCTGCCAGGACTTGTGATCCCACGACAGGCCGCCGCCAAGTGTGTTCAGGGAATCAAGCGGCCACCAGTCAAGAAGATAGATGTCGTCGCCCCTGTACATGCGGGATCCGACCCATATCTTCAAATCGGTCTTGAAGATTCCCGACGCCTCGACGTAAAGGTTCCTCAAGACGATGGAATCGCTTGCCTTTCCGTCGAAGTGAAAGAACTCGTCCAGGAACGCCGGGGTAATCAGCAGCCGCATGGCGAACCCGCTGGCGGTGCGTATTCCATAACCCAGGTCCAGTTCGACGTATGAGCCTTCCATCAGGCGTGAACCGTGCGTGACGATATTGGTCGCGTTGCCAGGGGCACCGGCGAAATCGCTGGAAAAGCCGACACGCCCGTACGTCCCGAACTGGAATCCTTTCGGGAAGCCATCGGCGGCCCCTGGCTTCTTCGGCGGCTTGACCTCGTCGTCCGGCGATGCACCGTCACCCTTCTTCCTGCGGACGGACTCATCGGAACCGGAATCTTCGGGCACCACCGCGGGCGGGACATCGCCATCCGATTCGGTGGCGCCGTCCGCCGGGCCTGCCTGGCCGGCACGGGCGGCCATGGTCGGCATCGCCATCACCGCCAGCACGCACACCGTGGCAATCCATCGGTTGAACAAGCTCATTCTTCCTCCAGCACGCAGCGCAGGTTCTTCGGGATGAACCCGTCGGCGCAGGCGTCGCAGTGATCCCCGGCATAACCGGTGTCGCAGTCGCAGAACGGCTGCGTGTTGACGATGCGGCATGTTCCGAATGCACACGGGAATCCGTGGCACGCATCGACGCGCACGCACCGAAGCCCCCGGACGACCCATCCCTGGGCGCATTCGCCGCAGATGCGGCCGTCGTAACCTTCCAGGCAGACGCAGGTTCCGACCCCGGCAACAAGTTCGCATGTGCCAAAAATGCACGGATCCTGCGTGCAGTCCAGGGCGCCCTCCGGAACGCAGTCCGGGCCGTACCCGTAACCGTAACCGCCGCAACCGGTTCCGCCGCTGCCCGGATCCCATTCGACGATGTCCGTTCCGGTGCCGGAGTCATCCGCCCCGGCGACATCGTTGATTTCGGACCCCCCTTCGCCGCAGCCCGCGAAGACAAACGGCACTGCCGCCGCAAGGCACGCGGCGATCGCCGTCCGTATCCCGGACCTGGCCAGCCTTGAGCGCGTATTCATTCCGTTACCTCCAGATCCGCATAATCGTCCGGGGCCGGGCACCGGTCGCGCGGAAGCACGACCATCGCCCCAAGCGCGGGCACGATCAATTCCAGTTCACGGTTCCTCATTGTCACCGTACCGCCCAGGCAGTCGGCCGGGGCATCGTCAGCCGTCCAGGATCCGGCGGGAATAGTCAGGCGCAACGGCGCCGAGCCACGGTTCAAAGCAACCACGGCGGTGTCCCTGGAACCGGTCATCCTGAATGCCACGTGATCGGCGGCACGGGCAAGATCGGTGCGCGAACCGTGCCGGAACGCGTCGATTCCCGCGCGCAGCCGACCAAGCATGGAAACCTGCCCGAAAAGCCACCTCTGGTGCGCCAGCCATGTCGCAGGGTCCGGCATCGGGCGACGGTTGTCGGGATCCCCGCCGCCCGCCATGCCGATTTCGTCGCCCTGGTAAATCACCGGCGCGCCCGGCTGCGTCAGGACGAACGCCAGCGCGACGGCGGCGCGGCGGTATGGCTCCGCAACATCCGGCTGCGGCGCCGGATTCAGCGGATCAGTGTCGTCAGCCGCGGCGACCGTCACAAAGCGCGGGACGTCGTGGTTGCCTATGAACTGGCTCATAACCGCGCCCGACCCGGCCCAGGCCGCCGTCGAGGCATCCACTTCATCAAGAAGCGACTCCATCGTGCCGTATCCCTGCCCAACCACGGAACGCAGCGTCCACATCACCGGAAAATCGAACTGTCCGCTGAGCCCGTACGGCCCAAGGTACCAGCGAATCTGGTCGCGGCCGGCCGAACCGGTGAAGGTCTCGCCGACCATGTGGACATGGGGCGCGCCCGGCGCGAAAGTGCGCGTCACGGTGTCCCGCAGGTGCCTGGTGACCAGCCTGGGCATCATCGGCACCGCGTCGATGCGCAAACCATCGACGTCGAAATTCGACAGCCACCAGCCGACGTCCGAAAGCATGGTTTCAAGCACTTCCCTGTTTCGCCAGTCCAGGTCGGGCAGATACCCGGTGAACCAGCAGTGATCGATGTCGGCCGTCCACGAGCACTGGCGGCCGCACACGCAATCCCCTTCCGGATGGTTGAACCATCCCGGGTGGTCGGTAAACCACGGATGGTCGATGTGGACGTGATTCGGGACGATATCCAGGATCACCCTGATGCCCCTGTCGTGCGCGGCATCCACCAGGGCCGCCAGTCCGGCGTCCCCGCCGAAATGGGGTTCGGCCGCGCGGGTCGCGACCGGCCAGTATCCGTGATAGGACTCGTACGTCCGGCCGTCGAAGCCGGGCCAGGAGCCTTCGGCATTCCGTACCGCCGGCGATATCCACAAGGCGTTGACGCCCAGGCGTTCAAAGAAGCCTTCCTCGATGGCGGCAACGACCCCGGCCCAGTCACCGCCCATGCGCATCGTGATGCCGGCATCCGCGTCCAGCGGCCCGTCGCCACGCCGGAAACGATCGACCACGACCTGGTAAACCAGCGCGTCCGACCAGTCAAAAGGCTCGGCCTCGACCCAGAACGGCATGACAAGCGGCTCGGCCGGCGTACCACCGGTATCCGTCGCGGCGACTGTCAGGCGGTGCTTGCCGGCGTCCAGGGGCCCCAGATCCACATCCAGGGAACCGGTCTTCATGACCGCCGAGACCGCCATGCCGTCAAGCGTGACCGCCACCGAATCCGGGTCACAGGCAAGGCCGCCGGCACCGGCCATGCAGACAAGCCGCGCCTTGAAGCGGTCGCCGGATACCTGGGCGCTTTCGACCTTGAAGGCCGCCCTGTTGCAGTCGGACTGGACCAGAGCGCTGTGCTCGAACCCGTCACGGCTAAACATAGTCAACGGGTTCGACGGGTCCATCCGCTCTTCGCCATCGACCAGGAAGCGATAGGCGTGCCGCCCCGGGCCAACCACGAAGCTGCCGCGGAATACGCCGTCGGGGTCGCGCGCGAGTTCGTATCCGGCTGGCCGCCAGTCGTTGAATTCACCGACCACCGCGACCTCGGCCGCGGCCGCCTTCCATTCGAACCCGACCTCGCAGGTGCGGACAGGCAGCCCCGGATCAGGCGCCCCGTTGCCGCAGCCGGAATCCACCGCGGCCAGCAGGACCAGCGCGCAGGCGGCCGCGACGCCGTGACCGGCCGCGACTCCATGAATGGTTCTGTTGCCACTTCCTTTGGGACAGTTCCAGGCCACGACCGTTCACCTGTTCCCGTCGAAAACCACACCGACGTCACCGGCACCGCGCCACCAGTCGCGGCGGACGCCGGCCGCCCTTCACCACTGAATCCCGCAGGGTGCCTGGGGCGTCACCGGCTCTGCCCGATTCCAGATCTCGAGCAGGTACGCGCCCGCACCGAACCCGACCATCGGCACCGCGCCGTCGTAGTCGGCACCTTCACGCGTGTGCAGTTCGGCAATCAGTCCCATGTTCGCCCTGGCCTGGGCGGTCACCCAGTCCAGCAGCAGGTCGGCCCGGGCCACGGCGGTGGCGCCGCCAAGTGCACGCAATGCCCTTGATACGCGCAGGTCAATCAGTATCCACTCGGAACTGTCGTACCAGCCGCCGTCGTCATTGCGCTGCAATCCCATGCCGTTCGGCACCGCCAGGTCGTTTTGAAGCACATCGACCGTGGCCGCCGCGGCGTCACCCTTCGGATCCATCACGTTCCAGTTGAAAGCCTCGATGACGGCCGCATCCACATACCCGGAATCCCCCGCCAGTTCCTCGACGCTCTGCGCCACGAAATCGCCGTCCATGGCGTGCAGGGGAATCGCCTTCATGATGTCTTGCGCAGCCGAAGCCCATGACGCCTCGGAATCCGTATCGCCCTTACCGTCGGCCAGCATGGACGCCTCGCAAAGGCCAATGGCCGCCGCCAGCGAAGTGTATGTGTACTGCTTCTGACGACCGTTCCAGTGAACCTCCCAGATCGAGCTGTCCGGCCTGATCATGCCGTTGCCGGCCCGCAACCCGACCAGCACGTCCGCGATCTCGTCGCCGATAATCGTCCAGTACGAATCCAGGATGGTCGTGTCGCCCGAGGCGCGGACGTACTCGCCCAGCACCCACAGGAACAACCCGAATCCGTCGAATTCCACGTTGGGACCGTCCGAATTCCAGTCAGACTCCTCCATCCCGCGCCCGAAGTAACGACACACCGAAATCCGGTAGTCCGCGCCCACCCCGACCTGCGTGCCGTTGTGCTCAAAAGTCTTGTAACCGTTGGCGTCCGCCTTCAGCATGAACTCCAGCGCGGCGCGGGCCTCGGTGAAATGGCCCGAACGCACCAGGGCCGCAATCGAATATGCCATGTCCCTGGGCCACGAAGTTGCCCACATTCCCGGCGGCAGCGATGCCAGGATCTGCCCCTTCGACTTATCCGTCGTTTCCCACACCTGTCCCATCCGCAACACTGCCTCGGCCGTGCGATAGACCGTCTTCTCGGCTGCCGAAAGTCCAGCCGGCGCGGGCTTGCGCCAGGCGGCCCACTCGGCACGGGCCGCGGCCAGCGCCTGCTGGGCGTCCAGTCCTTCAAAGGCTTCGACGACGTCGTTCTTCAGGCTTGTCACGTCCTTGTAAGTATCAAACGCGCTGACGACCCCGAACCACGCCGTCTGACCGGGCTGGAGTTCATTGACCGGCCCCTGGAAACCGGCGACCCTGTTGTCGCCGGCATCGATCGACCCCTCGTCGCCAAGATCCTGCCCGGCGTTCAGCCTGACCCATGGATCCGCCTCGGTTCCGCCGGCTGCCGCCGCGTAATGTCCGACCGTACCCAGCGGATAATGGAAAACCGCGCCGCCGGCCGCCTGCTCCACGAACCCGCCGGTGGCCCCGTCAAGGGCAATCGACTCGCCCTGGGTGTTCGGGAACCGGTGTGAATCGTTCAATGTATTGCCGACATGCCAGTTCTGGATGCTGTAAAGCGAAACCTGCTTCGCGGTCGTCCCGGTGTTGGTCACACGGGTCAGCATTACAAGCGCCGGCCGTTCCAGTTGCCACGGCGCGTACATGAACGTTTCGACGCGCAGACCGCCGACCGTCTGAACCCAGTGCGGAATCCCGTCCTGCCCGTGATACCCGGCGAACTCCCGGGGCACGCCGTCCAGCCAGGTTCCGACGCCATCGACCCGCAAGCCCATGAACGTGTCGTACAGCATGTCACGGGTATTGACCGCCTGGCCGCTGCCGTTCAGTCCCCACGTCTGGTACGGATGGACAAACAGCATGTAGCGGTGATTGTCGCGATCATCACCGGCCGGCAGTTTCGTCGAGTCCAGGTTGACCACCAGCGCGCCGTGACCGTTTGCGGAAACGATCCACCCGAAACTGGAATGGGCCTTCGCGCAGGCGGTCTCGTGAACGTCGCACTTCGGCACGCACACGCCGGCCACGTCATCGAAACCCTGATCGCACGCGCAGACGGCCGCCCCGCCTTCAACAACGCACCTGGCACGGTCCGGTTCCGCGCCGCACGGATTCGGGTCGCACGGATCGGGCGGCTGCACCGGCACGCAGTCGTCGCCCTGGGCCTCGAATCCCTGGTCGCATTCGTCGCAGTTGTCGCCCTTGTAGCCATCGTCGCACTTGCATTCCAGCCCGTTGCCGGTACATGTTCCGTGGCCCGCGCATGTTGTCACGGGGTCGCATACCGTCTGCTGGACGCAGTCGCCCTCGACTTCCTCATAACCGAAGTCGCACAGACAAACCGCCGCGCCCTCTTCAACGGTGCAGCGATCGCGATGCTCGCCGGGATTCAATCCGGGACACGGATTCGGGTCACACGGCCCCGGCCCGGCAACGCAGACCAGGCCGTCCTTCACGAAGCCTTCCGCGCAGTCGTCACAAAGGTCGCCGTCATATCCGTTCAGGCACGTGCACCTGGCCTCGCCCGCGACCTCATCGCACTTCGACGCATGCACGCACGGATCGGGATTGCACGGGGTATCGGGAAGGCACGCACCGCTTTCGTCGTGGTATCCGTCGGCGCAACGGTTGCAAAGATTTCCATCCCAGCCGTCATCGCATGTGCAGGCCACCCCGGCACCTTCCGTGCGGCAAACGCCATGTTCGCCGCATGGATCTTCGTCGCACGACGCGTCCAGCACGCACCGCAACCCGTCGGTCCCGTCCAGCACATAGCCTTCGTCACACTGGTCGCATGCCGTGCCGGCATATCCTTCATCACATTCGCAATCGGGAAGGTTCAGGGGATCCACGCAATTCCCGTGCACGCAATCCGCCGGACGGCAGGCGTCCGGCACGCAGGCGGTTCCGTTGGCATGGAATCCGGCATTACAGTCGCACACCGGCTCGCCTGCCACACTCACGCATTCGCCCTGGCCGGAACATGTGACACCGCGGCATGGATCATCGGGGGACCCGTCGCCCCCGCAACCGGGGGCCAGAAACACCAGCGACAGCAGGACGACCATGCCGTACCGACCGACCGCCGGACCACGGGCGGCAGCCACCCGACCGGCGACCCGCCGGAAATCCTTCCAGGAAAACCTTTCAATCCTTGCCCCGTCCATCACTTCACCTCAAAAACGGCCGATTCAAGGCGGCCCATTGAAACGGACGCCGAACCGCCCGACACCGAAATTTCCCGACCGGACAAGACATCCCTGTACGTTCCGCCAGGCAGGCCGGCCGCGCCGACCGCCAGCGTACGGGCCCCGGCATCCCCGCGGTTCAGGACCACCAGGACGGCATCCGTCCCGTCCTTCATGACAAAGGCCCAGTAATTCGCATCGACCTGGATGTTCGCGCGCGAACCGCGCCGCAGCGCCGGGTGCCGTAACCTGGCCTTTCCAAGCGCCTGGACGTGCGACAGCGTCGCCTTTTCGTTTGTCGAAAGCGCCGAATCGAAACGCATGAACCGCCGGTTGTCAGGGTCGCCCGCCCCCGGCATGCCGAACTCGTCGCCGTAATACAGCAGAGGCAACCCCTTCTGGGAAAACAGGAAAGTCCACGCCATTCTCAGGCGCCGGTACGGGTCCTCGGCGGAAGGCTGCCCGGGAGGCGCCGTCCACCCCTGCTCCTTGGAGCCGTTGCCCCACAGATCGCCAATCTGCCCGGCGGCATGGGAAAGCGCGCGCGGCACGTCGTGGTTTCCAAGGAACGTGGACATCACCGCCGCGGCCCCGTAATAGCCATCGTTGCCGTCCATGAACGACTTCAGCGAATCCAGCCCGCGCTCGTGCCGCACCAGTGCCGCAAGCACCGCCCAGAACATCGGGAAGTCGAACTGTCCGTCCAGCAGATCCGGACTGACGTACTCCTTGATCGTCTGCTTTTCGCCGTCTCCCTCGCCGGTGAAGGTCTCGCCGACCATGTAGAACCTGATGCCGTCGTACGTGTCGATCTGGTCGTCAATCCGCCCCCGAAGCGTCGCCGAAAAGTCCAGGATCATGTGCTTGACCGCATCCAGTCTGAAGCCGTCGATATTGGTCTCCATGATCAGCCAGATTGCGTGATCCATCACCCGATCCATGACCTGGCCGTTCCGGTAATCGAAATCGGGCAGATACTCCGCGAACCAGCACTCGATCGGCTTGTCCCACCCGCACACGTACCCCTGGCCAACGGTTCCGTTGTTCCAGTTGAACCATGGCGTCGAGTCGTTCCGGTGCTGCGTGTAAAGCGGCGAGTCGGTGTGCACGTGGTTCGCCACGAAATCGACGATTACCCTGATTCCGCGGGCGTGGGCGGCCGCGACCATCGCCTTGAACGCCTCCATATCCCCGAAGTGCGGGTCGATCGGTCCCGCCAGGCCCGTCAACGGAGTGTCGCCGGTCCAACCGGTGGCGATCGGCCAGTACGAATGGTACCCGGTATATTTGTGCCCGTCGGACCCCCAGAACGCGCCCTGGGTATTCATGACGGGCGACGACACCCACAGGCAGTTCACCCCCAGGTCGTCGAAATAGCCCGCGTCAATCTTCTGTTTCAGGCCGGCGAAGTCGCCACCCTGCCAGTTCGCCTTGAAGTCCAGCTTCGGATCCGATACCGGCAGGTCGTTGCCGGTGTTCCCGTTATGGAAGCGATCCGTCAGCACGAAATAGATCGTCGCATCGCGCCAGTCGAACGCCTGGTCCTCGACCCACAGGGGCACGAACAACGGTTCCGCCCGACGACCAGCCGTGTCGGCAACCTGGAAGACATAGCCGTACTTCCCCGGCTCCAGGCCTGAATCGTCGATCGTGAAAGTGCCCGTATCGCCGTCCCAGGTGCCGGAAATCGAGGTTCCGTTGCGGGTCACGGTGGCCTGCGCGGCATCCAGCTCGATCCTCTGGCGGCCGTACATGGCCCGCACCTTCATCGTCACGCGCCCGCCGTTTACGGCCGGGCCCTGTTCCAGGACAAGCTGCGGCTTGTCGCAGTCAGGCACGCGCAGCATCGAGTTCCGCGTCCCGCCGACCCACTTCGTGTACGGATTGTCAGGATCCAGTTCCCAGCGCTCCTTCCCGCCCTCGCGCCAGAACAGCTTGTATGCATAATCCCCGGCGCGCAGTCCGGACATCGTCCTTTCCCATTTCGCGCCGACCTTCGTCATCACGTCGGCCGTCTCGGACCAGCCGTTGAACTCGCCACGCAAGGCCACGGGCCCTGAAGTCGAAACCTGCGTGCTGACGACGACGTCGCAGGATCTGGTCTCGAGCGAGCCGGTATCCTCGACACAGGTATCGGACTGATCCAGGCGATACCCGTCGTCGCAAAGGCATGTATGACCGCCGACACCCCCCGCCACGCAGATGGAACGGTTTGCGTCCGTCGGACATGGATTCGGGTCGCACGGATCGCCCTGACTTTCGACGCACCAGCCGTCCTGGAAAACGTATCCGTCGTCGCAAAGACACATCGCCGCGGTTCCGTCCGCAACACACTCGTTTCGATGCTCGTCCTGGGTTCCGCATGGGTTGGGGTCGCACGGGTCGCCACTGGCCACGACACACCGCAGGCCGTCGCGCACCCAGCCTTCCGCGCAATCCTCGCAGGTGTCGCCGGCATAGCCGTCGGTGCATGCACAGTCCGCCAGGCCGCCTTTCGGCACGCAGTCGCCATGGATGCACGGGTTCGGATCGCACACCGATCGCGTGACGCAACGCAGGCCTTCCGCGAAGTATCCGTCCGCACAACGGTCACACAGGTCGCCGGCGTATCCCTGATGGCATGTGCAAGTAACAACGCCTTCAATCATGGCGCAAAGGCCGAACACACACGGGTCGCCTTCGCAAGGATCGCCGGTCACGCACCGGCCGCCACGCGGCATGTAGCCGTCGTCGCAACGGTCGCAAAGGCTTCCCGCGTATCCCTGATCGCACCGGCAGGTCGGCAGGGTTCCGGTGGCGACGCAAACACCGAACACGCAAGGGTCGGGGCTGCAGACATCGGTGACGCAGGTGGTTCCCGAAGTGGCGTATCCGGTGTCGCACAGACACGTCGCCAGACCGTCGCGAATCGCGCAGACCCCGTGGCCATCGCAGTCGATCCCATCGCACGGATCGACCGTTCCGCCGCCGCAACCCGTGGTCATCACCAGAACGAAAAGGAATGAAACAAGAAGGCCGCCAGCCGGCCTTTGCCGTGTGAAAACCCAAACGCCCGCGTCCATGGTCCCCCCGCTCCGGTCGGATCATTGATTAAAGGCAGTCTAGCCGAACGCCCTGCGGCATGTCCAGCGCATTGGAGACCTTGTTTTCATGCAATAATCGGGCGGGAATCCGGACGAAACCGCGAAATGTACAGAATCATCCTGGCTGATTACGCCGACCCGACGCACCGCGATGCGGTCGTCGAAATCCTGGACGCTTACGCGCGCGACCCGATGGGCGGCGGCGAGCCGCTGCCCGAGTTCACGCGCCGGCACCTTCTGGATGAAATGGCCCGCCGGCCGAACATGTTTTCGCTGCTGGCTTTCATCGACGACCGGCCGGTCGGCCTGGCAAACTGCATCGAGGGCTTTTCAACGTTCGCGGCGCGCCCCCTGCTGAACATCCACGACCTCGCGGTGCTTCCAGGTTATCGGGGCCGCGGCGTCGGCCGCGCGCTGCTGGCCGAAATCGAGTCGATCGCCCGGTCACGCGGCTGCTGCAAGGTGACCCTTGAAGTGCTGCAGGGCAACCACGCGGCGCGCACCGCCTACCTGAATTTCGGATTCAAGCCATACATGCTGGGCGATACGCTGGGAAACGCCGAATTCTGGCACAAGCACCTGTAATAACACGCCGAATTCTGGCACAAGCACCTGTGGCGACACGCAGAATTCCGGCGGCCACACATGTAATTCAGATGCCTCTGGCCCGACGTCGCCGGCGCGCTGTCACGGGTTCCAGATTACCCGCTCGGGTTTGCCGCCCGCCCAGAAGCGTTCAAGAAGATCCCGGAAAGTGTTTCCCGGCTCGCCGATCGTCCAGCGGTCGGTCTTGCGGCAGATATCGTGGTATGCGGAGCGGCCCAGGAACCACCATGCCATGAGCGGATCCCCGGGGTCGGCCTCCAGCGCGTCGGCCTGCTGCCGAAGCCCGTACGCGACCTGGAAATCCATGTCATCGTCGTGGTTGTGGAAACCCGAGAATGCCGTGTCCGCCAGGCTCTGCTGGAACAGCACCGGCAGGCCCAGCCCGTCGGGAGGTTCGCCAACAAGGTACGGGAACGCGAACAGGCCCATCAGGCAGTCGCCCGCATGCCCGCCGTCCCGGATTCGCGCCGACTCGCAGATCGGGTTCAAGCGGGCCTGGAAGTGGTCATGGGCGATCCGCACGGCTTCCAGATCCGACACCTGGGCCATCACCAGCCGCGCTTCCGGGTCGTCCCAGTCGTGCACCAGCCAGCCCGAATCGACCATCACCTTCAGGCGACCGGCCGCAGCCGTGTTCGGCAGCATCGCGACCGCCAGGTCGGCCGTGGCCATCGTCCCCAGGGCGCCTGACGACGTTCCCGAAAACAGCACCTTCGGCCCGCCATCATCCGCGACATCGGCCAGGCCGTAATGCCGGACCAGCGTCTCCAGCAGCGCCTGCACGTTCAGGCGGCCGGCGAAGTACCAGCCGTTTTCGGCATCCCCCAGCGACCATATCCTTGAAGTCCGCGTCCCAAGCCAGAAATCGCTGGTGCAGTAAGGTCCGAGAACCCAGTTCGCGTCGTGCCAGACCGGGTTGTCGGCGACATCGACGTCAAAAATCCCGCCGTTGTCGTCGTGGGGAACCAGCCATGTGCCGTCCTGATCCGGCAACGTCGTGGTCTTTTCAATCGGACGGATGCACGGAACGGCATAGTCGTCGCAGAAGCCGCCGCCTTCCAGGCTGATCACCCAGTCCGGCGACCCTGTCGGTGAAAGGCGGACCCTGAACGCGAACGGCGTCCCGTCGTTGCACCTGGCGTCGCCCCATCGCGCCGGATCCCGCAGCGCGGGCTTCACGACCTCCCACCCCAGTTCGGGGGGCGTGGCACGCGTGCAGCCGGAAACGTCCCATCCGGTGCAGTCGGGTCGGCACGAAGCAGTCCCGGACGCATAAGAAACGCCCAGATCAGCGCACGGGATGGTTCCGCCGTCACAGGCCTCGGGCGGCTCGACCGCGCCGTTTCCGCAGTCGGGTTCATGCGGCACGGCAAGTTCGACCGGCACCGGCTGCATGTCGGGACCTGCGTATGCGGCCTTAACCACGTCGTACGCCGCCTTCGGGCGCCGCCACGCGTCCATCAGTCCCTTCAGGTTCGTCTTTGGCGCGGGATGCGGCTTGCCGGTCGTCGGACTCCACTGCATCCTGAAATCGGCCAGCACCCACGGGGCGACGCCGCGGACGAATTCCCTTTCGGCAATCTGTTTCAGGTGCTGCCGATGAAACCACGCCTGGTATTCCTCGGTGTACGAGTGGTCATCGACCGGTTCCTCGCCAGGCTGCCCGTAGCCGTGCCGCGCCCGCAAGGCATCACAGCCGTACTCGCTGACGATCAGTGTCTTGTCCGGGAACCGCGCGTGCGCCGCGTCCAGCAGATCCCCAAGATCGGTCGTCAGGCCGAAGTACCATCCGTGATACTCGTTGATGCCGATCACATCGACTTCGCCCGGCCCCAGATCAACGTCCGAAAACGACACGCCCGGGGCGGACAGCACGGCCGCCATCACGGGCCGGTCCGGGTCAAGCTCGCGCGCTGTTTCACGCAGGCTGCGCAGGAACGCCGGGGCGGTGTCGGCGAACGTCCAGACTTCATTTGCAATGCTCCACAGGCCGATGGCCGGCCGGTTGATATCCCTGTGGATCATGCGGCGCAGCGCCCGCGTCGCCCTGTCCAGCATGACAGGGTCGGCCAGTTGCCGGTCGTCAAGCTGATAGACCGGGATTTCCTGGGCCAGCAGCATCCCCGCCGCTTCAAGCGCCCGCAACGTCCTGACGTCGTTCGGATAATGTGCCGGCCGCACAAAATCGACACCCAGATCCTTCATCGCCGCGACATCTGCTGCCATCGCGTCCGCGTCGAACACCGGCCCCCTGCCGGGAAGATCCTCGTGCCGGTTCATTCCGTGCAGAAAACGGTCACTGCCGTTCAGCAGCAGGCGGCCGGAAACGGCTTCAAGCGTCCTGAACGCAAAATCGACGGATACCGTTTCATCGACGCCGTCCTGCGATATGACGACGTCCATCCGGTAGGTCCGGTCGGGATACTCCGGATCCCAGAGATCCGGCAGGGCGACCAGGCCTTCAAGCGACAGCCGCGACACGTCGGCGGGCAGTTCCGCCGGCCCCCACTGAATCAGGATCACGTCACCCTTTTTCACCGCGGCCGACAGGCGTGCCGTCCCGGAAATCCCGGCGGCCTGCTGCAGAAGGACGTCCGCGGTCACGGCCCAGTGAACGTCGCCGGTCGATGTCTTGACCGCCAGCCTTGCCACCGACGTGGATCTGGAACCCTCGACGAAAACCGGCCGGGGGATCCCGCCGTACGGGAACCAGCCCAGAAGCCCCGGGGTCAGGGAGGTATCGCACGGCAGCGTCTGGCGGCCAAGCCGGTTATCAACGCGCACGACCAGCACGTTCGCCGAGTCGCGGCGCAACAGTTTCGTCACGTCGAACGCGAACGGCAGATAAGGCAGGTCGTCGCCGCCCAGTTCCACGCCGTTAAGCCAGACGCGGGCCTCGCGGAAGACGCCATCAAAGCGCAGCCGGACAAACGGGCTTTCGTCATCCCAGGAAAACTCGCGCGCATACCAGGCGACGGTCTGCCGGTCGAACCCGCCCTCGACATCCATGTCCCAGGTGCCCGGAACCGGCGCCTTGATCCACTTCTTCCGATCGAACGCAGTCGCGAACCAGCCGTCGGTCACGCCCGCGTCGGCATCGTCGAACTTGAACTGCCAGTCGCCCGACAGATCCAGCATCGGCCGATTGGAAGCATCGAAGGCGGTCGCGGCCGGCAGCCCTCCCGCCAGGACAGGATCTGCCGGTTCCACGACCGGGGACATGCCAGCCGGCCACTCGAACCCGGAATCACCACCCGCATCGCCGGCATCTTCACCCGCATCGACGACTTCACCCGGAACATCCGCCACGTCGATATCGACCAAAGCACCTTCATCGGCGGGCCCCGTATCGAATCCACCGCCACCGCCGCACCCGACCAGCCAGGCGCCGAAGGCAACCATCGCGGCCGCACAAAGCAATCGCATATGCCGTGTCTTCCCCATGTATTCCCGATCCCATCCCGAATCACCCGGAATATACCAGACCACGACAGCTCTTTTCCGCGTTTGTTGGTGAATCGACAACGCGATTGTCCCGGCCTGAATCGAATTTCCGTCAGGATCAGGACGATCCCATGTATAATCCGAGTCCACTCAATGTCCCCCCTTAAGGAGGCTCCGAATGACAGGTCTCGTGCGTTCCCTGCGGCGGATTTCATCGATACTGGCGACTTCGCTGCTTATTCTTTCGGGGTGCGGCGATGGCACCGGCACAGACGATGTCAAGGACGACGCCGATGTTGCGACTGTTGACGTGGGCGGCGACATCATCGGGGACGACATTATCGGGGACGAGAACATGGGGGGCGACATTATCGGGGACGACAACTTGGGGGGCGATGTCGGCAAGGATGTCCCGATCGATTCAGTCCCGGGCGATGTCGTCACGGATGCGGCCTGCACGCCAGATTGCAGCGGGGGCCCATGCACCGACGACGGCTGCGGCGGAGACTGCTGCGACGACCCGAATGTGTGCGACAGGAATTTTGACGGCAGCGCAATGGTCTGCCTGCCCCCCGAAGGAACCACCTGTGCCGAGATGGGCCAGTGTTCAAGCGGGTGCACCGACGACGCCTGCATGTCCGCCTGCTACAATGGCGCCAGCGCCGATGCCCGCGACGCCATATGGGCCGCCGGGGACTGCCTTGCGGTTGCTTGCCCTGAAATCAACCAGGAATGCGCCGCCGCCGCGTATGGCGAGGGTGGCGCCTGTCACACCGAGTATTTGAACTGCATGAATTCCTGCACCCCCGATTGCAGCGGGGGCCCATGCACCGACGACGGATGCGGAGGCGACTGCTGCAGCGCCCCGAACGTCTGCCAGGCGCCGGAATCCGGTGTCGGACTCGAGTGCGTGGCCCCGATCGAAAAGACGTGCCGGCAGGTATTGACCTGTGCTGCGGAATGTCCCGACGAGGAATGCGCCCAGAACTGCATCATGACCGGAAGCGCGGACGCCCGCGCGCAGTTGACCGACCTGGTGTCCTGCGTAAACGATGCGTGCCCGGGTGGAGCCACCCAACAATGCTTCGATGCGGCGGTGCAGTCAGGCGCCGAATGCTACGACGAGTTCACTGCCTGCACCTGAAGAAGGATCTCCACTCAGGCTGTCTTCCGTCCGATGAACTGAAACCAAATTTTTCGTCTATTGGAATGCCTGACCAACTTTTTCATATAGTTTCGCCATAGTTTTTCCGGCGGCGTTCCTTCCCGGTGGATTCATTTGGAGGCACCTATGCGTACATCAGGCATTCATGCTGGATTCAGGCTTGCTGGCGTGATCGTGGCGGCAATGGTCTTTGCGGGTTGCGGCGGAGCCGGGGATCCGGATGAAAACAACCCCGACTCGTGGCAGGCCCCCGACTGGGGCGGCAACACCGAAGTCTCCGACAACGGCGACAACCAGGAAATCTTGGACGCCGAAGAGCCCGGCCCTGATTACGGCGATTCGCCGAACTGGCCGGACGACGGGACGCCCCCGGTCCTTTCGTCTTTCGCCCTTCGCAAAAGCGCCGACTGCGGCGAACTGACCGAACTGTGGCGCAAGCAGGCAATCTCCATCATGGAACAGCGCCTGAATGCCGGCTGGTACTCGGTTACAAGAACCCAGGACTGCAGTTGGAACTATGAAGACTCCATGGTCGCTGACTGCGGGGTCATGCAGGACATTTCCGTACCTTCCGAAGATTCGGGCTCGGCCAGCGAATACACCACCACGAACAACCAGGAAGTCGATGTCGATGAGGCCGACTTCCTGAAAAACGACGGCACCTATATCTACATGCTGGCAAACGGCAAATTCCGCGTCATGAAGGCGTGGCCGCCGACCGAGGCGACCGTCCTTTCGGCGACCGCCATCGAGGGCACGCCGCGCAGCATGTTCGTGCACGAGGACAGGGCCGTCATCTTCTCGTCGCTGGGTACGGATTCCTGGTACTACGACGACTGCACTTACGGCTATGACTGTGAACTTACCGGCGACGGGCGTCCGCTGAAGGTCACGGTCCTGGACATTTCCGACAAGTCGCACCCCGCCCTGGTACGCGAGGCGAAGTTCACCGGAACCTTCCTGGCCGCGCGCCGAATCAACGATTTCGTTTACCTGGTCGTGTACTCGGATCCGCCGGCCCTTCCGACAGGATATAGAAATGTGCCGCTTGAACTTCAGGAATACACCTACCGCTGCCACGGCGATCCACTTCCGTTCACGCGGGAAGAAATCGAAACCCTGTTCCGCAAGCTGCACGCCGAAAACATCGCGTACATCAACAACTGGACGGCCGACACCGACACCATCCTGCCGGGCCTGACCGACCGCGTCCTGCGCAACGGGGACTGGAAAAACCTGAAAAACCCGTTCGCCCAGTGTTCGGATTACTACCTGTCCGCGTCCGGCGACGGCGGCAGCCTGCTTTCACTGGTTTCGTTCGACACCGGCGCCGACGAGGCGATGACCGCGACATCGGTACTGACCCGCCCCGGCACCATCTACGCTTCCAGCCAGGGTCTGTATGTCGCGGCCCGCTACCGCGGCAACGATGTAAATGCCTGGCTCGGCGACAGCACCATCGGCGAGGCCACGACAATCCACCGGTTCGGATTGTCGGCCGAAAACCCAGCGACCACCTACGAGGCCAGCGGTCTGGCCGCGGGCCGCGTCCTGAACCAGTTCTCGCTGTCGGAATACAACGGGTACCTGAGGGTCGCCACCACCTCCGGCAGTCTTTACAGCGACGCAAAAAGCGCCCTGCGCGTCTTCGAACAGCAGGAAGAACAACTGGTCGAAATCGGAACCGTCGATAACATGGGACCGTCCGAAGACATCCGATCGGTACGGTTCAGCGGAGACAAGGGGTACATCGTCACGTTCAAAAAGACCGACCCGCTTTACGTGCTGGACCTGTCAGACCCGACCGACCCGAAGGTCACCGGCGAATTGAAAATCCCGGGATTTTCGACGTACATGCACTTCATGGACGAAACTCACCTGCTGACCATCGGGTACGACGCGGACGATCACGGCGACTTCGCGTACTTCGACGGGATCGCCCTGTCGGTGTTCGACGTGACGGACGGAAGCAATCCGACCATGCTGTACCGCGAAATCATCGGCACGCGCGGCACCACGTCGGAAGCGGCCACGAATCACCTGGCGTTCACCTGGTTCAAGTCGCGCAACGCCCTGGCCCTGCCGATGCTGGTCTGCGAAGGCGGCGACGACGGCCAGTACGGTCACACGATGACGTTCAACGGACTGATGGTCTATCGGGTGACGCTGGATGAAGGCTTCAGTTACCTGGGCGGCATCCCGCACGAGGTCCCGGAACAGCAGGAGTACGACAACTATTACAGCGGCGGGTGCTCGAACTGGTGGACCCAGTCGAACTCGACGGTTGTCCGCAGCATCTTCATGGACGACTGGGTCTTCAGTGTCGCCATGGACGAAATCCGCGCATCTGCCCTGTCCGACCTGGCCAACCCGGTCGCAGTCCTGCCTCTGAAGCCCTAAGGGTAATCCGGTCCACATTCAAGTAGTCCCGGTTTTTGGCCTCAGTTCAGTCTTCTGGAATCTCTTCTTTAAGCTACAATCCGAAGGTCACAAGATGCGCCGAAGCTGGCCTTTTCGGGGGCAACAATGAATCAATCTGATCTTCAGTCACTTCTGACCGACTTAATCAAGACCTGGGAAAATGAAGTGATCGAGTTCAAGGCTGCCAGCAACGATTTCAATACCGATAAGATCGGCCAATACTTTTCTGCGCTGGGAAACGAAGCAAATATCAGGAATCTTGAACATGCCTGGTTGGTGTTCGGCGTTGACGACAAAACCCACAAGATCATCGGAACCGACTACCGGCCCGAACGAAGCCGCCTTCAGGGCCTGAAACACCAGATCAACCAGGTCACTTCCCCGTCGCTGACATTTCGCGAAATTCATGAACTTATGCACGGTGAAGGCCGCGTCGTCCTGTTCGAGATACCTGCCGCCCCACGCGGAATGCCGGTTGCCTGGAAAGGACAGTACTATGCACGGGCAGGCGAGAGTCTGGTTCCTCTCGGACTCGACAAACTGGACGAGATTCGAAACCAGATGCCTGGCGAGGACTGGTCGGCTGTGATCGTTCCCGAGGCAACACCGGCAGACCTGGACGACCAAGCGGTTGATACGGCCAGAAGGTTCTTCGCTCTCAAGTATTCCAACAGGTTCACACCTGCTGAAATTCACGACTGGCCAATGGAAGTATTTCTTGAACGTGCCCGGTTAACCCGGGACCGCCGGATTACCAGAGCCACACTACTTCTGCTGGGGAAGCCGGAATCGGCGCAATTGCTTTCGCCCCACCCAGCCCAGATGACTTGGAAGCTGGTCGGACCGGAAAAGGCATACAGTCATTTCGGGACACCGTTCTTACTGAATACCACCGAACTGTATCGAAAAATCCGCAACATCCAGATTCGGATGCTGCCGGACGGAACCCTGTTGCCGATCGAAATTGCCAAATATGACCAGAAAATCGTGCTTGAGGCCCTTCACAACTGCATTGCCCATCAGGATTACACGCGCAACGCCCGAATCGTCGTGACTGAAGAACCTGACCGGCTGATTTTTGAAAACGACGGAGCGTTCTTTGACGGCCAACCAGAGGACTATATCGATGGTCACAAAACACCGCGGCGATACCGCAACACATTCCTTGTGAATGCAATGGCCGAATTGAACATGATCGACACCATGGGCTATGGCATCCACGCCATGTTTGTGGGTCAGAAGAATCGATTTTTCCCGATGCCGGACTATGATCTTTCCGAATCGCAGGCTGTGCGAATGACCATTTATGGTTCTATCCTGGACCCGGCATACAGTCGCCTGCTGATTGAAAAGACCGATTTGCCGCTTCAAGACATTCTGGCCCTGGACCGAATCCAAAAACACCTTCCGATCAATGACACGGCATCGACAAGGTTACGTAGAGCTGGATTGATTGAAGGCAGGAAGCCGAATCTGCACATTTCTGCATTTATTGCGAATGCCGTGGACAAACGGGCAGATTACATCCGGATGAGAAGTCAGGATGATGAATTTCTGGCCAAACTCGTGACGGACTTCATCAAAACATTCGGCTCTGCCAGCCGGGCTGACATTGACCGGTTGTTGACCCAGAAAATGGGCGACTTACTTACGGATCAACAAAAATCCAAAAAGATCAGCAACTTGCTATTCAAGGCATCTAAACTGGGCACAATCCAGAATGTCGCTTCCAGGCGATCCCCACGCTGGGTGCTCCAAAATCGCACAACCAAAAGTAATAAAAGTGATAACGAAAAGTAATAATCCGCGTTAACTACCTGTGTCTAAATGACTTTTTATCCTTGAAACCTGTCCAATCAGACATCAATTAAAGTTTTAACGGCTGATTTGGTTCGCGTCCCGCACAAGGGCAAGGCCCAGCAGGAATCAGAAGACAGATCATTTAACGGTGATGTTGCCAGCGTTGGTGGCCGAGTAGCCGTTCGACGAGCCCTCGTCGCCGCCGTCGCAGTATGTCCAACTGTGGCCCCCATCGACGCTGAAGCGGTACGCCGCGTCGAAGCTGCCCACGGTGTTCAGTTGCACCGCGGCCTGATATTCGTCGTTGTTGGCGTCCGGGCCGGTGCCGACCCAACCGCTGTTGGCGCCGGCGTCGTACCAGTTCCATGATGCATGGGTGACCGGGTCCGTGCCATCACCGCCCAGACCCACCTGGGCCTTCAGCAGCGGGCTGACATCGACGCCGGTGCTTATGTCGGTGATGCCGGCGTGATAAACCCGACCATAGAAGGTAACCGTGTCGCCGCTGGTGGCGGTCAACAAGTTCGGGAACTGATAGCGGCACCAGTTTACCGGCGTGTTGCAGAGCCCGGACACGCAGGTGGCGCCGGCCTTGCAGCCGCCACACGAGCCGCCGCAGCCGTCGTCGCCGCACTCGGCGGCCGAGCAGTCCGGCTCGCAGAACGATCCGGTGACGTTGATGGATCCAGCCGCCGGCGAGACATTAGCTAAAGGGACGGTGACGCTGTCGCCCCCCTCGGTCACGCCATGGACGCCGGTGCCTTCGAACAGTTTCACGTCGGAGGCGTCGTACGCCTGGACCGTGAAGGTGCGGGTCGCGCCCACCGGGATGTTGTCAATCGTGCCGGTGGCGGATTCACCCGCGACCGTCAGGTAAAAGACCGGGTCGTGAGTGATGCGGTTGCCGGTGACCGTGACCTGGACATAGCTGACGTCGGCGATGTCGGGGTCGCCCGCCGGGAACGTGGCGGTGAAGGTGACGTCGCCGTAAACCGGATTCATGGTGACGTTCGCGGTGGCGGTCAGGCCGTCTTCCACGTCAACCGTGGTGCTGCCGCGATAGATGACGACGGTGTCTTCCGCGCCGCCGACCAGGGCCGGGAAGGCTTCCAGGGCAACTGTGTAGTTGGTTGCCTCGGGCACGTCGGCAAAGCTGCCGGTGGCGGTCCGGGGCGGTCCCGCGTTAATGGCCAGATCCTGGACCACGGGCGTCGTCAAACCGGCTCCGCTGACTGTGGCCACGACGCGCAGTATGTCGGCCGACGTCAGTCCAAGTTCAACTTTCACCAGTCCGGTGCCGGGCTGGCAGTTTTCACACACCACGACTTCGTCGCCACACGCCGACGCGAACGCCGCCGTCACCAGCAACGCCGCCAGTACAAAAGGTTTTGCGAAGTGCTTCATGATCCTTTCCCCACCAAAAAGTCAGTTACGTATGTTTTATTCTTAATTGCACCTTCCGGGAACAGAAATTCACGCAAACAGCCTGTGGTTACGATGCGTTCTTGTGAAGTCATGCGGAGGTCTTGTTTCGTTGCCGCACGCCACGAGTTGGCACTCAGCCGATTTGTGCAACCAGCGGTTGCACCTATTTTTCAATCCCAGCCAGCAACGCGCTGATCTGTTCAGGATCCGGCAGTTGCCCCTTCAGTTTCGCGGGAAGTGTCCTGGTAATTTCATACGTCGCAACGCCAATCGGCCTGCGGGCGTCATTCAGTGCGTATTCGACAATCGTGCGGCTCTTTTCCTTGCAAAGAATGATCCCTAGCGAAGGATTTTCATCCCCATGTCGAACCTGGCGGTCGAGCGCAGTCAGATAGAACTGCATTTTGCCGACAAATTCAGGCAGAAAGTCGCCGATTTTCAACTCAATTGCGACAAGGCACCGCAGATGGCGGTGAAAGAGCAACAGGTCAATGAAGAATTCCCGCCCATCGACTTCCAGCCGATACTGACTACCCATGAAAGCAAACATGCCGCCCATGGCGCGCAGGAAGTCCTCGATCCTGACAATCAGTGCCCTCTCCAACTCGCGCTCGCTATAGTCATCGCCCAAATCCAGGAAGTCGAAAGTGTATTCGTCCATCACCGCCAACTTGGCCTGGGCGCGAATCTCTGGCGTCAACGCTTGCTGAAAATTAGTCTGGCCAAGTACGGATTTTTCATAACTCTGGTTGTCGATCTGGTGAATCAGGATCTTCTTTGTCCACCCGAATTTCCGGGTCATGCGGATGTAGAATTCACGTTCCTGTGAGTCCGAGCACCGCTCCATAATGACGACATTGTGACTCCATCCAATTTCTCGCACCATTGGCGCGAGTTTTTCAAGATCTCGATATGTTTCATAAAAACCCCTCATCCTCCACAGGTTCGAATCTGAAAATCCATTAACGCCCGGAAACTCCCGTTGCAAGTCCACGGCCAGTTGCAGAACAACTGCCCTACCCCACGTTTTTCCTTCCTGCCGTTCCACGATCATCCGCCCGATATCCCAGTACAGCCCGACCAGTTCGGTGTTGACCACTTTCAACGCAGCGTACTGTGCCGAGCGGACACGCTCCTTGACCGCTTTCAAAAGATGTCCGTATTCCTGGCCGGGATCGTTCCCTTTCAAGCCGTCCATTTCTTTCCTCGATTTTATGACGCTATTCAATTGCGCCAGGCGGCGCTGACGACGTTGTTTCGGTTCATGGATGAATCCGTGCCATTTTCGGTTTCAGCGCAATTGGCTGGCGGCGTGATTTGCGGAAGTTACATCAAGGAAAATTATGGAAAATCCCAGGAACCAAATGTTCGAATTTCAAAACGCCCGGACGACAAACCAGATGTCCCCGGAATTATTATTCCCTTCTGGCTGATTTCTGTTGACATCCGGGCACAGCCCTGCCGAAGATTGCCCCAAACAGACTGTTGGTGAAGTCCAGACAACCATGAGTTCAAAAAGAATCAACGCCGTCTTCGTAACCAATCGATTTGTGAAAGGAAGTGTTGCGATATGCATGCTGTGTTTTCTTTCCCAATCCGGCTGTGATTACGGCGGCGGGCTGGATCTGCAGGACGATCCGGATCTGTCGATGGCTGCCGTTGAACGGGAAACCCGCCCGCTGCCAAAGCGGTTCACGATTCCGGATTACATCCCCCAGCCCCCGCCAGGAACGTTGATTCGGCCGGCGCCCCTGCCAACCGGCGTGCACGGTTCCAATTCACCTGAAGAACAACTCCAGGCGGTAATCGTCGAGCAGGATGGGACGATTCCGGTTCAAAGGGTCCTGGTGGGCGGCGATGATCGAACAAGGGTCAGATCCACTTCCGAAGAGCCCTTCAAACGAATCGCCCTTATCACGATGCTGTTCGATTACGAGTGGTATCTTTGCACCGGGGCGATGATCCGCAACAGTCTTGTGCTGACCGCGGCACACTGTCTTTACAACCCTGAACTTGGCGGCTATGCGGATTATGTGATCGTGGTTCCGGGAGCGGCCGGCATACTCGAGCCGTTCGGCAAATCACACGTGATTGAATCCTTTGTATTTGACGAATGGGCATACCAGACTGACTACAACTATGACATCGGCATTGCCAGGGTTGCGGACCCGATTGGCGAGATGACCGGCACGTTCGGCTATGCCGTTTCCACCGACCAGGAGATAGAGGCCCTTGGAATCCTGAACACCGCCGGCTATCCGGGTGACAAGGACAACCAGCAGATGTGGAAGGCCGATGGTCCGATCTCGGCGATTTTCGACGCCATCATCTGCCACGAATGCGACACTCACCAGGGCCAGAGCGGTTCCCCGGTCTTCACATACAACCAGGAAACCGGCGAGTACCAGATTCGCGCGGTCCACTCCGGCTCGGGCGGTGAATGCTATCCCAACAACCGAGCCACCAGGATCACCACCGAAAAGTTCGAATGGATCAACGAACACATGGCCAAATGCACATGCTCGACAGGGGCCTGCTGCGACGGATGCAAACCGAGAAACAACGACTACGTCTGCCGTGAATCGACTGGCGAATGCGATGTCGCCGAAAAGTGCACGGGCACGGGGATCGACTGCCCGGCGGATGTCCTCCTGCCACCAACGCTCGAATGTCGCCCGTCGGAAGGCGTCTGTGACATCGCGGAGTACTGCACCGGGGTTGACGGACTTTGTCCGAATGACGCCTTCCTGACATCCACCCACGAATGCCGCGCGGCGGCCGGTGATTGCGACGTCCCCGAATTCTGCACCGGGTACAAGGCGTCTTGCGCCCAGGACTCAATCAGGCCAAAGAACCACATATGTCGCGCTGCTGCCCACCAGTGTGACGTCCCCGAACGTTGCAACGGCACAAGCATGGAATGCCCGGTTGATTCACTGATGGATCCGGAAGTTGCCTGCGATGACGAAGACCCCCTGACAATCGACGACAAATGCACCGAGGCCGGGGAATGCATCGGAACGGTTCCACCCCCGACAGGATGCTCGGCCGACAAGGGTCATCGATCCCCATCAGAAACGGGATTGATGTTGATACTTTTCCTGCTGGCAATGTCGGTATGCCGCGCCACGGCAGGAACGCGCCGAAATCATTCGAAATCAAAGGCTCTCCGGTCAGGATAACCAGAATCCAGACACGACCGTCCACCAGACGACAGCGGCGCCCGAGCCGGCAGATGCAAACAGCACGGCATGCATTAAGCGGGCTTCGGAAAATGCTTTGATGGCCATCCAGGTCAACTCGTGACTGGAAAATGACCCCTGGGTACGAACAGAAACGTTCCGATTATCATCGAATCAGGCAGAATCTCCCGACGGGGGCGGTCTGATAAAATGCGAGGCATCATGGTGAAGAACAGCATCAACAGTCCCATTCGAATCGACGCCGTGAACGTCCCCGGGACGAACGGGATGATCGGCATGACGTTGTGCCCGGGCAAGAAGTACCACGGCTGGACCGGCGTTCACAACCGGGACCTCGACCTGGATCTGGATGCAATCCAGGCGTGGGGCGCGACGATGCTGGTAAGCCTGATTCAGGAACACGAATACAGCATGGTCGGGATTGAAGACATCGGTTCAAAAATCGCGGGACGGATGGCGCACCTGAAGTTACCGATCAGGGATGTGGATGTGCCCGATGCCGCATGGGAAGCCAGTTGGCTGGAAATGGGCCCCGTCGTCCGCGACGCCCTTCGCAAAGGCGAACGCATCTGCATCCACTGCATGGGCGGCCTTGGCCGCACCGGCCTTGTCGCCGCCCGCCTGCTGGTGGAATTCGGCATGTCCCCCAATGACGCCATCCTGACCGTCCGCGAGGCCCGCCCCGGCACAATCGAGACCGCGGCCCAGGAGGCGTATGTCCGGTCGCTTGTGTCGCAAAATGGCCTGTAGGCAGGCCGACAAGCCGGAACCCGAAGCACATCAAATCCAACTGTGAAATCACCGGTGCTGGCGACATGGACGCGCGTGAATGCGCCCCGGCCTAAAGGAACGGCTTGTCCAGGTCGCCGTCCGTGCTGTAGCCGAACTTTTCCCAGAAACCCTCGTACGTTTCCAGGCTGGAAACCTCGATCTTCGTCAGCCACTTGACCCACTTGTAGCCCCACTTCCCCTCGGCTGCGACCTGGAACGGGAACCCCCTGGCGGCCGGCATGGTCACCTGGTTCAGCGTGTGGGCCAGCATGGTGTCGTGCTCTTCGACGAACGATATCGGCAGGAAGTCGTCATAGCCGTCAATCGCGGTAAATATCAGCGAAACGGCGCCGTCCAGTGGTTCGGCGGCCCGAATCAGTTCCATGATCGGCACCCCCGTCCAAAGCGGCGACACCGTCCATCCCTCGACGCAATTCATGTCCATGACCCGGGATTCAGACCCGAAATCAAGGACTTCCTGATATGTCAGCCGCATCGGGTTTTTCACCAGGCCGGTGATTTCCAGTTCGTACTGGTCCAGGTCCACATAGATTGGTCCCTTGATCGAGTTGTCGCGGAATTCCCCCAGCGAAGACAGGTCCTGTCCCATGTATGAAAGGTTTTCCACGTAAAAGACGAACTGCCCGTCTTCGGTCCCGGCATCCGACACGACGCTGTATGCCACGTCATACACGCCGGTCGCCGGAAGGGACGGATCGATCACCACGCTCATCGACAGCCCGTCTTGCGCGATTTCGGTCGCGTCCGCGGGCACGGGAACCCTGTCCAGCCAGACCATGATTTCCGACCCGGCCAGCACCGGCTCACTGAAATTGATGGTTACCTTTTCAGGCGGAACCGACAGGACGATCTGGTCCGCGGGAACCGACGACAGGAACGTCGAAGTCTCCACCGCCTTGAAGGTCCCCCTGGGCGCCCCGCTTTCCGGTATTTCCTGCCCATCGCCACAGGCCGTCAGAAGGGCGAGGACTGAAATCCATCGGCCAACCGAAACCGCCCGCCTGATCGAGTGACTGTTCATCATCGCAACCCTCCCCCCGTGCGGTTTGATACCGCCAACACTAACCAGTAATTAGGCATTATGAACCAGATACGAACAAGTTTCCGAGATGTTTATGGCGAAATTACGGGGGGTTTGGGATCGGGCGGGTACAGCGGCATGGAGCAAATCATCAATGTCTATTATTCGTTACTGTGGCTCCAGGCCAGAGCATACCTTAGAGGCCTTCATGACTTCATCGCGCCATTCTTCAAGATATGGCACGAGGTTCCTGAAAAGGAGTGGTTCGGGTTCAACAAGCTTGCTGAGTATTTCAACCAAATGATACGACTGGCTTACCAACTCAAGCGCTTCAAGCGACTCAAGTGTCCTTTCGCGCCGAGCACTAGTATCGTCGTGAGTCCATTCATAGTTATGCTTCCAGTAGTTCGCTACAGCGTTAATCAGTTCAGTCATGGTTCGACCACAGGAATGCTGCGGCCCACGATTCAAGAACTCACGTTTGGACAAACCTTGGTCAGCCAAGGTCGCGGTCAAATAGGTTTGGCATGCGACGAAGCCCCAGCCAACAAGATGGTCCGCCTCATCGTACAGGCCGAAACTGTCAGGATCAGGACAGGTTGTGTTAAAGATTTCGTCCAGTCGTACATCAATCAAATGCAGACAGTCTTTCAAGAAATTGAGGTTCGCGTCAAATACCCGGCCATCTGAAAACACGAGCGTCATTGCTACCCAACATTTTCAAAACAAAAGTTCAGCACTCATTAGCCATTCCAAGGGCTCAACTACCCGAGGATATGACATAATGTCATTGATCGTTTCAAAACGTAGAAATCTGGACATAGAGTTCGGTAGTCAGAGGCCAAGCGGCAGCGTCCGGGGTTGACGTTGTAGTGATTGGAAGGTTAATACGGTCAAGGTTTGAGACGGCCCGGGGGCCCGGATGTAAGAAGCATCCGGGCCCCCGCACACGTACTCGCGCACAGAAACTCACATAGACGGTAAGGTCTACGGAGCGCCAACCAAGCCTCTTTAACCTGCCATATTTGCGAGTTTCTGTAAAGAGCGAGCCGTCCCGACCCGGGGACGATGGAAGCACTTCGACACGGCCGATGTCCGCGATGCGGGCGGACTTTCTATGTTTGCGAGTCATGCTGGCGTGGCCAGGTTTACTGCTCGGCGGAGTGCAGTGTCGCGGGGCGGGAGCAAATCGTGGCGACAGCGCGTCATCGATACGCGACGAGCCCTCGCGGTCGTCGAATGCACCGTCATCGCCAGAATCGTTACCGTCGTCGTCAGGCAGCCTTACTCAAGACGTTACGCAAAATAAAGGTGACGGATCAGACTTCACCGAAGGGGGGCTGTGCGGCCAAGCTGGCGGTCGCGCGGGATCCGGATGTGACCATGGTGGTTGTTTGCGAGGTCCCGGGGAAGGAGGACGGGCATGGACGAGATCCAGGCGGTGCTGGAGGTACGGAAACGGGA
>JAKPTZ010000107.1 GCA_029555025.1 Deltaproteobacteria bacterium
CGCGTCAGATCAATCCTGTCCATCCTGACCTGCCTTGTCGGCTTCCGCCGGCGATTGTAACGGGATTATCGTGTCAGGTAACCCCTGTTCGCGTCTGATTTCGCATACGCCGCGCTGTTGCAGCAGCCGGGCGTAACCGGCACATTCGTTCGCGAACATAAGCATTTCGAACCTGTATTCCATGCCGAACAGGCCGCCCGCGACCTGCAGCGCGGTGCACGGACCCAGTTTCGCGATGACCCTTGCCGCCCGTTCCATCCTGCGATCCTGGGTGGCCAGCAATGCCGACGCCCGCCGTCCCAGTTCCGAAAAGACCGGCCCGTGACCGGCGCAGCCAATAAGATTGCCAAGAGTCGATGTGTAACCAAGCGAATCGCGGTAACGCTGCAGAGAGACGGCGTACTCGGGCCCATCCGCGACATCGACCGCTGGACTTGTCGTCACATGCGGCAGCACATGGTCACCGGTGATGACCAAAGGCAGGCCTTCAATCCGGAAAAGCACGTCGGCAGCCGAATGGCCTGGCACATAGGCCCATGTGATGGTGCCGCGCCCCGTTTGAAGCGACTTCGGCAATTCCCCGGCTGAAGGGCAGGGCGTGGCCGACGCCCCCAGCTTATCCAGCATCAGAAGTGCGTGCTGGCTGACGGACCGGTCGAACCCCATCTGCATCATCATTGGAATCAACGGAAACAGTTCCGCCCTGGATGCCTTGACGAAATCGCGGACCCGATCGACTTCACGCGCGTGAACATGTACCGCGCAGCCGGACGCTTCCGCAATCCGGCCGGCCCCACCGCAGTGGTCGATGTGCGCATGGGTCATCAGCAGGTGGCGGATGTCCTTCACGCGTCGCCCGACCACGGCCAGTGCGTCGTCAAGGGCCTGCAGGCTTTCCTGACTGCCGGTTCCGGTGTCGAAAAGCACCGGCTCGTCGCCGTCAAGGAACCAGACATTGACGTCGCCGATGCGGTAACCGGTCGGCAGTGGAATCCGGAAGAACCCGTCGGCGACCTTGAACATTCGTTCGCCGATCTGCTGCTCGAGTTCCGGGTTTGGAAGGGGAACCGTCATTTCATGAAATCCCGGTTTGGGGCGGCCGATCAGATGTCCTGGGAAATGAAGCCGTAATAGCGACCCATCCAGTAAGGCAGCAGATAGCCGGTCGGCACCTGTATGTTCCACGGGGCTGCCGTGCACGTCTCAAGCTGGTAGGGATCGCCCCACCACTCGAACGTCGAGGTGCACCGTTCGGGGATCGGAATCGGGTTTTCCGCCATGAAGCGGCCTTCGAACCGCGACTCGCAGAATTCGGCGTAGTTTTCGGCGGAATTCCCGAATCTCTGCGCCTGGCTGGCCTGGAACTCACGCAGGCTGCATACGCCGTCCTCGACAAGGTCGAATGCATGCGGGTTTTCCGGGCCCAGCTTCTTCATCGCCGCGAACCCGAAATTGAACCACGGGTTTTTCTGGACGGTCAGCGCACGCGGCTGGTTGCCGTCGTCCATGAAATGGTTTTCAAAAGTGTCCTGGACAGTCGCCATCAGGCCGGCATCCTTCAGGAACCACGCCAGGTTGTGAATCGCCGCGAAAACCATGCTGAAATTGTTGTAGTTGGCCTTGCATCCAAGCGGTCCGTTGTAAAGCAGCATGTTGGAAATCTCGGTGTCGTACGGTGGTTCCGGGTAAGGCCAGCCTTCACAGGGGCCGCCGTCCTTCTGAAGCAGGCACTTGTCGAAGAAATCCCACAGCCTCTGGTTGTTGGTCGCCTCGGCGGCCATCAGCATGAATCCCAGCGAATGAACCGCCAGGAATCCGGGGCTGTCGGCGAACGAATAGATGTTCATCTTGCCGTGCTCGGTGTCGCGGCCGTCCCAGTCGATGAAGTGCATCCAGTTGTCCGCAAGATGCCTGCCGACCTGTCCGAGCAGCTTTGCCGCGTCAGCCTTGATTGTCGCGTCGTCAACCAGCTTGTATATGGCCCCCAGCGCGAACATGTGGCCGGCGTATTCATCCTGGCTGACGTTGTCCAGCAGGCACCATCCGGCGTAGTTATCAAGCCCGCAGACTTCCTGCTTGACCCATTCCATCGTGCCGCCATCGACGGTATAGATGCACCCGTCGTCGCCCACGCGCAGCCACTTGTTGTCGTCCTTGATATCGTCCGGGATGTATTCGTGCAGGTCGGTCGGGCACTGGATTCCGGCAACGTCCTTCGGAATGTACTGGCGCGTGAACAGTCCCGGAACGCCCGTGATTTCCATGCGCCACTTTTCGCCTTCCATCAGCTTGCGGATGTTTTCCAGGGCGACGGGATCCTTCGTGGCGCCGTACCGGAATGCCTGGGACGCCAGGTAAAGTGCGCTCCACAGACCGTCGTTTTCACCGGTATGCCAGTATTCGACATCTTCCCAGGTTGCGGTCGCCTCGGGCACGGTCGGGGCGTAACACGGCCCCGCAACATCCTGCGGGCATTCGACTTCCGACTTCGGAAGGGTTACCGGCGCAATCCACTTAAGTTGCGGGTGAAAGTGCAGCCGCATCGCGATGTCGTCGTAATACGCGGCCTTCGACACCAGGGATTCCGGGGTCGCCAGCAGATTGTCCTCGCACGTTGACCACACCGGCTGGTGCCATGCCCAGCGGTTGACGCAGCCGATGCCGTCGCCGCCGTCAAGCGTGTCGTCGCAGATCTGGCCGAAGTCGGCAAAGCAGTCGGTGTTCACAATCCAGATGCCGCCGACGCATTCCATTATCTGGTTGCCGTCGTCGCTGCACTTCTTGATGTCGCCCGTGCAGTCGGCGGGCAGGCCCGTTTCCGTCGTCACCAGAGTCTGGAGTTCCTCGAGATAACGCTTCGGAAGGTATTGGCCGCCGGCAAGCGCCTTGTTGTAAACGATGGCGTCGTCCTCGACCTGCCATTGCTGCCACCCCGGGATATATCCAAGCCAGTCCTGGCCCAGTCCGAGAACGATGTTCTTGTCGCTGGACCTGGAAAGCACGTGGCGAATCTGGTCGGCGAACAGGGGGAATGCCTCGCCGGGGGTGGTAATCAGGTTCACGTCGCCAATGGTGACCCAGTTGAACTGGGTGTCCATCGTGGATTCCGGGTTGTCAATCTGATCGGCCGGCGGTACCTCGAAGTGAAGCGGGCCCATCTCGACATAGCTGAACATGGTCCAGTCGAACATGACCGGGTACTTCGTTTCGGGGTGGAATGCGAACTTGTGGAAGCGGTTCTTCACGCCGGTTTCCGGAACGGCGACTTCGTCCTGGATTGCCGCGAAGGCACGCTTTGCAAGGCCGGAACCCATGCACGTGACGGCGCTGATGAATTCCGGTCGAAGGTCCGGATCCTGGTACCCGTCGGCGAACATGTCGTCCATCTCGCAGGCGGGCTGGCCAGGCTCGTCGAACATGTATCCTTCGCTATAGACCGACCCGATGGCGCCCTGGAAAAGGGCGGCCGGGGCGCCGGTCAGTTCTTCCATTGCCTTGCTGAAAGTGCCGTGGTGGCCGGCCGAGAACGC
>JAKPTZ010000108.1 GCA_029555025.1 Deltaproteobacteria bacterium
CAGTACAAGCTCAAAGACAGACCGGACAGGCTCGACAGGCTCTTCCTAGTCGTCGTTGCCACTTACTTCCTGGTCTCGATCATCGGACTGCATCTCGAGCACATCCGCCTTGACGCAAAATTCAAGGCAAACACATCGAAGCAAAAGACTCATTCCATCTTTCAGCTTGGCTGGAAGGGTCGAAACCTTGTCCGCTGGCTGCCACAGTCCTGGTTTGCCAGATTTGATCGCCTCGACTTCGACTGCATTCACCTGGAGGCCAGACATGCTTAACGACAATTACACAGCGTTCTGTGTCAATCGCGACTTACTCCAGGGCTGGCGCGGACGTCAAAAGCCCTCGTCTCTCTATCAGGGGATCGCTCAGAGCTTATCCGAGTTGACATCGCGCGCAATCGAAGTTCAGATCATGCACATCATGTCAAAAGACCTTCATAGCAGGGCCTGGGGGCTGACTGGCGGCATCGGTTCCGGAAAGTCTTACGCCGCGGCCATACTCCGGGGGCTTGGAATTCCCGTCCTGGACATGGACGTCATGGCCAGGCGACTTATGCTGGCCGGGAGCCCGGTATTTGACCAGGTCGTCAGGCGGTTCGGGCCGCTGATTGTCGGCCAGGACGGCCAGATCGACAGGAAGGCGCTGGCGGCTCTGGTCTTCACCAGCCAGGAAAGACGTCTCGAACTCGAGGGCATCATTCATCCTGTCGTGATCCGGCAGGCATTCGAAATGGTCGATTCCGCACCCCTGTCGAAGGCCCCGACCATTTTCATAGAGAGCGCCCTGATCTTCGCGGTCGGCCTCGAACGGTCACTGGCGCGCACCGTCCTGGTTAGGGCACCGCAGGATGTTCGAATCATGAGGGTGATGATCAGGGACAAAATTTCCGAACAGGAAGTAAGGGCAAGAATTTCGGCCCAGATGGATGAAGACGCGATGCAGAACCGCGCGGACATCGTCTGGGACAACCCGGACGGCTCGACAGGACTCCGAAGGCAGATAATCTTGACTCTGGCGAGTCAGGAAGCTGAAAGGTACCGAGGTACCTGATGGGTGACCGGTTACTCGTTGATCTCGTCGCGGAGTCCAAGGCCGGCCTTGAAAAACGGCAGACGCTTCTGGGGAACCTTGACCTTGGCGCCGGTCTTCGGGTTGCGACCTTCGTAGCCTTCGTACTTCTTCACGGTGAAGTTACCAAAATTACGAATCTCGATGCGCTCGTCGCGCTTCATGGCTTCGACCATCTGCTCGAAAACCGCGTTGACGACGATGGTTGCACGGTCGAGGGTAATATCGCTGGTTCTTGCAACAACTTCAATAAGTTCGGACTTTGTCATTATTGACCTCCAAAGGTTCAAAACGTGCGTAATGTTAGCCAAAATCAACCGTGGGTCAAGAAGATTTTGTAATTATTACAAAGTATTTATCCCTCTTTCCAAATTTCGCCCGTCACTGCTGCGAAAACTGGCGTTTACATCCTGACCGGGCCGAATGAAAATGACCGGGGCGGACAGAAGGTGATCCGAAATGGACGGAATCGAGAAACTCGACGTGCTTATTTCCGTAAAAGACCTGAAAAGGCGCATTGGCGAGCTTGGGGCGGAAATTTCCAGGGATTACGCCGGCCGCGAACCGGTCATCGTCTGCGTGCTTAAGGGAGCTCTCTTTTTCATGGCCGACCTTTGCCGTGAAATCGACCTGCCAATCACAATCGATACGCTGGGCATGTCGTCCTATGGCGACCAGACATCATCTTCCGGGGTTGTTCGAATCACGCAGGATCTTTCAAAGCCCATAGTCGATCGCGATGTGATCATCGTTGAAGACATCATCGACACCGGGCTGACCCTGGCCTTCCTGCTTGACAACCTGCGGGCCCGGAAACCGAGATCGATTGAAATTTGCAGCCTTCTGCACAAGCCGGCGCGAACCAGGATTCCGGTTCAGGCGAAATACATCGGATTCACGATCGAGGATCGATTTGTTGTCGGGTATGGACTGGACTGGGAACAGAAAATGCGCAACGTGCCGTTCGTCGGCGTCGTCAGGGACGCTTGACCAGGCCCGGAATCAGGCCCTTCGAATTACCAGGATGATCGGCGGTCGGCCGCGATCGACGGCGTTTATGGTGAAGTCACCGGAAACTGTCACGAATCCATCGAACTGGTCTGTAAATTCAGACAGTGGCCGAAGGGTTATGTCCACAAGCGGATCCTGATAATGCATCGGAACCGCGAATGCCGGCCGCCAGGATCTGACCAGTTGCGCCGCCTGTATCGGATCAAGCGAAAATCTTCCGCCGATCGGCAACAGAAGGATATCTGGGCGTCCAAGGGCCTGCATTTCGGCGTCTGATGGAATCCGCCCGGCATCCCCCAGATGAACGATGGATATACCGTCAACATTGATCCTGAAGGCCCGAACAAGGCCGTGATCCTTTCCTTCAGGCGCCCCGTGGGGCAGCTTTATGCAGTCGATGTCGATTCCATGGATCTGGCCGGGGCCCTCGAAAACCAGGGGCGAGCCGAAAGACGGGTCGATGTGGCGGTGATCCAGGTGGGAATGTGTCGAAATGACGGCATCAACCGGGCTTGAGTGGGGTTCAAGGCGGATTCTTCCGTTAAAGGCTCGCGGCTGGAACGGATCGATCAGCAACCTGGTTCCATCGGCGGATGAAATCAGAAAGCATGCGTGGCCTATGAAGTGAAGGTTCAATTCCCTGTTCCCCCGGAAAGATCCTGATACAAGCGGCCGGCGACCTCGCCCTTCTCATTTACGCTCATCAATTCGCCGGTCTGGACCCAGAAAACAGAAAGCACCGACGACCCTGCCAGGCCGGCCGTTATGGCGCCCACAAATGCCTGATCGGGACCGGGCAGTCGGAAAGGCTCCGCGCCGGATGTTCCGTCAGGTTCGATCGGGATTATCACGGGCACGATTCCGGTGGGAGACTGAAGATTGGGGGTTACCAGGGTCGTGATGTACGAATACCCGCCGGAAGTCATTGCGACCAGGTCGGACTGAAATGGGAAAATGGTGCCTTCCTGCATGTCGGAAGCGCCCAGGACGCGGACGACCGGGTTCGGGCCCGCCAGCGGATCGATGACGACGCTTTCAATTGCCAGTTCCTGTTCCGGCTTCGTGACGATGGCCGGAAAAACCGCCATCGCCTTGCCGTCCGGTGTCGCCGAGCACCTGGCAACCAGCGACTGATCCCAGACCGACGTTGCAAGCTCGAAAACGACCGGCGTCGGCGAGCCTGCCTGGAGGATGGCCGCCATCTGCCGGATAACCGAACTGCCGCCCGGCTCCGCGCGAACGGTGAACAACACCATGACCCCGCCCGATATCGGGCAGGCGTCCCCGGGTACGACGATCCCCCCAGGATCGGATGTGAACAGGGTCTGGGAACCGGACGCAAGGATCTGCCCGGAACCGGATGCGATGTCGGCGTACAGCAGTTGTTGACGACCGTCGGGCGCCTGAACCGACCATGCCGCAATCCCGCGCAGCGGCGAAATTGCCGCAACAAGCCTGCTGGATGGAATTCCCTGGTTCCATGGATTTCTTACAACGGCCTTGATTCTCGGCCGCCCGTCGGCGCCGAGCAGCCAGAACGACGGACCATCCGGTGCAAGCGCTCCGAGGATGAATCCATCGGCGGCGGCCACAACGACGGGTGACATCGAACGCCCCTTCAAGGTTCCCGCGGGAACCGGGATCGTTTCGCCCAGAACCCCCAGGCCGGACATTGGACGAACGGCAATGCCGCGACCGCCTTCGTTGTCGATCATTTCCCAGGCAACCAGGCCTGAACCGGTCGTATCGGACCAGGCCCAGGATGGTGAGGTGCCCGTGAAATCAAGACTGGCCACATCGAACATGCAGGCGGTACAGCCGCTGCCGGGAAGCCCGGGGCCATCGCATTGTTCCCCGTCTTCCAGAACCCCGTTTCCGCAGCACTTCGGAATCGACACGAACAGGCAGCGGCCTGTGGATGGGATGCACGAATCTGTCGTGCACTCGTTGTGGTCGGAACAGACTACAGGCGTTCCAGTCGGCCTGCACACGCCGGCGTCGCAGGCGTCCGGACCGTTGCACATGTCGCTGTCGTCACATGGTCCAGGGATCGGCGAGTACACGCACCCTTCCGGCTCGACACAGGCAGCTTCGTTGCAGGAACGGGGCGGGCAAACAAGCGGGGGCGCAACGCACGCGCCGGAATCGCACGTGCCGGTGCCGGTACAGGCAAGCCCGTCGCTGCACGATCCGCCTTCATTGACCACCACGCTTGCGCAAAGCCCGGTCGCCGGCACGCAGAAGTACTGCATGCAGTCCGAATTCCTGGATGGACAGTCAACCGGGGTGGAAACACAGCGGCCATCTTCACAGGTCGCGACCCCAAGGCACAGATTGGCAGGCTGCATGCACGGACGGTCGTCCGAGCATTCGCATTCGTCCGGACCTTCGACGCAGATGCCGCCGCGACAGCGATCCGAGGTACATCGATCCCCGTCGGCATCGCACAGGGTGTCATCCGGCATGACTGAATACCCGCAGGTTCCAGTGTCCCGGTCGCAACCGGTACCCTCCATGCACGGTCGCGAAGGACATTCCCTTGTCGGATACACGCAGACACCGCCGGAACACTCGCCACTGTCCGTTGCGCATGCGTTGGTCGACGTGCAGGCAGATCCATCGGAACGTCCCGAACAGATCAGGCGATCCGGATCCTGGCAACCGGCACCCATGACTGATTCGACCAGGCAGGCCTGTCCCGGGGGACAACTCGAATCGTCCGGGACATTGTCGCACCGCTTGATGCCATCGACCGTCAGCACGCACCGATCCGCCGTGCATGCGATTGAATCGTCACAGTCGCGATCACGGCCACAGGCACTTCCAGAAACCCCGGTATCGCCGGCCTGGGAACAGGCAACCAGTAACGAAGCCACAATGGTATTTACAAGGATGGCGCCTTTCATGGCAGCACCCCGCCGGCCCTTCCATCGTCGCCAATTCCCGTGCAGACGCTGTTGCCGCTGATGAAGCCCCCGGGACATTTTCCGGAAAACGGAACAATCCTGATTCCAGGCTCGTCCGAAAGGATGTCGGAATACGCAATCACGTGATGCACCGGCCCGAAGGACGTAACCGCAAACGATGTCAGGCCGGCAAGAACCGGGGATGCAACGACGAACGGTTCCGAGACGGCCCCGGAAACGGAGACCGACTGGGCGACAATCGACGCGGTCGCCCCAGTTCCTGAAATCGAGACGACAAGTGCGCCTTCCGTTGTCGCGACAACCTGCGGCCTGGATCTGAACGGCCCGGGAATTTCAAACGATCCTTTCAGTGCCAGGGTTCCGGAATCAAGCACAACGCCACCAATCCCGCCGTCCGCCCTGGCCCAGACACAGAAATACCGGTCAACGGAGAATGTGATAGAGATTTGTGAAATTTCGGTGGACTGGACTCCATATGGAATCTCAAATCCCTGCACTACCAATACTTCGTCAAGTTGTCTAAGGCTAAACATGTGTTGAGGAGTCGAATCCAAAATGCCCGAAATCCAACCGATAAGACCTCGATTTTGGCCGACAACAACAACAGGTTTAGTTCTTGTTCCCAAGTCAGATTCATTGACACGTTCGAAATCACGTATCAACGACAAATCCTTATCAAACAGACCAAGGGCGACGTCGAAGTCGGAGGCCTGGCCGAATGACATGGCAAGCGCCAGCCGGCCGGCCGAATCTACCGCCAGGGATGGCCATGCATGAATCTCGCCCTCTGACGCGACATCGGGGATCTTTCGTGGCACGGACACCACCCCGGAATCGTTCGCGGTGGCAATCCAGACCCTGTCGTCGGCCGCACCCCAGGCCAGGGCCCATCGATCCCCCGCGTCCACGATCGTCGCGCCAAACCTGCCGGAAACCACGCCGAACGGCTCCTGCGCGACATCGACGGCCATTATCCCGCCACCAGTCCTGGTTGCCGCCAGCGACATGTTGGATCCCTTGCGGAACGCCAGCGCGACCAGGCTCCCGCGGCTGGCGGCCACAATGTCGGTTGCCGAGCCGGTTCCTTCAACACGCAGTCCGTCCACGTCACAGCCGGACATCGCCAGAAGCACAAGGTCGGCCGAACGGATCACCGCACCGCCGGCCACGATGAACTGAAGCCCGATTCGCCCGTCGGAATCACAGACGCTGTCGGTCGAAAACGCGGCAAGAACGATTGCCCCGTCCGACCCCTGGATACACGAAAGCCCGGCGGGCTGGTTACTGAAAGTGACGTTGCCGCATTCCCCCGAATCAAGCCTGATAATCGACTGAAGAACCCCTGGCGGCACAATCCGCCGCGGGAACACGACCGCGGCCTGGTCGCCGACCGCGTGCAGCCCAGCCGATCCAATTGACCCGGCCGGACTTCCCCAGCCGAATCCGATCAGATGATCGCCCCGGACAAAATCCCAGGACGAAATGACCAGCGGGAAGCTGGAAGCGACCTGGCCGCACTGACCGGAATCGGCCTGGCACCAGGCGAGGGCACACCCGTCATTTCCACCACAAAGGCCAACTGGCTCACCTTGATGCACGCATTCCGAATCGACGCACGCCGAAACGGTACATTGATCATTGTCATCGCAGTCGGCGGCAAAATTACAACAACCGGGAACCGGACGCCCCTCCCCGCATACGCCGCCCAGGCACCTTTCGCCAAGGGTGCAGGAATTGCCGTCGTCACAAGCGCCCTGAACCGGCACAAAGTCGCACAGGCCGGACTCACAGGTGTCGAGGGTGCAGTCGCTTTGATCGTCACACTTCGGGCTGCCATTTCCGCAGACGCCGTCTTCGTCGCAAACCGACCCGACCACGCACAAATCGCCTGAATCACATGGGGTTCCCGCCTTGTCCGGTTCATTCACACAACCGGACACACTGTCGCATGAGTCGATGGTGCACGGATTGCGATCGTCGCACGAGACGGGCTGCCCACGGCAGACCCCGAGGACGCACGCGTCGGGCCCGGTGCACTGGTCTTCATCATCGCAGGCACCGTCGGACGGTTGGTGGTCGCAGGCGCCGCTGACCGAATCGCAGTTGTCGGTGGTGCACTGGTTCCCGTCGTCACACCTGTCGGGAATCACGCAGATGCCACTGCCGCACCGTCCCTGAAGCGTGCAGGGGCCTTCCTGGGCGCAGACCGTGTCATCAGGCATGTCGGTTCGTTCGCACTGTCCGGTCGCGGAATTGCAGGCATGCGTGTAACAACTGGAATCTGCCGGACAGATGACCCTGGTCATTTCGTCGATTTCACAGAAATTCAGACGACACGTGAAAACTCCCGCACAAAGATCCAGGGGATTCGGACAATCCGATACGCGAAGGCATGGGCATGAATTCGGGCCCTTCCTGCAGGATCCGGCCTCGCAGATGTCGGAAGTGCACGGGTTGCCATCCACGTCGCAGGACGACTTCTCGGGCGCCTGGGTGTAAGCGCACGACCCGGTTTCAGGATCACACCTGCCAACCATGCACGGTATGCCGGGGCACTGTTCCTGCCTGGCGCCGACGCAGACGCCAGTCTCGCATCGTCCGGGGGTTTTTACACACCGGTTCGATGTGCCGCAGGCAAGTCCATCGGCGTTGCGATCGGCCACAAGCACGCATTGACCGTCAACACAGTCCGGCATGGTGCAGTCTTGAATCTCAAGATAGTGACAGTCATTCACCGTCAAGCACATCGCGACGATGTCACCGACTTCCGCGTTGCCGCAGCCGGCCAGAACAAGCATTGGCAGGAACGCTGGAAGTCCTTTCCCGATCAAGGTTTCACCGACAATAGGGCCGGCCGCGCGGTTCGCCCGGTCGAGCCCTGGTTGGCGCCTGACCTGGACCACCTGCCGGCCGGACCGGCCGGATAGGACCAGGACATCAGACTTCCGGTTTCGGACACATACATCAGCACGTCTTCAAGCAGAAGCATGTCGGATGCCGGGGGCGACGGAACATTGAATCCAAGGCCCTGAATCACCAGCCCCGAAACGGAATCCACAAGCACGGAAACGATGCGGCCGGCCGCCGAGGACGCGACGACGCGGCCGGAATCGCCCAGCACCGGATGAAGGGGCGCCAGCGGCGTCCCGAAGGAACCTGTTGCAACAACGGAACCGAAACCCTCCATGTCCTTGACGACCTGCACATCGCCGGTTCCCGAAACGGCTATGATCAGGCCTTCGTCGTCAACCAGAAGATTGACTGCCTGCTGTCCGACGCCCCCAAAGATGACCGTTGACCACACTTCCTGCAACCTTACCGATGTCGTTTCCTGGTACCTGCGCAACGTCCCGTCCGAAAGTGGAACATAGATGCGGCCGTCAACGTCAATCGCCGCGCCGGACGGCACGGCGGGAAGATTCATTGAAATCAGGGTGCCAAGCGGATTCGAGCCGGACTCCACGACGTCAAGCACGCCGGCCTTCCATGTGACATACATCCTTTTCCCGGTCCAGGAGACCGTCGGCGGCCATGCGCCGCCAGCGCCGAGATCCGGTCTGGGCAGCCCGTACGACAACAGGATGTTCTTTTCCTCGTCGATTAGCACCACCTTGCCGTCCAGCGTCGGCCAGCCACCGATTCCCCTGAAAGCGTCGGAACCGCCGTTGGACGCCACCCGCGCCGCGGCCGGCCCGGTTGACTGACCGCCGGCATCGCCAAGATTGACGGTGCTGAACCGCGCCAAACCGGCGCCGAACTGAACCATCACCGTACTTCCCTTGCCCATCACCGGCGAAAACGCGACCGTCCCGATGCCGGCAACAAGCGGCACCGACAGATTGCCTGAAGTATCAAGGCGCCTGAGCACGACATTCCGGGTTCCGTCGGTCAAGGGCATCAGGCACGTCACATAGATGTTCCCGTCATTGTCAACGCTGGGGCCGGCGGGGTCGCGACAGGAAAGGGCAAGATCCGCCAGCATGCAGTCGGTATCTTCGGATCTGTCGCCCTCGGTCAGGGCACAGCAGCCGTCACCGGCAACCACCGGCCTGTCGGCACATGCCTGCGTCCGATAACACCACCCGTCGATACAGGCGTTGTACCCCTGATTGACCGGACAATCCGCCAGCGTTTCGCATTCCGGCAGCGGGCTTTCGGAAAAGCAGCCTGCCGCGCACAAGGCCACGGCCAGCGAAGCCAACCGGGACAGGAATGGCAGCCTTGACGACATAACGGGACGCACCGGTTTAACGATTCCGGGAAATCGTAACGGGCACTGGCAACAAAGGTCAAGAAGGTTCAGCGACGAACGGTCTGGTCGGCGTACTGATTGATGAATGCCTTAAGGGGATCCCGTTCGTCACCGTAAAGATAGGCGGGGCCCAGGGCAACCTTGTCATCGTGCGCGACGGCTGCGGCCTGGCCGGAGCCAATCAGGGCACCTCCGTCCCCGCGGTCACGCCACATAGCCCTTTTGGACTGCTGCTGGGCGGACCACTGGGACTGAAGCACCAGAAGCTTTTCGACGTCGTCCGGAAGACTTGGCGCCAGGGCGTACAGGAGCCTGACCGTGGCGTCGGCATCGGCGGTGGCCCGGTGCGCGGTGTCCATTTCCACGCCGAACCTTGCGGCCATGTCCCCCAGGCGGTGTCGCCCGCCCCTTGCAAGCTGCCGCGCGAAGACCAGCACATCGATCACCTGAAACGGTGGCATCTGCCGCCCGAGGCGTTCGAATTCGGTTGCCAGCATCGGCAGGTCGAAGTCGATGATGTTGTATCCAACCAGTATCTGGCCTGAAATCCTCTTCTCGATCTCGTCAACCACCTCGGCAAACACAGGCTGGCCCGACACTTCTTCGGTGGTGACGCCGGTCGTCTCCACGACCTTCTGGTCAAGTTCGACCAGCGGATCCATCAAACGTCCCCAGTTTTCAACGACATCACCGCTTCTGTACGTCACCAGGCCAATCTCGAAAACCCTGTCCCGCCTGGTGTCGAGCCCGGTCGTCTCGGTATCCAGGCCGACCAGCACCGCATCCTTCAGTTGCACGGAAATGCCCCCCGATAATTGCCTAGACCCGGTCGAAGGTCGATGTGAAGTGGCGAAGCACCGGCGCCTCGTACCTGAACTTCAATCCGCGAACCTGATGACGGCGCGCATGCAGTTCGACAACGACTTCAACCAGGTAATCCATGTGGCTGGACGTATATACCCTTCGCGGAAGAGCCAGCCTGACCAGTTCATTCGGGGCGCCGACAAAGCGCCCGTCCGCGTCCCAGTATCCGAACATCACGGATCCGATCTCGACGGCCCTGATTCCACCCTCGATGAACAGTTCGGCAACAAGGGCCTGGCCGGGGAACTGTTCAGGCGGAAGATGCGGCAGGAACCGCCTGGCATCAAGATAGACGGCATGGCCGCCCGGCGGGTTGAATATCGGGATGTTCGCCTGGTTCAATCTTTCGGCAAGCGACGCCACGGTATGAATCCGGTAACGCATGTAATCTTCATCGACGACTTCCTTCAATCCCTGGGCGATCGCCTCGAGATCCCGGCCGGCCAGCCCGCCGTAAGTCGCATACCCTTCGGTCAGGATCAGCATGTTCTTCAGGCCAACCGCCAGTTTTTCATCATTTAAGGCGATGAAGCCGCCGATGTTGACCAGGGCGTCCTTCTTGGCCGACATCGTGCATCCGTCGGCGTAAGAGAACATCTCCTGGCAGATTGACTTCAGGCTGCGATCCGCGAACCCTGGCTCGCGCATCTTGATGAACCACGCGTTCTCCGCAAAGCGGGCCACGTCCAGGAACAATGGAAGACCGTACCTGTCGCACACGGCCCTGGTCTGGCGGATGTTTTCCATCGATACGGGCTGGCCGCCGGTCGCGTTGTTCGTGACCGTCAGCATCACGACCGGTATCTTTTCCGTGCCGTTCGTCTTAATGCATTCCTCAAGGCGGGCGATGTCCATGTTGCCCTTGAAGTCCGCGATGACCTCGGGATCCTCGCCGCCAGGCACGACGAAGTCGAGCGCCCGGCAACCCCTGTGCTCGATATTTGCCCTGGTGGTATCGAAATGCGTGTTTGACGGAACAACCATTCCTTCCTTCGCAATCACGGAAAAGAGCAGCCTTTCCGCGGCACGGCCCTGATGTGTCGGTATGACGTGCGCGAAGCCGGTGATGTCCTTGACCGCCGACTCGAAGGCATACCAGCTTCGGGCGCAAGCATACGCCTCGTCGCCCTTGATCATCGCGGCCCACTGGTCGGTGCTCATGGCCGACGTGCCCGAATCAGTCAGCAGATCAATCAGCACCTTTTCCGCCGGGATAAGAAACGGGTTGTATCCGGCCTGCTCTATCGCGGCCAGCCTTTCTTCCCTGGTCGTCATCCTGATCGGTTCCACCATCTTGATCCGGAAAGGTTCGAATATCGTCTTCATCTGGGTTCACCCTGTTACGCTCCGGGGCAAATTTAGCCCCTGAGCCGCACAAATTCAACAATCAGGCTTGAATAAAAGTGGTTGCCGGAAAAAGAAAGGGGGACCCGAAGGCCCCCCTTTCAACGGTCATCCTGGGGTCAGGCTACTAGCCTCCGCAGCTCGGGGCCGGAGCGGCGCCGGGCTGAACCTTGGCTTCGCCGGACAGCGTCTTCGCGCAGCCCTTCAGTTCCTTGTTGTGGTCGCAGAACTGCTTCTTGATCTGTTCCGGGGCGATACCCGAGAACTTGAACTTGTTGTTGGCAAGCCAGGTCGGGCTGGCGCCGATTTCCAGGGCCTTCGCGATCTTGATGTTTTCGGAATGGAGCTTCTTGCCTTCTTCGCCGGTGGAGCACTTTTCCATGACCGCCGGGTCGATGCCGTTGACGGCGCAGGTCTTCCATTCGGCGTTGCGGATATCCTTGTTGCGGCAGAGGATGTAGTCCATGTACTTGTGATCCTTGCCGTAATTCTTTATTGCGCACAGTTCGCGGATGTTTTCGTCAACTTCCGGCTGGCCGTGGAGCGCCTTGAAGGTGCCGTCCGGCATTTCGTCGGCGATGAAGTTGATGTTCAGGGTGATTCCGTCTTCCTTGAACGCGTCGATGATTTCGGGAAGGGCGTTGAGCGCCTTCACGCCGAACGGGCACTGGGACATGACGAACACGTCGAGCTGCTTGACAACTTCGGGGCGGCATTCGGCCTGGCCCGCGCAGCCGTCGTCTTCGCAGTCGATCTTGCCATCGCCATCATCGTCGGCCTGGTTGTCACAGATTTCGGCGGTCGGATCGAACTTCGCGCCAACCTGCAACAGCTTGTACTGACCGGCATCAACGATGAAACGCTTAATCTGGTTGAAACCGGCGTCCTCGACGACCGCGGCTTCAAACAGGAACGCCGGCAGAAGCTTAACGCCCTGATCCTTCAGGCTGTCGTAAAGGGCCTTGCCTTCCGCATCCGCGTAATCGAGGGTCTTCGGTTCAAGTCCGGGGAACATGTTCTTCAGCTGGCCAAGGATCCTGTCGGGGAAGCACTTCGTGCAGCGCTTGTCGGACAGAACGGTGACGGCGATCTTCTTCGGCTCGGGGATGTTCGCGCAGGCGGCCGGCTTTTCAACCTTGAATGCGTTGCAGATCGAACGCATGAAGTCGGTCTCGGTGCGGCCACCCTGGTACTTCTCGCCGTTCATGAACATGGTCGGGGATCCGCGGGCGCCCTTCTCCTTCGAAACCTTGAAGGAGGCGGACAGCAGGTCGGTACCTTCCTGGCCTTCGGCGCAAGCCTTGATCGGGGCCGGATCAACCTTGGCCTCGGTCGCGCACTTTTCGAAATTCTGCGGAATGTTGCGCATATCGTTGGCCATGCAGACGACGACGTCCATGTAGTTGGCCGGCGCGTACTTCTTCGCGCAGATCTGGTACTTGTTGCCGTTGACTTCGTTGGCGCCGTGCATCGACGTCAGGTTACCGGGCTGGGGCTCGTCACCGATGAACTCCATCTTGAAATCAACCGTGTTTCCGAGGGTCTTAAGCACGGGGGCGATACCCTTCTGGACCTGGGCTCCAAACGGGCACTGCGACATGATGTGCATCGAGAACTCGACCTTTTCCTTGGGCTCCGGGGCGGCCGCGGGCTTGCAACCAAGAACGCCCACCGCAACCAGGGCCACGGTTGCCATCGCAACCAGACTGATCTTCCGATTCATCGTCCCACCATAATTAAAAAGCCAATTCAAATCCCGAATATATCGGTCCGCGTGATCTTACCAGCAACCACGCAGAATGCAACAACGTCAGCCAACAATGGTCCGGGAATTTTTATTCCCGCCCGGATTCCGGCAGTCCTGGAACGGCAACAAAACAAAGGCAATAGACGAGGATCAGCGACGAATAGAACAGCCACAGGATAAGCAGGATCGGCGTGGCAAGGGAACCGTACAGCATGCTGTAGTTGGCCACCTCGGTCACGTAATGCCCGTACGCCTCCCTGACGACGGTCCAGAGAACGAAATAGAGCGCGGCACCGCGCAGCGCATCGCGGAACTTCGGGCGGGCAATCCCCGTTCCATACAGGATAATCAGGAATCCGGCCGGGACGGGAAGCCATTCAAAAAGAACCGTGAAGGATGACTTGTCCAAAAGAGTCTTCAGAACCGAGGCGCCAATCCTGGCATCGACGAACGACTGTACGAGCGTTACCGCGTTGTAAAGCATGAACGCCAGAAGGCCCGCGGTCGCAATTCCGATGGTGAATATCAGGCGCGACACGATATAGCGCCGCCTTACGCCGTTGCGGAAGATGTCCGCCGTGGCGTTCTCGATGGCCCCGAATATCGCGGATGCGCCGAGCACCAGGACGGCCGTGCCGGCAAGCCCGAAGCTGGTCTTGCGTGAAATCAGGTAATTGACGATGTCCCTGACCGTGTCCGACTCCACCGGGATCCACGTCCTGACGTACACGGCAAACTTTTCGATCATCTCGTCCAGGCGGGCGGGATCCTGTCCCATGTTGGCGGCCATGAAACCGGTCGCGGAAACCAGAAGGACGACAAACGGTGCCAGGGAAAGGATGAAATAGAACGACATGGCGGCGGCGTGGTCGAAACCCCTTGAACCGTAAAAGAGGCGGCCGGCCGGTATCAGCCTTGAAAGACCGACCCTAACCTCCTGCAGAAGGCCCCTGCCGAGCCGCGCGGCTGCGCGACCAAACCGCTTTCGCCCTTTTCCAGCCAAACGCCTTTCCTCAACGCCAGTCCGGGGTTCCGAACCGACCGCGATCCGGCGATATCGGGAATTGATATCTGCCGTCCTCGGTCATTATCCATACCTGCCAGTCCCCGGTTCTGTCTGAAAGGAACACCAGGTACCTTCCGTCCGGCGACCACGCCGCGTCCTTGTTGTTGCCCTGTTCCTGGGTAAGCCTTGAAATGTTTCCTTCAAGGTCAACCACGAAGAGATCTGACCTGAACATGTCCATTCCCGAGAAAACGACCCGGTTTCCCGGGCCGAAACGCGGCGAAGTGTTGTACTGGCCGGCCATCGTCAACCGGCGCTGGCCGGATCCGTCCGAATTCATGATATGGATCTGGGGCCTGCCGGCTTCCGACGAAACATAGGCTATCAGGTTGCCGCCATTCGACCAGGTCGGGCTGACCTCGTCCCACGGGGTGTCGGTCAGCTTCCTTACCAGCTTTCCGGTGTCTGAATCGATAAGAACGATATCCGACTGCCCGTCCATGTCAACCGAAGCGGCAATCGACTTCCCGTCGGGCGACATCTCGGCGCCCCGGTATTCATGAACACCGTCGGTCAACTGCCGATCACCCAGATAAAGCTGTGGAAGCCCGGACTTGAAGGACGTGTAAAGCAGTTTGCCGCCCTTTGACCACCTTGGAAACATGTTGGCGGAACCGTTCTTCACGGCCACGCCGCGCCCGCTGCCATCCATCTCCATCGTCACGATGTCGCGGGTCGCAGCATCCGACTTCAGGGAAACGACAATCCTGGATCCAAAGATGCCGGGCTGGCCGGTGATTTCCTTGATTACCGCATTGACGAACCTGTGGGCGGCACCGCGAACCTTTGTCGGGGAGATGCCCGGAAACGACTGTGCCGAGACCTGGCGCGCGCGCTTTTCGTTGACGTCGTACAGACGAAACTCAACATCAACGCGCTCACCGGCCTTTTTGACCGAATACTTCACGAGCCATGAGGCCCCGACATTCATCCAGTCCGCCCAGCTTGTGGCGACAAGCGTCTCGGCCTTTGGATCCGCAAGGAAGGATCGTGGATCCAGCACCTTGAAGAAACCGGATATCTCGAGATCCCTGCTGACGGTGCCGCCGGCCTGGGTGCAGGACTTATCCGCGCCCTCGCAGGCGACCTGCTGTACCGCAATCGACTGAAGGGACTGCCTGGACGGACCGATGACCACGTGGATCGAATCAAACAGATCCCCGACCGCGGGAACATCGCCGGGCTCCGCATGCGCCCGGGCGGGCATCATCACTGACATGAGCAGGGCGAGAACCGGCAAGACATGGTATTTCATTGCATTCCCCGAAAATCGGCCCGACGTTTCCCGGCCGGGCGGTCACGCCATTGTACAACGACAAGGCGGCTATCCGCCAAACGCGGGTATTGCCCGAATGATTCCCGGGAAAGGGGTGGAAGATGCCGGACTACTCGACGGCCTTGCAGCGCTCGACGCACTCGGCCGGGGTCACTTTGAACTCACAGGGTTCCGGATCCGGTGGGCACTGCGACACAAACCCGTTGCACGAATTGACGCAGTCATCGACAACGACGTTGCACACATAGGCGCAGTTGTCGTGACCCAGCAGGCAGCCCTTCAGGCAGTAGTCGGTGTCCCCGCCGCAGATGTCCCGGCAGTACTCCTGATCCTTGGCGTCGGAAGATGTCGATCTGGTGCAACGGTTCAGGCAGAAATCGACGCCGCCGCGGTAAGTGATTTCCAGCTTGTCCGTATATCCAAGCGGGTATGTGAACTGGATGGCGTTCTCGGGACGCTCGCCGTTCTTCACGTCGAACGTCGGGCACATCGGAGAATTGCGAACCAGGCTGAAGTCGCCCTTAACCTCGCCGACCGTCTCCATCAGGATCGGGCAGTTGCCCTGTTCGTCCAGCGCGACCGCGCACGTCCCGTCACCGTTGTACTTTCGGATCTCGATGGACGCGGCCGAACGGCACACCTCGGCACACCCGGGCCGACCCTCGAAAACCGCGTTGCATTCCTTCAGGCATTCCGCGACGCCGACGCCGCAAACCTGGGTGCAGTTGGCGGCCGAGTCGTCGAAGATGTTCTCGCAGCGTCCCTGGCAGTCCCACTCGAGGGGACGCGGCAGGCAGATCTGGCCAAGCAGCGGAACGACGAATCCCGCAATCTGTTCAAGCAGTGGCGCGACGCCGCCCGCGGAACACACGTTTGCAAGCTGTCCGTAACGGCCGCTGCCGAAAAGATTGACCGCATCGATGTACCGCTGTCCGAGTTCGGCCACGCCGTAATCCGAAGAGCAGACGTAGTTGAACGAAGTCGTGATGGTATCGCGGCCCTTGGCGCAGCGACATTCAAAGAACCGACCCCTGACGTCGTCAACCTCGGCCGAAGCGGGCGATGCGCCCTCGCCTGGGGCCGCGTCTCCGACGATCGCGGCGAACAGGACCTGGGCCGGATCGGGCTTCAGTGAACGAAGCTTGTTGACCAGCGACGAAGTCGAATACAGCGGACACTTTTCACGGCTGAACGTGTTCTTTGAATCAAGGCACTTGGAATAATCGCACTCGCCCGAGGGCAGGCAGCCGTTCTCGTCACGCATGCAGGCGCAGGCGGTCGTGCTGTCCTGCTGACCGGCGTAGTTGAACCACCTGCCATCCCTGTCCGGGAATCCTTCGGGCGACGAACAGTCGTCCTCGTCGGAAATCACGATGATCAGCAGATACGCGTCGTCGCGCAGGAACTCACGGGCCTGGTCGGCATTTTCACCCTGCTTGTCCAGGGCCATCCACGCGGCAAGGAGACCCTGCTCCTGGGTTCCGCAATCGACCTGATCCATGTAAAGAGACGTCATGCACGTGAAAAGGTGCTCGAACACCGTTTCAACCATGAGCTTCCGCATGGCCTTGGATTCCAGGCTGTTGTCTGTCGGCAGGTTGCGCCACTCAGGATCCCAATCCGGCGGCCACATCCACTTGCCCTGAATCCATTCGACGGCACGCTTGTCGGCCTCGTCCTTGTCAAGAACCTTCGGTCCGTCCTTCCATGTCGGCTTGCCTTCATTGAAGGTCACCGTGCCCGGGCAGTACATCCACCTCGGTTCGCGCGCGCAGCCTATGTTCGCGCAGTTGCCGCCGGGGCAGACGCACTGGTAATTGGAAACGCCGAATTCCTGGATGCAGTTGTTCTGGCAGTTATAACCGTTGCTGCACGACATCAGGCAGATGAAACCGGCGTTGGCGATGCCGCCCTGTTCCGGATCAAGGCACATGTCGATGCATGCGTCCTGGGTAACCCCGGCGCCGCACATCTTCGAGCACAGTCCCGCCATCTTCGGGCCGAAATTGTGTTCGCAACGGGTTTCACACTTTTCCTCGCCCTGAAGGGCACCGGCCACGATATCGCACTTGGGCTCCCTCTGGAGGGCCTGGCAAACCGACTCGCAGGTCGCGCCGGCCTCGCCGCAGCTTTCATCGCACCTTGTGGTGTTCGAGGTGATGTCGAGACAGACCTTCTGGCAGTCGGCGTCGCGGCAGCGAACCTTGCAGTCGGTGAAGTCCTCGAAGGAAGGATCGCTCATGCAGGCGTCAAGACTGGGACCGTCGTTACCACATACGGAACCACCCTGCCTGCAACCCTTCGGCATGCCGAAATTGACGGCGCATTCCGTGTTGCTGTCCGGACCGGCACAACGATAGACACAGGACGAGCTGTACGATTCGAGCAGGTAACCATCGAAAGGATCGATGAAACCGCCGGGATTGCCATCGGGGGCGTCACAGACATAAACGGGAACCGAACCGGAATTGGTCGCGTTCTTGCATTCCCAGTTATCGGGATCGGGAACGCCCTTCATGCCGGCACACGCATCGACCCCGGAATCGGATTCGACGCACGGGAAACGACGGCTTTCGACACAGGACGATTCGATGGAAGTATTCGGGCGATAGAAAAAGTCGCCACGAATTCTTCCGGCAGCATCGCGCGGGCATACGTTGGTCGTCGTGACGGCGAGCCTCATGTCAATCGCGGTGTACTGCTGGAAAACGTTCAGGAATGCCTTGAAGCTGTCCGCAAGACTCTGCTGCTCCTGGCACATGGACGTCGAGTCGTCAACGACCCACAGGACGTCAAGCTTGGCCGGCTTTCCCTTGTCCCTAAGGACCTGGACCTGAACCGAATACGACTCGTTCAGATCGGTCACCGGAATCTCGTTGCAGGCCGCAAAGACCAGCAATATCGCACAGGAGACGAAGGTTACGCGAAGTCTCATCCCGACACTCCCGAAAATACTCAGGCCCGAAGTGTATCACAGCACATTAACCGCACGCAATCCTTGCAGTCCGATACGCTTGAAACGAACGGCGTCGCGATACGATATTCGAGTCTCCGGACATCAGGAGGACGAAATGCAGCTTTCCCTTCAGTCGGAGCCCGATATCCGGGCCCCGGGAGACGCCGAATGCCTTCAGGCCAGGCTCCGGATGATACGCGGCGCCACGACTGACAAGGCAGTGGCGGAAAAGCGCCTGCGCAGGGAAACGCAGGACATGATTTCAGGAGGCTGGCGTTACTGGATGTGCCGCGACACCAGGATGGCCCGAAGGCTTGGCCCGAAGGCGCCGGAGGTGCTTGTCGTCCAGGGGACCCCCGACCTGTCTGCGCCGCTTGTCGCGGTTGTCGGCCCCAGACGGCCGGACGGCTATGGGATGGAGATGGCGATGTTTTTTGCCGAATCGCTTGGAAGATGCGGGGTCACGGTCGTAAGCGGCGGAGCGGTGGGGATCGACACCATCGCGCACAGATCGGCACTCAACGCGGGCGGCCGCACCATCTGCGTGCCGGGCGGCGGATTCAAACGTCCCTTCCCGATTTCGAACGTCGAACTGTTCTCGCGCCTCGGTCGCGACGATGGATTCCGGGATTCCTGCATGATATCCGAATATTCGCCATCGGAAAGCGCATCCAGGCACCATTTCCCTGAAAGGAACCGGATTGTTGCGGCCCTTGCGGATGCCGTGCTGGTCATACAGGCGGGCTTCGGATCCGGGGCGATGATTACGGCCGACCTTGCGCTGGAAATGTGTATCCCGGTCTTCGCCGTTCCGGCCGACATCCACTACAGTTCGTCGGCCGCGACGAACGACCTGCTTGGACGTGGCGGACGGCCGATGTGCAGACCTGGCGACCTGGAGACGGTCGTCAACCTTGCCGGCAGCGGACTGTCGGGATTCAACCGGAAGCCGGTGCGCAGGACTTCGGGGCTTGGTTCGCCATGGATTTCCCGCGGCGCATCGGGCCGATCGACCAGGCACGCGGACGGTTCGGACGCCCGGGTGATACTCGAAGCGGTCAGGGCCATCCTTTCGGAAACCGGACGCGCGGTCGATCAGGACTCCATCTGCCGACAGACCGGACTCGACGTCGCCCGCGTCCAGGCCGGTCTGCTTGAGCTTGAACTGGGCGGCGGCGTTCAACGCCTTCCCGGGGCGCTGTTCATGCCCCGCCCGGGGGGTTGAAGCTTTCGCCTGGAAACCTGCGACGGGCCGTCAGCCAGGCTGCAACCATCAAGGCGTGGTCAATCCGTCCATCCTGAACCATCTGATCCACCTCGTTCACGTCGGCGACAAAGGTGTCCAGATCCTCGCTGTCATCGAAGTTCCGCGATCCCGACTCCATGCAGCCGGACGCAAGGAATACATGCAGGCTGTTGCGAATCAGCGCCGGGTTTGGCCGGAACGAGCCCAGGCGCACCAGCATGCCCGCCCTGAAACCTGATTCCTCTTCCAGTTCACGAACGACGGCCGCCGCAGGGTCTTCCCCGGTTTCAACCACGCCGCCCGGAAATTCCCACGTTACTTCCCCCGAAGCGGGCCGGAACTGCCGCACCAGGACGACCTGCCCCGAGGCGGTGACCGGAACCACGGTTGCCCAGTCACGGCTGACCTGCACGCAGAAACTGTGTTCCCGCCCGTCGCGCGGGTTCATCCTGGTTTCGCGCAGAACCTCGTAAACGCCGAACTTCGCAAGCGACCTCGTATCCTTCAGTTCCCAGGGATCCATCCTTTCCGAATTGACTGGCTTCACTTCGACACCTCTACGGGAATCCTTGGAATGGTTTCCGAAATCCGGCACGTGACTTCATAGTTGATGGTGTTGCACCAGGAGGCAAAAGTCTCCGCCGATATCGACTCCTGACCGGATTTGCCGATCAGGACGACTTCGCTGCCCGGATGCACGTCAGGGATGCCGGTTACGTCAAGCATGGCCATGTTCATGCAGATTCGTCCCCTGACCTGGGCCCGACGCCCCGAGACCAGAGCGTATGCGCCATTGCCAAGACCGCGGTCGTAGCCGTCATAGTATCCGACAGGTATCACCGCCATCGTGATTGGCGAAGTCGCCCTGAACGTCCTTCCGTAACCGACGTACTCGTCCGCCGGCACCTCGCGAACCTGCACCACCGTCGTCTTCCAGGCAAGCGCGGGCTTCAGGTCAATCTGGTTCCTGCTGGAAAGCGCGGCCGTGACGAAAGTTTCGCTGGACGGCCACATGCCGTAGGCGGAAATCCCGGGCCTGACCATCTCAAAGTGGGCCTGGGGCCACAAAATCGTGGCCGCCGAATTGGAAACGCTCCGGACGAACCCCGGCCGCCCACCGACCCCAAGCCGATCAAGCATCGACTGAAAACGATCCAACTGGGCCCGCGCAAACTGATGATCCGTGGTGTCCTCGACATCGGCGAAGTGCATCGACGCCCCGGAAAGACGCACGCCCTGCAAAGAATCAATAAACTCGACAAGTGCCGATGCTTCCTCAAGCCTCAATCCCTGACGATTCGTTCCGGTTTCCAGCTTCAGGTGGGCCCGGAAAACCTGACCGCGTCGGCGCGAAGCCGAATCGAGAGCCGAAACCAGTTCCCGGTCATAGACGATGGCGGAAACGTCGAGGTCGACCGCCTCTTCGGCCGAATCCGGCGTCATTCTTCCGATGACGTGGACAGGCACGTTTATACCGATCCGCCTGATCCGCGCCGCCTCCCAGAGGTCATTGACGCAAAGCACGTCGGCCCCCGCCCTTACGAAAACGGGCGCGACCAGTTCAAGCCCGTGACCGTAGGCATTTGCCTTCACGACCGGGGCCAGGGTCACCCTTGGACCGGTAACCGCCCGGAAACCAAGCATGTTGCGCGCAAGCGCCGTCGTCGATATCTCGCACCAGGAAAGCCTGTCAGCCATGTGCAGCCTCCAGCCGGGATCCGCATCGGTGCCGCCGGCCACGCCGGCCGGCGCCACACGCGGAATATACCACCTTTGAACAACTTTAGATTTGCGGCCGTTTGACCGGAAAAATCCGGCGTGCCATATTACTTTTTCCGGGTTCATCCATATGCTGGCAGCCAGCTGGCGGCCATCCGGGGAAAGGGGGCTGGGGTACGTTATGGCAAAAATTGTTCTTGCGGGATTCAATATTGATTACGAAGTCTTACAGGACATAAGGAACGGCGGCGGCGTCCCGGAATTCGTGACTCCGGAAACCATCTCGGCGGCATACGCCCGAATCTCGCGCGATCCCACCGATGTCGGCGAACTCCGACGTAAGTCAAGGAATGAAGTTCTGAAGGCCAGGCAGTCGAACGCCGCCATCGTCTTCGGCATGGGACATCACTCGGTTGCGGAGCATGCCGTCTTCAACTTCGACATCACGGACGTGTCCAGGCTGGCCATCGAGGCACTCGAGTCGCACCGGCTGGCGTCATACACGGAAAAGTCCCAGAGATACATCAAACTGGACGAGGATTTCGTCCTGCCCGCGGAAATCGAACAGGCCGGCGCCGCCGACCCCTTCCGCGAGTACATGGCGCGTTCCTTCTTCAGGTACAGGAAACTCGTGGATGCGCTGACGTCTTCCGGCATGGACGAGAAACTCGCCGGCGAGGATGCGAGGTACGTGCTCCCGCTGGCCGTCACCGGACAGCTCGGGATGACCATCAACGCAAGATCACTCGAGCACCTGATAAAGAGGCTGGCGTCCCACCCGCTTTCCGAGGTCAGGGAGCTTTCGACCGCCTTCCTGGACGTCGCCGGACCTGTCGCGCCATCGCTGATCCGCTTCGTGGAACCGGGCCATTACGACCTGCACAGGTACGAGGCCGCAATCGAGGCCGCGCGCGCGCTTCCGACCATCCCGGCGTCGGACGGCCCGATGGAGACCGGTCCGGAGTCGACCGTGCGGATGATCGCATGCGATCCGGAAGGCGACGTCTTCATCCTGGCCACCCTGGTGCAGGGTGTCATCAATCGTGGTCTTGGGCCGGCCATTGAATGGGTTCGCGGCCTTTCGACCGAAGAACGCATGAAGGTCTTCGAGTCAATCACCGCCGGCATGTCAATCCACGATCCGATGCCGCGTGAGTTCGAGCACGCCGGAATGACTTTCGAGATCATCATGTCGGCGGCGGCCTTCGGACAGGCCAAGCGTCACCGGATGGCAAGCATCACCACGCAGCCGTACGACCCGTCGCTGGGAATCACGATTCCGAAGTCCGTCTATGCGGCCAGCCTGGCAAACTTCATGATCGAGGCGTTTGACGACGCGCACCGCATGGTGGATCTGCTGGGCGGCCCCAGCTCGGCCCTGGCCGGCTATGCCTGGCTGAACGCCAACAGGCGTCGTTGCGTCATGACGCTGAACCTGCGCGAGTTTTACCACATGAGCAGGCTTCGCGAGGATGGCCACGCCCAGTGGGACATCCGCGACATCGCATCCAGGATGTCCCGCACGGTCAAGCGTGCATTCCCGGTGTGCGGCTCGCTTCTGGGCGGAAAGGACATGGTTCGCGACGCCATCCGCGAAAGAAACCGCAAGGCCGGCATCGACTGAATGTCGGCCGCGCCGGGCCGTGACGGACGGACGGGAAACGCCCGTGAATGGAGTTTCCAATGCATCCCTGGCTGATTGAAGATCCCTTCCGCGTCGGCACGTACGGCATCATGGCTTTCATCGGCTTCATGGTGGCGTACGCGCTCTTCATCCAGGAATTGAAACGCAAGCGCGACTTCCTGAACGGGATGAAGCCCACCGTCATCGCCGACGTGACGCTGATGCTGGCGGTGTTCTTCGGAATCCTGGGTTCGAAGCTGGCGTTCATGCTTTTCGAGGCGCCGGAGTTCAGCGTCGAGATGCTGATGTGGAACGCGGGCCTTACCTGGTACGGCGGGTGGTTTCTCGGATGCGGCGCGGTGGTTCTGTGGTTCCGGATGCGCCGCCTGAACGTGGCGATGATGGCCGACCTGCTCGCCCCGATGCTCGCGCAGGGATATGCGTTCGGCCGTGTCGGATGCCAGCTTGCGGGTGATGGCGACTTCGGCGTCCCCTGCGTGCCGGAAAACATCGATTCCGCCATCTGCATGACCTATCCGCAGGGACTGGTGCCTTCGCCCTGTTACGCCGGCGGCGTCGAATACCTGGTCTGCCCGACGGACGCGATCGATCCGTTCTGGTTCCCGGTGCACCCGACGCCAATCTACGAGTCAATCACCGGATTCATGCTGTTCGGGCTGCTGTGGTTCCTTCGAAAAAGGATTCACCTGAACGGGGTGCTTTTCGCCATCTACTGCCTGATTGCGGGCGTCCTGCGTTTCCTCGTCGAGTTCATCAGGATGCCGGAGATGCGTCCCGAACGATTCCTGGGACTCCGTGACGCCCAGCTCATCGCAATCGCCCAGGTGCTTTTCGGTGCCATCATCATTGCGGTCGTCGCAACCAGGCACCGATCCGCGAAGGCCCGCCCCTGACAGCCACGCCTTCACTCCTTGAACCGCCGGACGGCATGTCCAGGAAAGGCCCGGTCGTCTGCGGCAGGTCGAACGCCATTTCTGCCGGGGCACCCGCGCCGTAAACGTGCCTGTAGGCGGCAAGATTTCCTCCGACAAGCCTTATGTATTCCCGCGTCCTTTCGAAGGGAACCGCCTCGACGAACAAATCGGCCTGAACCGAGCCAAGGCGCCTGAGGAACCTTCTCCCGGCGCCCGACCCGGCATTGTAGCCGGCCAGAACCAGGGGCAGGTTGCCATGAAAATGCGTTATCAACTGATCAAGCAACGCCGCCCCGGCCATGACGTTCCCGTCCGGGCCGGAGGCCTTCGGCTTCAACCCGGCCGCGGGGAAAGCCTTGCCGGCCACGGTAGCCGCCGTCGCGGGCATCAACTGCATCAACCCGCCGGCACCGGCCGGCGACCGCACCGACTTCCTGAATCCGCTTTCAATGCGCATCACCGAATAGATCAGCGCCGCATCCACGTCGAACACGGCGGAAGCCCTTTCCACGGCCTGGTGCCATGGCCTTGGCCAGGCGGCCGTCCAGAGCCAGGCCGTGTCCCTTTCGATGCGGCCGCGAAGGAACGATGCCGCCTTCATTGCATCCCTCGCTCCCATTCCAGCGGCCCTGGCAGAAGCGAGGAACTGCAATCCGTCTTCATCCAGGACACACCTGCGGGCCCTTGTTGAAAGCTCCCGCAGCGCCAGGGATCGCTCGCCGGCCATGAAAAGAAAGACTCCCGGGGCCGATGTGGCGCCGGTTCTGATGACCGCCGGCAGTCCATGCCCGACGCTTCCCGCCAGATCCCTGGCGTGGGTTCCATCCGGCAGTCCGGCCGGCGCGCCCCCGTCGACCTGAACACCGAACCACCCGGACAGCCTGGATGCCGCGAGCATGCCATACCATGAGCAGCACGAGGCCCGGGCAACCCTTTCAAGATCCTCCCGGGCTTCCACCGAACGCCCCATGCCGAAAAGGGTGACGCCACGAAAATACCTGGCCCTTTCGGCCAGCCCGAACATTACTCCGTTGCCACGATCCCTGGTTTCAAGTATCGCGTCCAGATGAGCAAGCGCCTGTTCACGCCTTCCGGCCATCATCGCGGCAAGTGCCTTCATCCAGTCGGAATTGCGGGCCAGCGCCGGGGCCATGACGGATTTCGACGCCGCTTCGAGGATCTCACTGGCCCGGTCGTGAAGTCCGACCCTCATGAAGGCGCGGGCGCCGTCCGAGGCCGCTCCGGGCGCCAGAGGGCTTGCCGGATATCCGTCCACAAGCCTCGCGAGCCACTCGCCGGCCGCGGCGTCGTCACCGCCGTCCATGGCCGCTTCCGCGGCAAGCTTGATTATCCATGCCCGGACATCGGGACTGGACGCCCGCCCCAGGGCGACCTGAAGATCCCCCGCCGTGGAATCGGCAATCCTGTCACGGTATATCAGGCACGCCATCGAGGCCGCTTCCGGCAATGCCGGATCGATTGACGACAATGCCTTCCGATTGCGCGCAATCCTTCGGCAGAGCGGTTTCAAATCCCTGCGCCTCGACGATTCGATTTCCCTGATGACCTCGATTGCCGGCGAAAGGGGACTTCCCAGGGACTTCAGAAGGGCCGCAGCATCCCTGGAATGACTGCCGTCACGATCGAGAAACCAGGCGGCAAGAGCCATGGCGACCGCTTCACCGCGCCTTCCGGCTGCGTCCAGCGCGCGGGCGAGGGCAAGCCTGGCCGATACGATTTCATGGGGCCTCATCTCGTCGTGGAAAAGTTCAAGGATGACCTGAACCGCCGCTTCCGGCCGATTCTCGGCCATCAGGCTTCCGGCAAGCTTCCGTCGGGCCTCGACCCACATCGCCGAAGCCGGTGAAACGGCGCCCCATGCGGCGCGGGCACCAGCGATGTCGTTCTTCTGATCCAGGAGCACCCCGATGCGGAAGGATGCGACATCGCCCAGCGGAGAACCGGCCGCGGCCCGATAGCGGGCGATTGCGGCGTCAATCCTTCCCGCCTGCTCGTAAAGGCCGGCCACGACCCAGTCAATCACGCCGCCGGGAACCCGGCCAGGCTCGCACTCGGAACCGCCCGACCTGATGGCATCAAGTCTTGCAACCGCGGCATCGATTCCGCCGCGACCTTTGACAGCCCCCGCGATAAGCCCCTGCCAGGCTGGATCCCTTGCGATGACGATCTCCGACTCCGGTGACGCCGCCCGCGCCGAAACGCAGATGAACATTGCCGCGAGCAGCACTTCCAACGTCCGGACCGGATTCATCAAACCTCCTCGTCAAGGCAGGCCGTGGCAAGTTATCATAACAGCGTTTCCGGCAATCGGACGGACCGTTGGCCGACGCGGTCCTCCTGGAGGTGCCGAACTGGACATTTTCGACCCCGGCATGCTGCAGGACGCGCTGACCGGCGGACGCCAGGCGGCCGCGCTGGCGGCGCTCTTTCACGCATCCCTGATCGAGTACGTATTTCCCGTCTTTCCAGGCGACACCGTGACCATCGCCGGAGCCGTTCTTGCCGTCACCAGCGGGCTGCCGCTCTGGGGTGTCTTCGCCGCCACGATGGCCGGCGGCCTCGCCGGTTCCGCGCTGGATTTCTGGATCGGCCGTGCCTTCGGTCGTGGTTGGAAGACGGCAGGACCGGAATTCAAAAGGCGACACCCCTGGCTCGACCGCGTCCTGGGCCAGGCCGATCGGCTCAGCACCAGGTTCGCAAGACACGGAACGGTGCTTCTGCTTGCCAACCGCATGATGCCCGGAATCCGGAGCCTCCTCTTCGTCGCTGCCGGAATGGCCGGCATGTCTTTCGTCAAATCGATGCTTGCCGGACTCGTGAGCAACGCCGCCTGGACAGGATTGCTGATGCTCGCCGGGCTGGCCCTCGGGGCCAACCTCGACTCGGTGGTCATGCTGTTTCGAACTTACTCCGTCGCCGTCTGGTGCGTGATTGCAGCCGCACTTGGCCTTTGGCTGACGGCCTGGATCAGGCGCCGGAGGACGGATCGACGGGAAGCGGGGCCTTGACGCGACGCCTTGTCTCGGGAAGCGCATTGTAGGCGGAAACGGCCGCGGCCTTCATGTCCGGCTGGCGCCCGTTCGCCACTTCGTCCTGCATTAACTTGTACGCGTTCTTGAAAATGACCGGCGAAACCGATTCGACCTTGTCAACCTCGCCAATCTCCCAGGCCCTGCGTCCGTCCTTCATCGCCTGCGCGATGATTTCATCCCTGTCCGCGCGTGCCGGCGCCTTCATGACCACCGTCGCCAGCACCCGGTAAGAATCGACGAATGGTCGCAATATCTCGGAATACCAGTTTATCTCGTCCATACGCATCCGGTTGACCTGGATACCGTCGGACACCCTGACAAGCAGCCCTTCATCGACGAAAAAATCGACCGTCCGGCTTCGTGATTCCAGCATTGAAACGGTCTTGTCGTAAACGAATTCCAGCCTGAAAAGCCTTGTCAGATCCCGCGTGCGGCGATGCAGTTCCTGCTCGTCCATCCTGTCGGCGGCTGCCAGCGACTCGACCGCCGTCGCCACTATCGCCTGCGGGAGGAAGAAATGGACGATACCGTTCTTGTAGTACTCAAGCCACGCGCGGTGACGCTCGACAACGGAAATCACGGAATCGAAGCCTTCGCCGCTGACCTTGACCGCACCCTCGCGCGCGAACACGCCAAGGACTTCCTCGATCAGGCCGTCAATTGCGGTGATCCTTGGCGCCTCGAGGGTCGGAAGTCCGGGCCTCTGCATCTCGGCAGTGTCACGCCAGTCCACATAAACCCGACGCCACGCGCCGGTCGAAAACTTCCCATCCCCGGGCAGCATGGCCGCGTCCAGCCTGTCGGAAAACAGGCCGCCACGAATCGCGATCCGCCGGTAAAGTTCGACGGTCTGTTCCACGAGAACCGGGCGCGGGATGCCACGTGCCCTGGTCGTCATCAGGACGAACGCCACCAGGTTCTGGGGAGTCACGACGATGCGGCTGTTAATATCCCACATCAGCGAGTATCCAAGGCGCCTTACAAGCATGGGATCGACTGACGCGCCATCCTCGAGCGGTATCGCGACGCCCTGGCCGCCAAGCCAGGCGGTCATGCTGACCGGCTCGCCGAACTTCATGTAAAGCTGGCCGAACCTTGATCCCAGGTTGCGGGCGCGCTTCATGATGTTCGCCAGGCTGACCACCCCGATCCCGGACTTGTCCCCGCGGCGCTCGCGCTCGAAGAACGACCCTTCGACGATTCGCTCGTACGTCACGGAACAGGGCACCAGCCACACGTCCGGCGCCGCGCCGGAAGCAACGGCATCCACCACCATCGAAAGGATTTCTCCGCGCGGCGGTTGCAGCTTGCCCGACCTGCTCCTGCTTCCCTCGATGAAAAATTCCAGCCAGTAGCCTTCCTTGACCAGCTTCCTTACGTACTGGCGAAGAGTCCTTTCATAAACCGGATTGGAGCCGATGCGGTGCCTGACGAAGAACGCGCCGGTCCGCCGCAGCACGGGCTTGACGAAATTCAGCTTGCGCTGCTCGCGGACCGCGACATGCGGCGGAATCAGCCCGTGCGTATAAAAGACGAATGAATACACGAAGTAATCCAGGATACTCCGTCTTGACGGAACCAGGACGACCGGGGCATTCTTCCCGACCTCCCTGATTCTGGCCAGGCCCGCGGTATCGACCGATATCCCGGTGAACCTGCGCTGAAAGATGACCGCCAGGACGACCCCGAACGCATCCAGCCAGCCGACGCTGAAATCGGCAGCCATGTTGCGCAGCCATGCCCCCGCCTTCTTGATGCTGGCGGCCGGTCCGAGTCCGACCTGCGCGCCGGCCGTGGTGACGGCATCCTTGAACGGCCTTGTCCGCATGATCTCATCGACCATTACGCCGCGGCCTTTCAGAACCGGTCCCCGGATGGCGCGGGACTCGCGCAGCAGCGTCTCGGCAATCGCGAACTTCAACCTGACGGCAACGGCATCGGGATCGCGATCGGGCGACTCCTGGACGAATGACCGCAGATCGATCGGACTTCCAACCTGAGCATGGGCGCTTCGAAAATTCCAGATGAACGAAAGCGCCTTGCGCAGGGCCCCGGGCGCCTGGGGATCGCCGAAGACGAAGTCGAGCACGCTCCTGCGGTAGGACTCCGGTTTCTGTTCCCAGACCAGCAGAAGCGGGATGATCATCAGGGGACGCTCGACCTCGGACTGTATCTCGACCAGATCCTTAAGGTAGCTGATCCGGTATTCGGCGCCCCACTGGCTGAGCGCCTTCGGCCGCTTCAGAAAGATCATGCACGGGCGGCCGGCGCCAAGCCCGGCGCGCATCATCTCGCTGTCCGGCAGAGGGGGAAAGCCCCGGCCGGTCAACCTCATCCAGACCCTGCGAAGATACTGGGACATCGGCCTGAATGCGGACATCGAGATTTCGTTGGCGAAAAAGACAAGCGGAAGCCCGAAACGGGCAAAGGCATAATTGAAATACAGGTAGTCAAGACGGCTGTGGGCATCCATCACGAACACCGGCGTGCCCGCGCTGCATGCAATCCTAATCGCATCGATATTCGATTCGTCAAACCTGACCGCACCGAAGAAAGTGCGGCTGAGCCAACGCATGAATCGGCCCTGGCGCCTGACCATGGAAGAATCCGACTCGGTGTCGCCGTCAAGCACAGGGGGCTGCTGACGGCCGGAAAGAACCGGCGTCGTCTTGTCATCGGACTTCATCGCGATACCTGAAGAACCGGCCACGGATCATACACCAAGTTATCGACGCGGCGGTTCCGATTCGCCAAACTCCTGTATCATTGAAGACCGTTGGTTCCGGGGGCGTCATGGGCTGGAGTCCCGAAAAGGCAGCGGCCTTCACGGCGGATCTTCCGCACAGGCCTGGCGTCTATATCATGCGCGACCGGGCCGGGCGGGTGATCTACATCGGCAAGGCGGGAAACCTTCATTCCCGGGTCAGCCAGTACTTCAGGGAATCCGGTGACACCAGGCCGTTCGTCGCGATCCTTTCAGAAGTCCTGTACAGGCTGGAAACGGTTGTCACGGCCACCGAAAAGGAAGCCCTGATCCTTGAAAACGAACTGATCAAGAAGCATCGGCCGCCTTTTAACGTTCTTCTTAAGGATGACAAGGCGTATCTGTACCTGAGGCTGGATCCCGGGGCCGAATTTCCCAGACTTGAACTCAGCAGGAAAAGGCGCGACGACGGGGCCCTCTACTTCGGCCCGTCGCACTCGGCCCAGGCAATACGCCAGACACACCTGATGGTTACCAGGCACTTCGGCCTGCGAACCTGCGCCGACGCGCAGTTCGCAAGCCGCAGGCGCCCATGCATCGAATGGCAGATGAAACGGTGCGCCGGGCCCTGCTGCAAGATGGTGACCCGGGAGGGATACCGGGAAAGGGTCGATGCGGCAATCCTCTTCCTCAAAGGCAGGTACCAGGAAGTGCTGAAGGCACTGACGGCGGGGATGAAAGCGGCGGCGGCGGCCGAAGACTTCGAGGAGGCCGCCCGCCTGCGCGACCAGGTTCGGGCGGTTCAGGACGCCCTTTCCCGGCAGTCGGTCGTCCTGCCCGGCACGACGGACGTGGACGCGATTGGAATCGCGGCAGCCGGGGATCTGGCCGTGGTCATGATCCTGAGGTTCGAATCGGGCGTACTGCGCGACCAGGCGCCACTGGTGCTCGACAACGTGGTGGCGCCCGTCGCGGAACTGCTTGAAAGCGTGCTTCTGCAGTTCTATTCGCGCACCCCGGTGCCGGCCGAAATCCTGGTTCCGGATCACGTCGGGACGGGAACCGGTGACGATCGCCCGCTTGAAGCGCTGGAAAGCCTTCTGGCGGCCAGGGCCGGCAGGCAGGTTCTCATCAGGACGCCGAAGCGCGGCCGGTCGGCGGACGCTCTGCGGATGGCGAACGACAACGCGGCAGAAACCCTTCGGGCGGCCATCGAAGGCGCGGGATCCCGGAAAAGGGCGCTTGAACGCCTTGCGGCCACGCTCGGCCTGGATCGGCCGCCGACCAGGATCGAAGGCTTCGACATGAGCCAGTTCCAGTCCGCGGAGCCGGTCGGATCGATGGTCGTGATGACCGACGGACGCCTCGACAAGAAGTGCTATCGGACGTTTTCCGTGAAATGGGAATCAAGCCGGGGCGACACAGGGTTCATGACGGAAGTGCTTTCGCGGCGGCTGGCGGATGTCGGCCGGAGCGGCGATGGATCGGACTGCGCGGCCGTGCCAGACCTGATCATGCTTGACGGGGGACCTTCCCAGCTCATGGCAGCCAGGGCGGTTCTTGACAACCTGGGGCTTCGAATTCCCCTGGTGGCGCTGGCCAAGTCCAGGGTTGTCGCGATGCCGGGCTCGTCCGTTTCCCATACCCCCGAAAGACTGTTCGTGCCTGCGGACAGCGGGGCGCCGGAATCCCCCGGGCTGCGCCAGGATGAAAGGGCGTATTTTTCGGACGCGCCGGACGACCTGTGCGACCAGGCCAGGATGCTTGTTCCAAGCCAGAACGATCCCGGGCTTCATCTTCTGATGAGGCTTCGTGACGAGGCCCACCGATTCGCGATTTCGTTTCACAGGAAGCGGCGTAACCGGAGGGGCCTGGGTTCGATCCTGGACGGGATCAACGGTCTGGGAAAGAAGCGGCGCACGGCGTTGCTGCGCCATTTCAGGACGGTGGCGGCAATCCGCCAGGCAACACTGGAAGACCTGATGGCGGTACCCGGCATTCCCGCGGCCGTGGCTGATGCCATTTTCGACAGGATGCACCAATGAAAGGCGATCAATCCCGCCTGCCATCGGAAACGGCGGCAAGGCTGGCACTCCTGAGAGAAGACCTGGCGGCGCGGGACAGGCTTGCCGTCGCGTTTTCCGGCGGCGTCGATTCATCGATGCTGCTTACGGCCGCGGCTTCCGTGAAGGGGCTGGAAGTCATCGCGGTCACGGCCGTGTCAGAGTTCCTTGCCGGGCGTGAACTTAAGCTGGCGGGGGCCCTTGCGGAAGAACTGGGGGTCAGGCACGTGGTCGCGGAATTTGATCCGCTCGGGCATCCCGAAATCCGGAAAAATCCGCTGGATCGTTGCTATTACTGCAAGGCTGCGACTTACAGGACCTGCCTTGACGCGGTCGCCCGCCATGGTTTTACGACAATGGCCGATGGAACGATTGCGGACGATGCCGCGGACTTCCGCCCCGGCCGCAGGGCGGCGACGGAACTCGGGGTGATAAGCCCGCTGGCCGATTCCGGGATGACGAAGGCCGATGTCCGTGTGCTTTCACGGGAAATCTTCGGCCTGAAAGGCTGGAACAGGCAATCCGGTGCCTGCCTCGCCAGCCGCTTCCCGCCCGGAACCGCGATTTCGGCCGGGGCGCTGGCCAGGGTTGAACAGTTGGAAAATGCCCTTCTGGATCTCGGGCTGGACGTGGTGCGGGCCAGGTATTTCGGGAACACGGCAAGGATCGAGACCTCTGCCGAAGGCCTGGAACGGCTTGCTGACGCGACCGTCAGGCAGGCTGCCGTGGACGCCGGGATCGGTGCCGGCTTTTCGGTCGTCGCGGTGGATCCGGAGCCCTACCGGCCTGGACGCCTGAACGGGGAGGCCGCACTATGACGACGGCCGCGATACTGGCGCAACTTCGCAGAACCGAGGTGCAATGGACCCTGGTTCCCGCGGCGGCCGCGGCCGGATTGCTTTTCGTCCCCGGGTTTGATGTCCTGTCGTTTTATTTCTGCATGCCGATGGCCCTGCTGCTGGCGATGGCCGCCGGTTCGGTTACGATTACCGCAGTCTTCCGTGGCAGGGCTGGCGGGGATACCGCCGCCGGGCTGCGACGTGGATTGCTCCATTCGGCGCTGCTGGGCCTGCCGCCGCTTGCCGTAATCACCGCCGGTCACTTCATCAACGGGCCGTGCGATTACGCTTACGGACTTGTGCATTTCATGGCCGGGCCGTTCCTTTCAACCATCATCGGCTCCGGCGTCGCGGCGTCCTGCTCGATCGCTTCGCGAAAGGAATCAAGGGCATCGCGCGCATTCATCGCGATCTTCATCCTGTCTTTCGGCCCGGCTGCCGCAATCCTCTATTTCACGCCGGCAGTCAGCTTCTTCAACCCGTTCCTGGGGATGTATCCGGGACCGATTTACGATGAAATCATCGAAGTCACCCCCGCCTATGTGACGTTCCGCGTCTGGTGCCTGCTCGCGGTGGCTGCCTTCTGGACCCTGGCAAGGGCCACGAACCCGGGAGAACCGGGGATGCGGGAAGGTTCGCGGGCAGCGAGGATACTTGTCCCCGCCGGTTTGCTGCTCCTGTGCGTGGCAACTGCATACGGGTGGGGAAATTTCAGGTTTCTCGTCACCAGTGGCGATATCCGTCGGGAGTTATCCTTCGTCAGATCCGACAAATGGTGCGTCCTTCATGCCGACGCGTCGTACGCAGCCAGGGACGGACTTGCGGACGATCTTCTGAAGGACTGCGGCTTCAGGCACAGGCAGACCGCCGAATTCTTCGGCGTGAGTCCGAATCCGCCGGTTAACGTCTTCCTGTATCGCGATGCCGACCAGAAGGCCAGGCTGATGGGTGCCAGGCACGTGGAAGTCAGCAAGCCCTGGCTCAACGAAATCCATGTAACCGGAATACTGCCCGGAGAAATGATCCTGGCCCATGAAATCGCGCATGTTACGGCCGGACGCCTTTCACCGAACCTGCTGGCCATGCCGCTTCGTTTCGGGGTGGTTCCGGACATGGCCCTGGTCGAGGGTCTTGCGGTGGCCGCCGCCTTCGCGGACGACGGCCCTTCACCGCACGAATGGGCCCTCGCCATGATGCGATCGGGCATGACGCCTGACCTGGGGGAGCTTTTCGCGCCGCTTTCCTTCATTACCGGCGGTGCGGCGGCCTCGTACAACACCGCCGGTTCCTTCCTTCATTACGTCCGTCAGGCACACGGCATGCCGGCAATCCGAGCGCTGGCGCAGGGCCAATCCTTCATCCAGGCCACTGGCCTGGGGCTTGACGCCCTGCAGGTTCGCTGGCAGGACTTCCTGACCGACCAACACGGCGCCGAAATGGACGAAGTCCTGAAGATGCGCGCCGCCGCTCGTTTCTCCGACCCCGGCGTCCTTCACAGGAAGTGTCCGCTGGACGTGGCCCGAAGGCTGCGCGACGCCGCGCAACTCTACGAACGCGGCTGCCTGGAGGAGGCCCTGGGCAAGGTACGCCAGGCCGTCGAACTCGACCCGATGGATCGTTCTGTGACAAGGCTGGCCGCCAGGATGGAATTCGGACTGGCGCGTGGCCTTGGGGAACATCCCCGATTCATTGCGATGATCGAGGACGTCCTCCGACCGCCCAACGGCGCCGCATCCATGGCTGATCGAACCGCCGCGGCCGACCTGCTGATTCTGCGGGGCATCAACGACATTGACCGTAACCGCGGCAACGCAAGTCTTCAAAGGGCTTTCGTGGAACTGCGCGATCTTAAGGCGATGCTGACCCCCGGCGGCGCCATGCGGGGTGTCTGCGCGCGGCTGGCCGCCCTTGGTGCCAGTCCCCGGGCAGCCTCGGCAATAATCGAGGCGCTTTCGGATCCGCGTCCGTGGGCGGAAGGTGACGCGGGCCGCCTTTACGCGGCCGCTTCGGAAAGCCCCGGGGAGGCCGTTCTATGGTACCTGGCCGGAAGGGCCGCGTCCCGGGAAGGACTGCCGGGAGCCGCGGTCGAGGCATTCAGGATGGCCATTGACGCGGGTTTTGAGGAACCTCTTCCCGATTTGGCGGATGAGAGCGCTTCCTGCGCGTCGGACTTCCTGGCAGAAACGCAGAAACTGCTTGGCGCGGCCGCGTACTGGGCCGGGGATTTCAGGACAGCGACCGAAGCCTTGTCTGGCGCGCTTGAATCGGCACACTTCCAGGGCGATCGACTGGTGATTCTGGAATACCTTGAAAGAATTAAGCTTGAAGCCCCGCGATAGCCTGTCAGGCCGACGTGCCCTGACCCCCGGAATCCGGCCGGATGCGCCGTGAAAAAGTGATTACCCCGTGCGCGACCATGCCGGCCTGGGCCAGCAGGTACATCGCGATCGATACCCAGATCAGGTGCATGTCGGTCCTGAACCGGAGGGCGCCCTCTACCACCGGCCGCCCCGGAATCTGGTCGAGCAGCACGTACGTCCAGAACGCCGTCAACAGGAGGTTGACCACGAGCGAGCGGAATGCGGCCGCGCGCCGACCGGCCTTCAGCGCCAGGAAACGCATGGTCAGCACAAGCCACAGAAGCAGCCCCATGAAAACGTACATGTACGCGTATGGAAAGGCCTCGGCAAACACGACCCCGCTCAGGACCGCGGTTCCGCCAAGATGCAGGGCAAGCATCAGCCCGACAACGCCCTGGCTGAAAAGATCCGTGACCCGACGGACGCGACCGGCGTCGTTCCTGACCCTGGACGAAATCGCCTCGCCGGTGCCGCCCACCGCGTCACCGAGTTGCACCGCCGCCTGCATCGCCTTCAACTGGATGGTTGACCTTGTCCTTTCCCAGCCGGGACTGTCCGGCGGGGATTCCACGCCTTCGTCCCGGTCGCCGCCCGGATCGGGCATGGAATCCGGCGGCCCGTCCGCGTCGTCCATGTGATCCGGAACCCCGTTTGAAGAATCAGTCATGAAGAGCGACTCCCCGATCGTCACAAGTCCCCGAAACCACTATGTCGTCAATATAAATGCCTTCATAGGGGGCCGAAGCATAAACCACCGAATCGTATTCGAAAACAAGCTGGACGACCTGATCGTCCCATTGTTCAAGGGAAACCGCGCTTTCAGCGGCCGGCGGGAACTCCACAAATCCGTCGCCGGAGTTGAATTTCTCCATCTGGCTGGTCGAAAACACCTTTGTTTCGCCACCCGTGGTTCTGACATATACGGAAACCACGTCATTGAACCTGCTGAACTCGTCGGTGTTCTTCCACATCATGAACCGCAGATGCGGCGACCTTGTCATCATCAGCTTGATCGGGCCTGTCACCGCCCTTGAACCGGTTTTCATGCTTGAATCGCCGCGACACAGACCGGTTTCCTCATCCCCGAAGAACATGGAACTGGTTCCGGAACCGGACCGGCGCGTGGAGACGTGCCATTCCGGCGACGGCGAATAGCCAGGGCCCGGCATCGGAACGACTTCCATGCCGAAATCGCCTTCGAAATCCCGCGAATACACGACAGGCTCGCAGCAGTTGGAATCGGTCCTGCGCTCGCACGTTCCGGACGGCAGGGCACCCCTGTTGCAGAAAAGGCATTCATCGCCGCACTGTTCATCGTCCGTGCAGCAACCTGGAATCGCGTCGAAACTGCAGCTTCCGTCGTCACAGGTTGCCGAAAGGCACGGCTCGGCCAAGCAGTCGGACGACGTTTCGCAGCAGTCCGGAATCCGTTGATAGTCACACTCGCCGTCGTCCTGGCCGGACGGTATGACGCAGACGCCCTGCATGCATGGGGCATCGGTCTGCTGGCAGTCCCTGTCGCGCTTGCAGCAGAGAATTTCGCGGGCGCAGACGCCGGTGGGCGGCGACGCGGACTCATCGGTTATCCGGCAATAATCCCTGGTGCATCTGTTGGCATCGGCACAATCCGTTTCAAGCGTGCAGCAGATCCCGGCGCCGGAACCCGACTTGTCCCACCTGTGCGAGCACAGGAGATTCTCCTGGCATGTATCGACGGTGCAGACGTCACCGTCGTCGCAGTCCAGATGGGAACGGCAGCATGGTTCAATCGGAGCCGCGATCCGGCACGTCCTCGTCTTCAGGTCGCACCGGTCGTCCTTCGTGCATGGGTCACCGTCGTCGCAGTCGTCATCCGAACCGCAGCAGCCCGGCGTCCTTTCGAAGACGCATCCGCCGTCGGCGCAGGAATCCGTTGTGCACGTGTCGTTGTCGTCGCAGACAATCGGATCAATCCTGCAAAGCCCCCTGTCGCAGCGTTCGACAGTGCATGGGTCGTCGTCATCACACTGGAATGAACTGACGCACCTGGTTCCGACCGGCACGTCCGGTTCAACCACCGAATCGGTAACGTTGTCGGCCGCAGTGCACGAAACCATTGCGACCAGGCATGCCGTCCATATGCAGACCAGCAATTCACGACTCATGCCCTGGCCCTCCCGATCCGAGGTTACAACTTGAAACGGATGTGATAATACCACGTGTGCCCTGGCAGCACCGAATCGCGCATCTTTTGGTGAAGGCTGCCGGCCGTTCCTGGAAAACCCGGTGATTTCAGATGATTGTTTCGTTCTTCAAAATCGATTCCCGACAATTTGACACCTCGGAGGCGACAAGGCTTGCCCAGTCCATCGAGGAAGCCGGACGCGTCGGCAGGGCGCTGCTTTTCTTCCCGGAAGGCATCCCGGATTCCCCGTCGTTCCTTCCGTGGCTGAAAGGCCTGTGTCGCGCCGTCGTAATCGCCGTGCGCGGGGGAATAAGCACTCCCGACCCGGTCGAGACGCTGGTGCGTGCGGGCGTCACGACAGTCGTCATTGAAGAAGCAACGCCTTTCGAGACCCTGTCCAGGATGCCCCGGGATCGGACGGTCGTGGCGCTGGATCCCGACAACTACCGGCAGTACGCGGATGTCAGCGCCGTCGTGCAGAAGATGACCGACAAGATGAACTCCCTGGCCCCATGGGTATCCGGCTTCATGATCGACGTTGACTGGTCCCCGGAAGAGGTCAACCAGCTCCCGCTCGATACGATTCGACGCTTCCGCGACGCCGCCGGTTCCTGCCTGTGGGTAAGGCACCCGACACTGACCGCCGACGACACGCCGGCATTCGACGAACTCGGAATCGACGCGGTGGTTCACGACGGCGACATTCGGGTGTATGCCGACGCCTTCATCAGAAGCCTGAACTTCCACGAAGGCCTGATTCCAACCGTGGCCGTCGACAAGTACGGCCAGGTTCTGCGGGTGGCCTGGTCGTCTCCCCGGAGCCTGTCGGACAGCATCATCAGGGGAACGTCCGGATACTGCGGTCGGAACGGCGTCCACAGCGACCTTTCGACCGGCGTCGGCCGGCTGCTGCGGGTAATTCCGGACGAGGAAAGGGCGGCTCTGATGTTCGTCGTAAGGCCGCCAGAACAGAACGGAACCAGATTTTCGTACTCGTCCTTCGGTCCCGGCGGTCGCGAATTCGGCCTGCAGCGGCTATTCGACATCATTCACGGACTGAAGGAACGACCGAGGCCGGGTTCGTACACGTCCTTCCTGTTCGAACGCGAGGATCGCATTCCGCGCAAGCTGAACGAGGAAGTCCGCGAGCTGCTGGAGGCCGGCACAAGGGACGAGATAGCCTGGGAAGCGGCGGACGTCCTGTTCTTCCTGTTCGCCTACCTCGCAGGAACGGATGTTCCGCTCGACGACGTCGTTGCGGAACTGATGGGCCGCAAGCAATAAATCAGGAAAGATCCATCGGATCGCCGTCAACGGTCGGGCCGACGCCGAAAAGGGCCGCGACGGTCGCGCCGATATCGGCGAACGTCGTCCTCGGGCCGACATCGCGACCTGAACCGGGGGCAATCCCATGATGCCAGGCCAGGAAAGGGACATATTCCCTGGTGTGATCGGTTGACCACGCGGCGGTCGGGTCGCATCCGTGATCCGCGGTAACGATAAGCATGCCTTCCGGGCCTACGGCCTCCATCAGCCCTGGAACGAACGAATCGGCTTCCATCAGGCCGGCGGCGTATCCTTCGGCATTGCGGCGATGGCCCCACACCATGTCGAAATCGACCAGGTTGGTAAAAACCAGTCCACGATCGAGATCCCTGATCTGCCGGATCGACTGGATCAGCCCATCGCGGTTTCCTTCGGTGTGAATCGATTCGGTGACGCCCCTTCCCGCAAAGATGTCGTGAATCTTGCCGACTCCGACTACCGGGATGCCCGCGCCGGAAAGCATGTCCAGAACCGTCGGGCCGGGAGGGGTCATCGAGAAGTCGCGGCGGTTGTAAGTCCTTGTATAGGAACCGGGACTGCCGACGAACGGCCTGGCGATGACCCTGGCGACGTTGTGGGCGTCCAGTATTTCCCTGGCGACCATGCAGGCGGAATAAAGACGTTCAAGGGGAACCACGTCCTCATGGGCGGCAATCTGGAACACCGAATCGGCCGATGTATACACGATCAGACTGCCGGTCCTTTCGTGTTCCGGCCCCAGATCCCGGATGATGTCGGTGCCGCTCGCCGAATAATTCCCGATCGTTTTGAAACCGCTTCTCCTTTCAAATTCAGCAATTACGTCAGGCGGAAATCCGGTATCGGTGAAGGCCTTGAATGCCCCTTTCATCACCAGGCCGGCCATTTCCCAGTGCCCGGTCGTGGTGTCCTTTCCCGGCGACCTTTCGGCCAGACGGGCGAAGTGGCCGTCCGGTCCGGGCTCCCGGGGAATGCCGGGCACATCGACAAGGTGACCAAGTCCCAGCCTCGCCAGGTGCGGCATCCGAAAATCGCCGACAGCCAGTGCCGAATGAAGAAGCGTGTTGGAGCCTTCGTCGCCGTAAAGATGCGCATCAGGCAGGGCGCCGATCCCGACGCTGTCGAGAACCAGCCAGAGCAACTTGCGAATTTGATGGGTTGTCACAGTTTTCATGCCCCATATAATCGTGCCATGATTCGAGGTGGTCAAGGCCGCCCGGCGTTGACCGGAAAGTTTTGCAGGAGGCTCAGATGAACGTTTTCAAGGTCGGGATCCTTCTCGTGATGGCTGTTGCTGCAACGGCGTTGATGTCGGCCGGGTGTTCCCGGAAGGCCGCCGAACCGGCACCGGCCGCCGAACCGGCACCGGCCGCCGAACCGGCACCGGCCCCGGTGGCCGTGCAGCCGCCCGCCGAGGTCAAGGCTCCCGAGCCGGTGTGGCCGTCGCCGACCCCGGAACACTGGCTGATCGTCAACGATTACGAAAAGCCGGCCGACCTTGTCGAGGCGCCGATCAATCCGAAGACCGGCAAACCGGGCAAAAAGGAAAACCTGAACCGGAACCTGCAGGACGGTGAGTGGGGCGACGTCGGGTTCAACGGTGGAAAGTGCCGCCTGGAACAGGTCAGGGACGGACAGAACAATGTCCTGAAGGTCACTTACAGCATGCCGACCGAAACCTCGGAATGCGGTACCTACGAATACCTGATGCCGTACGTCGAAAAGAAGGTCAAGGGCAAGCTGATCAAGAATTATCCGCAGTTCTTCGATCTGCGTCCGTACGACAGAATCGCGGCGATGGTGAAGTCGGGCGACGACAAGGAACATAACCTGAAACTGCACCTGACCGAACTGGATCCCTACGGAAGCCAGTTGCAGGGATATGTCAGCCCGACGAAGAACATCGTCGCGGGAAAGGACTGGCAGCGCGTGGAATTCAAGATTTCCGACACCCTGCACGAATTCTTCGACCCCGCCCACGCTAAGGCAATCGGCCTGCGGATCAGGTTCCAGGAACAGGACAACCGCAACGACGCCGGCATCGTGCTGTTCGATAACATCACTCTCATCAAGAAGACCGGCGAGTAGCCGGACTGTCCATCTTTTTCATGCGTCAGCGAGGTTTTTTGAATGAAACGCGCAGTAATCAGTGTTTCCGATAAGACGGGCGTGGTCGATTTCGCACGTGGCCTGGTTGCCCTGGGCTACCAGATAATTTCGACCGGCGGCACCTCGAAGACCCTTCGCGAGGAAGGCCTGCAGGTGACGGACGTTTCGGACGTGACGGGATTCCCGGAGTGCCTGGAAGGCCGGGTCAAGACGCTTCACCCCGCGGTGATGGCTGGCATTCTCGCCAGGGACACGGAAGACCACAGGAAGACAATCGCGGATCTCGGCATCGAGATGATCGACATCGTCGCGGTCAACCTTTACCCGTTCCAGGCGACCATCGCGAAAGCCGGCGTGACCGAGGCCGAGGCCATCGAGAAGATCGACATCGGCGGCCCGTCCATGATCAGGGCGGCGGCGAAGAATTCGGATCGCGTGACGGTCATCGTTGACCACGCCGACTACAAGCCGGTGCTTGAAGAACTGGCCAGGGACGGAAAGACGTCCGACCAGACCCGCCGACGGCTGATGGTGAAGGTATTCGCCATGACGGCCGCATACGACATGGCGGTCGCGGGACACTTCGGCAGGATCGACGGCGCGCTGCCCGACGTCGCCTTCACGGGCGGGGTGAAGGTCAGCGAGTTGCGTTACGGCGAAAACGGCCACCAGAGGGCCGCGGTGTATGTCCCCGCCGGAACCGTCCCGAAGGGGATGATCGGTGCGCGACAGCTTCAGGGAAAGGAACTTTCGTACAACAATTACGTCGATATGGACGCTGCCTGGGCGCTTGTGCGCGAGTTCGATGACAGGCCGGCCGTCAGCATCATCAAGCACACCAACCCCGCCGGCTTCGGCTGGGATCGGGAAAGCCTTCACCACGCGTATGAAAAGGCCCTGGCGACCGACCCGGTTTCCGCTTTCGGCGGAATCGTGGCGCTGAACCGGGAAGTCGATGAAAAGCTGGCCGAACGCCTGAACGAGCACTTCTATGAAGTTATCATCTGCCCCAGCCTGACCGCCGGGGCACGCGACTTCTTCGCGAAGAAGAAGAACCTTCGCGTCATGGAAATGGGCGACGACTTCTTCCAGCCGATGCCCGATCTGGTTTTCAAGCAGGTCAGCGGCGGCATGCTCGTTCAGGACAACGACCCGCCCGCAAACGAGGTTTCAGGCGCCCGCGTGGTGACGAAACGCCAGCCCACCCGGGAAGAGTGGGACGCCCTCGAGTGCGCATGGAAGGTTTCGAAGCACGTCAAGAGCAATGCGATAGTGTTCTGCTTCAACGACAGGACCGGCGCGGTCGGGGCCGGACAGATGAGCCGCGTCGATTCCGCCAGGCTTGCCGTCATGAAGGCGGCCGACCGCAAGATCGACCTGAACGGCACGGTGGTCGGTTCCGACGCCTTCTTCCCGTTCGCCGACGGGGTCGAGGAAATCGCGAAGGCCGGGGCCACGGCCATCGCCCAGCCGGGCGGTTCAATCCGTGATCAGGAAGTCATCGACGCGGCCGACAGGATGGGGCTTGCCATGGTCTTCACGGGCACCAGGCACTTCCGCCACTGACGGATGCCGGACGAGATCCATGCCATTTCTTTTGCTGAAGGAGTCCCGGGCATGAAAATCCTGGTTGTCGGTAACGGCGGGCGCGAGCACGCAATGGCCCGGAAGCTGGCCCAGAGTCCAGGGGCAACCGTCTTCATCACCACTGGAAACGCGGGAACGGACGAAGTCGCCACACCGATCCCGATCAAGCCGACCGACGTCGATGCCATCGTCCGCTTCGCCGCCGCCGAAAGGTTCGATCTCGTTGCCGTCGGTCCGGAAATCCCCCTGGCCGCCGGGCTTGCCGACAGGCTCGTCGAGGCCGGCGTAACGGTTTTCGGACCGGTCGCGGCAGCGGCCCGGCTCGAGGCTTCGAAGGCGTTTTCCCACGAGATCATGGATGCGGCCGGCGTGCCTTCGGCGCGGACGCATACTTTTACCGATCTGGACGCGGCCCTTGATCACCTGTCCACATGTCCGGTGCCGGTGGTGGTCAAGGCTGACGGACTTGCCGCCGGAAAGGGGGTCGTCGTCGCCATGACCAGGGATCAGGCCCTTGACGCCGCCAGATCCTTCATGGCGGACAGGACGATGGGCGACGCCGGCGACATGCTGGTGATCGAGGAATTCCTTCAGGGCGAGGAAGCCTCGTTCATGTGCCTGACCGACGGCAGGACGATCAGGCCGCTTGCCTCGGCACGCGACCACAAGCGCATCTTCGACGGCGACAGGGGACCGAATACCGGCGGGATGGGGGCATACAGCCCGACGCCGCTGGTCGGGCCGGACAACAGCCCGGAACTTGTCGAGAAGGTCATGCGGCCCGTTATCGACGAACTGGCGCGACGCGGGATCGAATACCGCGGGGTTCTTTACGCCGGCCTGATGATGACTGCGGACGGGCCGAAGGTGCTCGAGTTCAACTGCAGGTTCGGGGACCCCGAGACGCAGCCGGTTCTGACAAGGTTCCGCGGCGACCTGGCCGCGACGATGATCGCGACGGCCACCGGCAGGCTCGAGGAAGCTGTTTTCGATTTCGACAGCCGCGTGGCGGTTTGCGTGGTCGCCGCGGCGCCGGGCTACCCGGGCAAGGTCTCGACAGGCCAGGCGATTTCCGGCCTTCGGGACGCCGCATCGATACCCGACGTCTTCATTTATCACGCCGGCACTTCAAAGGGCCCGGATTCAATGCCGGTCGTCTCCGGGGGACGGGTGCTTGCGGTTACCGCGCTGGCGGACGACTTCGCCGCCGCCCGCGAACTTGCGTACCGGGCAATGGATCGGATCGACTTCGCGGGAATCCAGTTCCGCCGCGATATCGCGGCGTCCGTTTCAACGCATCGCGAAAACACCGGCAAACCCTGATTAAACCTGCATTTCCCCGAACCGGTTTGCATCATCGGGAACAAGGTCTTATACTGGCTTCAGGTGCCCTGCGGAATGCGCGGGAGGCAATCACTTTTTTGGTTGAATCCCTTGCTTTGAAATCCGGGCGTCGCCCCTGACCGCCGTGTGCATGCCAGCCAATCCCGGCAGGAAGCCTGAAGCGGTTACCGTGACACCCCACCTGTTTGGAAAATGGGTTTCAATTCATTGTCTCCAGACGATTCAGGCGGGGCACCTCCACCCACCACTTCCCGGACGGCCCGACGCGGCCGCTGATGGATTCCGGGGATCTCATCTATACATGGCGGGCCATTTTGCGTTCGTGATATCCTGCGCCTTGCAGCAGTGATCTGCCCTGGCCCGGGAGGGGCCGGTATCCAAATCAATTCCGGGGGGCTGGATGGAGACCAGGGAATACGAGCTCATGGCGGCGGCGGAAGACGTCCACCCCTGGTTCATCCAGTTGAGGACGATAATCCGGGAAAGCTTTGAGTCGGTCGGAGTCCGCCCGGAATGGCACGTCCTCGACGTCGGCTGCGGAACCGGCGGAACAATGAAGAGCCTGGCCGGGACCTGCCGATTCACCGGACTTGACGCCAGCCCGCTTGCGGCGGAAATGGCCGAAAGGATATCCGGCGCGAAGGTCGTGGTGGCCGACGCAACCAGAATGCCTTTCGCGGATCGGACGTTCGACGCGGTGATTGCCAGCCACATACTGGAGCACATCGACGACGACGGCGCGGCGGTGGCGGAAATCCGCCGCGTGCTGAAGCCCGGCGGACCACTGGTGGTGCTGGTTCCGTGCCACCAGTTCATGTACAACCATCACGACAGGGCGCTTCATCACGTCAGGCGTTACTCACGCAGGGATTTCATCGAACTGCTTGAACAAAACGGGTTCACGCCGCAAAAAATCATCTGGACAAACCCGATTATGTATCCCCCAACCGCGGCGGCACGGATTGTTTCGAGGATTCTCCGGCCGGCGGACGGCGCGGGCGATGGGCGTGGCAGCGATACGACGGCCAGACTCGGGCTTGCGAGCCATCTGGTTTCGGCGATCGCATCGATCGAGGTGCGCCTGATGTGGAAGATCCCCGCCCCGTTCGGGGTCGGGCTGCTGGTACTGGCCCGTTGATAAGACGGCCTGCGTGGATTATGCTTGCCGATGTGCCTGACCGGCCACCCACGGGAAGATGGCGGCCGACTCGCAAAGGGGTTCATCTTGGCAGCCGAAAAAAGAACTCAATCAAGATTCCACACGCGGATTTTCTGCGTTTTCAAGAACGACCTGAACCTGGACGAGACCGAAGTCCTGATGCTGAACATGGGTTCCGGGGGCGCATTCATCAACACCGACAGCCCCGCGCCGCCGGGAACCCCGGTAACGCTTCGAATGTACCTTAAACCGGACTCGGAACCGCTTTCAATAAGCGCCGAAGTCGTCTGGTGGAGAACGAACGCCAGGGAGGGCACCCCCGGGATGGGCGTGAAGTTTTCCAGGGTTGGAAAAGACGACCTCGAAGCCATCAAGGCATTCATAGAAAACCTGATCGAAGACGACCTGTTCCAGTGAAACCAGCCACGCCAATTCGGCGCGCCACCGAACCGTGAAAACAATCGCCCGCCGCAACGGCGTCGAACCTGCCCGTCCGGCGCGGCACCGACTCCATCAACCTGTATGCCTGCTGCGCGAAACGACCCGGGACAGGCCGTCACTTGCCGATGCAGAACCGTGAAAAAATCCGATCAAGAACCTGATCCGTGATGGACGCCCCCGTGACCTCTCCCAGCGACTGCACGGCCATCCTGACCAGCGACGCGGTCACCTCGGCCGGCGCGGACGACATGCCGGCCTCGACGGCCTTCCGCACGCTGTCTTGCGCCATCGCCACCGCCTGAACCTGGCGTTCGCCGGATACGACGGCCGATACCGTGGATGCCGAAGCGACGGCCTTGCGGGCCTGATCGGAAATGAACGCCGTCAGTTCGGGGATTCCCTGTCCGGTTCTGGCGCTGACCACGAACACGGGAATCCCGGGGGCGGCGATTTCAGGCGGACGGGCGCAAAGGTCGGCCCTGGCAAGCACCAGGGCGTGGGATGCGGCGCCGCTGACGGTGACTGACAGCAACTTCGGAAGAGCCGGCGAATTCCCGGCGCAATCGACGACGTGAAGCAGAAGATCGGCCGAGGCGGCAGCACTGAAGGCGCGATTGACGCCTTCGGCCTCGATGTCGTCGTCCGAGTTGCGGATACCGGCCGTGTCGAACAGCAGACAGCCGACGCCTGAAAGCACCAGCCTTTCGGTGATGACGTCCCTTGTGGTGCCTGGCCTTTCATGAACGATCGCGCGGTCGGATCCGGCAATCGCATTGAAAAGAGTTGACTTCCCGACATTCGGCGGACCTGCGAGCACCACCCGGAAACCGGTTACGGCCGGCCTGACCGCGCGCGCCGATTCAAGCCAGGAATCCATGGTGGCGGCCACTTCGGAAAGCATCGCGGGCAATGGGGAAAGATCGACGTAAACCCCGTCCGACGAATCGAAATCCATCGACGCGTCGTACTCGGCAAGAATGTCCAGAAGCCTTTCGGAAAGGGCCGAAACCTGTTCGGACGGGCGACCGGCCAGCGCTTCCAGACCGACGTCGGTCGCCGCATCGCTTTCGGAGCCGGAAAGCAGGGATACCGCCTCGGCCTGCACGAGATCAATCCGGCCGGATGCAAGGGCCCGGCGGGTAAAATCGCCCGGGCCGGCATGACGGGCGCCAAGGTCAAGGCACGCCCGGACGATTGAATCAACTATGACGGGACCGCCGTGACAGAAAATTTCGGCCGACTCCTCGCCGGTGAACGAGGCCCCGGCCGCGAAAGTCACGACCATCGCCTGGTCAAGCCTGCGTCCCGATGACGGGTGACGAAGCCACGCCAGCCGAAGAAACCTGTCGCGTCGGCCCGAAGCCTGGTCATGTCCCTCGTCGCATCCGCCTTCGCAAAGAAGGGAAACCAGGCGGGCCGAACCTGCGCCGGACAACCTGATGACCGAAACCGCGCAACTTCCGGCGCCTGAGGCCGGGGCAACGATCACATCGCCGAATTCTTCTGCCAATTTCCTTCCATCCAGGGCACGGCGGACGGCCTTCGGTAACGGCCGCCGACCCGAATCGGGATGACATGACTATATTGCAGTTTCCTTGGAACAGGTTATTTCTGATAGAATTGTGCGGCCATAAAGGTTTCGAAACGGGAATATCCGATGCAATTCAGAAACTTGATTGTCGCCTTCGGGCTGTCCCTGGTGATTCCGGGGTGCACGCAGCTGGCGCCTGTCGCAGATGTTCCAGGTTGTCAGGACTGCCCAGACGGATTCCTTTGCGTCGATGCTTCCTGCGTTGCCGGACAGGATGTCGTGGATGACGCCGGAATGGACGCCCATCTGGAACTCCCGGACGCCGGCGATCCGGACGCCGCCGATACCGGCGACCGTGTTGAAGCCGACGACGGTCTGACATCCGATGCCGCCGACGCGGATTCCGAGGAGTCTTTTGAAACGATTGAGGACACCGGAACCGACGACGGCGAAGTTGTCGAATACACCGTCGGCAACGCGTGCGAAAGCGATCTGGAATGCATCGACGGCGAATGCGTCGTCATGGTTTCAAGCGGAACCGAAGTCCGGAAGGTCTGTACCGGCCCGTGCGGACTGAAGTGTCCGGCCGGCATGGCGTGCATGAACCACGCGATCACGGTTGATGGATTCGAGACCCGGTGCGAGCCGTTCGAGAACGGCCTGTGCTTCCCTTGCGAATCGGCTTCCGACTGCCTGATAGCCGGCGCCCAGTGCCTGAAGATGGCGGGCGGAAACAGCTTCTGCACCGTGCCGTGCGAAGGCGCCGACAGCCGGTGTCCATACGGATTCGAATGCAAGGTTCTTGGCGACGAAACAATACTTCCGGAATTCCGGGCCCAGTGTCAGCCCGCGGCCGGCGGCTGCGACTGCGTCTTTGAACTGGCCCAGGCACGACAGCCCTGCCGCGTTGTCAACGATTCGGGAACCTGCGAAGGAACCCTGGCCTGTTATCCGGAAGTCGGCTGGCTTCCATGCTCGGCGGCAGTGCCGGCTGACGAAACCTGCGACGGTAAGGACAACGACTGCGACGGCGCCACCGACGAGGACTTCCGCTGGACCGACTGGGATCAGTCCGGCAAGGAAATCGGCGCGGCCTGCGGCATCGGGGCCTGCGCCGGCGGCAAGGTTCAATGCCTTGGAACGTCGGGGGCCACTTGCAGCACGGCTTACCTGGCAACCACCGAAAACTGCGGATCCGGATCGGGAAACGGCCGCGATGACGACTGTGACGGAACCACCGACGAGGATTGCGAAATCGCGGACGCGGACGGTGACGGCGTCAAGGCCTTCGAAGGCGACTGCAACGACTACGACTCGGCTTTCTACCCCGGCGCACGCGAGCCGTGCTGTCCGCCCGCCGTGGCATCCTCACCCCAGGCCATCGCCAGGTGCGACCGGAACTGCGACGGGGCGGTGACCGCGTGCGACATTAACGACCGGGATTTTGACGGCTACTCGAATCCCCACGCGGATCCGGCGATGCGGGACTGCGACGACGGCAACGCGGCCGTTCATCCCGGGGCGCCCGAAAAATGCGACGACGGCCTGGACAACGACTGCATGGGCGACGGGGATCTGCACTGCTGCTACGCGGATTCGGAACCGGGCTGCGTCGGGCCGTTCGATCCCGACGGCGACCACTACGTGGGCTCGATGGACTGCGACGACCAGGATCCCGGACGTCATCCCGGCGCCATGGAGATATGCGACTTCATCGACAACGACTGCGACGGAATCACCGACAACGGCAACCCGGGCGGGCTGGCGGTCGATCCCTCCAATCCCGGCGGCGGGACGATCGCGGTCAACGGCGGTTCCAGGTGCGGGCTGGACGAAGGCGAATGCCTGGCCGGAATATGGGTCTGCGTGCGGTACGACACGTTCGCGGGCCTCGAATGCATCGGCTCGAAGCCGTCGAAAGACGAAATCTGCGACGACCTGGACAACGACTGCGACGGTTCGACGGACGAAGACTTCCCGGGCAAGGGCCTGGCGTGCGACGGCGACGACCTGGATCAGTGCGCCAACGGCGTGAACGAATGCAACCTGGCGGGAACTGGAATCGAGTGCATCGAGCCGTTCGCGCTGGCCGATCTTGTCGATACATGCGGTGATGGAATCGACCAGGACTGCGACGGAATCACCGACGGGAACTGCTTCCCGACCGACCTCGACGGCGACGGCTATCTGCCGCCGGCCGACTGCGACGACACCAGATCCGAAGTAAGGCCGTGGGCCATCGAACCGTGCTGCGATTACAGGATGAGCAAGGAAGACGCGCTTGCCGCCTGCGACTGGGACTGCAACGGGATGACCGCCAAGTGCAACCCGGTCGATTACGACTTCGACGGGGCTTTCGACAGGGATCAGGGCGGAACCGACTGCGACGAGGAAGATCCGACCGTAAGGCCGGGCTTCCCGGACAAGTGCGGCGACAGCATCGACCAGGACTGTTCCGGCGTCGATACGACATGCGACTCCATTGTGGATCGCGACGGCGACCGTTACGCGTCGTTCGAAGACTGCGACGACAACAATTCGTTCAGGTATCCCTGGGCTCCCGAGGAATGCAACGGCATCGACGACGACTGCGACGGGATAACGGACGAAGGCAATCCGGGAACGAATCCGGAAGTCACGTGCGGCAGCAACGAAGGGATCTGCCGGATCGGCGCCGAGGTCTGCGTCCATTTCAAGGGCGCTTCGCCTCAAATCATGTGCGTCCCGGAGGTTCTCCCGGCAAAGGAGATGTGCGACGGGATTGACAACAACTGCAACGGCAGGACTGACGAGGTCTTCCGCGACCTGGGACTGCCGTGCGACGGACCGGACTCGGATCAGTGCAGGAACGGCAGGTTCGTGTGTTCCGAGGATGGAAGCGCGACCGTCTGCGGGCCGGAACTGCGGGAAGACATCGTCGAGGTCTGCGACGGTATCGACAACGACTGCGACGGACTTACCGACGAGGATTTCCAGCACGAGGGACTGGCGATCGGTTCGGAATGCGAAGGGTGGGGAATCTGCGGGCCGGGGCTGGTGGTGTGCAGCGTCGATGGCGTCCGCGCGACATGCTCGACAAACTGGGACGGACCGGACAGCCAGGCACAGCCGGAAACCTGCGACGGCATCGACAACGACTGCGACAACCGGATCGACAACGGCATGATGTGGTACGGCCTTGCGCTGGGCAGCCTCTGCCGCGGCATCGGCGAGTGCGGCATCGGGCACGTGGAGTGCAACCCTTCGACACTGAAGGCGGTCTGCTCGGTCAATCCGGACGGCTCAAACCCACGGGACAGGCGCGAGTGGTGCAACGGGCTTGACGACGACTGCGACGGCAGGGTCGACGACAATCTGGTGGGAACCGAGTGGGACTGCCTGCGGGCCGGCGTCTGCCGCGGCCTGCCGATCCCGGCCGAATGCGTGGCGGGCCAGTGGGAATGCGACTACACGGTCGTGCCCGAATTCCAGGCCGACGAAACGCGGTGCGACAACCAGGACAACGACTGCGACGGACAGACCGACGAAGGTTTCGGGAAGGGCGACGCATGCGACGGCCCGGACTACGACCGCTGCAAAAACGGAATACTCGTGTGCAAGGCCGACGGCACCGGTGTCGAATGCGGGCCCGAGACCATCGAGAACATCACCGAAAAGTGCAACAGGATTGACGACGACTGCGACGGAAGAACCGACGAGGACTTCCCGATCGGTGAACTTTGCGACGGCCCCGACAACGATCAATGCAAGAACGGATCGTTCACGTGCTCGGCGGACACACTGGGCGTCGTGTGCAACAACGAATGGATCAAGGACATCGTCGAAACGTGCAACCAGGTTGACGACGACTGCGACGGGCTGACCGACGAGGATTTCGCCGTCGGACTCCCGTGCGACAGCGACGACCCGGATCTGTGCGCCTTCGGGAAGACCGTGTGCAACCAGGCCGGAAACGGGGTGGTCTGCCACGAGGATCCGGAACAGCAGGCCACGACCGAAAAGTGCAACGGAGTCGATGACGACTGCAACGGACAGACGGACGAAGGCTTCCTTTACCTGGGTACCGCGGTCGGGGGCGACTGCGACGGAATCGGACAGTGCGGCGCGGGGAAAGTCGTGTGCACGGCCGACTCGGTGAAGGCCACCTGTTCAACCAATGCGGACGGCACCACCCCCCAGGCGGTCGCCGAGGCCTGCGACATGCTCGACAACGACTGCGACGGAAGTACCGACGAGGGGCTTACCTGGCGCGGAATCGCGATGGGCCAGCCTTGCGTCGCGGATGGAAACTGCGCGGGCGGGACGGTGGTCTGTTCGCCAACCGACCTGGTGGCAACGTGTTCGACGATGCCGAACGGAACCGAGCCGGGGGCGACGACCGAAAAGTGCGACAACATCGACAACGACTGCGACGGATTCACCGACGAGGACATTCCCCAGGATCTGTCGTCGTGCCGGACGGCCGGAATATGCCTGCCTTCCCTTGTCACGTCGGCATGCGTCGGCGGTTCGTGGGCATGCAACTATTCGGCCGTGGCCGGATTCGAACAGGGCGCCGAAACGAAGTGCGACGGCCTGGACAACAACTGTGACGGCAACACCGACGAAACATGGTCGGTCGGCCAGGCATGCGACGGCCCGGACGACGACTTGTGCAAGAACGGCGTCATGGTGTGCAACCCCGATGGCAAGAACGCCAGTTGCTCCAGTGAAACCGGCAGTTTCGTCGAAACCTGCGGCGACTCGGTCGATAACGACTGCGACGGAGCGACCGACGAGGAAGGCTCGTCGGGCTGCAAGCCTTACTGGTTCAGCGGGGACGGGGATCTTTTCGGCGTCGGTTCCTCGAGGTGCCTGTGCTATTCGGGACAGGTAACGGGGTTCGTTGCGACCGCCGGCGGCGACTGCAACGATTCGAACCCGAACATCTATCCCGGCGCGACCGAGTTGTGCAACTACAAGGACGACGACTGCGACGGCCAGACCGACAAGGAGCCCCAGTTCCTTTTACTGGGCGGTTCGTGCGATTCAAGCGACCCGGACACCTGCGCGAACGGGATGTGGGTGTGTTCGCCCGACGGAACCGCGCTTGTCTGCCAGGACGATTACAACAGTGCCGAGAAGTGCAACGGCGTCGATGATGACTGCAACGGCCAGACCGACGAACTGTGGCAGCTTGGTCAACCTTGCGACGGCCCCGACAGCGACCTGTGCCAGAACAGTACCTGGATTTGCAAACCGGATGGGTCGGACGCCCAGTGCGTCGAGGCGATTTCAAACATCACGGAAAGGTGCAACGGAAAGGACGACGACTGCGACGGGTTCACCGACGAGACTTTCACGACGCTCGGCCTGCCCTGCGACGGATCGGATCCCGACAGTTGCGCCAACGGGACTTACACGTGCAAGGCCAACGGAAGCGGCGTCGAGTGCGTCAACGAGCCCGGTACCTTCCCCAGCGGAACCGAGTATTGCGACGGGTTCGACAACAACTGCAACGGAAGTGCTGACGAAAACTGGCCGAACAAGTCAAAGCGGTGCGACTCCAGCGATACCGATACGTGCCGGACGGGAATCAACCTGTGCAACGGGTCGCAGACCGGGATAGAATGCGTCGGCGACGTGGTGTGCGCGACCGGCGCGACCTGCACCGACTCGGGATCCGAATACCTTCCCGACAGGTGCCTTTGCGGGCTGCCCCCCGTCGTTTGCAGCAGGACGCAGGGATCGACCTGCACCGCCGGCGTCTGCAAATGCGGCAACGGCGCCGCCTGTTCCGGCGCGCAGCAGTGCCTGTCGGACGGTCTTGGCGGATATGCCTGCCAGTAATCTTGAACACCCGGGAAGGCACCCTTATGAAGCGGTTCGTTGAATTCGCGGCGATTGTCGCCGTCATCGTTGCAGTCGCGGGTTGCTCCCGCAAGCCCCCGCAAAAATTCGTCCCCGACGATCCGGCACCGGCAATTCCAGCCCTGCGGACGGGGCCGGCCGTGGCACAGGCGGCCGATTCGCCGGCCGCGGACACCTTTTCCATAGTTCCCGAAGGTACGTGGAAGCTTTCGATCGACCGACAGGTGTTCATGCGTTCGACCAGCATGGCGACGACAACTGTCAAATCCACGACAAGCCTGACCATGAAGGTGACCGACTCGACGGCCGCGTCGTGCAGCGTTTCGATAACCGATGCCGAATCCACCTTCGTCGCGCTTGAACCCAGGGACAACATTCAGGAAGACGTCGCGGCCACCTACCGCGGACTGACGTTCACAATCGAACCGGGGATCGACGGTCTTGTCATGATTCGGCCGAAGGACGGACGGCAGGTGCCGGAAGAGCTTTCCGAAGCCCTGGCCCTGATGATTCCGCCTTTCAATCCGGCCCTTATGCGGCCTTCCGAATCCAGGGCGGCCAGCCGCAGCGTCTTTCCAGGCCTGCCGGGCGGAAGGGATGACGGCGGGGTGCTTTCCGGTCAATGGAAACTCGATGACGGGGCCGGCGGGCGCGGTGTGCTGGCGCTTGACTTCTCGGCAGCGGTCAAGGGCGAGGCAACCATCGAGTCGATTCACGGAAGGGTGACCGGCGGCGAACGACGGGGCCGATCCCTGTGCGCGTTCGGGCCGACCGGACTGACCGGCGCGGGCATGGCCGAATCCGGCGTCTATTCGGTCGAATTGAAGCCCCGCAAAGGCAAGACCAGGCTTCTGGAACAGAAGGTCACGGTAAGGGCGTCCCTGGGACCGGCCTGATTGCGGGCCTTGGAGACACGGGTCTGAAGGAAGCATGACAGCAAGGCAATTCTGGAAAAGGCGCCTTACCGAATACATAAGGGAACGTGGCGGCAGGGTCACGCCCGCAAGGCTTCAGATCGCGGAAGTATTCTTTTCCATGGGCAGCCACCCGGGCATAGAGACCCTTTCAGCCGAAGTGAAGCGACGGTTTCCAGGCATCGGCGAAGCCACCGTCTATCGGACGATGCGGCTGTTGTGCGACGCGGGCCTGGCCGGGGAACGCCAGTTCGGTGAAGGGTTTTCACGCTTCGAGCCGATATGCGGCTCTGCCGGCGACTCCCACCACGATCATCTTATCTGCGTCCACTGCGGCGCCATCGTCGAATTCGAGGATCCTGGGATTGAACGCCTGCAGGATCGTGTCGCCGAATCCCACGGTTTTGAAATCACCAGCCACCGGCTGGAAATTTTCGGCATCTGCGGGAATTGCCGCGGCAGGTGATCGACGTGACGGGCGGACGGGATCCGGCGACCGTGACGACGGATCGCTTGACACGAAGTGCGCCGGCGTGGAAAATCGCCCTGTTTCCGTGCCGCGGGATTAACTCAGTGGTAGAGTGACAGCTTCCCAAGCTGTAGGTCGCGGGTTCGACTCCCGTATCCCGCTCAAATCGACATCGTTGACCACGACTTCAACCTCGCCGGGCGCGCGTCCAGGGCCATCCCGCGCGTTGACTTCCCGCGGCAATCCCTGTTGAATACCGTTGTCGGGCCCGGACTTCCGGGCGGCGTCACGCTGCAAACCACATGCGAGGTTCCAATGAACTCAGGGAAATTCAACGTCGGGACAGTCGTGCTGCTGGCAACCATGACTGCTTGGGCCGGATGCTCCGGAAACGGGGATCCCGGTCTTGATGAAGGCTCGTGGCAGGACACCGTCGATGTCTCGCTGCCCGATTCGAACGGTGGCGACACCGTCGATGCGGTTGAGCCGAACGATTCGACCGACACGATGGATCCGGACGCCGTAACCGATGTTCCCGGGACGGACGGGGGCGAAGACGCCGACGCGACACCTGCCGACACCGGGTTTGATGCCACGCCGGACGGACTGGTGGCGACTCCTTTCCAGCCGCCTGCCTGCGGCACACCTTCAACCGAATGGGTCGGACTGATCCCCGGCCCGGGCCAGGAAGGGTACGACGCGGAGCTTGAAGCCAAGGCGACAAGGATTGAACGCGCCCACCAGATATTCGTCACGGCCGGACTCGACTGCAACAAGGACATCAGCATCGATCTTGAAAACACGGCGGACAGGCAGGCCATCGAGGACTTCCTCCAGGAATCCGACTCATGGGATTTCAAGGATTATTACGGAAAGGAGCCGCTTGAGGTCATCACGACGAACCACAAGGTCGCCGGGCTTTACGCCGGCGTCGGGATTGCCGCAAATGCCTATCGTTACGGCGTGCTGCGCAACCAGGGCTATCCGTGCCAGGAAGTCGAACGGGCGCGGCAGTACCTGCTTGCGTCCCTGGACGCGCTTCACCTGGCGCAGGAACTCACCGGCACCCCAGGCGTTATTGCGCGCGGGTTCCAGCGCAACGACATCCCCCACAACGAGGTCGAAACGGTCGAGCTTTTCGACGGCGACGGCAACCCGCTTCCGGCAGTGAAGAACAACGGAACCTGGCGTCGCGACCTGTCGGGACTGCATCCGGAATACGCATGGGAAGACTCGGTCAGCCGCGACATGTACATCGGCTGGGTTAAGGCGCAGGCGGCAGCGTGGGAAGTCATCCGCGATGACGACTCGATCCCGGCGGCGTTCAAGGATCGTTTGAAGGCGGACGCGCTTCTGCTGGCAAAAGAACTGATGGTCGTAAGATGCCACGAGGAATATGCCCCGGACTGCTATGACCTGGAAATCCCGGACGCCGACGGAAGGACGACTTTCCACGGCTGGCTGAATCCGCAGAACTTCGACGGACAGTTTTACCTGCCTGGCGGGGAGAACGGCTTCCACGCGGTCATGGCGCTTGGAATCGTGGCGGCATTCGCGTTCATCACCGAAGACCCGGAAGTGGTCGCCTGGCTTAACGACGACCTGATCGGCACAAGGGAATTCGACCGGATCGTTGTGGAGCACGGCTGGGAATTCGTCGATATGGGCATCAAGTCGAATTATTCCAATTACAACATGGCCTACGCCGGGCTGTGGCTGTGCATGCGTTACCTGGACAACTGGCCGGCGCGGCTGCGCCTTCAGAACTCCATCGGCAGCGTGTTTTACGACAGGCCCGACTCCGACAGGCCGGCGGCCGAGATTGGCTACAGTTACTACGATTTCATATACGCGACCGGGGACGCCGGGTTCCACGCATGGGGCCGGGGCTGGCGCGACTTCGACACGGACGCCGTCGACCGCGGGATGCGGACGCTGAAGGAATTCCACGACGCCCCGTACTGGGACTTCGAATCGATCCTGTGCCCCGAAGCGGTGTGCACGCCGGACGAACCGGAAGTGGAAGTGTCCGAATGCAGCCCCGAGGAAGGGCTGAACCTGAACGTGCTTGGCTGCGTCGGGCGAAATGGCGACCTGATCGCCGAACAGCCGATTCCGATGAGGCTGCTTGGCCCGTCCAATTATCACTGGAGGTCAAACCCGTACAGGCCGAACCGCGAGGGCAACGGGTCCGCGCTGCTTCCTTCCGTCGATTTCAGGATCGCCTACTGGATGGGCCGATGGGCCCGTCGATGATCATCCTTCCCGGATCATAAAATCCCGCGTTGTTTCAACAATCTGTTTCTGATAACCTCGTCGGGACTGTTCACTGCGCAAGTCAATCGTCTGGAGTGAAGGATGGAAGCTAACACCAATCTTCCCGGTATCGGGGACAGGCTCGCAAATCGGTACAGGATCATGTTCGGTCGGGGTGCCGGCCCGTCCGGGGCGGTCTTCAAGGCTCTGGATCTGGAAAACGACCTTTCGGTCGCCCTGAAGGTGTTGAACCCGGCCCTCTTCGAAGGCCCGTTCGCGGCAATGAACATCGCGCGGCTTTCGCGTGCCTGTGAGATCGAAGATCCGAACGTGGTGAAGGTTTATGACTTCATCGCCTCGGAAGGACGCCATTTCGTGACCAGTCTCCTTGTCGAGGGACTTTCCCTGCGGGCCGTCCTGGATCTGCACGACGAAGGCGGCGAACACTTCCCCGTCCCCAAGCTGAAGGGGTTCGGCGAAAGGATGCTGAACGGCGTCCGCGCCTTCCACCGGAAGGGGATCGTCCACGGAAACATCAAGCCGGAAAACTTCTTCGTGCTTCCGGATCGCCTGGCTCTTTCCGATCCGTGGCACCTTGTCGAACGGAAGCTCCGCGACGGCGAGCAGATTCCTGTTTCCGATTACTACCGCGCGCCGGAACAGCTCAACGACCCGACAACCGAAATGTTCGAAAGCGACCTGTACGCGGTCGGGCTGATCCTGGGCGAACTGATCGCCATCAGCCCGGTCAAGCCCGGCCTGGCGCTGTCGCTTCAGGTTCCGCGGCTTACCAAGCGCTTCGACGAACTTTTCACGACGGCGACCGCGCTGGATCCCGACTCGCGGTTCGATTCCGTCGATGCGTTCGCGGCGTGCATGCGCGAGGCGTTCTCGAACGTCCAGAAGGAAGGCCTGTGGGTCAGAAGGATGCACGAGACCGGTTCCTTCCGCGCAATCCGCCTTCCATCCCAGGCCGACAGGGTCACTGAGGTGGCGCCCCTGGATGAAGTGACCGTCGCCTCGCTGGTTCCTGAACCCGAATCAAGACGCTACGACGACGACGATCAGGATCTGGTCGCAATCCCGGAGGCCGCGGAACCCGACAATCAGGAAATTGACGAATTCCAGGACGACGGCCGGCAGGCGCCGATCATCCCCGAAGCCGACGACGACGGCGGCATCGAGTTCGTATCCGAAAGCAGGTCCAGGCCGGTTGCCCAGGATCAGGGACGCGGCAAGGGACAGCACGGCAAGAAGGGACGCAACCAGTCATCCCAGAAGAAGCCCGAACCACGTGAGCCGATGCCCAGGCCGGTCCAGGCGGAACAGCCCCGCAGGGCCCCGGAACCCGCGGTCGCGCCTCCAGCACCGCCCCCGCCTGAAAAGTTCGAGCCCCGGCCTTCCACGACAAGGCCGGTGATGATCCAGCCGGCGAAGGCCGAAACAAAGGTTCCCAAGTCACTTCTTTTCGTGGGCATAGTTATCGTCGTCCTGCTGGCAGTCATCGCCTATCTGCTGACAAGCCGCCTGCACCGCGAGATCCCGGCCCCGACCGAAACCGTGCCGTCGATCTCGGCCGTCGCGCCGGCCCCGCAGGTTCCTGCGAAGGCCCCGGAACCGGTACCTGCACCGGCGGCCCAGCCGGCCCCCGCGGCACAGCCCGGCGCGGAACAGGCCCCGGCGGCGGCCCCGGCCCCGGCCCCGGCACCCGAACCGCCGCCCCCGCCCCCGCCGCCCCCGCCACCGCCTGAGCCGCCCAAGGTCAAGGCAATGGCCGAGATGGTCATGTGCGCTTCGTCCGACATGGCTCTGGTCGTGACCGACTCCTCGGTGCCGTCCGGTTCGGGGAAGAAGCCTTCCGACGTGGCATTCTGCATCGACAAGTACGAACTGTCTTCCGGCGACAAGCCACGTGGCGGCATGAGCGTCGGTTCGGCGTCTGCCGCCTGCAAGAAGGCCGGCAAGAAGCTCTGCACCGCGAAGCAGTGGCAGAAGGCGTGCAACAACGGCGCGCCGGCGGCATCGAACTGCAACATATCCGGGTCGCTGAAGAAGTCCGGAAGCAGCCCGAAGTGCGTGACGAAGGACGGCGTTTTCGACATGATCGGCAACATCGGCGAAGTCACCACCGATCGTGAAGTCCGTGGCGGCGACGTCAGCGGCGGCGGTTCCGGCTGCGACTACAGCGCCGGCAAGCATTTCCAGCCGAAGGCCACGGACGGTGCGCGCTGCTGCATGGATCCCGAATACAAACTGTAAAAATCTGGCACAATACGACCGCACGCGGCCGACTTGGCCGCTTCATCCCGTAGCAAGATGGAGATAACCCGTGATTGACAGGTATTCCACACCGAGGATGCGCGAGGTCTGGTCTTCAGGATGGCGCTGGAACACGTTTCTTGAAGTCGAACTGGCCTATCTGGAAGCGCTGGAGGAAGAAGGCATCGCGCCCGGCGGCGACGCTGCAAGGATCAGGGCTTCGGTCAAGATGGATCCGGAACGCATCGACGAGCTTGAAGGATCGCTGCGTCACGACGTCATAGCCTTCCTGACCCACGTCGAGGAACAGGCCGGGGACGTCACGCGCTTCGTGCACTTCGGGCTGACTTCTTCGGACATGCTTGACACCGTTTCGGCAATCCAGTTGAACCAGGCCTGCGGGTATGTCCGCGAAGAGCTGTCTTCCCTTGAGAAGGCGCTGATGACCCAGGCCGACAGACACCGGAAGACCGCAATGGTCGGCCGCACCCACGGCATGCACGCCGAGGCCACGTCTTTCGGGCTGGTGCTGCTTGGCTGGCGGGAGATGGTCGTGCGGGCCATGGCCGGATTCGATCGCGCGGTTGAGGGCATCCGGTTCGGGAAGCTGGCCGGTGCGGTCGGCAACCTTGCCTTCGGGGATCCGGAACGCGAAGCCAGGGTGCTGGCCAGGTTCGGACTGAAACCGGAACCTGCCGCGACGCAGATTGTGGCGCGTGACCGCCATGCGACACTGTTTTCATCGATGGCGGTTGCCGGAAGCGTAATCGACCACATCGCCCTGAACATCAGGCACCTTCAAAGAACCGAAGTGGGCGAGGCCCAGGAACCGTTCGGCGGCAAGCAGCGCGGCAGTTCGGCCATGCCGCACAAGAAGAACCCGATCGGATGCGAAAACGTGTGCGGCCAGGCAAGGCTGCTGCGCGGATACGCCCTGGCCGCGCTGGAAGACGTCGCGCTGTGGCATGAACGTGACATCAGCCATTCAAGCGTCGAGCGCGTAATCGGACCGGACGCGACCGCAACGCTTGAATACATCGCGAAGCGGCTGGCCGGCATCGTTGACGGCCTGGTGGTTCACGAAGGCCGGATGGGGACCAATCTCGAAAGCAGCGGGGGGGTCATCCACTCGGAAGGGCTGCTGCTGGAACTGGTGCGCGCGGGCCTGAAGCGTCAGCAGGCTTACGGGCTTGTCCAGCGGGCGGCGATGAAGTACTTCAACGGCGAAGGAACGTTCCGCGACAACCTGGTGTCGGATCCCGAAGTGGCCGCTCTGCTGACGGTCGAACAGATTGACGGATGCTTCTCGCTTGACCATCACCTGCGCTGGGTCGATTCCATCTTCGATCGCCGCACGCGGAACTGACGGCTTTTACCGAAATCCACGCCGGAAACTGTCGCTTGTTGAGGGCCTGCCCCTCTCAAGCCGCCGGCGTTACGCCTGTGCGCGGGCGGCATGGTCGCAGGCATCGATGTTTGAGTGAAGCAGCCCGACAACGTCCGGATCCAGCTTTCCCGCCAGGGACATTTCATCGATCAGCCCGAGCGCGCCTTCAATCGACATGCTTGCGCGATACGGCCGATCCTGCCTTAACGCCTGGAACACGTCGCTGACCGCTATGATCCTTGCCTCGACGGACAGTTTGTCGCCGGAATGCCCGAACGGATAGCCGCCGCCGCGCACGCATTCATGATGAAAGGCCGCCCACTGTGCGATATCCTGGAAACCTTCGATTCTGTTTAGGATATTGAACGTGTCAAACGCGTGCCGAATCATGGTGGCCCTTTCCGGCGCATCGAGTGGACCGGGCTTGTCCAGGACCGGGTCGGGAACCCTCAGCTTGCCGATGTCGTGCAGCAGGGCCGCGACGCCTACCTTGCGCGATCGATCGGGGGACAGGCCGGCCAGGGACGAAAGCAGACGGGCCACGCCGGCGACCGCGTGACTGTGTTCGGATGTAAAGGGGCTCTTGGCATCCACTATTGAAGCGAAGACCCCGCCCAGCGCCTCGAGATCCGACATCGACATATATCGCGGCGCCGGCATGGCCGACTGATGATTCAGCCAGTGCGAAAGCGTGCGCGGCTCCAGGGTCAGCCAGAACTCCTCGTGCGACCCGGCTTCAAGGAACGCCTGGACGACGTCGGGCCTGAAGCGGGTGCCGACGTTATCCTTGACGGTGAGAAAGATGCCGTCGCGGGCGAGCAGGGGATCGGTGCCCGAAAGCGCCATCATGACATCCACGCGATCGGCCAGGTAGATCAGGTTGGCGAACACCTTCACCAGCACCGGAAGATCCATCGTCTCGAGTACCTGCGCATGGGTGTGATGCCAGCGGATCACGGGGGCCAGGTGCGCCAGCGGCCTGAAGCGGACTGCAAGTGCCTGGCCGCGGACACAGTGGGCTTCCTGGCCATCCCAGTCGAGACCGCCCGCAAGACTGCGGTGCTCGCCGGTCGATGACACGCCGCAATCATGAAACATCCCGGCCGCCAGAAGATCCTCGATCGCCGTCCCGGAAAAGCCCATGACCTCGCCCGCGCGGGCCGCCATGAACGCGACCCGCTTGCCGTGGCCGACGTCATCGATGCCGACAAGATCAAGTGCATCCGACAGGACATAGACGATTCGACGCAGATCCAGCCACATCTCCATGGCAGACTCCATCCCGCGGCAAGGCCCGGCAATTCACGATATGGCAACTGACGCAATATATCACAAAATGTAAAGAACCAAGCCGGGAGGGCCAAAATCCCGCATGGCAACAGGCTTTTGCCGTGTTAAGACGGCAAGCGGGACGGTATGTTTGCAGCGTATCCGACATTGATTTCATTTCCGGTCGAAAAGCCGCAGAAGGCCCAATTTTGTGCGCGACCGCCGACAGGTTTTCGGGTAAAATCCGCCGCAGCACGGACGGGATCGGACGATGTCCGGCCCTGGATCGGCGCGTAATGGCAGCATTCCGGAAAAACGTTCAACAACAGGGGACCGCAATGGCAGAAAACGTCTTTAACGTATCGGTGGTTGTGATGCCGAAGGCTGAAATCCTTGACCCGCAGGGCAAGGCCATCATGGGCGGTCTGAAGACCATGGACTTCGCCGAAATCCAGGATGTCAGAATCGGCAAGATGGTTCACCTGAAACTGTCCGGCGACAGCCGCGAGACCGTGATGGCACGGGCGACCCAGATGGCGAAGGCCCTGCTGTCGAACCCGGTCACCGAGGACTTCAAGGTCATCGTCGAGTAGAACCGGCGGCGGTTTGCCACGACATTCACTGGCAGGAGACGGACCAGATGAGATTCGCAATCCCGGTATTCCCAGGTTCCAACTGCGACAAGGACTGCCTGCACGTGCTCGGCAACGTCCTTGGGCAGGACGCCTTCTTCGTGTTCCACAAGGAAAAGACGCTGCCCGCGACCGACGTGGTCGTGCTGCCAGGCGGGTTTTCGTACGGCGACTACCTGCGCTCGGGTGCCATCGCGCGCTTTTCGCCCATCATGGATGACGTCATCCGCTTCGCCAACGCGGGCGGCATCGTCGTCGGCATCTGCAACGGCTTCCAGATCATGCTCGAGGCCGGCCTGCTGCCCGGCGGCATGCGCCTGAACACTTGCGGCCACTTCGTCTGCAAAGACGTCTGGCTGCGCGTCGAGAACGGCGAAACGATATTTACCCGCAAGGCCGGCAAGGGCGCCATCCTGGGCATGCCGATTGCCCACGCGGAAGGAAACTATTACGCCCCGCCCGATCTCCTGAAGGAAATCGAGGACAACGGCCAGGTGCTGTTCCGTTACTGCGACCAGGACGGAAACGTGACCCCGGAAATGAACCCGAACGGGGCGGTCAACAACATCGCGGGCATTATGAACCGCGAAGGCAACTGCTTCGGCATGATGCCGCACCCGGAACGCGCCAGCGAGTGCATCCTGGGCGGCGACCAGGGCAGGATCCTGTTCGAGTCGCTGATTGCGGCCGGCGGTGGTTCCGTGTGCAAGTGCGGATGCAGGGGGTGACCAGATGAACGAACAGCTTAAGGCTTTTGCGGTTGCGGGCGGCCTGAACGAAGAAGAAATTGCCAAGATCCTGGGCTTCATCGGGCGCGACCCGACGATTGCCGAAATCGCGGCGTTTTCGGCGATGTGGAACGAACACGTTTCCTATAAATCGTCACGCAAATACTTGAAGACCTTCCCGACCCGCGGACCACGCGTTCTGGTCGGCCCCGGCGAGAACGCCGGCGTCGTCGATGTCGGCGACGGCTGGGCGATTTCCTTCAAGATGGAGTCGCACAACCACCCGTCGTACATCGAGCCGTTCCAGGGCGCCGCGACCGGCGTCGGCGGCATCCTGCGCGACATCTTCACGATGGGCGCGCGGCCGATCGCCAACATGGACTCGCTGAGGTTCGGTTCGCTGTCGCACCCCAGGACGCGATACCTGGTCAACGGCGTCGTCGCAGGCATCAGCTATTACGGCAACTGCATGGGCGTGCCGACCATCGGCGGCGAACTGGTGTTCGACCCCACCTACGACGGCAACTGCCTGATCAACGTGTTCACGCTGGGCGTTGTGAAGGCCGACGGCGTCTTCTACGGCAAGGCCGCGGGCGTCGGGAACCCGGTCATCTATATGGGTCCGGCGACCGGCCGCGACGGCATGGGCGGGGCTTCGATGGCATCTGCGGCGTTCGACGAAAAGGCCGCCGAGAAGCGCCCGACCGTCCAGGTCGGCGACGCTTTCTGCGAAAAGGTCGTGCTTGAATGCACGCTTGAACTGATGAAGTCCGGCCTGGTCCTGGGCATCCAGGACATGGGCGCAGCGGGCCTGACATGCTCGACGTTCGAGATGGCCGACCGCGCCAAGATGGGCATGAAGGTCGATCTGTCGAAGGTACCGCAGCGCGCCGCGAACATGACGCCGCAGGAAATCCTGCTGTCCGAATCGCAGGAGCGCATGCTTCTGGTCTGCGAACGCGGCAACGAGGAAGGCGTCCTTGAAATCTGCCGCAAGTGGGACATCCCCGGCGCGGTCATCGGTGAAGTCACCGACACCCGCCAGATGGAAATGTGGTTTAACGGCGAAAAGGTCGTCGATCTGCCGATTAACCTTCTGACCGACGAAGCCCCGCTGTACGACCGTCCGTGGGCCGAACCGGCCGGACTGGCCGAAAGGTGGAAGGTTCCGGCATTCACCGTTGGCGACCTGAAGGACGAATTCCTGGGTCTCATCGACGACCCGTCGTTCAGGTCCAAGGCCCCCGTGTTCCAGAAGTACGACCACATGGTCCAGTTGCGCACGGTGGTCCGCCCCGGCGACGGCGACGCGGCGGTCATGCGTTTGCTTGAAACCGGAACCAACCGCGGCGTGGCGATGACGTCCGACGGCAACAGCCCGGCCTGCTGGCTGCATCCGTACAACGGCGCGTTCAACATCATCGCCGAGGCATGCCTGAACCTGGCGTGCGTCGGCGCGCGCGGCATCGCCCTGACCGACTGCCTGAACTTCGGCAACCCGGAACGCCCGGACGTCATGTGGGAATTCAAGGAAGTCGTGGCTGGCCTGTCCGAAGCGTGCATCGCATTCGACACCCCGGTCACCGGCGGCAACGTCAGCTTCTACAATGAAACCGCTGGCACTTCGATCCAGCCGACCCCGGTCGTCGGCGTAGTCGGCCTGGTCGAAGACTGCGACCGCGTGGCGGGGACGTTCTTCACCCGCGAGGACGAGGCCATCGTCCTGCTTGGCTGCGAAGACTTCAGCTTCGACGCGTCCCTTTACGCGCGCCTCAAGACCGGCAAGGTCTGCGGGTTCGTCAGGAAGGCGGACGCGAAGCGCCACTCAGCCCTGTGCGAGCTTATCGTGAGAGGTATCGAAAAGGGCATCGTGACCGCGGCCCACGACGTGTCCGAAGGCGGCCTGCTGTGGGCGATCGCCGAAAGCGTGGTCGGGAATGGCGTCGGCGCCACGCTTGACAACGTCGGGACCGAACCGGCCGAACTGTTCGGGGAAGCCCCGTCAATGGCGTTCGTCACCGTTCCGGAAGCCGACCTGTCCTGCCTGACCCTGATGGCCGAAGAACTTGGCGTCCAGGCCGTCCGCATCGGCACCACCGGCGGCGACACCCTGAACGTCAAGGGCGCCTTCACCGTCCCCGTCACCGACCTTACCGCCGCCAGCAGAAAGCCTCTTTAGAACTGCGCCGCGATAACTACTTCATCGAATTCGGGAAAACCGACGGATCGCAGCGCCGACCGCCATGTCACCGACCGACCAGGCTCAAGGCAACTTCCATCTCTTCATGATCAAATGCAGATTCGAAATCCCTGACGTCCGCATCCGACAATCCGATATCCCTGTTTCTGGACAACGCCTTCCAGCCAACCAGGGCGCCCAGGATCTCGCGGAGTATGGCAAGGGCCTCGTCGCGTGAAAGATAGAACCTCGAAGCCATGCCTATTAAGGTTCTGATCGACGTCACCGGTCCGGTGTCCTCTGAAAGCCATGTCTTGGACTCTTGCGCCTTGTCCGGGAAGGGGTTCAGGTCGAACGCCGGAGAAAGCCGCCACAGCCCGCCCCCGACATGAAGGAACCCAGTGTTGCGCAGGTGATCGTCGGTGTTTGTAATCAGGTGGTTAAACACGATCCTTCGCCACAGTTCCCGGCTGTCGGCGACCGCATCAACGCAGTACCGGGCTATTGCCGAAACCAGTTCCGTATATGAACGATCCTCGCCACGGTCGGACTGCAGCATGGAAGACGCCGACCAGTAATGAATCCTGCCGCCGCCGGAAGCCCTGTCAAACCGCCGTATCACCGCCACCGGGATGTCGGGGATCATGACGATTCGTGCCGAGGCCGCCCTGATGCCGGCCCTGGCGGCCAGGCGCATGGCAAGAACCTCGCCACGGGTCACGCTCCTCTGGTCGGAAATACTTGGAAACTTGCCGATGGCCAGGCTCCCGTCCTCATCCAGGACGGTGCACTTCGGCCGCAGTCCACCAAGGGACGTCCCCCTTCCCTGGAGATACCGCAGATCCTCGATCGAGTCGTCGTTGGCTTCGACCGCCCTGCTGGCCTGGAAAACACGCCCAAGATCCACCAGGGGCGGGGTTCTTCGACCACCATCGTGTCCCGCGCCCAAAAAACAACCAGCCCCGTCACAGATCCGCAATGCCCCGACACGGCTGAAGTCATCGACGGCGCAGAGGTAATCCAGTTCCGACAGAGGCCCAAGGGCAGGGTTATCACGACGTTCCCTTGCGTTGGCCCTGGCTATGACGCGGCGACCCCAGGCATCCGGCTCGGTGTCCCCGAGGGCCAGGAAAAAACTGGAGTCCAGGTCGGACGGGGCCTTTCGGATCTGATGACCAGCCAGCAGGGCGAGATCGGGTGAAACGGTAAAAACCACCTTCGAGGCGAGCCATCCCGAGTCGTACGAAAAGGTCGAATACCTGCGGTTTGAGTCCGAAACGAATGTCAGCCGGCCAACCAGCGCGGCCTGATCGCCGATACGGATATCCAGGTGTTTCGATACCGCGCTCGATTTGTCACCCGGCCTGGCCAATCTACATCACCCCTTTGTCAGGACCCGGTCTGCGAACCCGCTCTGGAACCTGTTCATCCATCAGCATCAGTCCAAGCCCGTCGCGACTCGAGTCAAGCAACAGGTTGACGCGATCCAGTTCACCCAGAACGTCAAGGATTCGCACGACCAGGTGAATCGCCGTCCCAGGGTGCCCGTTTTCAATCCGGCGAACCGTTGCCACCGAAGCCCCGATTCTTTCTGCAAGCATGGCCTGGGTCAGCTTTCGGCGACGCCGTGCCAGTGAAAGATCCCGGCCCAGCTTCTTCAAGGCTCTTTCAACCTGAAACGGAATTGGCAGATCCATAAAGCACCAGATTTA
>JAKPTZ010000111.1 GCA_029555025.1 Deltaproteobacteria bacterium
GTCAACCCCAGGGATCGCCTTGGGCTGGTCGGCCCCAACGGCACCGGCAAAACCACGCTTTTCCGGATAATCTTGAACGAAATCAGTCCCGATTCCGGCCGCGTCGAGGTCCAGAAGAACATCCGCATGGGATATCTGGCCCAGGAAGTGCACCCGAGTCATGCCGGGACGATGGGCCTGGCCGAATACTGCGTGCTTAACGCACGCGGCGTCGGCCCGCTGCAGAAGGAACGCGCCGCGTGCGTGGCCGAACTCGAGCGGCTGGGGCATGACAACGACAACGACGCGGCCCACGTCGCGCTTGCGAAAAGGCTGGCCCATGTCGAGGATCGCCTGCTGGCGGTCGATGCCGATCATATGCCAGGGATGGCACGTTCCATCCTGGTCGGGCTGGGTTTCGCGCCGGAAGACGTCGATCGCCCGATGAACACCATGTCCGGCGGGCTTCTGATGCGCGTCGAACTTGCGCGCCTGCTGCTTGATGAACCGGATCTTCTGCTGCTTGACGAACCGACCAACCACCTGGACCTTGAAGGCATCCTGTGGTTTGAAAACTACCTTTCGACGTACAAGGGCGCGGTCGTCATGATTGCCCACGACCGGCAGTTCCTTAACAGGACGGTGACGCACGTCGTCGAAGTCGGGCCGCATGGCGCGACCGATTTCGGCGGGGATCCTTCGTTGCCGGTGTATGACCGTTATGTGATTGAACGCGCGAAGTGGGTCGAGCTTCAGTGGAAGCGGTATTACGAACAGCAGGACCGCATCGCGGAAATGGAAGATTACATCGCGCGCAACCGGGCCAGGTTGTCGTCCGCGTCGGCCGCCCAGTCCAGGATGAAGGCGCTGGACAAGATGGAACGAATCCAGCCGCCATCCGACCTGAAAAAGGTCCACTTCCGCTTTCCGCCTCCGCCACGCATCCCCGACCTGGCCCTGAGCGTCGAGGACGTCACCAGGAGATACGGCGACCGGACCGTGTTTTCGAACCTGAACCTTCGCCTGCATCGTGGCGAAAGAATGTGCCTGATCGGGCTCAACGGCGCCGGCAAATCGACGCTTCTGCGCCTGTGCGCCGGGATCGCCAGGCCGGACGAAGGCCGCGTGGCAGTCCTGGACACTGTTAGCGTCGGGTATTTTGCCCAGGATTCGTATGAAATCCTGAACCCGGAATCGACGGTCGAAAAGTCGATGATGGAAGTGGCGGATTTCACGACCGCCCCGTTTGTGCGGCACATCCTGGGCGCGTTTCTTTTTTCGGACGACGACTACGACAAGAAGGTGGTTACCCTTTCGGGCGGTGAAAAGGCCAGGTTGGTTCTTGCAAGGCTGCTTCTGCAACCGTTCGGGATCCTTGTGCTTGACGAACCGACCAACCACCTGGACATCTCTTCGCGTGAAATCCTTGAATCGGCCATCATGCAGCATTCCGGTGCCATCATCTTCACGACGCACGACAGGCGGTTCATGGACAACGTGGCGACAACGACCGTCGAACTGAAGGACGGGCAGGCCACGCGGTGGGAAGGCAATTACAGCTATTACCTTTCACGTACGGGCGGCCTTCTGGCGCAGACCGTCGATCAGAAAAGGGAAATCAACGAGGTTGCTGCCCAGAAGAGGGCGGCCGACCGGGATCGGAAGCGCGACGAGGCCGAACGCAGGAACCGGCTTTACAGGATGCTGAAGCCGCTTCGGGATCGCGTCGAGTCATACGAAAAGCAGATATCGACGGTCGAGGCCGATTTGAAGGTGGTCGAGGAAGAACTGGTTTCGCCGACGCTTTATGAAGACATGGATCGGGCGCGCCAGGTAAGCCAGCGGGCAAAGGAACTGCGCGATCGGCTGGACTCGCTGTTTGACGAGTGGACGGAAGCCGCCTCGGAACTGGCCAGCCGCGAACAGTCCGAATCGGAAGCCCAGCCGGGCCAGTAGCCCCACCGCCCGGCATACATACCCGCAGGCCACTCGCGCCCACGGAATCAAGGTCTTCGCCCGTGATATGATTCTTGACGTCACGTTGGCCTGGACAACCATCGCCGGGCGGCGGCTGAAATTTTTCGACGGTGAACTCATGAAGTTTCTGGGCAGTCATCTTTCGTACATGCTCGAAAAGCACCAGTCCCGGAAGAACCTGAAGGCTTTCGTCAAGTATCTGGCCTTCCTGACGATCGTGATCACCGGCTTTTCCTTCCTTTTCCACGTGATCATGCTGGGCGAGGGCAGGGAGTATTCGTGGGTCACGGGCCTTTACTGGACGCTTACCGTGATGTCCACGCTCGGGTTTGGCGACATCACCTTCACAAGCGACCTTGGCCGTCTTTTCAGCATCGTCGTGCTGATGTCCGGCATTCTTCTGCTGATGATCATGCTGCCATTCGCCTTCATCCGGTTCTTTTACGCGCCCTGGCTTGACGCCCACATCCGTACCCAGGCGCCGCGCAGGATTCCCGCCGAAACAACCGGGCACGTCCTTCTGACGGCTTGGGAAACCATTCAGCGTGATCTGGCCGAACGCCTGCAGGTTCTCGGGATTCCGTACTTCGTCGTCGAGCCGGATCCGGTCAGGGCGAACGAATTGAATACGGAAGGGGTACCTGTCATCACGGGCGACCTGGATTCGACCAGAACCTGGCGTCATGCTGGCATTGACCGCGCGCGCGCCGTGTTCGCCTCCCTGACCGACGAAGCCAACACGAACATCATCCTGACGGTTCGTGAACTGTCCTTAACGGTGCCGATATTCTCGCTGGCGGAAAAGAGCGAGTCGGTCGATCTGCTGGAACTGGCCGGGGCGACTTCGGTCATCGCGCTGAAGCAGAGGCTTGGCGAGCAGCTTGCCAACCGCGTCGAGTCAACGACCAGTTC
>JAKPTZ010000123.1 GCA_029555025.1 Deltaproteobacteria bacterium
GCTGTGGCGGCCACATCGATGCGGCGCGCAACATCGCCTTTCCCCACAGCCTGCAAGCCCAGCAGCTTTTGCGTGCCGTTTTCAAAGATCAATTTCAGCGCGATGATCTGACTGTTCGGATAGTAGTGAGCCTTGTCAAACCCGCAGACGGAAATCGCAAATGCGTCGATCCCCATTCGCTTTGCCTGCGCCTCCGAAAGTCCGGTGGCGCCGACGGCGTAATCGAATGCCTTGCAGATGAACGTGCCCTGTACGCCGGGAAACGTCGACGGATTGCCGCAGATATTGTCGGCAATCACCCGGCCGTGTTTGTTGGCGGTGGACCCCAGCGGAATGTAGCAGGGCTTCCCCGTGATGATGTGCGTGTTTTCAACCAGGTCACCGCCGGCATAAATAGCCGTGTCGCTGGTCTGCATCTGCGCATTGACTTTCAGCGCGCCGGTCTCCCCCAGTTCCAGACCGGCGGCCCGCGCCAGTTCTGTTTGGGGAGCAAGTCCCGTCGCGACGATGACGAGATCGGCGGAATACGAATGATGCCGGGTGATGATTTTCCGGACTTGTCCGTTCTCTCCTTCGAAGGACAGAATCCCGGCGTCGAACTCCGTCTCCACCATCTGCTCATAAAAATGTTCCCGGATCATCGCCGCAATCTCGAAATCAATCATGCCCGGGAAAAGCTGGCTTTCGCGCTCCAGCAGCGTCACATTCCATTTCTTTGCTTTCAGGGCTTCCGCGGCTTCGACGCCGATAAATCCTCCGCCGACAATAACGGCGCGGCCGCGTTCGCGATTTTGGATTTCCCGGGCGATAACTTCCGTATCTTCCATGCGGGTCAGGTGATACACGCCTTGAAGATTTGCTCCCGGTATCGGGGGCATCTTGGGCGCAGCACCCATCGCCAGAACCAGGTCGTCATAGTCAAAGGTCAGGGATTCGCCTGTCGCCGTGTTGGTTGCCTCGATCCGACTGTTTTCGCGGTCGATCCGGCAAGCCTTTACATGGGTATGAACGGCGATGTCTTTCAGATCTTTGAAATACTGCGCGTCGCGGACTCTACCGTCAGTGGTTTTCAGCAGGTCGTCCATCCGGCGGACTTTTCCTTCCAGATAGTAGGGCATTCCGCAGGCGGCATAGGAAATATAGGAGCTGCGATCAAGAACGGCAACATCATAATCCGGACGAAGCCTTTTGATGCG
>JAKPTZ010000131.1 GCA_029555025.1 Deltaproteobacteria bacterium
GCAGTATTCTGTCCAGGAACAGGTGATGCTGGATTTGTGGTCGTACTGGGATGATGCATTTCAGGATGACGGACCGCTGGTGGGCAATTTCGGGGAATTGAGGGTTCTTGATACGGTTCCGGGGTTCATGGTTGAATCGGCGTTCTTTTCAAATACTTCGCCAGTCGGCGGTCAGCTTGTTTCCGACAACCAGTCGATGCACGACCCGCGTTTCCGACGGATTGTTGCACGAGGTATCCTGCAGGGCATTGTCAGCGAACTTAATCCGACGGTGCCGATACCGCCCGAGCCGCCCACCCATTTGTCACTTACAAACGACGGTGGCGGCGCCCTGGTTGCAAAGTGGCGAATCGCCGAGGGGGCAGCCGGTTATCGGGTTTACAGGGCCGTGGGCGGTCGCGGCTTCGACGGCGGAACGATCGTCACCGGCAACAGCCTGAAACTGACCGGGCTTGCGTCGGGTGCGGTTGTCGCGGTTCGCGTGACAAGCCTGAACGCCGGTGGGGAGTCAACCCCGTCGCCCGCCGTGGCGGCAAGCCCAGGAAAGGCCGATATCCTGGTCGTCAATGCATTTGACAGGCAGGATGCCTGGGTACGGGAAGACCACAATCACCGGGATTATGTGATTGAACACGGCCTGGCGCTGGCTCAGGCCGGCCTTGCCTTTGACGGCGCGCTGGACGAGGCGGCGATCGATGGCGACGTCTTCATCGAAGAATACGGGATGCTTGACTGGGCACTTGGACGCGAATCGACCGCCGCGGTCACGATTAACGACCTTGGACAGGGGGAACTGCGCGCATATCAGGAACTGGGTGGTTGTATCCTGGTTTCGGGAACCGAGATAGCCTGGGATCTTGGTAACAAGGGAAGCGCCGCAGAGGTCGAGTTTCTTGCCCAGGTTCTTGGGGCCGAATTCGCGGCCGATGATGCCCTCAGCTTCGTTGTTCAGGCCGAACCTGAAGGTCCCTGGGCCGACATGGGGTCGTTCGGCTTTGATGACGGAAGCGGCGGCACCTATCGCGCCAGTTATCCGGATGTCCTGCTGCCAGCCGCGGGTGCGCAGGTGCTGCTCAGGTACGGAACCGGGGGGGCCGCGGCCGTCGGTCTGGTTGCCGGCGAGGGGAGGGCTGTGACGATGGGCTTCCCGATCGAAACCATCAACAGCCTTGCCGTCCGCGCTGACTTGTTTGAAAGGATTGTCGATTTCTGCGGGCTTGGCGAAAACGGGACAGCCGACGATTCCGGGGAACAGGCGGCTGACGAGGCACTTGCGGATGTCGGGCCCGGCGACAACGGCGGGTTCGATCAAGGCGGCGGTGGCGATCAGGGCACGTCCGCGGACGTGTGGGATTATCCAGACCTGCATAAGTCGGACACGGTTGATGCCGGGGGCGGCACGGACTTGTCAGAAAACGATGCGGGGCAGGGCGATGACGTTGCCGATGCGGGAGCCGATGGTGGGTCGGACAGCGCCATTCCTGTCGCGGACTCGGTCGTTGCGGATCGATCGGCAACCGATCATGGTGATTGGGAATTCCCGAATCTGAATGACGCCAGGGAATTCGGTGTGGATGACGATCAGATCTCCAGGGGCGGGTGCAGCGCCGGAACCGCCGCAGGAAGCGCCCCGACTGCCGTTATGCTGCTTGTCCTGATGCTGGCTGTACTGTTGCTGGCGACTCGACGCCTTTCAACGATCCGTAAGGGCGAATGACCTTCCTGCAGCCGTAAGGGCGAATGAAAATTCGCCCGGGGCATCATGCTGAACCGCAGCGGGCGGATGTAATCCGCCCGTACAGGGAAGGCACCGGAAATCCATACGCTTCATGGGCGAACGACCTTCCTGCAGCCGTAAGGGCGAATGAAAATTCGCCCGCCGACCATCGTTATGAACATCAACCCTGGGGTGGCGTGTCGGACAACGTCAGTTCCAGCAGGCCGCCGTTCTTCACCATTTCATGGGTGATCCACATGTTGGTCGATTCAAGCGGCTGGCCGTTGAACTTCACGTCGGTGATGTAGATTGCGTCGCCCGATGCGCCCGGTGCCTTGACGACAAGATCGCCGCCCGGCAGCTTGATCGTGACTTCATCGAAGGCCGGCGACGTGACGAAGTAACCGGGCAGGCACGGCGACGGGTACAGCCCCGATGCGGCGAAAACATACCATGCCGCCAGCGTTCCCGCGTCGTCGTTGCCGACCAACCCTTCCGGTTCATTCCTGTAGTTGTTGTCCAGGATCCACCGGGCCCAGTACTGTGCAAGATCCGGCCGCCCGGCGTCGTTGAACATGAATGCGGC
>JAKPTZ010000002.1 GCA_029555025.1 Deltaproteobacteria bacterium
GAAGATCGCCGGCGGACTGGCCATGCTGGTCCAGGGCGCGCTGTTTTCCCGGTTCGGTTTCAGCGCCGAACAACCCTGGGGCATCGTGCTGACCGGCGCGACCGCCGGCGTCATGGCCCTGGTCGGCATAATTGCATTCACCCGATATCCCATCCAGAAGTAGTCCGGACAGCCGGTTTCGGCCCCGCGCCCCCCCGGGCGGCGGCGCCCTCTGTTGAAGCCGCGGCGTGACGGTTCGCCGGTCAGAAATTATCCAGAATCTGGTTATTGCTTTAGGCATAGCCAAAGTCATACCATGGTGGCATCCAAAGTGTGGTATGCCATGAACACCCGCATATTATTCATTGTCTGCGTCCCGACCGCGCTTCTTGCCGCGTGCGGCAGCAACGCGCCGGCGCCGGTTGATTCCAGTTCCGACGCACCAGGTGACGCTGTTGCCGATTATGGCGCTGATTTGGTGTCCGACCCCGGCCTTGATTCCGCGTCGAGCCCCGACCTGACCGATGAGCCACGACAAGACATTGTGCAGGGGGATGCACCGATCCCGACCGATACCGAACATACCGGCACCGACCTCGCCGGGGTTTCGTCCGACTCATTTTCCTGTGCGGATTGCGGCAACGACGGGGACTGTCCTTCCGGATGGTCCTGCCTGTCAACCGATGGCACCGAACGGAAGTGTGCAAGACCATGTAACGACGGCGGCGACTGCCCGAACGGTTTTTTCTGCGGTTTCCTCGATGGCGATCTGTTCTGTATTCCGTCAACGTTTAACTGCGTTGCGTGCATGGGTGATGAACCCTGCGGCGAAGGGCTTTGCTGCGATTTCATGACCGGCGATTGTGCCGATTGTCGTGGCGATTGCCAGACCTGCACCGCCGACTACCAGTGTGAAGCCGGATCCCGCTGCTGGAAGGCCGGTGATTCGGATCTTGGGGTCTGCACGGTCGAGTGCGCTGCCGGCGGCTGTCCGAACCCGAATTTCCGTTGTTCCGTTCGCGCCGACGGCGTCGATGTCTGCGAGCCCGATATAGATTTCTGCTCGCCATGCCAGGGATTGTGCACGGCCGATTTCCCGGTATGCGCGATTGTCCGTGGCGTCGAGCAGTGCGTAAAATGCGCCACGAATGCCGATTGCGACGCGTTGTTCCCGGACGATGGCTGCACATGCAGCGGGGATCCCCTTTATGCCTGTATTGATTTGGAAGGCAATCTCTGCGGGGTTTCCACGGACGGATGTATTTCCCCATGCAGCGTCGCCGGGGACTGCCCGCCCACCGCGGACGACAGCTTCCTGTCATGTTATCTGCCCGATGGCGGGGGCGCCGGTACCTGCTATGACCCCGACGGTGGCTGCAATTCATTAACAGCATGCTGCGGGCCGGGCATGAAGTGCTTCGACATGACGGTTTTCATGGAAATGATTTCGTCGGGCACGCTGCCACGCTTGATTCCCCACCCGGTCGTTGATCGGTCGTTCTGCGAATGCGACACAACCGCCGACTGCATCAACGGCAAGACGTGCACGGAACTGTCCGGATACTGCGATACCACGGAGTATCCACAGGAATTTGTTGACATGATGTGTCCCGGGGGCGTGTTGCATACCGCCCTGCCACCGCGCCTCTGCGGGGTACTGACCGAGTTCCTTGTCGGCCGGGAGTAATCCTTTGAATGGGGAATCCGCCATGTCGAACAGAATATCTGTATTGCTTCTTCTGTCCTGCCTGACGGCGCTGCCGGCCTGCGGCCCGACCACCGCCGCCGACATCCTCGACCTGCAACCTGACGCCATCGCCGATGGTGTCGCCATTGACATCCTTCGTGATTCCGATCCGGACAACGCCCCCACCGACCCTGGCGTTCACGATGGTGCTGTTGATGTCAGTCCTTCCGATTCGTTTCCCGATCCCGAATTGGAACTGCCAGATGGCGGTGACGACGGCTCTTACACCGATGGCGAATCCGAAAACCCGGATTCCCGCGAAACGGACGTCCCCGACGATGACGGGCCTGATGCGTGGTTCTCATGCGACATCTGTGACAACGACGACGAGTGTGCCGACGGATGGGCCTGCAAGGCAGTCCGTGTTGAAAAATTCTGCGTCAAGGGTTGCATGGACGACGGCGAATGCGACCCCGGATTCACGTGCGAAAAGCGTGACGACAGAAGTTTCTGCATCCCTGTAACGCAGAACTGTCATTCCTGCATGGCTGACGAACCGTGCCCGCCCGGAAAGTGTTGCGACTTCATTACCGGATATTGCATGCCGTGCGGTGGGGAGTGTGCCCCGTGCTGGTACGATTTTGACTGTCTCTCCGGTTACAGGTGTTTCAACAACGATGATGCCGGTGGTGGTGTCTGTGTACCCGACTGCGCTGGCGGCACCTGTGAAGATACGTCAAAGTTCGAGTGCGTGATTCATGAAAATGGCGTTCGTCTGTGCGAGCCCTTCGTTCAGGACTGCGGGGGATGCCATGGTGACACGCCGTACCTGATCGATGGGGAATGCTTCGAGTGCCTTGCCGACTCCGACTGCCTGCCAACGGAAGAGTGCCTTCAGTCCGGCCACGCATGCCGGAAAGTCAAATGTCCTGAACCCCTTCAGTTCTGCGTCGATGACCGTCAGTGCCATCAATGCTGCGGACAAGATTCCCAGTGCGACTATGGGGACGGGTCAGCCGGCCAGTGTCTTCAAGATCGTACATGTTCAAATTATCCTCCGTGCGGCGGTCTCTGCACCGTTGATTTCCCGGTATGCACGACGGTTCAGGGCGTCGAAAAGTGCGTTCAGTGCGCCACCGACAACGATTGCGCGATGATTGGCCCGGACTGCCACTGCTCGGGCGATCCCCTGTATTCCTGTGTGGATTCCGAAGGTCTGATTTGCACCTGCCTTCCATGATTGGGCTGCCCTGGCGGCAATTATCCGATGGCAACTTCCTGGCGCCGAGTTCAGCGGAATCAGGTCGAATGCGTCTGCCTGCCGGGAGCCGTCGGTCTCTGTGCGCTGTGCCAGATCCCGACAATCCATACCGACTCCGATTCGACAGAGTAGAAGCAGCGATACGGCGGTACGGAGACTTCCCTGAAACGGAGTCGGGGAAATTCCGGTATTGTCCGACCGGAATCGGGAAAGTCCGCAAGCCGTCTTAATGTCGTCAGAAGTCGAGCATGAAACCTTGCCGCAGCGCCAGGCTTATCCCTGCCGATGAACTCGACCGCGGCCAGAAGCTGTCTTCTGGCCCCCGGAGTGAAAAACACATTCAAAGTCGTCATCACGGGATACAAGTTACAACTTGTCGATAATGGCTTTTGCTTCGGCCAGGACATCTTCCATTGCGTATCCGCGGCCTGCGGCGATATCGGCTTCACCCTGGGCCAGCAGGCGAAGAAGCTCCAGGTCGTGCTGCTGTCTCTCGTAGTCGTCCATCTTCACCAGCACCGCCGCCGGCCGTCCACGCCTTGTAATCACGTAGGGTTCGCGCGAATCGCACAGCCTGTCCAGTATGCCTGCAGCGTCCTTGCGGAAGTCGCTGATTGGGATGATTTTTTCAATCCTGGGCAATTTAATGTACCTTTGGAAGTACAACAGAGTGTACTTTATCGAACGATGGCCTGCAACTGTTTCGGCAGATAGTTGGGTCCAAAGCCAGAGCGAATAGAGCACTAAAGGCAAGGTAAGTGTGCAGTTCGAGTGATATCCGTTCTGACAGGGCGATGGCAACGGCGACGGCAACGCCGCGAAAATTAATGTGATCAGATCAATGCGGTGCTGAAGTAGCGTTCGGCGCGGTCGGCCAGGATGGTGACCACGTTGCGGCGTCCGTCGGCGAAGTGGCTGGCCACCCACACATTCGCGCCGGACGAGGTTCCGACCAGGATTCCCTGCTCGCGGGCCAGGCGCCTTGCGGTTTCGATGGCGTCTTCGTCGGAAACGGTCATGACCATGTCGATATAGCTGCGATCGACAACACCGGGAACGAATCCGTCGCCGATTCCCTGGATGGTGTGCAGCCCCGGTTCCTTGCCAAGCAGGGCCGAGTTGTTGCGCGGCTCGACCGCGATAATCTGGACGCGCGGGTTCTTTTCACGAAGAAACCGGCCAACTCCCATCAGGGTTCCGCCGCTGCCGACACCAGCGACGAACGCATCGACCTTGCCTTCCATCTGTGCCCAGATTTCCGGTCCGGTCGTCGTGTAGTGAGCGTCCGGGTTGTTGGGATTGGTGAACTGTCCGGGGACGAAGTGGTTTGGAATTTCAGCCTTCAGTTCTTCCAGCCGATCGTTACTTCCGCTGATGCTCGCCTCGGCCGAAGTCAGAACCAGTTCGCCGCCAAGCGCGCGGATGATTTTCTTTCGTTCGTCGCTCATGTTTTCCGGCATCACGATGATGACCCGGTAACCTTTCTGAACGCCGCACAGCGTAATACCGATCCCCGTGTTGCCGGACGTCGATTCGATGATGGTCATGCCGGGCTTCAACTTGCCTTCGGCCTCGGCACAATCCAGCATGTGTTTTGCGATACGATCCTTGACGCTGCCCCCGGCGTTAAGGAATTCGGCCTTGGCGAATACATCGCCCATCGCAAAACCCGGGATGCGAAGCATCGGTGTGTTGCCGATCAGATCAAGAATTCTTTCAGGTTTTTCGTGCATCGTGGCAAGTCCTGTCTTGGTGACGCGTAAAGTCTCAACGCGCGGGAATATCCGCCAAATCCGTCATAAAATCAAGCCGCCTGCCGCCCCATGGGACAATTTTCATCGAGTGCTCGGACAGGGAATCGTCAGTGCGCCACACGATGGTGTCGCTCTTTCCCGGCAGCCACTCGACGGTGCCGTCGGATACATCGACGGTGAAAGGCGGGGAGCCGTCACGATCCTGTTCGCCGTACATGTGGGCCACCGGCAGGCGAACCGTCGTTTCGGATCGAAGGCCCTCCCGAAGGGGTAAGGTCTGGAAGCGAAGACTGAACACATCAGTGGTTCCGGGTCCTTCCGCCATCTGTCCCGGTCCGTCAGGAAGGCGTAAACGATCGAACGTCCACGATGGCGCGATTCCCGATACCTGTTCCGGGCGTGGCCGCGCCATCAGGCGCCCAAACGGGTCGATACCGTCTTTCGCGAACCTGGCCGCCGAAACCCGATCCGTTATCGTCACCAGGAATGATCGCCCGCGCTCTTCAATCCCGGCCACAGTCGAAATGAAACCGGAAAAATCGATCACCGGAACATGCTTCAGACCAAAGACGCCATTCACGTCAGACAGGTACGGCCCAGGGTAGTCGTCGGCATTTGACGGCACGATCTCGGTAAGAACGGCAATCGCGCGCCGATTGCCGGCGGTTTCATCGGGGCGGCCCCGGTCGTCCATGCCAGCGGATCCGATGAAGAATACGCTGGTATCGGCAACCGCCAGGACGCCTTGAACAAACCGATCCAGGAATTCCTGCCAAGCCCGGGTGCATCCGGCCGTCGCGTCACCGGGACACGGCGTTGTCGAGACAATCTGATATCCCAGCAATCCCGCGGATCTGCCGGCAACCTCGGCCAGCTTGGTCCATGAACGTATCAGGTGGTCCTGCAATGTCAGTCCGTCCGGAGTCCAGTCGGCATAAATAAAATCGCTGAAGAATCGATCCGCCCGGATCGACGCGGAAGCCTGTGTCCTGGCGGCATCATTGGCGTCAGCACCGTCATCCTGGCATTGACCGTGTCTCGCCGGGTCGCCGGTGACAGGAACGCGGAAGGCCCAGTCCGGGCCGCCGGCGTTCAATTGGCATGCGCCGATGTCGGAAAAAGGAACCTGATTCTGAAGTATGACCGCGATACCGGCCGCCGCGGCACGGTCAATGAAACCACGGACAGCCAGCAGCGTTTCCGCCGATACGTTCATCGGCTCGGGCTCCAGATCCGACCACGGAACCGGTACCCGGATAACGTTGTAGCCGCTGGCCTTGAATTCCCTGAACGGCAGGGTCGGCGCGGACTCGGACCAGTCAATCGCGACGTCAAGGACTGCCCCGACAAAGTGCAGCGAGCGGCCGTCCGGATCCTTGAAACCCCCGCGGTTGCCCGGCTCCGTGTCGAAGCAGACTCGTCCGCACTTATGCTGGAACTGGCCGGGTGGCAATACCCAGTCAACCTTGCGGTCCGGCGGAATGGCCGGTCCGGATTGCGGCCGCAGGGCGAAGAAAATGCCGAAACCGGCCAGGTGAAGCACGACCAGAACGATCGAAAAAATCCTTGTTCGCCGCTTCATCCGATCCCCCACGAAACATCTTGCCCCGGCAGCACCTGTGTAGCATATCAGCGCATCGGCCCGCCATCCAATTACTATCGTCGTTGACGTGATGCGGGCGGGTCGCTATCTTCAAGGGGCGTCGGCGGTTTTGAAACAGCCCGCGGACGCGCGGTCGGAAGCTTCCGCGCAGGCCCGCGCCGCAAGGGTGGATTCGTCGCAGTTTCCGCCGTTTCCCGACGATCCCGGAAATCGCGCGTTTGGGGGGTGTTGTGAATTCTGATTATTCCGCCGTCGATATTCAGGCCGAAACCGAACGGCTGCACGGATTTCTGAAGCATGTCGGGTGGTCCGTCCCCGAGTGTGCCGGAATTGCGCCAAAAACACTTCGAATTCGTGAACTTGCCCGGCAGAAGCGGGCCGTGATCCTGGGCCATTCCTACGTCGCTCCGGAGGTCATCTTCGGGGTTGCCGATCATCGTGGTGATTCCCTTGGTCTGTCCGTGATAGCACGCGACACGGACGCCGACGTGATTGTGTTCTGCGGCGTTCGATTCATGGGCGAAACGGCTAAAATCATTGCCCCGTCGCGTACGGTTCTTCTGCCGGCCCCGAATGCCGGATGTTCGTTAAGCGAATCCATAACCGCGGAAGACGTGCGCCGCTTCAGGCACGCAAACCCGGATCACAGCATCGTCTGCTATGTGAACACCTCTGCCGCGGTCAAGGCCGAATGCGATGCCTGCTGTACCTCCGCGAATGCGCTTGCCGTTGTCGAGGCTGCCCCGTCCTCCAGGATATTTTTCCTGCCGGACGGCAGGATGGCGGCCAACCTCGCGCCCATGACGGCCAAGACAATCAAGGGGTACACCGGGAATTGCATCGTCCATGACTGCATACGCCCGGAGCATGTGGCCGCACTTCGCGAAAAGGCGGGGCCCGGCGCGTGTGTCATGGTTCACACGGAGTCGCCGCCCGAGATCGTCGCGATGGCCGATGTCGCCGGTGGAACCGGTGACATGATGAAGGCCGTCAAGTCGGGTCGATGGAACACGTTCGTTGTCATCACGGAAGACGGGATGACCGACAGGTTCAGGATTGAATTCCCCGAATATCGCATCTTCGCGCTTGGCACCGTTTGTCCGCACATGAAGATGATCGGGCTTGACCAGGTTCTGCAGGTTCTTGAGTCACCAAGGCCGGATCAGGTGGTCGAGATCGACGAACAAGTCAGGCTGGGGGCGTTGAAAGCCATCGAACGGATGTTCGAACTCACCGGCAAGGGAAAGGACGACTCAAAGCCGCATTCCAACACCGGGGACGTGGCGGCTTCAAACTGACGTCACATCTTTTCGATTGCGGGACGCAGCTTCTGTTCAAGGGCCTCTTCAATCTTTCCGCGGAACATCATTTCCATCATCATGTTCATTTCGACCACGGCGGTGGCCTTGTTGTCCGCGATGTTGATTTCGGCCTGGACGCCGGTCGTCGAAAGCGTGTACTGCGTCGGGCTGGTCTGTTCCATGTCAAGCTTGTAGGCGCCACTCCACTTGCCAAGAAGCGGGCGAATCTTGTCCATGGCGGTCTGGGCGTCGTACGGGTGATTGAACTGGTATTCCTTTACTGCCATTGCCAGAAACTCCATCAAGAGGCAGCCAAGGTTACCGCCGATACGTGGATCAATTCAAACAAATCGTGCGGCATGCAGGAGCAAGCTGAACTTTGCTGTCGAAATCGCCCCATTCGCGCAGGCGCGCCTTTAATAAAGAGCGAAGTTGAATATAATTGCACCCAACAACTTCCGGCCGCCTGGTTGATTGCCCGCGGCCCTTCTTTTTCAGGAGTTCCAGATGTCTGGTTACAGTCCGGATTTCAAGGATGTGCCGAAGACGATCGCGGCAAGGTTCAAGCCCGTTGGAAAGGGCCCGTTCCACGATGTTCCCGATGCTCAGTGGTATGACTGGAAATGGCAGTTGCAGCATCGCATCACCGATATCGCCGAACTCGGTCGATACATCAACCTGAGTCCGGAAGAAATCGCCGGTCATGAAGCCGGCCGGGACGTCTTCAAGATTGGGATCACCCCGTATTACGTGGCCCTGATGGATCGGGATGATCCGCTGTGCCCGGTTCGCATGCAGGCAACCCCGCATCCACAGGAAATGATTTCGCATCCATCCGACATGGAAGATCCGCTCGCGGAAGATCGCGACATGCCCGTCAAGGGTCTGACCCATCGGTATCCGGATCGCGTGCTTTTCTACATGACCCAGGATTGCGCGATGTTCTGCCGCCACTGCACCCGCAAGCGCAAGGTTGCCAACCCCCACACGGCCGCCGACGACGCCCAGGTTCAGGGGTGCATCGATTACATCCGGCGGACGCCGTCGGTTCGCGACGTCATCGTTTCCGGCGGGGATGCATTGGCGGTGTCGGACGATCGCCTGGAAAAGATCCTGGCCCAGATTCGGGATATCCCCCATGTGGAAATCATCCGCATAGCCACCAGGACGCCGTGCACGATGCCCATGCGCATCACGGATGAACTCGTCGCGATGCTGAAGAAGTACCACCCGATTTTCCTGAATACCCATTTCAATCACCCGAAGGAGGCGACCGCCGAGGCGTTTGCCGCACTTCGAAAGATTGCTGGCGCGGGCATTCCGATCGGCAACCAGATGGTTCTTCTGAAGGGCATCAACGACGACGCCGAAACCGTCATGAAGTTGAATCACGCGATGTTGATGATGCAGGTCAAGCCGTACTACATCTACCAGTGCGATCCGACTTTCGGCAACTATCATTTCCGTACGCCGGTTTCGAAGGGAATCGAGATAATCAAGTCGCTGCGCGGCTTTACAAGTGGGCTGGCCGTTCCGTACTACGTCATCGACGCGCCGGGCGGCGGCGGCAAGGTTCCGATTCTTCCGGAGTACGTGAAGTCCTGGGAGAATGGCGTGATTGTCGTACGCAATTTCCGTGGCGATGAATACACGTACATCGAGCCGAACCAGGATTGATTGCGGATGTTTCAACGGCCCCTTTCGGGCTGAAGAGGAAAATATGAAAGGTATCCGGATTTCAAGGGTTTTACTTTCGCTGGCGGTCGTGGTCGCGGTGATTTCGGTCGCCGGCGCGTGTCGCAGGCCGGCCAGGCTTGTACTTTCCAAGGATCAGCAGGCACGCATCCAGGAATCCATCCTGGACGCGGCCCCGACGCCCGAACATGTCGTCAACGCCAATTTCGGCGACAAGGTCGAGCTGATCGGCGTCGATATGAAGCCGGCCAATCCGGCTCCCGGTCAGGAAGTCACGGTTACCTGGTACTGGCATTGCACCCGCAAGGTTCAGGACGGCTGGAAGGTCTTCGTCCATCTCGAGCTTCCGAAGGGCAAGCGCATGGGCCTGGATCACGTCCCGGTGGGCGAACTGTTCCCGATGGACAGGTGGGAGCCCGGCCAGTACGTGAAGTACCAGATGAACTTCAAGATCGACGCCAAGCAGGAAGTGGGCAGGGCGGTCATGTGGGCCGGGCTGTTCAGCGTGGATCTTTACAATTCACGCGGCACCGGCGAGCGCATGATTGTCGTCAATCGCGATCAAGTGAAGCACGACGGCGAAAATCGGGTCAATGTCGTCGAATTTCAGATGAACCGTTCGGCGACGCCCCCGGCCCCGGACACCAGACTTACGGTCAATCCCGTGATTGGCTCGGCGCCCGTTATCGATGGTGCGCTTGACGAGGAAGCCTGGAAGGGTGCGGCAAGGATCGTTCGGCTTGGCGACGCCTTCGGAAAGCCGATTTCCGGTGAGGAAGGTACTTCGGTCATGGTCATGAACGACAATGATTTCATTTACTTCGGGATCTCCGCAACGGACTTGTCGATCGAGGCCACGCTGAAGAATCGCGACGATCAGCTTTGGACCGAGGACGTTTTCGAAATCTATCTGGACGCCCTTCTTGATGGCAAGAATTACCTGGAGATTCAGGTTTCGCCGGCCAACGTTGTTTTCGACGCGCTTTTCGAGTCGCACCGCTCGCCGAAGTGGGAAGACGCCGCGAAGCATACGGTTGAAGGACTGGTTTCGGCGGTCAAGCTCGACGGCACCATCAACAAGGTCGATGACATCGATCGCGGCTGGACGATGGAAGCGAAGATTCCCGTCAAGTCGATCCCCGGCCTGGCGTCGATATCACCCGGCACCACGCTGCGCGCCAATTTCTTCCGCATGAACATGCATCAGGGCCGACTGGGCCGCGCACATGCGTGGGGTCCAGGCGGAAGGGATTTCCACGACCTGGAAAAGATGGGCGTGCTTGAGTTTTCGACCGTGGTCGCGGTGGCGGGCGACAAGCCGTTGACGGAACCCGCGAAGGCCGCCCCGGCAGCCCCAACCCCAGAAGCCCCGGCCCCTGCGGCCCCGGCGGCGCCGACAGCCCCGGTCGCACCCACGGCGCCGTAGATCCGCCGCTTCATTTTTCGGAACAAGGATTATTCACAATGAACGATAAAGACACTCGCACGGGACAGGCGTTCATCGATGCCGTCGGGATCATGCGGCGCCTGCGCGCGCCGGACGGTTGCCCGTGGGATCGCGAACAGTCGCTGAAAACGCTGAAGGCGTATGTGATCGAGGAAGCCTTCGAGGTCGTCGAGGCCATTGACGACGGGCGCCCCGAACTTCTGCGCGAGGAACTTGGGGATCTGCTTCTTCAGGTGCTTTTCCAGGCCCAGATCATGGACGAGCAGGGGGTGTTTGATGCCGCCGACGTCTGCCGGGCGCTTGTCGACAAGCTGGTGGCACGCCATCCCCACGTTTTCGGGGATGTCGATAACAACGGCAGTACCGGCGATGTCCTGCGTCGATGGGAAAGCTTCAAGAAGAAGGCCGGACGCGGCTTGCTTGACGGCGTGCCAAGGAATCTTCCGGCGCTGCTGATGGCCATGAGGATTTCCGACAAGGCTGGCAACGTCGGGTTCGAATGGCCCGACCCGTCTGGCGCCCTGGACAAGCTTGAAGAGGAGATCGGCGAACTTCGGCGGGCATTCCTGGACGGCGATTCACAGGCTGTCGAGGATGAGTTGGGCGACGTGCTTTTTGCCGCCGCGAATTTCGCGCGGATGAAGAAGATTAATCCGGAAGACAGCCTGCGTCAGGCCCTGGCCAGGTTCCGTTCGCGATTCTCGTCGATGGAAGCCGCCCTTGCCGCCCAGGGACGCGGGCTGGCCGACGCCGACATGAAGCAGCTTGACCTTCTTTGGGAACAGGCCAAGGCCGCCGAGCGCTGCAAGGCGGAGTAATCTGGCGCGTCCGCATCATCCGGCGGATAATCGGCAGGTCAGTTGAATGGTTCCCGGCGTGGCTGAAGAAACCGCAAATCAGGGCATCCCCAAGCCGTCCGGCGGCAACTCCAGGGCTTCAATACTCAAATCAAGCCTGCTGATGTCCGTGATGACGGCCCTTTCCAGGCTTTTCGGGCTGCTGCGCGAGCAGGTCCAGGGCTACTTCCTTGGAACCGGAATGGGTGCCGATGCCTTCGCGATCGGTTCAACCATCCCGAATCTTCTTCGCCGCCTTTTTGCGGAAGGCCAGATGACGGCAGCTTTCGTCCCGGTGCTGAAGGACGAGATGGTTTTCGGCGACAGGGAACGCCTGACCCGGTTCTATTCCGGCTTCATGACCCTTTTCATCCTGTTGATGCTTGCCATCACGTTGCTTGGGATTGCCTTCGCCGAGCCGATTGTCAGGTACATCTTCGCCTCGAAATTCGCTGATGTCCCCGGAAAGATGGAGCTTACAATCGGCCTGACCAGGTTGATGTTTCCGTACCTGATGATCATTTCAGTGGCCGCGATTGTCCAGGCGACCTTGAACGCGTTCAAGATTTTCGGGCCGTCCGCCTTCACGCCGGTTCTTCTTTCAATCGCCATAATCGCGGCCGTCGCGCTTTTCCACGATTCCTTCCCGAATCCGGCCTGGGCGCTGGCCATCGGATTTGTCGTCGGCGGGATTTTTCAGCTCCTGTTCCAGATTCCCTTTCTGCGGAAGGCTGGCGTGCGGTTCAGGCCGACTCTGGCCGGTTTGAAGGACAGTTCGGTAAGGCTTGTCGGGCGCCAGTTTCTTCCCGGCATACTGGGGGCCGGCGTATATCAGATCAACATCGCGGTTTCCCAGATAATCGCGACCACGCTGGCGCCGGGCACGGTTGCAAGTCTTCATTATTCCCTGCGGTTGCAGGAAGTGGTGCTCGGGATTTTCGCGGTGTCGGTTTCCCAGGTGATCCTGCCCACCATGTCCGAGCAATCGACGCTGGGCGACCGCAAGGGACTTGGGGACACGCTGGAGTTTTCGGTAAGGCTGATGGCGCTCGTAACGATTCCGGCAACGGCCGGCTTGATAATCCTGGGCGATCCGATTATCCGCCTGCTCTTCCAGTATGGCCGGTTCGGCGAGGAATCGGTTCGGATGACGGTCTGGGCGCTGAATTTTCATGCCGCCGGAATCTTCTTCATTGCCCTTCATCGGAACGCGACCCAGGTCTTTTATGCCATGAAGGATATGAAGACACCGGTCATCGTCGCGGTGGTTTCGATGATCGTCAACGTCGGCTTGTGCCTCGCGCTGGCCGGCCCGATGCAGAACGGTGGAATCGCCCTTGCGGGATCCGTGGCGTCGCTTGCGAGTGCCGCCTTGACGCTGGTCATACTGCATGTTCGGGGCGGTTTCTTCAATCCTGGCCGCATGTTCGGTTCACTTCCAAAGGTACTGGCCGCCACCGGCGCGATGGCGGCATTGCTGCTTGTGCTTCGTTTCTACTTTGGTTTCTTCGATATCCAGGGGTACGGCGGGCTGGGGATGTTCGAAAGGGTGCGACAGATGGGCCCCCGGGTAGCGATCTCAATTCCGGCGGCGATGCTTGTCTTTGTCGTGGCTGCCCGTTTTCTGCATGTTCGCGAAGTCGGCGAAATCTCGGCGATGGTGAAGCGACGCATCAATCGGCGCAAGGCCGGGCGGGACAGGATCTAGCGGGCGCACCTGAACCCGATTTCACCGTCAAGTCCCGAATCGATTACGATCAATTCGCGGTTAACCGAGCGCAGATCAACCGACGCGGCGCCGCCCAGTGGATCGTGCGAGTATCCGCCCCCGCGCACCAGGTGGTTCGTTCCGAACGAGGGTCCCTTCGGATCTTCCAACGGGCTGGATTTGTAGTAGTCGGCCTGATAATAATCGGCAACCCATTCCTTGACGTTGCCGGCCATGTCGCACAGACCGAACGGCGAGTCACCCTTTGGCGACCGGCTGCAGACATTTGCCGTCTTGCCGGTTCCGCATCCGTCCTTGTTGCCGTCATACATGATGGCGTATTCGCACGAAGGCTCGGCCGTTCCCCATGGGTAAAGGGCGCCGGCAACCTTGCCGCGTGCCGCGAATTCCCATTCCGCCTCGGTTGGAAGCCTCTTCGACATCCATTCGCAGAATTTGGACGCATCACGCCACGAAACGCAGACGACCGGCTTGTTCGCGTTCGTGCCGGATTCGAAGCCGCACGTCGGCTTGTCGCATTCGCCAGCGTCGATGCATTTCTGGAACTGCATCTGGGTGACTTCGGTTTTGTCGATGTAGAAGGCTGAAAGCGTAACGGAATGTTCCGGCTTTTCGTCCACCTGGCAATTCGCGTTGCTGATCGATATGCCGCATCCCATCGTGAATGTGCCGCCGTCAATTTTGACCATTGCGTCCGAAGCCTGATCGATGCACTTACCGGCCACGCAGACCTGGCCGTCGTTCGGGCAAGCCCCGAAAGACCCGCCACAACCGTTGTCGCCACAGACGCGATCCGGATAGGGTTCACATTCGCATTTTGTGCCAACGCATTTGTCCCTTCCCTCGCATTCCCCGCAACTGACGCCGCAAAGCGGGTCAAGGCCGCATTCCTGGTCGCCGCATTTCGGTATGCAGCCGGAGTCGGCTGCCGTATCCGTCGTGACGTTGTCGGTTTCCGTTGAATCGGTCGATGTCACATCGGCAGATGCATCCTGACCGGCGTCGGATGTCCCGGGATCCTCGTTCGTATCGGTTTGATCCCCGGTATCCCTTTCGCCGGAATCGGGAACGCTGCCGTCGAAATAGACATTGGCGTCCGTTCCGGGCGGGATGCATTTGAAGCCGATACATGACCAGTCGTCATCGCACGTTCCGCAACTGTAATCGGAATTGTAGGCTGAAGATCCGCACTCGCGGTCTTCGCAGATAATCATGCACGTTTCGTCGATGCACGAATTGACCGACGGACCGTCATTGGCGCAGCCCACAAAGATAACGGCGAAAATCGCGGCGGAAATTGACCTGCTCATGGGATACCTCGGTTTGGACAGGCCGATTATAGTGGTTTTTGGGGGCTTTCGGTGAAGAAGGCGTTGAAGGCTGCTATTCCTGGTCCCATGGGAACGAATACCCGGAACCCCAGTGAACCTTGTCCCAGTTCAGCATGCGCCACGTGCCGAGCTCGTTGTCGAGCTCGATGATCATCATGCAGTCGGCGTCCCACTGGGACGTTCCGACGACCATGGACGGCACGCCGAAGTTGTCGGAAAGATTCATCCACGCGTGGGAATGCCCGGCCAGCATCAGCCGGACCTGATCCCTGTGGGCGCGCATGAACTGGGGCAGATCCTTGATGATATATGGGGGGAAGTGGCTCATGAGCACGGTCGGGCGGCCGCCCTGAAGCTGCTCTTCCATCCATTCAAGCTGTTCGGTGCCAAGCGATCCACTGTCGTAATCGTATCCAGGGTCGCCAACGACATGGGTTGGTCCCTTGAAGTTGTTCAGAGCCATGAAGCGCCAGCGTCCAATATCCACTGAGTAGTACGGATCAACCCCGAAGTGGTGCTTGAAAAGCTGGTCGCCGAGTTCCACAAGTGGGATCGGCCCGTTGTCGATGTCATGGTTACCGATAAGCGGATAAACCGGAACAGGGTAGTTCTCAAAGATTTCCTGGGCGATGTCGAAGCGGTCGTTCGGGTCGTCCATGAACTCCTGGAAGGTCGTGTACGGCAGCAGGTAACAGACGTCGCCAAGAACGAAAACGGCCTCGATCGGCCAGGGCATTTTCTCGATTTCCTGACCAATCTTTGTGGCGTTGGCAACGGGAAGGCCGTCCGGCGTCTTGATATGCGTGTCCGCGATGACCACAACGTAAGAATAGCGGGGCAGAACCGAGACGTCCGCAATCGCGTCCGTGACGGTGATTTCGCCAACAGAATCGGGAATTATGTCGGCTGGCCCCAAGACGTCCGAAGGCATGGAAATGTCTTCGATGATGATGACGTCCTCAAGTGGCGGAATAAGCGAAAGCGAGGACGAAAACTCGCCCGAAGGGTTGCACGCGGCAAGTCCGGTGGCGATTGCAAGAATGAATACCAGTGTCAGCTTTTTCATCAGAAATCCTCCAGTGCCTTAAGGACGCCGGCGAAAATCCGGGCAAATGAAGCCTGGTCGGCGGCCGCAATCTGATCGCCGTCCTTCAGCCACAGAAGGCCGTTGAATGATGGCGATTTGAAGGCCATGAAGCCGGTTCGCGACGTTTCGCCGTCGGCAGCGACCTCGCCAAGCGGTGTCGTCGTGCCGGGGGCCGTCACTTCGACTGCCGCCGCGAATTCGGTCTGCCAGAAGTGGGGCGCATCCCAGGCCGGATCGTCGTTGCCACATGCGGCGCCGTAATCCCACGGGGTGAAGCCGTCCGCCATGTTGCCTGTAACCGAAACCTTGTGCGCGGCGTCTGTCGGTGAAACGAATGTCGCGACAAGCTGGCCGCCGTCGGGAAGGACGATTCTGCCGTCGTCGGCCGGCCCAGCCTCGGCGCCGCCCATGATAACAATGGTTCCGGAAAAGAGCCCGTCGAATCCCGGAACCTTTTCAATGGTGATCGTTTCGGTTTCGAATGCCGCCGCGCTTGTGTCGGCAGTCGGGAAAGTCGAAACAGCGAGCTCGACCGTGTCGGCCTGGATCGTGGAGTCCATGAACCAGAACTGCATGGCGTCGCCTGAATCAATTCCGGTGACGGTGCAGCCGGCCTTCATGCACTCGAAGGATCTTGTGAAAGTCTTCCATTCAGTGCCCGGGTCATCGCCGTAATTCGGGAACAGATCCCGCAGGTTGAACGGATGGTCCAGGAAGCCGGCCACGTCCATATAGACGGTTCCAGCCGGGATGCCAAGCAGTGAAGTCAATGACGGAAGCAGCCCGGCAAGCTGTTCCGGGTCGTTCGGGTCAAGGCTGCCGATCAGGCCGGTGACGATATCGGGAAGCTCGAAGCCGAGCCCCGCCGCCAGGGTTTCGATCCCGACCGTGCGATGGACGATATCGACGAACACGGCAATCGCGACCAGTACGTCGGCGTCCAGGCTCAGTTGGGCCTGCCCGGTGCCGGCCAGGTGGGCTTCGGCCCTTGTCACGACATCCTTCATGCTGACGTTGATTCCGTCCCACAGGAATTCAACCTGGTCGCGGTCGCCCGGGAAGGAACCGTGCAGCACCAGGTATGGATGTTCGTCGTCGGACAGTGTCGCGACGTTCCTTGTCATGCCGTTGTCGATTGCCATCAGGCGGGCGGCCTCGAGGGCGTCGCGGCAGGCGGCCAGCAGGTAATCGCCGGTCTGCTGCCAGATCGTCGCGCCGTCTTCGGGAAGCAGGGCGAACAGATCCGGATAGTTGTCCATCACATGAACCAGGACGTTGCTGATTCCGGGCGCCAGATCCGCCGTTTCCTCGAAAACGGCCAGGCTGACGTCGGTCTCCTGGGAACCAAGGAAACTTACGAATGCCAGCATCAGGTTGTTGAACGACGAAATGCCGTAAAGGTCGCTGATATCCCAGTCGCAGCACAGGTTCATCATCAGGTCGTCGCGGAAGTTCAGCGGCAGGCCGGTTTCAAGCGTGAAAGGTGCGCCACCGGCAGCAACCAGCTCGGCGATGCGCTGCTGCTGGTCGATGGCGGCGTGATACAGCGCGTCGATGGACGTGCCGATCGTGCCTTCGTGAACAGGCCACCCGGTGTCGTCGGTCCTTAACGATCTTGGGGCCAGCTCCGGTTCGGCGTCCGGGTCATCCCTGAAGCTGACAAGGCCGGTCAGGCCCGAGAACATGGCCACGCTGGACTGGAAACGTGCCAGGACCATGCCCCAAAGGGCAGGCTGGTGTCCGGGCTGAAGCCGGAGGGCACCGGAAAACGCATCCATGGCCGACAGCGATTCGCCGGCGGACAGACGTTCCATGCCGAGGGCAACAAGCTCGGTGGCCGATGGATTCACCACATCGTCCATGTTCGCGTCGTGATTGGCGTCAGGCTGGACGGTATCGCTGGCGCCATTGTCCGGCGGAATGATCAGATCCACCTGGACATCCTGGGCGATGTCATCGCCGGCGTCGCCGATAACATCCTGAACATTTTCGCTGCCGCCTCCGCACGCGACCAGCATCCCGATTCCAAGCGCGAACATGCCCGCGGCGGCAATGCGCGCGATTCGATGAACCCGTTTCATTGATTTCCTCCAAAGCAGGGTTGGGCAAAGTTTCGGGTGGATCTTACTCATTAATGATATGTGATGCCAGCCCTTGAAGGCATCTTACAGGGCCGCGGCCGGCGGACGTAATCCGCCCGTACAAGGGCGAGGAAGCCGCTGTCGTCCGAGGTCGAGCCTGAGATCGGTGTAATCCGCCCGTATAATCTCATTAATCTTGACCGAGATACTTGACATTAATTTCAGGGGTCGCTATAACTGCTTCTGTCGGGATGATAAATTCAAAACGAGGTGTATCGTGACAGCAATCTTCGAAGACAATTCAAGGTCGATTGGAAATACTCCACTTGTTCGCCTGAACCGGATTACACAGGGCGCCGCCGCCACGGTGGTCGCCAAGATCGAGGGGCGGAATCCAGGATACTCCGTCAAATGCAGGGTCGGCACGGCCATGATTGACGCCGCCGAGCGTGACGGGATCCTGAAGCGTGGCGATCGCTCCGTGACCATTGTCGAGCCGACCAGCGGCAACACCGGGATCGCCCTTGCTTTTGTCTCGGCGGCCCGCGGATACCGCCTGATCCTTACCATGCCGGAAACGATGTCGATTGAACGACGCAAGATGCTGCAGGCCTTCGGGGCCGAACTGGTTCTGACCGAGGGCGCGAAGGGCATGAAGGGCGCGATATCGAAGGCGGAAGAAATCGTCGCTTCCGACCCCGACTCATTTTTTATGCCACAGCAGTTCCGGAATCCCGCGAACCCCGAGATTCACTTCAACACCACCGGCCCCGAAATCTGGCAGCAGACCGGCGGGGCCATCGACATATTCGTTGCCGGGGTCGGCACCGGGGGCACCATTACCGGCGTAAGCCGTTATATCAAGGGTGTCGCGGGCAAGAAGATTGCCTCGGTCGCGGTCGAACCTGCCGCGTCGCCGGTACTGACCGCCCTTATGGCCGGACAGCAGCCTGTTCCGGGGCCGCATAAAATCCAGGGAATCGGTGCGGGGTTCAAGCCGGACATCATGGATCTGGGCATTGTGGATTCCGTCCAGGCCGTGACGAATGAAGAGGCCATCGAATATGGCCGACGCCTTCACCTGGAAGAGGGCATCACGGCCGGGATTTCAAGCGGCGCCGCCGTCGCCGCCGCGCACAGGATAGCCATGGATCCCGCAAATGCGGGAAAGTTGATCGTGGTCATCCTGCCGGATTCCGGCGAGCGTTACCTGAGTACGGCATTGTTTGATTTCGGCTCATAATCGGGGGGTTACTGATGGAAGGCCTTTCGACAAGGGGGCGTTACGCCACGCGGGTCATGCTTTACCTGGTCGGTCGCGGCCGGGGTGACCCGGTTCGGATATCCGAAATCTCGACCGCCGAGGCGATTCCCCAGAACTATCTCGAGCAGCTTCTTGTCAGACTGAAGGTCAACGGATTCGTGCGCAGCGTGCGTGGCGCCCGTGGCGGATATGTCATTTCGTGCGATCCGGCGTCGGTGACGGTCATGGACATCCTGGAAGCTGTGGAAGGCCCGATTCAGCTTGCACCATGCATCAGGGAAACCTGCACGCGTGGCGTCACCTGCGTGACCAGGGGCCTGTGGCGGGAAGCATCGGACGCGATGAACGACGTGTTTCGTTCATATTCCTTGCAGTCACTGGCCGATAGAGTGAAGGAAATCGAGACCCAGTCCCGGGAACCGGACTACTCGATATGACGTCGGCGTCGGACGGCCGCCAGGCACGCCAGTCCAATCGACAGAATCAGCGCCAGGGGTGAAGCGGAACCGTGACCCTGGCTGCAACCTCCACCGGACGAATGCTCCGTGTCGCCGGGGGTGACCGTGTCGGCGGGCGTGTCCCGGCCGGGGCTCGAATCCACGATGACGTCCGGCGCCAGGGTGTCGGCGAATGTGTCGCCGATCGATTCCGGCTGGATTACGTCATCAAGCATCGCGTCGGGAACCGGCCCGCCGGTGTCGTCGGTATCAGGCGTTTCGACCGTGTCGGGAATTTCCGGGGCTTCCGGATCGGTGTATCGATCGGGATAAAGCGTGAAAAGCAGCTTCTTGATGATGAGTACACGAACTGTCTGCATTTTGTAATATTCAAGCGTCCACGGTTCGCCCTTGCGTGGGCAGTAATGATGTTCCTTGGTGCAGTCTTCCACGAAAAAGTCCCCGAAGCGCCTGTAAACCTTTCTCATTGTCGACCGCGTCCAGTCGCCCAGACCGGCCTTTTCGGCCATGATGAAAAGTTCCCAGTCCTCCAGGCCGTCCCGGATCTGCTTAATGCGATAGCTCATCACCGGCCCGTCGATCTTAAGGTAGGCGGGGATTCCGGTCGGCAGCGGGTTGCCTTCCGTGTCGAAGTGGATCCCGTCGTCGTTGCCGGGGTACATCAGCATGCCGTCGCCGTTGCGCGCGAACATGGCGCCGAACACGTCGCGTGACTGCCACTGGAGCCATGGTTCAACGTAGTACCAGATGTTCAGGCTCCAGTGCAGGAATCCAGTGGCCTTTTCGTACCAGGATCCCCATTTCAGGATTCTGGGTTCGTACCCGATTGTCGTGTCGATATCGTACCCGGGGTAAGGCGGGAAGTTCCCGTTGCAGTTGTAAAACCACAGTTCGCCGTTGTTGGCGATGTGTTCGTCGTAGTCGCCGCGGCCGGCGTAGTCCATGTCGAACCAGAACCATTTGTCGTACATCGGGTTGACCGGACACCAGATATCGACGACTTCCTCGGCGCCCGGATACATCGGCCCGGTGACCAGGACATGGCCATCCCACAGCGGGGACGCCTCGTGCAGAAGGCCGGCCTCGCGAATAACGCGGTTCCAGGTTTCCTCGCCGCCGTTCAGCCACGGCTCGTCGGTCGAATACGTCCACATCATGTCCAGCCAGCCCTTGTCATCAAGGTGTTCGACGTACGCCCTGGCCGCCTGCTTGTACTGTTCGTCGGTCCATCCGTTGGTGCCATGGCCGGGGGCGAACATTCCCGCGTCGAACCTGGCGATGCCGACCGAGTCATCGAAATATGTCCCATCGATGCGTGGCTGCATGAACTCGTCGTACGCAGTCCAATCGACCGGAAGCAGGTTGCCGTCCTCGCCGAACTGGAACTGCACCGGTCCGCGCGTCGTTGTGACGTCCATGCGGTGTTCGTGCAGCACTTTGTAGTAATTGCGAACGATTTCGTCGTATTCCGGGCCGGTCGATTCCTGGCGCCCGCCATGATACCGGCGGATGCAGCCTTCACAGATGCCGTACGATGTGCCGATGTTTCGCTTTTTCGGCATGTCCAGTTCCCAGACGGTCAGTTTGATCTCGACCATTCCGAGATAGGGAACTTCGTTGCTTACGAGCTTCATGTATCCCGTGTAATTTCCGGGCACGGCGTCGGCCGGAACCTGGATATCGACCCAGACGACCGCGAAATCCGGTTCCGTCCCGCCCAGGCCAAACGGAGCCGCGACAGGGACATCCCCGGGCTTGAAGGGATCCTTGAAGGGTATGAGCGGATCCGGGTACAGTCCCGGCTTGCGTTCGTGGTTCGTTACCGCCCATCCGTCGCCGGACGGTTCAACAACATTAAGGAACCATTCCCGGTAAAGCGTCAGGGCCTCGGCCGGAATTTCGACCCGTGGCTCGTGGTCATCCAGAACCAGGTTTTCCGGCAACAGGTTCACGCCCGTGACTTCGTCATTTGTCTGAAGAAGAACCTGAAACGAAACCCATTCACCCCGCATGCCTTCGACCTTGATACCGGGGATTTCCCCGAGGTGAACGACATTGGTCGGAACGTGCTTAACGTACGACGCCAGCGCGATGATATCGACGGACGCCTTTGGCTCATATAGATCGTTAAGTGGCAGTTCGGCCAGCGCGGGAAGGGCGATGGCGGTCAGGATGCCGAGCATCGCAAGTTGGATGGGAACAAGGGATCTTGTCATGATGACCTCAAAAACGCGTCTGCGGGCGAATTTTCATTCGCCCTTACGCCGGGCGGAATGTCGTTCCCGCGGGCGAATTTTCATTCGCCCATACGGATCGAGTGCCCTGCCTTGTACGGGCGGACTACATCCGCCCGCTGCGGATCTGCAAGATGGCCCGGGCGAATTTTCATTCGCCCTTACGTCGGGCGGAATGTCGTTCCCGCGGGCGGAATTCCTGTCCCTACCACGGTGGGCAGACGCCGGGGGTGGGGGTCGCCCTGATTGTCCAGACACCATCGTCCGTCATGGCAATCGAGCTGTTGGACGGTGCATCGCCGACATTGACTGGCGCGACGTTGCCGTCGGGTCCGACAAGTCCGTTAAGGTTGTCGTAACCATAAATGACCACGTCAACGGGGATCGACGCGGCGGTAATCGCGTCGGCCGTCACGTTGAACAGGGCCACGCCGTCGGCCGCCTCGCCGGACGGGCCGGAATTCTGCAGATCCGGGTTGAAGTCCAGCAAAAGGTCGTAACTCGGGTTGCCGTTCCCATCGTTTGCAAGCGGACCGCCGATAATCATGCAACCGCCCGCGGGGATGACACCGGACAGGGACCACTTCGCGACGGTCCATGAAGTGCCGCCGTTGGCAAGACTCCATCCCGTCAGATCCTGGTCGGCAGCGCCTGCGTTGTACAGCTTGACCCATTCATAACCGCTGTCGGTTCCCGACGGGTCGTAAAAGACTTCCGCGATCATGACGTTGCTTGTCTGCGGCTGGTCGGTGACCTGGATAACGATGCTGGCGGTCGATTCGCCATACGCCAGGTTGATCGTGGTCTCGCCTTCGGCAAGGCCCTCGATCGTGAACGTGGTGAACAATTCCCCGACAACGACTTCGGCAAGGGCGGGGGCCGAAACGACTGCCGGATCCACGACATCAATCGTAACCGTCGTTCCCTCGGCCATAACCGGAACGTCCAGGTTGACCTGAACTGTCATGGTTGATCCAACCGTCAGGCCGGCCGGACTTACAGGCTCGGTCGAAGTAATCGATGAAGTGAACGACGGCGGAACCAGTGTTACGACGTTGCAGACCTCCTGCGAGCCCATTTCCGCACAGACATCCACATCCAGCAGTCCGGTTCGCGGCGTGCTGCTGCTGAAAATGACCTCGGCGCTCTTCTGGCCGACGGGAATCGTGACCGGCGATGCAAAGGCCCACAGATCATCCGGGATGCTGGTCGTGATCTCGATTTGCGGGGTCTCGCCTTCCAGAACCTTCCGGTTCAGTTGAACGTTGAACGCCGGGAATGTCGCCTGTTCCGGGTCACCCCAGGGAATCCATGCCTGAAGCGGGGAAACGCCTGTCAGCATCAGATCCGGGGTAACCGCGTTGATGTCGTCGCCGCTTCGCGGCTCGATCTTGAAGTTGTCGTTTGCAAGGCGCAGCACGCCAACGATTGACGTGAACTGATCATCAACGGCGGGGAAGGGCTGGATCAGGTGAATGAAGTCGTTGACCCGGACGCCGTTATCAACGACGAATTCATTGGTCGGGGCCTTGTCGCCACCGCCAACAGGCGGGGTGATGCTGGTAACCGTCACGTCCTGGACTTCCACAAGGACGCCTTCCAGTTGCTCGGCGCGCGCACCGCCGGTCATCACCTGATCCGGTTCGACCAGTTCAGGCTCAGGAAGCATGGTCGTTGCGCCAATCACCATGCCGCTTATCGAAGTCATCTGAATCTGGCCGAAATAAACGGTCACGGTTCCAGTGAAGGAAACGACGGCCCCGACCGCCGGAATCGGGGTCAGGGACGGCGCATAAACGTAAATACCAGACTGGTCGATTCCCTGGTATCCCGGCGATGCCGGGTCTTCCTGGGCGAAGAAGCCGGTCAGTTTCGTGCCGTTCATGGCGACGGCGGTAACAATCAGGTTCGACAGAGCGACCTTGCTTCCGGTCTGAACCACGCCGGACTTGACATCCCACACGGTGGCGGGACATGCGGCCGTGCCGAAATTGGCGTCGTCCGGACATTCGTCGCAGATGTCGCCCTTGTCGTCAAAGTCCCTGTTTTCCTGGTTCTCGTTCGAATCCCTGGGGCAGTTGTCGATATCGTTCGGAATGCCGTCGCCATCGACGTCATCGGCGTTGAATCCGGTGCATTCCGTTGTGTCGGCATCGAACGGGCAGGGGTCGCAGACATCGCCGACACCGTCGTCGTCCACGTCGGGCTGCCTGCCGCCATCCATCGGCCTTATGGGGTTGAATACCAACGGGCAGTTGTCCACCCCGTCCGCGACCCCGTCGCCGTCGTCGTCGTCCGAAGTCACCCCGTTGTATTCACCGGGTCGGCTCGGCAGGCAACTGGGTTCGTTGTCCGGCACCCCGCAGAAGAACAGGGCGTATCCGCCGGCGGCCTGGAGCGTGGCGAAGGCGGTTCCTGTCTCGCGCTTGGCGCAGACCTTTTTCGAAATGCCGCACACCGAAAGAGCCTCGCAACCGGCGTCACCCGGCAGCAGCCCGTCAACAAGGTTGGCATCCCCGTAAAGCGGAATGCCGCTGCGCATCGTCATGATTACATCGCCCGGATTCCCGTCGATGATGGCACGCTCGGCAGGGTGGCTGGCGGTCGAAAATATCGCGATGTCCGCCAGCAGGCCGGGCTTCAACTGTCCAATCTTGTCCAGCAGGTTGAAGACGCGCGCGTTCCCGGCGGTCGCCATCTCGACGATGCGCCAGTCGCTGAAGTGACCATTGAAGTGGTTCCGGTTCAGGTAATCGACGCAGTTCAGTTCGCGCATCATGTTCATGGAACCGGAAGCGGTCCAGTCCGGCCCGATGCCGATATCGACGCCGAGCTTGTCAAACAGCGTAATCGACGCCGTGTTTCCGTAAAGGTCGATGTTGGTGCGCACCGACCATATAAGGCCGGTTCCATCGATCGCCATCTGCGCGATGTCGCCGGCGGTCAGGCCGATTCCGTGGATGATGCCGCTGTTTTCGCGAACCAGGTCCTGGCCGCCGCCGGAACCATCTGACAGGCACTTAAATTCGTTGTTCGCCGCAAGGTTGATGCCTTCGGAAATGTGCGGAACGTAGGACTTAAACGATGAAACCGAACTCCAGGTCGTGATGCCGGGGTACTGGCATCCCGAAGTAAGCATTGTTCCATCGGTATCGTCCAGCGGGAACGTGTCGTACTTTGCCTGGTACGTGCTTGGGATATCCATCAGTTCCCTGTCCAGGTTCCGCAGCAGTCCCTGGGCCGAGCCGGAACCGAACATGGATGTCGCGCCGCCGACTATGTGCCGCAATTCGGTCCACGGTTCCGCGCCGCTGGTGCTTGGAACAGAAATCTTCGGCTTGCCCGGTACCTTTCCGGTCCGCCATTCGTGACGGTGGTCGTATTTGACGGTATGCGGCTTGGGCGCGTTGCCGCCAAAGGTCACGTGGTCGTGGCCGTTGATGAGCCCGGGGGTTATCAGGGCATCCGGGCAGGCGATGACCGTCGCGCCGGCATAACCGGTGGCGCCGGTGCAGTCGCAGGCGGCGCAGGTAATGAAACCGGTCGGGTCAATCAGCACCATCGCGTTCTTCAGGATGTTTTCCCGACCAAAGACGTCGCCGCGAAGAAGCAGGTAGTTCGAACCCTCGGTGAACGAACAGTTGCCGGACGCGACGTCCGGAATCGGCGGGTTTCCGCATTCGGTCGGCTCGACGGTCGTGTCCCCGCCGGTGTCGCCACCGCCGTTATCGGGATTGACCACGTCCGGATGGTTGGCGTCGGGATCAACGGCATCCGGGTCGGTCGCGTCGGGATCATTAACATCCGGATTCTGGCCGTCGGGGTCGATGGCGTCCGGATCGACTCCGTCAGGTTCCGTGCCATCGGGATCCCCGATATCGGTGCCATCCTGGTCAACATTCGTATCCTTGTCGGGAAGCTCGAAATCCCCAAGGTCAACCCCGTTAAGGTCATACCCCGCAAGGTCGATGCCGTTCAGATCGGCCCCGTTAAGATCCGGCCTGTTCGCATCGAATGGCTGGTCAATATCGGGATCAACGGTGTCCGGGTACTGAACATCCGCCGTACTCGAGTCAAGTACGTCAAACACCCCTTCGTCCGAACCGCATCCCGGGATTGCGGCAATCATCGCCGCCGCCGCAAGAATAGCCAGCCACTTGCTCTTTCTCATGTCATGCCCCCAATAATCATGGCGTCCTTCAAAACCCGGCGTCCGGAAGGACGCGGATTACCGACAAGGTTATCCCTTTTTCCACGCAACCGGAACACATCCCGCCCAAATCCTTGATTTTATGGTCGGGAACCACGCATGCCGCCAGAAATATGAAGAAAATTGCGATTCTTTCTTGATCCTGAATTTTCATCCCGTAGAATTGCATTCGCGAAGTCCAAGGCGGATCAGTTGTCCGTTCTTTTCCCGCGAATTCCGGTGACGCCTTTGAAGACCATCTTCCTTTTTCTGTTTGTCCTGCTTGTCTTGCTGCCGACGACCGCGCTTGCCTTCGGGCCGGTCGCGCACGTCGATATGGCGCTTGAAATCCTGTCGTGGGCGGGTATGGTCGGCGGGTCGCTTGGCGGCCTGATTGCCCGCTACCGTCGCCATTTCATCCTTGGCACGCTGGATCCGGATCGCACTCTTGCAAAGAATCTTGCGACCTATGAAGACCATTCCCACAACTGGGACACCGCCATCGACCAGTTCCGGTCCGCCCAGTCGGATCAAGAACGGGCCCGCTCGCTTGGGCGCATCTGTCACCTGGCGGCCGATGTCGTGGCGCACAATTACTTCGTTCCCAAGAAGATTGTCGATTCCGTCGAGTCAAGGGGTGCCGGCCACTTCTTCTGGGAAGTTCGCTTTGATGCCAGGCTTCGCGAAATCCGCGGGCAGGATGAACTGGAAAGTCTTTCCTTCAATGACAGGGAGGAAATCCGTTACCTTTCGACGATGATTCGCCCAACGGTCGCGACGAAGAATCTTAACGCCCGTCTTACCGGCGTCGCCATGAAGCTTCAGAAGGCCGGCCCTTACATGGCAGCGACGCGCACGCTTGACCGCCGTTCGAACCTGGATTTCACCGACGCCGAAGTAATGGATATCCGTGAGATGGCGATGCAGGCCCAGGTTGTCGCGATCGGTTCCCTTACCGAATCGGACGCGATCCCCAGCCCGATTTTTGAACTGGATCCGCGTGGAATTTCCTGTATCCGTCAGTCGCAGAAGGTGCGCGCCGAATTGCGCAGATCCGTTGGCGTCGGGGACTTAATCGTCGGGCGGCAGCTTCGTCAGCACGAGTTCTTCCGAAATCTGGTCACCTCGAAGCTTCAGTCGTAACATCTTGCCGGGTATTTCAACTGGTTCCGATTTGAAGAAGGTTGTCTTTTCCGCAGTCGATTCAAGGATGGCGTATTCATCGCTGGGTTACGGCGCGGTTTTTTCCGGCATGCAGCCGTGCGACCACGCGTGGCTTGACGGCAGCGGGGCCGACGCCAGGCCGTTCGTGGTCGAGTCCGGGGCGTCATTGTGGTCGTATGACGTCATCTTCGTCAGCATCGCGTGGGAACTGGAGCTTCCGTCGCTGGTCAAGGCCCTGCGGTCTTCCGGAATCGAGCCTTTTGCGGCGCGCCGTCCCGCCAGCCAGCCTCTTCTGGTCGGTGGCGGCCCGCTTACCCTGTCAAATCCCAACCTGCCCGGCGCCGTGTGCGATGCCGTTTTCATCGGCGAGGCCGATGGCGCCTTTGCCGATCTGAATCGTGCGCTTCATGTGGCAACCGGTCGTGAAGATCTTCTTTCGCGTCTTGCCGCGATTCCAGGAATGTGGGTTCCGTCGTCCGGTGCCGCTTGTCCCGATCCCGTGGTGGCTAAGCTTCCGGAAATACCCCTGTTTTCGGCCTTCCCGGGCAGGGACAATATGTTTTCCGGATCCTTCATCGTGGAAGTCGGCCGTGGCTGTCCCCGCGGATGCGCCTTCTGTGTCGCCTTCGGTGGCCGTCGCGCAAGGTTCTATCCGTCTGAAGCCATTACCGCCCAGGTGCCCGATGGAACTTCCCGTGTCGGCCTGCTGGGCGCGGCGGTTTCCGATCATCCCGATTTGAAGGGGATTGTTTCCACCCTTCGGGATCGCGGCATCGGGGTCACGCTTGGATCCCTTCGGGCGGATCGCGTCGAGCCGGACCTGGTTTCAATGCTGGCGGCCGGTGGCCTTCGCACGTTGACCGTTGCCGCCGACGGGGCATCCGAATCGCTTCGAAAGTCGATCCACAAGGGCGTCACCGCCGACCACCTTATTCAGGCCGCCCGTGTTGCCCGGGAAACCGGGATCGAAAAAGTGCGCGTCTATGTCATGCTCGGGCTGCCCGGGGAACAGTCGGGCGACGTCGCGGAATTCGCCGGATTGGTCAATGCCATGGCCGCAATCACAAATGTCGTTGTTTCGGTTTCGCCGTTCGTTCCGAAGCGCTTCACACCACTTTCGGATGCCGGCTTTGCCGGTGTTGGCACCATCCGCCGGCGGATTTCCGAACTGAAGCGCATGGTGCGGCCCGCGGTTCAAATCAGGGCAGGTTCGGTCAAGGAAGCCGAGTTCGAACACCGGCTTTCGCACGCGGAAATGCGCGAAATTCCAGACTTGACTCTTTCCTGACACCGGATAAACTTCAACCAGCTTGAAAAACCGCACTGTATCTGGAGGTTGTGTATCAATCATGCGCCAGTTTTGTACCGTATTTGCTGTATGTCTGGTTTCCTGCCTGATTTCGGCGTCTTCCGCCGGTCAGACGCTTACGGATACATGGAACAGCCAGGTTGTTTATAAGCCGGTCGAGCAGGCAAACAAGGCTGCCCCGGCCCCGGCCCCCGCACCCACGCCGGCTGCCCAGCAGACCAGGCCGGCCGAGCCGCCGAAGCCGGCCCCCAAGCCCGCCCAGGTCGATGCCACCGGCCCGATGCGCTTTGGTATCGCGCTGGTTCAGGGCTTGAAGGCATTTGCCGAGCCCGGCGTCGAGATGAAAGGTACCGGATGGGTTTTCCCGATTCTTCATCCGATGAAGATTGTTGAAAGCGTTTGCGTTGCCAGGGATGGCAGCAGGCTGGAACCGAACCGCGAAAAGGTCGATGGAACCGTCAAGGAAAAGTGTCCCAATCCGACGTCGTATTCCCTGTGGTACAAGCTTGAACGTGATCAGGGGCGTTTCGGCTGGGCACGCGCCAGCCACGTCGCCGTCTGGAACAGCCGCCATGCGCTGCGTCCATCCACCCAGGCAGGCGCCGAACTCGTCCCCGGATACTGCGACGAGCGCGAGGCCGAAAATTCGGCCCGCGGCAAGAGCGACCCCTGCATGACCTTCAATCGCACCATTCTGCAGGCCCAGGGCGAAAGGGCCCCGTTCCCGGTCATCGACGTGAAGGAATTCGGCGACGGCGTTGAATTCGACATGCGCAAGTATTTCAAGGTTCTGGTTCCCACGCTTTACAGCATGCTTCCCCCTGTCAGGGGAAATGCGGCAATGGATAAGGTTTTCAAGGCCGAATTCATCATCCTGGTCGATGCGACCAAATCGATGGAACAGGAAATCGAAGGCACCAAGAACGCCCTGGTTCAACTTGTGCGCGATCTGAAAACCAAGTACCGGGTCGATGCGAAGTTCGTTGTCCTGGGCTTCCGCGACACCGACGGCTCTTCGGCCGAATGCCCCCCGATGGAAGGCACCACCAACGCCCAAGGGCGGCTGGACTTCGTTTCCGGAGAGGAAGCGATTGAATTCCTGTCCAGCCTGTCGGCCGACTGTGGCGGCGATCCGCGCGAGGCAATCTGGGACGCGTTTTACCTGTTGCGCGACCTGGTGGTCGAGCCCGGTGCCCAGCGAATCCTTTTCCTGATTGGCGACACACCCAGTGTTGAAGTGACCCGCGGCATGACCTTCGGCGGCGTCACTGTGCCGCGCGGCCTGCGTTCGGAACAGGTTCTTTCAAAGCTGGCGGACGTGTTCGGCGAATCGACCAGGTTTAACGCCCTGCTTGTCAAGAGCGGGCTTATGAAGAAGACGGTTAACGAAATCATGAAGGGAAGCCGCTTCTTTGCCAACAACATGCAGCGCGTTGATCAGGTAAGCGCCAAGATCATCCAGGCAAAGGTCAGTGATCTTTTCAACGTGGCTGCCGGCTCGTCCGGCGCCGACGTCCAGGCGGTCAGCGACTGCAACAACAAGTTCCTTTCCGACGACACTTCCGGTGCGTTCGGCTTCTTCTGTTCAAGGAAGGGAAACAATCTCGACAGCCGAATCAAGGACCTTCTGTCTGAGGAAGGCCGGACCGGCGATGTCGTCGTCATCCGTGAACTGTGGGTTCCCGCGACACAGGCATAGCAGGACGTGGCCCTTCTGACAATCGACGAGGCCAGGACGATGGGCCAGAACCTTGCCCAGCTTTCCGTCCAGATCGGCGAGGACGGCTCCGGCTGCCGCAAGCACGGCGTATCGATCTGGACCGAGACCGTCAAGGCGCTTGTGCCTGTCGAGGACAGCAAGGGCAGCACCACTTCCGCGGTCGTTGGCAAAAGGCTTCATGACTACTGGCGTCTGAGCGTTGGCGGTGGAAGCGAAGGGTCAATCATTAATTACAGCCCGGATCAGATTGCGTCGCTCGACTCCGACCGTTGCTTTGCCGTCAGGAACCGTCTTTACAAGGCAAGCCAGCGCATCGAGCAGACGCTTCAGATGCAGAAGAAGAATCAGTATATCTGGTTGAATTTCCAGAATATTCCGTGACCGGTTTGACAATTTCCGCTTGAAGGTGATTGCTTTGAGTGAATCAAACAGGCTGTTCGCGCGCTGGTCGGCTTTGAAAAAGGAAGTAACCGTCAAGGACGGTTGCGGAATGCGTGTCCTTGATCTGGGGCCGGGGGCGATTCCCCGTGGTCGTCTTGTGTGCGTCCTGGGACCAAGCGGATGCGGCAAGACGAGTCTTCTTTCGATTCTTGGGCTTGTTGACCACGAGTTTGAAGGCGACCTTGGCGTCGAACTTGGCGGCAGGTTCCAGCCGATCGGCCAGTGGCGCGGCAGAAAGCGTCAGCGCGAGTCAGCCCGTCTTCGTCGTCATATCGGGTTCGTATTCCAGGAGATGCGGCTTCGCGCCGGTGCGTCGGCCGTTGAAAACGTCATGGATCCGATGCTTTACCTGGGATTCGGAACGCCCCGGACCAGGTATTCGCACGCGAAGTCGATGCTGGGGCTGTTTGGCCTTCAGGATCGCGATATCGAACGTCCAATCTCGTGTTTTTCCGGCGGCATGCAGCAGCGCACCGGCCTGGCCCGCGCGCTGTCGATCGGACCCGACCTGATTATCGCCGACGAGCCGACCGCGCACGTCGATGACAAGATGGCCAATGCCATTTACGAAGATTTGAAGCGGCGTTCGGCGGAAAGGGGAATCACCGTCGTTGTGGCGACCCACAACGAGGAAATGGCCGACAAGCATGCCGACCATATCATCCGCTTCAAGCCGAAGTTCCAGGACGAGGAAGAAGTCCGTCGTGCCAAGGATCTGGGCGAGTGGCCGTATGACCTTATCGTCGAGCGCGAGGCCGAGGGCATCGAGCCCGCCGATGCAAAGGGCGAGACCCCGAAGCGCGCCTCGACTCTTGGAAGTTTCAAGGATATGGCCGTAGTCGCGCTTGGCGAGGGCTATCCCCTTGTAAGGGTTACCGGTCGCGGGATTCGCGCCCTTGGCTGGGGGTGGGCGGCCGCCCTGGTGAACAGGCTGCGCAAGAAACCGTCGGTCAGACGCGAAAGAATCGCGCCGCACCGGTATCTTCCGTTACTGGTGTCAATCGTGACCTTCGGTCTGCTGGCCGGAATGGGATTTTCACTTTACGGCATCAAGTCGGCGATCCTTGCGTACCAGCAGTCCAAGTTGGAGTCGCTCGAATCCCTGCGTCGCGTAAGGGTGTTCGATCCAGGCGACCTTGAAGGCGGCGCGATACGCCTTGATGTGGCCGACGTTGAAAAATTCGCGGCCGAACACGGCGTTAAGATTACCGAAAGCGTGCCGGTGCACGATCTGGGCGGCGAGGCCCTGATCCCGTCCGAAATGGCGCACCTGGCAAGCGAGGGTCAGTGGGCGCCGGTTCAGTCGTCGGCGTTGCTGGATCCAAGCTCGATTGACGATCGCGAACGGAATGCCAACCGGATCTTCTTCACGATTCTTGGCACTTTCCCGAACGAGCCACAGGCCAGGGACCAGGGCTTGCCGGCCGAGCCGAGCGGGTTCGCTCCAAAGGACGATACTGCACCGGCCGTCTGGATTCCGCGGAACGAGTGGGAATGGCTTTACGGCAATTTCGAGGCGCTTCCCGAGCCGGGAGATTCGGTCGGCGTCATGTTCATGGGCATCGCCCGCATGGAACGCACCCCGGAAGCCCAGGGTGATGTCATCCCTCCCGCGGTGTGCGTGCGTTTCAATATCGGCGGCTACCTGAATCCGCCGCGCCTGCCGTCCGGATTCGTGTCCGAGGTTCAGGCCAAGTATTACAAGGCCGTTGTATCAAAGGATGTCGTGAAGCGCATTCTTGAATGGCAGAACGATCCCCTGAATCCTGCGAAGGCTCTGCCGGATGCCTGGCGGTGCGAAGGCTCGCCGTCGATTTATCCCGACTGGCAATACACAGTCAAGGACGAGGTCAGGGCCCCGGCGGCGACCCAGTTCGATTTCTTCGCCCCGACGCCGTCGGACGCGCTGAAACTGGAAAGGATCCTGGAAGACTACTCTTCCGATCGCGGCCTGACGTTCGGCAGGGTTTCTTCCGAACGCGGGTTCATCCAGCAGGTTTCACGCCTGATCAAGCTGGCAGAATATGTCGGGCTTGTGCTTCACGTCCTGCCGATCGCCGTCGGCGGCGTCATTCTGTGGCTGGTCGTTCACGAGATCCTGTTCCGCCGGCGCGAGGATCTTCTTCTTTTCCACGTGATGGGCGCTCCGACCATCAACCTTCATGTCCAGTCGCTGGTTCTTTCAATGCTGGTCGTGCTGCCAGGCATCCTTATTGGTTACATCATCGGCAGCGCGGGGCCGGGTCTTATGGTCGGCGTGATGTCCAACGAAACCCTTCCGCCCGACCTGCTTGAGCACCTGGCCAAGGTCGGAATCGGCTGGGTCGGGCTTCTGCAAACGACCGTCGCGGCGGTCATTTGCGCGGTTTTTGCTTCGTTCACGGTCGTGAAGTCGATCCTTTCGTCGAATCCGGCTTCTGCTTTCAGGGGTATGCAATGAAGTCATCAAACAACAAGGTTGTAAAAACGATGAAGTGTGCAGTGAATGTGGGGACCCTGACGGTTTTCCTGTTACTGGGCCTGCTGCTGGCGCCGGTTGTGGCTTCCGCGGACGGCGCGGCCGAGTTCCGACTGGTTTCGGGCTTCAAGCCGACGCTGCAGAAGTGTCCGGCCAGCGATGCTTGCGAAGTCACGCTGGTGAAGGAATACGGCGCATGGATGTGGCAGGCAAGTTGCACCGCCAAGCTGGGCGAGGACGTTTTCCGCAGGCTGGACCTGTTGAAGCGCCGTGAAGCCGACGTGGTGGCCATTGTCGTTTCCAAGGCAAAGCGTGCCGTCGCCGCCGACATCCTTGACTACATCGATGAAAGGCGCCAGGGGCACCTGCTGGATTCGGGGCGGCTTCGCCTGGTTCGTCTGGAGGAAGTCCAGAGGCACAAGGTTGATGAAAAGCTGCTTGAACTGTGCGCCCCCGCGGTGGCTTTGCCGGATGGGATGTCCTTCCCGCCGAACACCGCGATCGTCTTCGTCGGTGACAAGGGCGAGGCACCGAAGAGCAATCCATGCAAGGACGAGCGCTGGCGCGATGGCGTGACAGTTCTTTCGAATATGGATGATATCGACCAGATCGTCGGACGCAAGCTGGACGACTTGATCAGTACGAAAAGCCAGATCGAGGACATCAAGCGGCACGAGCGCAAGGCGTGCGAGGAAACCGGTGACGCCAGCGCTTTCATCGAGCTTGTTTTCGACCCGGTCGTGAAGGACTCCGCCGGTGACAGCCCGAACCTGTCGGCGTCCGACCTGGGCCTGGACAACGCCGAGATCGTTACGCAGTTGCGCAAGATGGGCGTCGAGATTTCGTCACAGCTTTCAAGCCTTTTCCCGGCCGATGTTGAAAGATCCGCGATGAAGCGTGAAGACGGCAAGTGGGCCTTGAACGCACAGAAGCTGCGATCGTTGATGGCACTGGCCGACAGCAGGGCCGGCGAAAAGATGCTGAAGCAGGCCAGCGCCAAGTTGATTGCCCAGATTCAATCGGCGATGACGCGCGTCGAGCGTTTCACTTCAACTTACAGTGGCGGCAAGGGACCGGATCTGACGATCGATGCGATGAAGGCCCGGAACGAACTGGTCACGCGCAAGTACGGCCAGGTTTGCGGGGGTTCGGGCATCACCGCCGAGTGCTCGTCGGCGCGTGCCAGGATTGATGAACTGGAGGCCAGGCTGGAATCCTTTGAAAAGGAGCCGGCACCCATCGCGGCATCCCCGGTTGCCCAGGCCGCCCCGGCAAAGCCAATCGACGAGTGGAGTCGTGAAGCCACGGCGTCCCTGCAGACGCTGCAGGGCAACGTGGTTTTGTGCAAGACCAGGGAATGCCTGGATGGCCAGGCGATTGAATACGCCCGTCTTAACGGCTCGATCGAAAGGTACCAAAGGGAATACGGCGCCAGCGTCGCCGCGGGGAAGGGGGTTGACCCCAGGATTGTGGAGCTTGAGAACCTGATGGCTTCGGCCGAGGCCGACCTTGGCGCAGCCCGCGGCACGCCGGCCAGTTGGTCGAAGATGAAGATTGGTGGCGTTGCCGCGCTTTCCGCCGGCGGCCTGATAATGATCGCCGCCATCGTTCCGCTGCTGATGGCGAATTCCGAAATGAAGAAGATTGAAGACGCGACCAACGGCGGGATTGTGCCAAGAGCATGGTTAAGTATTGATGGTTTTGGGGATCAGTGGTGGTACAGGATCAACAAATTTGATGTCGACGACATTGGAGCAATGGTGACCCGCCAGCGCATGAAGGCCATTATCGGATGGTCCGTTCTTGGCGCCGGCGCACTGGCCGCGATTGCCGGCGGCGTGCTGCTTGGCGTCGATGCGATGAAGGAAGGCAGGAACAAGCCCACCGTAACGGTCGCCCCGGTTGAATCCGGCGCCGTCGTCGGTGTCAACATGTCATTCTAGGAGGCTGTCAGATGAAACATACAGATTCAATGTTTGACAAGGTTGCCGCCGCCGCATGTATCGTCGTTCTTGGCGCCGTCGGTTGCGTGGCCGAGCAGTTCGAATGTGATGACAATAAACCGTGCAGCGAATCCGGTGAGGTGTGCGTTTATTATCTTGACTCGTCAGATAAGATTGCGGCAACAGCCTGTGTCAAGCAGTTCGAGGTGTTCGGGGTTAAGGACACGGCATTCAACTTCCAGGACAAGGTTCCTATCAAGTTTGCCAATAGCTTCGCATTTGGTTTGAACCCCGTTTCGATTGTGGAATACGAGTACTGCGTTGATAAGAAAGAATGTAAAGCCATCCCGCAGGAAGGGATTGACCCAGAATGCAACGCTTACAACGCCAACGCGGATCCTGAACAGGCGATTAACTGCATCACCTGGGCCGAGGCCAACAAATACTGTGAATTCGCCCAGGGCCGCCTGTGTTCGGAAGTGGAATGGGAATACGCGATGGGCCAGTTGCAGGAACCGGCCGGGACGGTGCTGGAGTGGGTTGAGGATGACTGGGATGAAGACATTTCATCCATGCCCAAGGACGGAACGGCCAGGACGGATGGATCAGCTTCGAATGGCGTGGTTCGTGGTGTGATTAACATGGCCAATGGCGCAGCCGGCGATCCGTGGATGCAAAGGAACAGCAAGGCCCGTCATGCCAGGGACACTGTTGTCGGATTCCGTTGCTGCAGTGATGTACCGATTACCAAGTAAGGTTGAGTGATGACGATGCATCCAAGGGGCATTAACAGATGAAGGCAATCTGCCCGCATTGCAGGACCCCGCACGCGGTCGTCGGCGTAAGGTGCACGACCGAAAGCTGCCAGGCTGCCGGTTATCATTCGATTCCGGCCGGCTGGATGAAGACGGCCGAGGAACACTTTGCAAGGAAGGGTGTCACGACAGATCCCCTTCTTGGCCGCATGCTTTCGAATGAGTACCTTCTTGCCGGTTACCTTGGCGAAGGCGGAATGGGGTCGGTTTATCTGGCGCTTCAGTATCCGCTTGAACGCGAAGTCGCAATCAAGACGGTCCTGAACCAGGCTTTCGGGGACGTCGCGCTGAAGCGTTTCATGCGTGAAGCGAAGTCGCTGGGCGATCTGGATCACCCGGGTATCGTGAAGCTGTTCCATTTTGGCATTGAAAAGCTTGAATTTTCAATGCCTTTCATGGTTATGGAGTACGTCCGTGGCGGGAAGTGGCTTGACCGGTTTTTCCAGTCCGAGCGCCAGGAAGGCCGTCCGGTTTCCCCGGAACTGGTCTGCCGGATGTTCGAGCAGGTTCTTGAAGCCCTGGATGCCGCGCATTCCATCAATATCGTTCACCGCGACATCAAGCCGGCCAATATCCTGGTGACCGGAAGCGGGATGGACGCCAGGGCCAAAATCCTGGACTTCGGGCTTGCCAAGCCGATTCACGAGGAAGCCAATTCCGACAACCTGACGAAGTCGCTGGAAACGATCGGGACACCGATGTACATGGCGCCGGAACAGGCGAAGTCGTCGTTGATGTCCCGCGTTGACGGAAGGACCGACCTGTACTCGGTCGGCGTGATGATGTTCCATGTCCTGACCGGCGTTCTGCCGTTCCGTGGCGGCACCCCGATTGAAATCCTGATGCAGAAGGCGGATCCGACCTATGACCCGCTTTCGTTGCCCCAGGCCGCGGATTTGTCGCCAGGTTTCCGCGATTTCTTCCGTCGAGTTCTTGCTTCGTCACCGACCAGGCGTCCCGAAACCGCAAAGAAGATGGCGGCCGAATTCAAGTACCTGATGACTTCGGATCAGACGGTCACGACCATCCTGAACACGGGACCCCACGAGGCGGCAAGGCAGCGATTCGATTCGCCGCTTTATTACAACCGGCCCGACAGTTCGTCGTATTCGGATTCATCCCATCCTTCCGACCGGAACGATCCGTCGATCGATCAGGGAACAAGGCGGCGGCGGGGTGGGGGCGGCACTGGCGACGGTTTGTGGAAGTGGCTCCTGTTTTCGGGGGTCGTCCTTTGCGCCGCCGCGATGGGGCTGCTGGTATATCTGCTGTTTGCGGGCGAGTCGGGAAGCGTCCCGACAGGTCCGGCCCCGGGCGTGATTGCCGGTGCCGTGACAGAGCAGGGCCAGCCGCCCGGTCAGGGCGCGTATCCGGCCGCCGGTCAGCAGGTTCAGAATCCCGTGGTGCCGCAGGGGCAGCCCGTCCAGAATCAGCAGGCCGGCGTGGTTCCCGCCCAGCCTGGCGGGGTGCCAGGGCAGCCGGCAACTTTGCAGGGTGCGCCTTTGCAGGGGGCGCCTTTGCAGCCGGTTCCGGGACAGGCGGTCGCCGTCGGGCAGCAGGCACCACAGGGGCAGGTGGCTGGCCAGCCCGGCATGATTGCCGATACGGCGGGCGCAGCCCCGGTGGATCCGCAGCCGACGCAGCCGACGGAAACCGCGGATCAGGCGGCCCAGGCCGATAGTCCGGCCCAGGCCGATAAGCCGGCCGAAACCGCCGAAAAGGTCGAACCGGTAAACGAATCGGAACTGGAACCGTTCGAGGTGGAGTTCAAGATTTTTCCCCCTCGGGCCGGCGTGTTCATGAACGGCAAGAAGATTGGGACCGGCAGCTTCAAGAAGGTGCTGCGGGGGCTGGAGCCGGAATCAAAGGTTCGGGTCAGTGTCGATGGCGGGGAGGACTGCGAGCCGTCCTCCCGTTCGTATCAGGCGATTGACCTGTATAGTGCCGGGTTTGTCTCGATCAGGCTCGAGTGTCTTCGCGACAACTAGCTGTGACGGTTTCGTGGTCTTGCCGAATTCGTCGGCTTCCCGAATGAACTGAGTTTCAGGCTTTTAACTTTATGAATCCGATGGTTGCAAAACTGATCGTTCTCGCGCTGCTTCTGGCGGGATTGATACTTGTGCTGGCGGCCATCCTGCGAAGGCGGCAGAGGGTGCTTTCCGTCGGCGGTTGCCAGGGGCAGGCAGGACGGTATCAACGCCAGTCCGATGTGTGGCGCCTTATTCCAACGTCAAAAAATCATTGGACCCGGCATGAAATCGTCCTGTCACGCGGCAACTACCGGGTCGGAAGGGCCCAGGGCAACGACATCGTTCTGGATTGCAGGTTCGTTTCCCGCGAGCACGCGGTCTTCCGGGTCGCATCCGGCTGGCTTGTGTTGCTTGGCAGCGAACTTCATTCACCGATTTTCGTGCGGTGTTCCGGGGCGTCGAAGTTCAGGAAGCTTGGCGCCAGCGAGGAGTTCCGCTTTGATACGGGGGACCTTCTTTCGTTCAATTCGCCCGACGGCGGCATGGTTTTCCAGGTTGTTCCCGGCGGTCGTGAAGAAGGTCGATGGTAATGTGTATAATGGCGCATCCAATTTCGCCATTTCGTTTTCCGGAGGTTTGCGATGATTGACAACGGATGCAGGCTGGCTCGCATATTCGGTTCAGTGCTGATATTTGTGGCATCCGTCCTGACCATGGCGGCCGTTTCCGCATCGGCCGCGGAATCATCGGTCGGGTGGCCCGACCTGACCAAGCCGGCAAGGACCGTGGGCGGCGGTCGTGACGACGTCGCACTGCTTATCGGAATCGAGGACTACGTCCTGGTCCCACGCGTCGAGGGCGCGCGCGAAAACGTCGAGTCCTGGTACCGCTGGATGCTTCAGTCCCGCGGAGTCCCGATCGGCAATATCCGCCTGGTGCTGGATCAGGACGCGTCCGTCGAAGGCATGCGCAACGCCTTGCAGGAAGTCGTCGCCAAGGCGAATCCGGCCGGAACCCTGTGGATTGTGTTCGTCGGGCACGGTGCACCCAGTTCCGACGGACATGACGGCCTTCTTATCGGCATGGACGCCCGCCAGACGGTCGCAAGCCTTCAGGATCGATCGTTTTCCCGCAATGAACTGATGCGGATTGCCCAGTCATCGTCCGCCGGTCAGGTTCGCATTATCATCGACGCATGCTTTTCCGGCCTGGGCACGTCCGGAAAGCCAATCGTCCAGGGCTTGCAGCCAATCGTCCTTGCCGCCGATTCCGCTGTGGCCGATCCCCGGTTCGTCGTAATGACCGCCGCCAAGGAAGATCAGTACGCCGGCCCGCTTCCCGGGGCGACGCGTCCGGCCTTCAGTTACCTGGTTCTTGGCGCCTTGCGCGGCTGGGCCGATTCGAATCTTGACGGCATGGTCACGGCCGCGGAAGCGCATGGTTATGTCGAACAGGTCTTTTCGTCCATAATTCGTGACCGCAAACAGCAACCGACACTTGTGGGCGAAAAGGACTCGATGCTTTCACCGGCAACCGGCGAGCCGGCGCCCGATCTTGGCGAACTGATCCTGAAGCTGAACAAGGGCTTTGCCGTTGAGACCCAGCTTCCAACGGTTCCCAAGGTCAGTACCGTCCGCGCGCTGGACGCCGACGCCCTTAAGTTCGACCTGAACGACGTTGAGAATCTTCAGGAATACGACCGCGTCATTCGCGCCGACAGAAGTGGCCTGACCCCGATGGAAAAGGCCCGCGCGTGGCGCGATCTGGCGATCAAGGCCCCGAAGTACGAAAAGCTTGCGATTTCCCGCGCCCAGGAATGGGAAAAGTACCAGGCGGAAATGGATCAGGCCGAGCAGATTCGCCGCCAGCGCGCGGAAAGCCGTGATCGCGACTGGGAAAAGCTGCGCAAGGCGCTTCCGCTTGAAGTCGTACCTGAAGATGACAAGCGTCAGTGGGCCAAAATGTTCGTGGATGCCTATGGGACATCGCTTTCCGACAACCCGTACGCTTCGCTGCTTGCCCCGTACCTGCCGCGGGGAACCGTTCCTGTCCTGGTGGAATTCGCGATGCTCGGCGGCGGCGCCTTCTCGATGGGTTCCGTCAGCGGGATGCCGAACGAACGTCCGGTCAGGCGGATGAGTGTCGCGGATTTTGAATTGAGCGTCACGGAAGTCACCGTCGCCCAGTACAGGCGATGCGTGGAAATCGGCGTTTGTACTGAACCGGGGCCTGGTCGCGACTGCAACTGGAACCGTGAGGGCGTCGATGACCATCCGATTAACTGCGTCGATTACGAACAGGCCACCGCTTTCGCGAAGTGGGCGGGTGGCCGCCTTCCGACCGAAGTCGAGTGGGAATACGCAGCCAAGAGCGGCGGCCAGGATTCCGCGTACCCGTGGGGCAACGATTCGGCGACCTGTCAGCGCGCCATCATGGACGATCCGGCAAGCGGTTCCGGCTGCGGAAAGGGGTCGACCCTTCCCGTGTGTTCCAAGCCGGCCGGTAATTCCGTCCAGGGCCTTTGCGACATGGCCGGCAACGTCCGCGAGTGGACCAGTTCCGAATACGTCCCGCCGGCGACCGAATCCACCCCCGGTTTCGACAGTTATGGCGATGCGACGGTGAAGATGGTCGTACGCGGCGGGTCGTGGTTCAACGGACCGAAGTTCGTGCGCGCGTCAAGTCGCGGTGGGGTGCTTCCCACCGAGCGATCGGTATATACCGGCTTCAGGGTTGCCAGGGACGCGCCGTAGTCGCGCGGGTTTTGTGAAAAGGGGTATGAATGAACCGTAACTTCACGACAGTTATTGCGGTCGTCTGTTCCGTGGCAACGATATCCGCGGTTGTCGGGTGTGCGTCCGGCCGCCCCGCGACGACGGTGACGAAGCCAGTTTCCCAGGCCCCCGAACTGCCCGCCCCGGTCGTCACCAAACTGCCGGATCGCGGCTGGGTGGATGTGCGGGTCAGCGTCATCGGAACCGACGCCGAATCCAAGGCGACCGTCGTTAACCGGGCCCTTGCCGCGGCCAGGCGCGAGGCGATTGAAAGCGTGGGCGGCGTTGCCGTGACTTCGGGCCTTATGTCGTTTAACAGTACCGGTGGCGCCGGCGACCAGGGGTTGGTCCAGTCAATCGATGTTAACCGCACGACCGCGCTGATCGTCGAGGAAAGGCGGGGGCCCGACAAGGTCGTACCTTTCCAGGGTGGTTTCAGGCTGGACGTGCAGTTGCAGGCCCGTGTCATCGATTTGCGGGAAGTCGCCGGGACCGGGTTCAAGCTGGATGTCGATCTGGGCGACCGCCGCTTTATCGACGGCGAGGACATCGCCATTTCAATCGCTTCGTCACGCGATGCCTGGATTTCGATTTTCAGCGTTTCCGACGAGGGCGTAAGCATGCTGGCGCCGAATTCGATCACCCCCAGGGTGGGCGTCGAGGCCGGCGTCAGGACCGTGTTTCCCGGACCGGAACTGACGTCGCGTGGCGTTCACATCCGCGCAAAGGTTCCGTCCGGCATGACCCAGGTGACTGAATCCATCCTGGTCATCGCGGTCAGTTCACTGCGTCCGTCGCCGATGTGGCTTGATGATTCGAAGCTGACCAATCCGTATTCGGCCGGCAGCCAGGTCGGGCCCCTTGAAATCCTGTCCGCCGCATTGCTGCCGCTGGCCGAGTTGCCCCCGACCGACTGGACCATCACCCAGATTCCGTACCAGGTCATTGCCCACTGAATTCAGTGAAGATCTTCCGTGTCGTGCTGATTCGCCGCGCTTGGCGCGCTGGGAGCATATCCGTCGGCGTATTCGAAATCACCGCCCAGGACCGCATCGATCTCAATCTCGATGTCGTCAATGTTGCGGGAAACGCGTTCGATGTTCCTTCGGAAGAACAGATATGGCGGGTTGGGGTTCTTTTCGTCGGGCTCGGCCCGGTAGAACGTTATCAAGGGCGAAAGGCCGGTTTCGGCGCAGAAGACGACCGACGGCAGTTCGTGCACGCTGAATTTGATTGCACGGCCCTTACCGGCCGGCACTTTCAGCTTCCCAATCACCTTCAGGACAAGCCTTTCGAAATCAACGGCCGTCGCGGTTCTGAACGGGATGATGAAGTGCTCGCCGTCGATCATGGCGGCCTGGGCGAATTCGTGCCTGGCCTGGACTTCATCGTTATCGAATTCAGCCAGGATGCCAATGCAGTAATGGGCTTCCGGGTTGGCCGGATCAAGCGCGATGGCGTGTTCCAGGTCGGCCCTGGCGGTCTCGAATTCGCACATCTCCAGCCGGCAGCGCGCCCTGGCGGACCACGCCTCGGACCAAACCGGCTCCAGCTCGATCACACGGTCAAACATTTCGTATGCGAATTCGAAGTCCCCGACCTTCAGCGCCGCATCGCCCATCGTGGCGATGATTTCGGGTGAATCGGGATACGCCGAGTCCAGGCGGTTCAGTACGATCCACGCGTCCTCCAGAAGGTTCGCGTTCAGCATTTCCTGGGCCGCGTCAAGCTGGGCCTGCAACGAGTCGTTGTATCGTGCCATTCGTGAATATCCATTGGATCAGCCCAGGCGGGCCAGATCCCTTATAACCGTTTCAACCTGGGTGATAAGTCCGGTGTCCCCGAAAATCCGGATGCTGCGCCGCGGCCTGGCCTGGCGTTCGTACATGTCGCTGTACTGCTCGACCGGAAGTATCCTGGAAAGCCCGCCGGGCGTCACCTGGCGCACCCGAAGGGTCGGGGCGTCGCTTGTCCGCTGGCCACGGCTGAAGTACCTGGAAAAGGCCAGGTTGCTGTCCTGCACCATCACGCCTTCCGGCAATGCGGCCTCGATGCGCCCCTGCATCGACGCAAGGCGGTCGGCCTCGTCCCCCCACGCCTCGAAAATCAGCCTTGGCACGTCGTGATGGCAGATGCGTATCGCGTCCGGGTGATTCGATTTCCGCAGCTCCCCCATCAGCCACGCATCGTCGAAAGCGGCCAGGCCCTGAAGGGATGACGGCAGCCGCAGGCCGGTTGCGTCCAGGAATCGCGAAAGCAGCCGGTGGTACGTCTGGGTCCGTGGGTGGCTGTAAACCATCAGGAACATGTGGTGCCTGGAAAGCAGGAAATCTTCCAGGGTGAAGACCGCGTTGGCTTCAAGCGTCATGAAGGCGCGGCCGTCCTCGACCGTTGCCCCGATGTGGGAAAGCAGCCAGTCCTTGTCGAACCGGCCGTACGCGACGCCGGTGAAGTAACTGTCGCGCAGCAGGTAGTCCATCCGGTCAACGTCCAGTTCGCCGGAAATCAGTTGCCGCAGCGCCGTCAGAACATTGACGCCGCCGAAGCAGAAGGGCGCGGCATCGACGTCCTCATCAACGGGACTCAGGACGGCCTCGACGTGTTCGGCAAGGACGCCGTTGTCCGCAAACCAATCCCGGACAAGCCCGCGGATGTCTGAATTAAGCAGCAGGTACCGGGTCAGGGTTTCATGGTCGGTGTGCCCGCAGCAGCATGCGTTTCCAATCTGGCGACCCGACAGATCCGGCAGCAGCCTTTCACCGGTATGCGACATCGGCGGGTGGCCAAGGTCGTGAAGCAGCCCGGCCAGGCGCACCGTCTGGCGCAGGCGCGGCATCTCGACCGCCGGGACGAACTGGCCAAGATCCCGGGCCATCATGTCGAATGCAAGGCCCGCAAGGTGCATTGTCCCAAGCGAATGGATGTACCTGGTGTGCGTCGCCCCGGGGAACGTGTATTCGGAAAAGTCGAGTTGCCTGATGCCGCGCAGCCTTTCGAAAAGCGGGTGTGCGATCAGATCCATTTCCGCCTGGGACGTCGTTATCGGGCCATGAATGGGATCACGGATTTCCATGGGCCAGATACCTCCGGGGCAGGGGGGCCGAGCCGGGTCAAGCCGCAAAAGTCATGCGTCCGCGGCGGAAGGTCATGACGGGGCAACCCGCAAGGTCGGTTCCGTCAAACGGCGTGTTGACGCCCTGGGACACCAGTTCGGCGCCGCAGACCTTGCGCACGGCCTTGCGATCCAGAAGGACAAGGTCGGCCGGCATGCCGGCGGAAATCACGCCGCCGTCCAGGTGCATTATCTTCCTGGGGGCCGTCGCCAGTGCCCGGATAACCGTCGCGAACTTAAGCTCGCCGCGTTCGACCAGCGTGTTCAGCACGCCGAAGGTCAGCTCGATGCTGCTGGCGCCGACGGTGGCCAGGTCGAATTCGACTTCCTTGCCCTCGATGACGTGCGGGTCGTGGTCGGACACGACGATGTCGATCGTGCCGTCTTCCAGCGCGGCCAGCAGCGCCAGGCGGTCTTCCTCGGCGCGCAGTGGCGGCCATACCTTGGTCATCGCGTCGTAACCGGCGTTGGCGTCTTCGTTCAGGGCCAGGTTGTGTATCGACACGGACGCGGTGATGTTTATGCCGCGGGCGCGTGCATCGCGGATCAGGCGGACGCCGGCGGCGCTGCTGATTTTAACCAGGTGGGTCGGCGTGCCGGTCAGTTCCGCCAGGGCGATGTGGCGGGCGACCGCGATTTCCTCGGCCTGGACCGGGGTGCACTTCAGGCCGCGGGACGTGGACATGAAGCCTTCGTGACAGGGGCCTTCGGCAAGTGAAGGGTCCTCGTTCGTCAACATCACGACCAGCCCGAAGTTCCCGGCGTATTCCATGCAGCGGCGCAGGAATCCGGTCCGCTTCACGAACGTGTTGCCTTCGCCGACCAGGCGTGCGCCGGCCGCGGCCATTTCGCCGATTTCGGCCATGGTCTGGCCTTCCATGTTCATGGAAAGGGCGCCGATGGGGAATATATCGACCATGTTCGCGAATACGCCGCGTTCAAGCAGGAACCGGACGACGTCGCTACGCTGGATGATCGGGTCGGTGTCCGGGCGCAGGCAGACTGCGGTGTAACCGCCCGATGCCGCGGCGCGTGAACCGGAAGCAACCGTTTCACGGTATTCGTAACCGGGCTCACAGAAATTGGCATACATATCGACGAACGACGGGGCCAGGGTAAATCCCTGACCGTCGATGTCGGTGATTTCGGCTCCGGCGGACGGGGCAGGGGCCTGGCCCTTGCCGACGGCCGTGATGACGCCGTTTTCGAACTCGACCCAGCCGGGGAAGGCGTCGCCGCCGGTCGCTGGATCGAAAATCTGACAATTCACAATACGCGTACGCATAACCGTCACCATCATTCTTCCGACACGCCAAGGTGTCTGGCAACCATGAAAAGGACCGCCATGCGGACGGCCACGCCGTTTTCGACCTGTTCCAGGATCACGGATTGGGTCGAATCGGCCACTTCGGGCGTAATTTCGACGCCGCGGTTCATCGGGCCCGGGTGCATCACCAGGCAGTCCGGCTTCGCCAGCTTCAGCTTCTGGGAATCCAGGCCGAAGACGCGGGCGTATTCGCGGTCGGACGGGAACAGGTCCTTGCCCATGCGTTCTTTCTGGATGCGCAGCATCATGACGACGTCGGCGCCCTCGATGGCGGGCTCGATGCGGTCATGGACGCTGACCGGGAAGCGGTCGATCATCGTGGGCAGCATGGTGCGCGGGCCGGCCAGGCGGACCTTGGCGCCCATCGTCAGCAGTCCGTGGATGTTGGAACGGGCCACGCGGCTGTGGGCGATGTCGCCGACGATGGCGACTTCCAGGCCTTCCAGGCGACCCTTCCTTTCACGCATCGTGTACATGTCCAGCAGGGCCTGGGTCGGGTGCGCGTGGGGTCCGTCACCGGCGTTGACGATGCCGGCCGGGATGCGTTCCGACAGGAACTTGGCCGCGCCGGGGGCGAAGTGCCGCATGACGATGATGTCGGGCTGCATCGCCATCAGGTTTTTGGCGGTATCCAGCAGGGTTTCGCCCTTGGACAGCGACGACGTCGATGCGCTGAAGTTCAGCGTGTCGGCCGACAGGCGCTTGGCCGCGACTTCAAAGCTGATGCGGGTGCGCGTCGAGTTTTCGATGAAGAAAAGCACGACGGTAACGCCACGCAGCGGCGGGACCTTCTTGATCCGGCGCTTGCTGACTTCCTTGAAGCCGACGGCATGGTCCAGGATCGAGGTCACGGTTTCCTTTGACAGGCCCTCGAGGGCCAGCAGGTGATTCAGCGTGTTGGGATTTTCCATCAGGACTGTCTCTCATAGACGACCACGCGGTCGCGTTCAAAGCCCATTTCCACAAGTTCGACCTGGACGGTTTCGTTGGCGTCCGTGTTGACGGTCCTGCCGGCGAAGTCCGCCTGAATCGGGTATTCCCGCAGTCCGCGGTCAACCAGGACGGCCAGGCGCACCCGCCGCGGGCGACCGAAATCGACCAGTGCGTCCAGCGCCGCGCGGATCGTCCGGCCGGTGTAAAGCACGTCATCGACCAGGATGACGTTCTTGCCCGTCAGGTCGAACCTGATGTCGGTACTGCGGACGACCGGCTGCTGCAGCGCGGTGAAGATGTCGTCGCGGTAAAGTGTGATGTCCAGCCTGCCGAAGCAGATGTCCTTGAAGCCGACCGCCTCCATCGCCTTGTGCAGGCGCTGCGCGACATACACGCCGCCGGTCTGGATGCCAATCAGGCACACCTGGTCCTCGTCGCTTGCGGCCCGAATCCGGCCCGCCAGGTCCGACACGGCCAGTTCCACGGCCCGCGCATCCATGATCACGCGCTTTTCGATCTTGTTGGTTTCGCCCATCCCGGACTCCCCGATTCAGTTCGCGCGTATCTTAATTGGAATCGGGGTTGGTCACAATAGGAACAGGAGCGCGCCGCTTTGCCCCTCGCTCCGTAAGGGCGAATGAAAATTCGCCCGTGGGGCCATCCGCTTCGCTTCGGGGGGCGAGGAGCTGACGTCCGCCCGTCGTTGTGTGCTAAGGGGCCTGCGGGGGTAACCCGTCCCGGACACGAAGTCGCCCGCGGGGCCCGCCCCACGGGCGCTTCTCGTGCTCTCGGCGCGCGACGGTCATTAAGGCCCCGCAAGGTGTCGCGCGCCTCCGAGGCGTTCCGTTACGGGTACCCCCGCGGCCCCTCCGGGCACTACGCCCCTGGCTTCTGTCGTGTCTGGCGTTCTTTCCAAGGCTGCCTCCGCTCTGGTATATCAAACACAACTGATGCCGGCGTCCGATTCCTTGCGGCCGCCTCGATATCTTGGGGGGCCTGATCGCTGCGGTGTCAAAATCACCCTTAGTTTTAACATAAGTCTTATTAAATCACCCTTGATTTTAGCGTCAAGTCTGTCAAAATTACCCTTGATTTTAGCAGAATGGTGTCTGCGATGCATCGAAACGCCCTGAACGACCTGATTGAATGGAAGGATAAACCCCTGCGAAAACCTTTGGTTATCCGCGGCGCGCGGCAGGTCGGCAAGTCCCATCTTGTCAGGATGTTCGCGGCGGCCCATTTCGACAACCTGGTCGAAGTCAACCTGGAAACCGCTTCAAACCTGGCCGATCTGTTCACGTCAAACGATCCCCGGTTGATTGTTGACCGCCTGGAATTACAGTTCAACACCACTATTACCCCTGGCAGGACGCTTGTCTTCCTGGACGAAATCCGGGCTGCTCCGGCTGTTTTTGCGTCACTCCGATATTTTTATGAACAGATGCCGAGCCTGCACATCATCGCCGCCGGTTCATTGCTTGAATTCGCGCCTGGCTCCCAGGGGTTTGCCGTACCGGTCGGCAGGATTGAGTATCTTCACCTGGGACCGATGCAGTTCGATGAGTTCCTGCTGGCCGTCGGCGAGCAACGCCTGGCCGCTTTCCTTGATGAATGGATTCCAGGCCGTGACCTTCCCGATTCGATTCATCAACGTCTGACGGATCTGTTCCGACGGTTCATCGCCGTCGGGGGCATGCCAGGTGTGGTGGCCGCCCATGTCCAGGCCCCGACGCATCGTCAGGTGGAAGAGGTCAAGCACTCGATACTTGCCACATACCAGGACGATTTTGGAAAGTACGGCGCCAGGGTCAATCATCGCAATGTCCGGACGGTCTTTGGCGCGATTCCGGCCCAGGTTGGAAACCGGCTGAAGTATGCCAATATCGACCGGGATACCAGGTCCGCCGAGCTGTCTGCCGCCCTGGACCTGCTGTGCCGCGCACGTGTCTGCACAAAGGTGCGGCGGACGCCGGCAAACGGGGTGCCACTGGCTTACCAGGCCGACGATACGAACTTCAAGGCGCTTTTTCTGGACGTCGGGTTGATGAATACCAGGCTGGGCCTGTCAATGCTTGACTTCATGCGCTCGCCTGACCTGATGGCCGTGAACCAGGGGGCGGTCTGCGAGCAGGTCGTCGGCCAGCACCTGCTGTACTCGGCCCCGTCCTGTCAGGAACCCGAGTTGTATTTCTGGTCCCGGGACAAGGCCAGTTCGGCCGCCGAGGTCGATTACGTAATTGCAGTCGGTCCCAGGGTCGTTCCGGTCGAGGTCAAGGCCGGCGCCACGGGCCGCCTGAAATCGCTGCACATGTTCCTGCGTGAAAAGAAGGCCAGTTTTGCGGTCCGCCTGAACAGCGATCTTCCGTCCCTGCTTGAAGCCCGCACCTCGATCGCCGACGGCGACAACACCACATTCCGCCTTTTGTCCCTTCCACTGTACATGGTCACGCAGGTACGCCGGTTGATCGGGCAGGCACAGGGCTCTTGATTCCGCCCGTGAATCTGAAACAATGCGGTATCACTGGTCGATAGAAGCCTTCGAATCAACGCCGAATTCGTTCGGCTGGAGGTAGATATGTCGACAAAAATGTCCAGCGTCAGCCACTCGTTCGGGGGTGACTGGACACTGACCAAGTTGCAGATTCTTTCAAAGTACTTGAAGGCATACAACGTCGCGCTTGACGGCAAGCCTTCCCTGGACAGGCCGTTCCGCAGGGCCTTCATCGATGCGTTCGCGGGAACCGGGTATCGTTCTGTCGGCGCAGATTTGCCGGAAGACACGTTTCGTCCATCAATCCCTGAACTGGAAATCGTTGATACCGTGCGGTTACTGGACGGTTCCGCTCGAATGGCACTAATGGTTGAGCCCAGATTCGACAAGTACATATTTATCGAGAAGAATCGCGACCGTTGTAACGAACTGTCAGCCCTTCGAACGGAATTTCCCGACCGCGCCGCAAGCATTCAGATTTATGAAGGCGACGCAAACGAAGAAATTCAGAAGCTGTGCCGGGCGAATTGGGCCCACCATCGGGCTGTCATGTTCCTTGACCCCTACGGTCTGCAGGTTGATTGGAAAACAATTGAGGCTATTGCGGCAACCAAGGCGATCGATCTGTGGATTCTGTTTCCCCTTGGTATTGGAGTCAACAGGTTGCTGGTGCGCGATGGCAATATCCCACTCGCATGGCGTCGTCGCCTTGATTCTCTTCTGGGAACCACCGAGTGGTTCGACGAGTTCTACAAGTTGGAAACGCGGAACGATCTGCTTGGCACCGACATAACGCAGATTACAAAGCAGGGTATCGATTGCATCGGTCAGTTCTTTATCAATCGCCTAAGCCAGATTTTTCCAGGGGTTTCCAGAAATCCGGCAATCCTGCGCAACTCAACAAATTGTCCGATGTACATGTTTTGCTTTGCAGTCGCGAATCCAAACGGGGTAAAACCAGCGATGAAGATTGCTGGCGACCTTCTTAAAAAGGTGGAAAGGAATGGCACTCGGAAGTGATATCGAGTGGACCGAATCGACCTGGAACCCGGTTACGGGGTGTACCAAGGTCAGTCCCGGGTGCGCGCACTGTTACGCCGAGCGGATGGCCCGTCGGCTGTGCGCCATGGGCCAGCCGAATTATCGTAACGGTTTCGCTGTCACCACCCATCCGCACGCCCTGGCTTTGCCACTTGGCTGGAGGGCGCCGCAGGTCATTTTCGTAAATTCCATGAGTGACCTTTTCCATCCCGAGGTTCCCGACGAATTCATCCATCAGGTCTTCAATATTATGCGGCGCGCCGACTGGCACACGTTCCAGGTGCTGACAAAACGCGCCGACCGTCTTGCCGCGATGGCGCCGCAGCTTCCCTGGCCACCCAACGTCTGGGTCGGTGTCAGCGTCGAGAACGAGGCCTTCTGTGGTCGAATCGACCATCTTCGCCAAGTGCCGGCTGCCGTGCGCTTCGTATCGTTCGAGCCGCTGCTTGGTTCGGTCGGTATCCTGAACCTGGTCGGCATCAACTGGGCCATCGTCGGCGGCGAGTCGGGCCCCGGCGCTCGTCCGATGTCCCCCGAGTGGGCGATCGCAATCCGCGACCAGTGCGTCGATGCTGGTATCCCGTTCTTTTTCAAGCAGTGGGGCGGGGTGCGCAAGCGCCAGGCAGGTCGTCACCTTGACGGCCGTCTGTGGAACCAGTGGCCGGTTATCCCCTGTGCTTCATCGTCTTCTTCTTTGTAATTTCTTGCTGATGCGTGCGGCGATAGCAGCTATTTGCTATTCGGGCTGGAAAATGTCGAGGTCGGGCCGTTGGGGGTTTCGGTGACGACCGGTTCCTGGTGCTGGCGGGTTCGGCCTGGCGGCGCGCGACGGTGATTACGCCCCGGCATTATTCGCAGTGTAAGGTTCTGGGTCGGGATTTTCACTTTACCGCTGTTATTCTGAAAGTTGATTTTAAGTTTAACGCGGGTAAAATGAAAAAGTCAGTTACCCTGGTGACAAGATGTTTACACGATGGATGACCCTGAATCCCGAAAGGTCTGTGCTGCTCATCGGTCCCAGGCGCAGCGGAAAGACAACTTTCCTGCGGGCCGCATTTCCCAATTACCGCTATGCAACCCTGGACGATCTGGACCTTCTGGAATGGGCAAGGCGCGATCCAAAAGGTTTCATTACCAGCCTTGGCGACCGCGGAATCGTGGATGAAATCCAGCGCGAGCCGCTGCTGACCGTGGCTGTCAAATACGCCATCGACAACCAGGGCGCCCGGATCCTGATGACGGGGTCCAGTTCCATTGGTCTTCTGGACGCGTCGGCCGACACGCTGGCCGGCCGGGTCGATATGTTGTCGATGCCGACGGCCTGCTGGGGCGAGGAATTTGGCGATCCGACCCATTCGATATTCAATGGAGAACCACCTTTTCCTGTTCTGCAGGCCGGCCAGCGCAGCCTGAACGCGGCTCTGTCGTTCGGCGGTTTTCCCGAAGTTGTCGCAGTTTCCGACCCCGACCAGAAGTTGCAGATTCTGCGCAATTATCGGGACACCTATTTCGTGCGGGATCTGATGCAAATGGCCAACCTTGGAAGCATGTCGGGGTTGCAGGGGATACTGGCAAACGTCGGCCGTTCAATCGGATCGCATCTGGAAACCAGTTCGTTCGCGCGTGAGTCCGGCCTTTCGGTTCCCACGACGAAGAAGTACCTGGACACATTGTTCCAGTCGCACCTTGCCTTTCAGTTGCACGGATATCAGTACGGCCCCGCCAAGCGATTCGTCAAGGCGGCCAAGGCGTACTTCGCCGACAACGGCATCATTTCGGGCCTGGGACTGCAACTCAGCCAGGGCCAGATCCTGGAAAACTTCGTGATTTCCGAATTGGAAAAGCGCCGCAAGCTGGGGCTGTTCCGGGCTGACGGCCTCTTTTACTACAAAAGTCAGACAGGGCGCGAAGTCGATATTGTTTTCGAATCAGGTGGCGTCGTCCATGCGATTGAAATCAAGGCGACCAGGCGTCCGACGCCCCACGACGCCACAGCGTTAAGGGCGTTCATGACCGGGCTGCAGACCCCGTCCAGGGGCTTCGTTTTTCACATGGGCGATGACGTCTTTGACGACGCCGGCGTCCGATTCCTTCCGGTCGCCTCGATCTTCCGGGGTGCGTAATCAACCTGGCGAGGTTCAGCATTCTTATTCCGACCTGATGAAATCCCAGGACGCCATCTTTACTCGACTTCACGAACGTCCAAAAACGTCGCCGCCCGGTCCCGTACCGCGATTCGACACTGCTGATAGAAAATTACCCATTCCAATCAATTTTTTGAAACGTTCATTCGCCAGCGTTCGAAACACGCCTTCGTGTACGGGAAGCTTAGTGGCGTCCAGCACGTTCACGCGGGCGGTTGATTTGTCGGCGGCCGATGTAATAAAATTCGGCCACCCGGAGGTTCCCTGATGAACGATGACATCCGAACCGACTATCTGACCGCGCGTTCAAGTTTTCTGACGGGGTTTGGTTCTGCCATCAATCTGGCTGGAAATTATTACCTTTACAACACCAGTCCAACCCCTGCAGAAGCTGACGAACTGGCCATCCGCGCCGACTGGGCCCGCGTCGGTCAGGACATCCGCGACGCCATGTCCGATCTGTTCCCGTCCAAGTAGCAAATCAACCTTTCAGAGGTGCTCAGATGGGAAAAGCTCGAGATCCCCAGGGGCCGGTTTATCCCGGCTCGTCGAGACCCGTTCAGTCGAGAGCCGCTGATTCGCCTGCTGTTTCTGGCCAGATCAGCGTTTTATCCCACCAGGGCCCGCTGCCGGTGCCCGATCAGCTTGAGGCGTATGACAGACTGATTCCAAATGGCGCCGACAGAATCATGGCGATGGCAGAGAAGCAGATACAACATCGTATCGACATGGAACGCATGATCATCGCCAGTCAACAGAAGCAGAGTGCCCGCGGACAAGCTTTCGGTCTGGCCATAGGTGTTCTGGGGATCGCGTCCGGCACCTTGCTGGGCATGTTCGGTCGGGAATTGGTAGGGGGCCTTGTGGCCGGCTCGACCGTTGTCACGCTGGTTTCCGTGTTCGTTCTTGGTCGCCGTATCCAGCGTCGTCAGTTGGATTCAAATCGTTATGCCATCGCAAAGGATGCTGATGCCGGGCGGTGTTCTTAGGTCGAAATGGTCTTTTTTCCCCGAACCCGGCCACAGCACCAGAACGTCCCACCTTTTCCATGACATCACCAGTTGTTCAACCGTGCCCGTGTATCGGTGGGGATCGGCGCGTGTTTCATGGGTGCGAAAGATGTGACTTGGTTACAATATGCCGCCAGCGGAGGGTCTGAAGATGAAGACAGGACGGAATGATCCCTGCCCATGCGGCAGCGGCAGGAAATTCAAGCATTGTTGCCTTGCAGGGTCATCCAGGCCTGAAACGGACTCCCCACCGCAGGCAGATGATGTCCTGTCGATAGAGAGCCAGCAGTATTGCGGGCTGGTCGAAAAGCTGGTGGACTTCATGGATCGCCCGGGCAACAGGCAGGACCTTAAAAAGGCCCTGATGGACTTTCTGCCGGATCCACCATACAGCGAACTCGAGCTGGACTGGGCCGGGCAGGTGTTTCATCTCTGGTATATGCACTTCCGGCCGGATAAGAATTTTGAAACCCTGAACGAGCGTTTCCTGCGCACCCACCGACACTCGCTGTCGCCCGCAGAGCGCGCCTTCCTGGACGAGATGGGCCGGGAGCGGTTCCGGCTGATGGAGGTTCGGGAAGTGCGTCCATCGGTCGGTCTGACGCTGACGGATCTGCACTCCGGGGAAGCATTTGAAGTCCGCGAGCGCAGCGCATCGCAAAGCCTGGTTCCGTGGGACATCATTCTGACCAGGTTGCGCCGATTTTCGACACACAACGAGTTGGACATGGCGGTTCCGCTGGTAAGAGGGGCCAAGATGCCGATGTTGAATCTTCTTGCCGAAATCCTTCAGACGGCCCCACCGGATGTCCCCGATGCGGCGATTCAGTATCTGATGACATTCGGGATGGCGTATGTCTTTTCGTATGTCGTCATGCTCAATCGGCAGGCATCCATGCCCCCTGAAATGCGCAACTCGGATGGCGACGAACTTGTGATTTGTACCGCCCGTTACTCGGTTATGGATATCGATGCGGTCAGGGATGTCTTTTGCAGGCACAGAAGCTTCAGGGGGAACGACAGCGGCGATGGATTTGTCTGGATTTCCGGTTCGCGCAAGATGCCGGGAGGGCGCACAGACAGGGTCAGCCTGGGAACTGTCCAATTTGATGGTCGGGATCTGATTCTGGAAACCAATTCGGAACCGCGGCTGAAAAAAGGCAAAGCTTTGCTTGAAAAGGTTGCCGGCGAGTGGATCACGCACAGGGGCGATTCGTTCGAGGACTTTGATCAGATTATGGCTTCCGCCCAAATGGCCAAGAGTCAGAACACGGAACCAGAGATCCCGCCGGAAGTGGAAACGCAGATTCTGGCGCAGTTCTTCGAGCAGTACTATCTGGAACAATGGCCCAACGCCCCGGTACCGGCATTGAATGGGCTGACACCAATTCAGGCCGCCGCCGACCCCCGCTGGAAGAATCAGGTGGTGGAACTGGTCAAGGGCATCGAAAACGGCATGGCCCGCGACCCGAAGGCAAACTTCGACATCAATCGGCTTTGGAATCTGCTTCGACTGGAACGAAGCTGACGAACGTGCGCCCCGACGATATCAACTTCTGGCAGCCCAGTGGCCGCCCGCCAGTCCAGTATCAGGTCGATATCTTCGGAAAATCGTTCAATCAGCTTGTACGCCTTTGAAAGCGATGTACCGCCCTTGAACAGAAGTCGCTTCGACAGGCCTGCATTTCCAAATATCCTTCCAAGGATCCAGCACACCCAAAAGTCTTTTTCAATGGTCGCTGGAGACATCTGTTTCAGTCTGGAAGCTTCGATGAATATGTCAGCCCGCTGGTGGTCCGGAAGCAACGCGATCCTGTCCATTGTTGTCACCGCTGCAGATGGATGCGATTGCGATCCGGACCCAGCCAGTGACCGATATGGTATCGGTGGCGACCTTGTGACGGAGTTCCGGTGCAAGCCACCGCTTTATCGCAGCCAGCGCGACCGGTGTTGCATGAGTTTCGCCAAGGGCCTTCAGCGCCTGCACGATCAGCGCGCTTTCGCGAAGCCTGAATCCAGCATCCTTCATGGCAACATGCCTGAATTGAATCGTTTGCCCGTCGATGATAAAGGCGCGCGATGGTCCGCTTGACAGGTAGATCAGCCGCCCAGGAACCTGTGTTGTCAGTCCAAGCATGTTAAGTGCAGTTTCGCCGTCCGTCATGATTCGCCACGCGAACTTGCGGGCGATGGCGGCCGCGACAACTTCCGGATCCGGTGAAACCGCCCGTCCAAGGAGGCTGCTGAACCGGGGCAGGGTGTAAAGCCCGCAGCCAATTCGTTTGATGGTCCCGGCTGCTGCCATGCGGTGCAGAGTCGTGTCGATGGCCGACCTGGTCCCAAGCAAACAGAAGTCCTTTGCAAAGAACACACAACCGGCGCCCTTCGCCCGAACCCTTCTTACTATCTGATGTTCAAGGCTTTC
>JAKPTZ010000018.1 GCA_029555025.1 Deltaproteobacteria bacterium
TCGGTTCTGCGAAACTACCTGATCAACCGTGAACTGGTTCGTTGCGTTCCGCAGTTTTTTGTACACAACGCGCTTCCCTGCTGGTCGTTGTATATCGAAACAAAGGTACTTCAGGGTGTCGTCGCTTCCGATTTGTCGGCCCCGGCCCGACAGGCTGCGGCCGCCGGAGTAGCCGCGCAGATCAACGAGTTTGATGAAATTCAGAAAGTCAGGTACGAGCGGATCCTGGCCTGGCGGGCTGAAGCCGCCATGCGTGAAGGTTTCAAATCCTTCATGATCTGTACAAATCGCGATGCCATGGAACTTGCGCGGACGGCTCCGGCGACGCTTGCGGCCCTGGGGCGGGTTCACGGGTTCGGCGAAAAAAAACTGGCAAAATACGGCCGCGAAATTCTGGAGATACTGCATGGGACGCACAAAACACCTGGAAACTCTAATAATATTCGAAAAGTGGATGCAGACGACAAGGGATTTTCTGCTGTTGTCGGCGGCGTTTCCCAAGCGGTTCCGGTCATCGCTGACGGCAAGGATGGAGAACCTGTTTCTGGAGATGGCCGAACTGCTTACAACGGCGTCATATACAAGAAATCGGAGCCTGCTGTTTGATCGGATCGATGACACGTTAAACCGATTACGGGTTCAGATTCGGTTGAGTCATGAAGTCGGCATCCTGTCCGATGCGCAGTATCAAGGCCTTGCAAAGGCTTTGACCGAAACCGGGCGCATGGTTGGCGGATGGAAGAAAGCTGATTCAAACAAAATCTCTGGTTACCAGGATGTCCAGACAAATGATCAACCTTCAGTTTTTCCGACTGAATCATGAATCACGAACCTCAATATCAGAACGTGTGTTCGTTTACAGCGCTTCTTGCAGCGTTCAAGAAAGCCAGGCGGGCCAAGCGGGGAAAAAACGGCGAACCTGCGTTTTATCTGGAATTGGAATCCAATCTGCTTGATTTGTCCGACCAGTTGAATACGCATGCCTTTGTGCCTGAACCTTATCGGTACTTCAGCCTTCATAACAAAAAAGATCGTGTGGTGTCGGTCGCGTCTTTCCGTGACCGTGTTGTTCACCATGCGCTGGTTGCCGAGCTTGAACCGTTGTATGAAGAACTGTTTGTTCCGACGTCATTCGCATGCCGGAAGGGCCTGGGGATGCACCGGGCGCTGAAAATGGCGCATGATTTGTGCCGCCGCCACCGCCATTTCCTGAAACTGGACATCCGCAAGTATTTTGATCACATCAGCCATTCCGTGTTGCTGAAAATACTGGCGGAACACGTATGCGACAAGGATATCCTATGGCTTTGCGAAACCTTGCTTGCCCATGCGGGAGTGCCCGGGATTGAAGCTTCTGAAAGACGCGGAGTCCCGATTGGAAATTTGACCAGCCAGTTCTGGGCGAATGTCTATTTGAATCGACTGGATCAGGCTTTCGCCCAAAAGTTTTCCGGATTGCCGTATTTGCGCTATATGGATGACATTCTAATTTTTGGATCCGATAAGGACGAACTCTGGTCGGCCCATGGTTTTATAAATTCGTATGTTGATTTGGTGCTCGCCTTGGAATTGAAGGCCTCGGCAACTGTGGTGGCCCCGGTTACGGAAGGGATCCCCTGGTTGGGATTCCGTGTATATCCCGGAACCGTTCGGCTGGATCACGGTTCCAGAACCCGGTTTCTTCGCAAGGTGCGCGGAAATTTTCTGGCGGCCGCCAACGCGATGGACGATGAAATGGCTGGCATTGTTGCATCCGCGCAAAGCATTCTTGGTCACATCGGACATTGCAACAGTCTTATGTTCAGGCGCAGCGTGCTTGCCCGGCACGGCAGAGATTGATTCTTTTGCGTTTTATGTTTCAATATCGGTGGTTTTGCGGCCCTGCGGCTCAAACCGGGTCAGACGCGGCGGTAGCTTCGACAACGACGACAACAACCTCCGCGCGTCCAATCGCAACGACGACAACCCGTCGGACGACAACGACAACCTCGGCTTCCGCTGTGCCAGCCCGCGACGCAGCCAGAAGGATCGCGTTTACGGATTCGATTCCCGTGCATGTTGCGGCCACGGCCGTAAAACCAGCGCCGGCATCGCAGCCGGACGAAGATCCCAGCCGTCCCGTGGTGCCGAATCCGGCACCCCGGGACGGCAAATCGCAGGTTGCGCAGGGCGGATGAAATCCGTCCGTCCAAGTAGCGATGGATCTTGGATCGATTCCGCCCCTTCCCTTGACGAAACGGGGCTTTTTCAACTATAAGCGATGGGCCGGAAAACCTTTGTTTTTCCGGCTTGAAGCGCTGCGAAACACTGTCATCCGAAAGGGGATTTTGCGATATGTTCGACGTTCTGACGAAAGGATTCCGGGGCGCCCGGGCAAAACTGCAGGGCCGGGCCATCATCGACGAGGCCGCGATTTCCGATATCCTGAAGGATATCAGGGTATCCCTGCTTGAAGCCGACGTCGCGCTGCCGGTCGTCAACGCGTTCCTTGATCGCGTCCGCGAAAAGGCACTTGGCGAGGTCGTCCAGGTCAAGTTCAAGGACAAGGCAGGCGCAAAGCAGGTCAGCCCGGCCGACCACTTCGTCAAGCTGTGCAACGACGAACTGATTGCCCTGATGGGCGAGGGCCAGCGCGATCTGGTATGGGCAAAGGACGGCCGCCCGACCATGGTGATGATGGTCGGTCTGCACGGTACCGGAAAGACGACCACTTCGGCCAAGCTGGCCAAGCTGCTGAAGGATCAGAAAAAGAAGCCGATGCTGGTCGCGGCCGACATCTATCGCCCCGCCGCAATCGAGCAGTTGAAGGTCCTGGGCCAGAAGATTGGCGTCCCGGTCTTTTCAGTTCCCGGGATGTCGCCGCCCGACCTTTGTGAAGCGTCGATCAAGCATGCCGCCGGCCAGAACTGCAACGTCATCATCTTCGACACCGCCGGCCGCCTGGCGATTGACGAACCCCTGATGGACGAACTTGGCCAGATAAAGGCCCGCACCCGCCCGACCAACATCTTCCTGGTCGTCGACGCGATGATCGGCCAGGACTCGGTCCGGATGGCCACCGAGTTCGACCGCCGGCTGGACATAACCGGCGTCGTGATGACCAAGATGGACGGCGACGCGCGCGGTGGCGCCGCGCTGTCGGTCAAGGGCGTCACGGGCAAGCCGATCGTTTTCGCCGGCATGGGCGAGGCGATGGACAAGCTGGAACCCTTCCGCCCGGAAGGCATCGCGACCCGCATCCTTGGATTCGGCGACGTGGTCGGCCTGGTCCAGGACTTCGAGAAGGTCGTTGACGAGCAGAAGGCCGAAGAAGATGCCATGAAGATACTGAAGGGTGAGTTCACCCTGTATCAGTTCATGGATCAGATCAAGGCCATCCAGAAGATGGGATCCCTGAAGGGCACCCTTGAAAAGCTGCCGTTCTTCCACGAAATGGTTCCCGAAGGCGCGACCGTTGACGAAAAGTCGCTGTCCCGCATCGAAGCGATGATTCATTCGATGACGCCGGATGAACGCAACAAGCCCGCGATAATACTGGCCGGCGGCAAGAACGACAGCCGTGCGAAACGTATCGCCCGCGGTTCGGGCCGCAAGCCCGAGGAAGTAAAAGACCTGGTCAAGCGTTTTGAAACGATGCGCGAGATCATGAAGCAGGTCGGAAAGAATCCGTCCCTGCTCGGTCGCCTGCCCGGTTTTTCCCAGGCGATGGAACTTGCGCGCGAACGCGGCGAGAACGTCGATGATTTCATGGGCGGCGGCAAGATGCCGAAGGGGTACGCGAATCCTTACGGCGCAGGTCCGCGCAAGACTTCCCAGGCCGACAAGGACAAGCGCCGCAAGAAGGAAAAGGAAGCCCGCAAGGCAAGGAAGAAGAGCAGGAAATGAAGAATTCAAACCGGGTCCGATGGTCGGCGGCAGTCGTGGTTTTCGTGGTTGCCCTTGGCCATTTCGGGGTTCAGGCGCGCCCGGTTGATGAAGTGAAGCTGCAGGACGTAATCAGGATTCTTCAGTACAAGCCGGACCCGACCCCGCGCGATTTTGTCGAATGCGGATCCGACATCGATTCGGTGCTTGCCGACGTGCTTTCGTCACGAAACGTGAAGCCGGAAATCAGGGTCAGGGCCGCAAGGACACTGGGCCTGTATCCGGGCACCCGGGCCAGGGCCGTCCTGACCTCGACGATGACGACGCCGGATGAAGACCGCGATGTTCGGGCGGCAAGCATGTTCGGGCTGGCCCGCCTGGTCGGCGGGGCGGCAATCGACGATATCAAGGCATGGCTGAAGGATCCGTCCCCGGTGGTAAGGTCCGGGGCCGCGGTAGCCCTGGCCCAGATTGGCGGGCCGCGGGCGCGCCAGATTTTGATGGATACGATTGCGCATGAAGCCGATCTGGACGTTCGCCTGAAGATGGATCAGGCACTCAACCGGATGTCGGATCAGGAGTCCCGGCCAAACGAAAGAAGGAAGCCCGGTACCGCAAGGTCCGGCTCGAATTGACCCGGTCGGCCCACCAAGTGGAGGTTGCCATGAAACTTGAAGGTGTCATCACCGCGTTGATCACGCCGTTTTCAAGCGACGGGACGATTGATTTCCCGGCCTTGCGTGCCCTGGTCGAGGCCCAGATCCAGGCCGGCATCCATGGCCTGGTCGCATGCGGCACGACCGCGGAAACGCCCGCGATGAAGCATTCCGAAAGCGACCAGGTGATTCGTGCCGTTGTTGACCAGGCCGCGGGTCGCGTGCCTGTCATTGTCGGAACCGGCAGCAACAACACCGACGCCACCGTTGAATACACCAGGAATGCAAAGGCGCTTGGCGCCGACGCCGCCCTGGTCGTGACCCCGTACTACAACAAGCCGCAGCAGGAAGGAATGAAGGCCCACTTCCGCAAGGTCGCCGACGAAGGCGGGCTGCCCGTGATCATTTACAACATCCCGCCGCGCTGCGTCGTCAACCTGACGCCGGCGTCGATCCTGGAGCTTGCCGCGGATCCGCGATTCATCGGCGTCAAGGAAGCGGGCGGGTCGTGCACCCAGGTTCGCGACATCATGATGGGCGCGCCGGATCACTTCACCGTGCTTTCCGGCGACGACGGCCTGTGCATCCCGTTCTGGGCGCTTGGGGCGCGCGGGGTCGTGTCGGTCGCGTCCAACGTCATTCCGGATCGGATGCTTGAACTGTGGAAGCTGTGGCAGTCCGGCAACGTGGCCGGCGCGGCCGCGCTTGACCGGCGTCTTGCGCCGCTTTTTTCCGCGCTTTTCGTCGAAACCAATCCGGCACCGTGCAAGGCCCTGGCCGAGCACCTTGGAATCTGCACGTCACACGTCCGCCTGCCGCTTTCCTCTGCCACGGAAGCCACCCGCAAGGCCGTGATAACCGCCTGGCAGTCAATCTGATTCAAGCAATTTCGATTCGACGCGATTTTTCGGGGCAGATTCCGGATTGATCGGAACTGTTCAATTATTTGTGGGATTCGCCTTCGTTTCTCGTGCCCGGGGCAGGGAGTGCTTCGCAGGGCGTGCTTCGGGGTAACGGCCCGCCTTTCGGGCAGGTTACATCTTGTGGTCTTTGATGAACTTTTCGATGTCGGGCAGGCCGCCCTGGTAAATAAGGTAGCTGTCCGGCGGTTCGCGCGGGGTCAGTTCGCCGGCAATCGGCGTCAGCATCAGCTTTTTGACTTCCTCGCGGTCGTTGCTGTGGCCAAGAGCCCAGTTCAGCTTCATGAAGGCGACTTCCGGCAGCATGTTGCCGCACGGGATGATGCCCATTTCCATCAGGTCGCGCCCGGTGTCATAGACGTACATCTGGACGTATCCCCACAGCGTCTGGACCGTCATGTAGATGTGCACGCCGGCGGCGATCGCCCTTTTGATGGCCGGATAGACCGGTTTGTTGATATGGCCAAGCCCGGTACCGGCAATAACGATGCCCTTGTATCCGTTATCGACCAGTGCATCGACCATGTCGGGCTTCATGCCGGGATAGTAATAAAGGATGGTTGAACTGTTGTCGTAAACCGCGTCCAGGATGACGTTCGTGTCGCTGCGCCGGTGCTTGTAGTCGCCGCGCAGCGGGGTCACCTTTTCCCGGCTGACGGTCGCGACCGGGATGTCGCCGATCGTCCTGAACGTGCTGCGGTACGACGAATGCATCTTGCGGACGCGCGTTCCGCGGTGCAGCAGGCCGTATTCGTCGGAAGTCGGTCCGAACATGCACACCATCGTTTCAGCGATGTCCGAATACCCAGCCGTGCGCGTCGCGTGAATCAGGTTCAGCGCGGCGTCCGACGACGGACGATCCGACGAGCGCTGGCTGCCGACCATGACGATCGGAACCGGCGAATTCTGAACCATGAACGAAAGGATGGCCGCCGTGTGGTGCATCGTG
>JAKPTZ010000019.1 GCA_029555025.1 Deltaproteobacteria bacterium
CACGATGCACCACACGGCGGCCATCCTTTCGTTCATGGTTCAGAATTCGCCGGTTCCGATCGTCATGGTCGGCAGCCAGCGCTCGTCGGATCGTCCGTCGTCGGACGCCGCGCTGAACCTGATTCACGCGACGCGCACGGCCGGGTATTCGGACATCGCCGAAACGATGGTCTGCATGTTCGGGCCGACTTCCGACGAATACGGCCTGCTGCACCGCGGAACCCGCGTCCGCAAGATGCATTCGTCGTACCGCAGCACGTTCAGGACGATCGGCGACATCCCGGTCGCGACCGTCAGCCGGGAAAAGGTGACCCCCCTGCGCGGCGACTACAAGAAACGCCGGAGCGACACCAACGTCATCCTGGACGCGGTTTACGACAACAGTTCGACCATCCTTTATTACTATCCCGGCATGAAGCCCGACATGGTCGATGCACTGGTCGATAACGGATACAAGGGCATCGTCATTGCCGGTACCGGGCTTGGCCACATCAACAAGCCGGTCTATCCGGCCATCAAAAGGGCGGTTGCCGCCGGAGTGCACATCTACATGACGGTCCAGACCCTGTGGGGATACGTCCAGATGTACGTCTATGACACCGGGCGCGACCTGATGGAAATGGGCATCATCCCGTGCGGCAACATGCTGCCGGAAGTCGCGTTCATGAAGCTGAACTGGGCGCTTGGCCACAGCCACGACCGCGAGGAAGTCAAAAGGCTGATGCTGACGCCTGTCGCCGGCGAACTGACCCCGCGCGAACCACCGGACAGTTACCTGATTTACCAGGGCGGCCTGCCCGACATCGAAAAGTTCATTAAAGACCACAAGATGTAACCTGCCCGAAGAGCGGGCCGTTACCCCGGAACACGCCCTGCGAAGCACGCCCTGCCCCGGGCACCAGAAACGAAGGCGAATCCCACAAATAATTGAACAGTTCCGATCAATCCGGAATCTGCCCCGAAAAATCGCGTCGAATCGAAATTGCTTGAATCAGATTGACTGCCAGGCGGTTATCACGGCCTT
>JAKPTZ010000035.1 GCA_029555025.1 Deltaproteobacteria bacterium
ACACCGGAGAAGGGATTCGTGAGGAGAACCTGCCCAGAATTTATGATCCGTATTACACCTCAAAGCCGGCCGGGACCGGCTTGGGCCTCGCGGTCGCGCAAAAGATTATGGACGCGCACGGCGGCGCGATTGAGGTGGAAAGCCGGGAAGGAGCAGGGACCCGGGTTGCGCTGCGCTTTCCGTTTATGGAAAAGGAAGGAATGGGACAATGAAAGATACGCTGGAGATTTTGATCGTCGATGACGACGCGGTTCACCGCAGAGCGGTCAGGCTCAACATGGCCGGCTGGGGGTATTCCGTCACGGAGGCGGACGACGGGGAAGAGGCCGTCCGGCAGGCTCGCTTGAGGTCGTTTGACCTGATCCTGATGGACATTCGCATGACAAGAATGTCGGGCCTGGAAGCCCTCGAGCAGATCAAGAAAATTCAGCCGGCCGTTCCGGTGATCATCATGACGGCCTACGCGTCGGTGGAAACTGCCGTCAGCGCCATGAAAATGGGCGCCGACGATTATCTGACCAAGCCGCTGAACTATGACGAGCTGCAAATCAAAATCGCGCGGACGGCGGAGCGCCGCCAACTGAAAAAAGAGAATGAATATCTGAAGGAAAGGCTGGGCGAGAAGTTCGACCGCCGGAATCTGATCGGCCGAAGCGAACCCATGATCCGGCTTCTGGAAATGGTGGAACAGGTCGCCGCGACGCAGGCCACGGTGCTGATTGCCGGAGAATCGGGAACGGGGAAGGAAATGATCGCCAACGCGATTCATTTCAACAGCCCCCGCCGGGAAGCGCCCTTTGTGAAGATCAACTGTGCGGCGCTCACCGAAACGCTTCTGGAGTCAGAGCTGTTCGGACATGAAAAGGGCGCGTTCACCGGCGCGGACCGCCGGCGGGAAGGAAAGTTCGTCCAGGCCGACTCCGGCAGCATTTTTCTGGACGAGGTGAGCGAAATGTCTCCCGCCATGCAGGTGAAGCTTTTGCGGGTTCTGCAGGAGCGGGAGCTGACGCGCGTGGGCGGGCAGGATGTGGTCAAGGTCGATGTTCGCCTGATTGCCGC
>JAKPTZ010000039.1 GCA_029555025.1 Deltaproteobacteria bacterium
GCCGGGAATCGACGGAACCGGCAACGCGTTTGCAAGCTGGCGTTGCCGCTCAGCAACGATGTGTGTGTATGCGCCGGACTGCGTCACCGTGGCGTGTCCAAGGGTCTTCATTAACTCGATCCCGGTGGCGCCAGTGCATTGAAAGCGCGTGGCGTAGAAGTGCCGTGTGTCATGCCAGCGAAGGTCAGCACGGCCGATCGCAGTGGCGGCCCGTTTGAAAGCGTGCGACACCGACTGCGGTCTAACGTGCGGGGTGTCAGCGTCGGCGGTGTTTTCCGGCTTGCGTTTACCCTTCTTCGGGACACCGCGCCGAACGCCTTCGGGGTCGCCCTTGCGGCCCTTCCCGGTGACAACCATCGAGACAATATCATCGACGACAAAGGCGGCCGGTTCACCCTGGCATGGAATCAAAGCCTGTTCCAGGGCGTCCGGCATGACAACCCTTCGGGACCGGCCGCTCTTGCTCTTCGTGACAATCAGGCGGTGCGTGTCGAAGCTGACATCCCGCCAGCGAAGGTTCAGCAGTTCACCGAGGCGAAGGCCGGTTAGGGTCGCCATGAAGTACACCGGCCGCGCCCAAGGCGCCATGTTCTGAATCAGCCGGGCTTCTTCTTCGGCGGATATGTCCACGTCGCGGGGTTCACCTTCGGGCAACGGCTGGATTCCGGCGATCGGATTCGCGTTCAGTTCACCGACTTGGACCGCGTATGACAAAAGCGCGCTCAAGCAAAACAACTCCCGGTTCACCGTTGCGGGTGACACCGTCACGGGTGCCGGCGGTTTCGCGTCTGGCGGCAGCCTGCCGGCGGACTTCTTTTCTTCGAATGCGCGGCGCGCTTCCCGGCTTGAACGGCGCTCTTCTTTCAGACGGTCCTGCATGTACTTGTCAACCAGGGACCGGGTGATATCGCGCATCCGGTACTTACCGAACACCGGCAGCAGCGCCATCAGGCTTACTTCGTGGCGGTCGCCGGACTTCCGGTGCGCGTTGAACCAGTCCATGTACTTTGGCGCGAAGTCGGCCAGGGTCAATCGACGTTCCGGCGCCAGGCCGGCCCGCTGCCGTTCAAAGTCGGCAATCAGGGCGCAGCGGCGCTTAAACGCCAGTTCTTCACTGGAAAAGGTTTCGTGAAAATCATCCGAACCCAGTCGGACCCGCATTGTCCACTTGTCGCCACGCTTCGATATTCCGACGTACTTACTGCCGCCGTTGCCCTTCTTCGCCATGATTCACCCCATGAAACCGGAAGCCATCAAAAACAGATACATTGTGCAGCCGTCGTACAACGCTGTCAATACATCGTTAATTATGCTTGCTTTTCGGTATGTTACGATGTGGCGTCAGCGGACTCTTAATCCGGAGGTTGAAGGTTCGATTCCTTCTGGGCTCACCAGTGCGTCAAAACAAATGACGCTTCCAGGCATCTCCGAACGGGGGTGCCTTTTTTTTGCCCGCGCAAACCGGTCTCCCGATTACAGCAAGATGACGTTTTTCCTGATTTCTTCCTGCTACTGCAATTGATTCGGGAACTTGCTTCGGAATCTACATCAGGAAGACGACGTACTGAAGAACCCAGGCCATGTCGCCCGTCGAAAGCTGCTCTTCATTGTGGAAATTGGTAATGATGACGCGGCCGCCGGCCTCGCCGTCCGGCTCCCAGGAAATCATGAAAGGTTCCATCTGGTTGGCGTGCGAGGAATTCGGCCCGCGAACGTGAACCTTGGTGCCGGCAGGCGGCGTTCCAACTATCGACGTGAGTGGTCCCAGGCGGTACTCAACGATAGCGTTGGGCTTCTGCATGTATGCGGCAAGTTCGGGATCCGGGAGATCCGCCGTGACCTGACGCGGGGTCGTACCAGCCGTCCCAGGAAAATCGCGGGGGAAGGTCAGTCCGGAGGTTGAGGAAGGCCAGGTCTGGGTGACATAAACCGAGGCGTAGTCGGACGCATAAACCGAGCCGCCCTTGGCGACGAACGCCCTCAAGGTTTCCATGACCTTGTTGCCGTCCTTCTGCATGATGTAGTCCGGCGAATCGCCGCAATCGATGAACACCATGTCGAAATCGTCGATCAGGGTAAGGTTCTTCACGCCGGTATTCGTGTTCGCCTCGCGGCCGGTAAGGAGCAGGCCGCCCTGGGGCATGGCCGCGTCCGGACCATCCATCAGGCCGTCGAACTGCTTGTGCTGGAAACGCAGCTTGATCAAGGTCTTTTCGATGACGTCCCACTTGCCGGTAACAACGGCGATTCGGGCGGGCTGGCCCGGGAAGCAACCGTCCTTCGAAGTGACGTCGGTCGTCACGCACTTGTCGATCCAGCGCGAGAACGTGTGCTTGAAATTACCCTTTTCCATGTGAATGGTCTGGGTTCCACACGGGACGTTGTCCAGCACGTAGTAACCCTGGTAGTCGGAATAATCCTCGATCTTTATCGGGTTGCCGGCGCAGTCGGTCGTCTCAATCCAGACGTGGGCGTACGGAAGGCCGACGTTGGTTCCGACGGCGCAGGTCATTCCGGTCACCGACCCGTATCCGCACGGATTGCAGTTGCCCGGCTCGCCACAGGCGCCATAGTCTGGACGGGATCCCTCGTCCTCCGGCCCCAGGTCGTAATGCATCAGATCCTCGCGCGCAAGATCCAGTTCGGCGTAACCGTCGCCATATTCCTGGGTGTCCCAGTACGTCGTGTCGATCGTTGACATTACATCGATCGGCTTGGTGTCATGGCCGTTCAGGTCAACCCCGACAAGATCCATCCCAACAAGATCCTGGCCGGCAATGTCAGGTGCGAATCCGTCCCGCTCGCCGGTATCCGAGCCGCTTGTATCGCCGCCTGTGGTGTCGTACCAGTCGCCCGAGTCGGGCACGTTAAAACCGTTGTCCGTATCCGGATCCGAGTCCTTGCACGCGGTGACGATCACGAGCGACAGGACAGCCGACAGAATCAATGAACGCGAAGCAAGGTTCATGGTTAAATCCCCAAGGGTTACGGAGTAGGATACGAACCTGGATTTTTTTAGTCAATACGCGGAAATGTCTTGTTTCTTCAAAACTTTTGACGCGACGCGCCACAAAGGACGGCGCACTGCGCGCCATTCCGATGTCCATTCCCCGGGGTTTCGAAACGTTCCATGACGGTTTATAATCGATTCGCGGCCGCGTGTGACGGGCCCGATCGGGCTTTCAGGCGGCAGACCGGTGCCAATCCTTTGCAGGTCAACCTATGAAGAAGTTTGAATATGTCGGTTTCGTGACTGCTGCTGTCATAATTCTTGCGGGCACTGTGCACCTTGCCGGCTGCAAGGATGACGCCGGGGGCCAGGTGACCTTGCCACCGGTGGCGGTTCGCGTCATGAACGTGGTGGCGGGCCAGCAAAAGACCGTCAAGCGTTTTTCGGGATACACGTATCCCTGGGATGCCGCCGGGGTCGGATTCCTGATCGGCGGTCGCGTGACGTCAATCAAGGTGAAGGAAGGCGATCACGTCAGGAAGGGCGACCTTCTGGCCACTATCGCCCCCGAGGATTACCAGCTTGTCAAGGATCTGACGGAAACCCAGGTCGAGGCAATCAAGCCGAATTACGAACGCGTGCTTGGACTTGTGCGGGATGAGGCAATCCCGAAGGCGAAGCTCGACGAAGTCGAGGGCATGTACAAGGCGGCTGTCACGCAGCAGAAGCAGGCCGAACGCCAGGTTTCATATACCAGGCTGAAGGCCCCTATCGACGGCGTCGTGATCAACCGGGGAACGGCGGTCGGCCAGGTCATCGGCCCGGGAATGCCGGCAGCGATAGTCATCGACATTTCCAGGATGAAAGTAAAATTCGGGGTCACCCAGAAGGAACTCGAACTTTTCACAGTCGGTGCGGCGGTGTCACTGGCCATGGATGGAATCGAAGGAACCGTTGAAGGTACCGTCTATCACGTGGCGCTTATCCCGGACGTCACCACAAGGATGTACGAGGTCACCGTCGCGGCCGACAACGCCGACGAGAGGATCCGCCCCGGCATGCTGGCAAGGGTCGAATTGGAAGTGCGCCGCTCAGAGGGTATCTTCGTGCCGCTGCGCGCGATAAAAAGAAATCATGAAGGACGGCACGTCGTCTTCACCGTCGGTGAAGGTGACGTCGTCGTCGAACGCGCGGTCACGACAGGCGAATTGTTCGGCGATCAGATGAAGATCGATGAAGGACTTTCGGTCGGTGACAGGGTGATCCTGGAAGGCCAGGCGTTCGTCACGCCCGGGGACAAGGTGAAGGTCCTATGAACATCGCCCGATTCTCGCTGAAGAACAGGGTCATCGTCTGGATGCTGCTGGTCACGATGGCGGCCTGGGGCATCTTCACGTACCGAACCATCAGCCGGCGTGAAGACCCGGAAATCAAGATTTCGTACGCGATCGTCTTCACCATCTGGCCGGGCAAGGGCGCGGAAGATGTCGAACGCATGGTGACGACGAAGCTTGAAGACGAAATCGAGAAGATGGGCACCCTGAACGAGCTGTCGTCGGTAACCCGTGAAAACATTTCCCTGATTATCGTCAACATCAACTTCAACGAAGACGCGAACGTGCAATGGCAACGGCTGCGCAACGCGATTGACGAGGCCGGGCCGAACCTGCCGGCCGGCATAATCGGGCCGACCGTAATCGACGACCTTGGCGACATCACTTCGATGATTTATTCGCTTCGGTCGGAAACGGCATCACCTTCGGAACTGAAGGAGTGGGCAACCAGGCTGAAGAACGAAATCAAGGCGGTTGACGCGGTCAGCAAGGTGAATCTTCTGGGAGAACAGGAAGAGGTCATCTATATCGAAGGGCCGATGGAGAGCTTCGGTCTTTACAACTTCTCGCCGCTGACCGCCGCGAAAATACTTGATTTCACCAATGTGAACCTGCCGGCCGGCTATGTGCGGTACCAGGAACAGGACCTTCGCCTTGACACGTCCGGTGCTTTCAAGGCCGTGGAGCAGATTGAAAACGCCGTAATCGACGTGTCCCGCGAATCAGGCATTCCACTGAAGGTCAGGGACGTTTTTTCGGTCAGGAAGGCGTATCGGGAACCACCTGTTTCGTGGATGACCACACTGGGAGAAAAAAGCATCGGCCTTGACATCAGAATGGCCGATGGTTTCAACGTGGTCCAGATGGGAAAGGACGTCAGGGCCGTGGTCGAGAAGTTTCGCCATTCCCTGCCGGATCACATCACGCTTGAGCTTCTGCACGACCAGCCAAGGGAAGTCGATGACTTCATCGGGATGTTCATGGACAACCTGATCGAGGGCATCGCCATAGTGATCCTGGTGATGCTGCTTCTGATGGGTATCCGTTCGACGATGATCGTCGCGATCAGCCTGCCGCTGTGCATCCTTTCGACGATCGCCCTTATGCCGGTGTTCAATATCGACCTGGAAATGATGAGCATCGCTTCGTTCATCGTGGCGATAGGAATGCTTGTCGATAATTCGATTATCATCATCGACAACATCTATTCGTACATGGAACGGGGCGTGCCGGCCGACGAAGCCGCGTGCCAGGCCACCCAGGAACTGCAGGGGCCGGCACTGACCGGGACGTTGGCAACAATCTTCGCCTTCGTGCCGCTGCTGCTGCTGAAGGCCGAAATCGGGGCCTACGTCAGGTCGCTGCCTTTCATCATCACGATATCCATGCTGTTCTCGTGGGTAATCGCGGTCACGATCATCCCGATCCTGGCCCGGGCATTCGTCAGGGTTAAACCGATCAGCGAGGAAAAGCGCAAGTCCGGGCGGGTCGTGCGGATGTATTCAGGTGCGCTTCGCTTTGGTTTGAAAATGAGGTGGGCTGTCGTCGGCATCACCGCGGCGATGCTTGCAGGGGCCCTGCTTCTGGTGCCGGTCGTCGGCATGTCGTTCTTCCCGGAATGGGATCGCGACCAGTTCATTATCGACGTAAAGCTGCCGGAAGGCGCCGGCATCGAGAAGACGGCCACTGTTGTCCGACAGGTCGAAGAACGTCTTTCAACCGAACCGGACATCGTCAACTTTGCCTCGTTCATCGGGGAAGGCGGCCCGCGCTTCCAGATCGCCGTCTGGCCGGAATTCAACGCGCCGAACTACGGTCGCATCATCGTGAACACCAGGGCCAAGGAAGTTACGCGGCCGATGGTCGAACGGCTTCGCAACGAATTCAGGACGACGATTGCGGAAGCACGGGTAGCGCCGTCGAACCTGCTCCTGGCCATTCCCGTCGAAGCTCCGATCGCGATTAAGATCGAAGGTCCGGACATCGATGTGATGCGGTCGATAAGCATTGAAGTGCAGCGCATTCTTAAGGAAACGCCCGGAACGGACATGATCCGCGACGACCTTGGCACTGAAATCCAGAGCCTTAAGGTCAACGTCGATACTGAAGCGGCAATCATGGCGGGCATTTCCAACACGGAAGTCGCGCTGGCGCTGCTGACCGCGCACGAAGGCCTGCCAGTCACCGAGATTCGCAGCCACGAAGAAAAGATCCAGGTTGCCCTTCGGTCGAACGAGGCAGCCCGCAGGGAAAACAGGACGCTCGATGAACTGCGGGTCACTTCGATGACGACCGGCGCGAAGGTTCCGCTTTCGGCAATCGCGTCGATCGAGCCTTCATGGGATACCGGGGTGATTCACAGGCGCGACAACAAGCGCGTCGTGACCGTCCTGGCCGGCGTGAACGGCGCCCTTGCCTCCGAAGTGATGGAGGTGGCCTGGCCGAAGATTCAGGCAATCGAACTTCCTGCCGGGTACAGGATCGGATCCGAAGGCGAGGAAAAGGAGCGTAACGCGGCGTTCGACCAACTTATCGTAATCTTCGTGATCATCATCTTCGCCCTTATGTTCATGCTGACGATCCAGTTCAAGTCCATCCGGAAGGCACTGGTCATACTGGCAAGCGTACCGCTGGCAATCATCGGCGCCATGCTTGGCCTTCTTTCCAGCGGGTACAGCCTTGGTTTCATGGAGTTCCTTGGAATCGTCTCGCTGGCTGGCATGGTCATCAAGAACGCCGTCGTCTGGGTCGAATTCGTCGATAAATGGGTCTCTGAAGGCCACCGGTTCGACGAATCTATCATTGCGGCGGGAATCGGGCGCTTCAGGCCAATCGTACTGACCGCGGGGACGACCGTTGGCGGGCTTATGCCGCTTGCCCTGTTCGGCGGGGCCCTGTGGGAAGGAATCGCCTGGGCCATGATCGGCGGACTTGCCGTTTCAACCGTTCTTACGCTGTACGTCATCCCGGTGATCTATTTCCTGGCATTCAGAAAGATGTATTCAGAAGCGGCGGCGGCCCCTGAACCGGCAGGCTGCGACTGACGCGACACAGAAGACCATAAGAAGAAGCACTGAACCCGGCGCAACGGGCCGACCGGCAATCGAACACCCCTGGCAGGCGGTTTGCCCGCATTCGGGACATGACGCCGGTTCGCCCGAATCGCACCCGCATTGAACATCGCCGGTTTCCGGGCATTCGGGAGGTTCAATCAAATCCCGCCCGTTCTCAACCTCGCCACAAGAACATGCATCATGGCCTTCCTCGACCACCTGCCAGGCATCGCCGGAAGTTACGGAAAGCGCAAGGTGGCTTTCCACGGTCAGGACCGAAAGGGTGCTTTCAGCGGGCTCAAACGCGGCACCTGAAGCACCGAACGCGCCGGGATTCGGTTCATACCTGGGCGCACTGGTGCCGGCAATCGACAGGCGCAGCGAATGCCCCGCCGGAAGTTCAATCGCCACCGGGCTCAAGGGTATGGACACATCAATTGGACTTCCCGGCTCGACAGCGGCGGGGTGAAGGCGATCGGCAATGAAACTGCCGCGCACCGCCCCGTCTGCAAGCAGCATGACCTTGCCGGCTGGCGTCACCTGCGAAAGCCTGACGATGACGTCGCCATCGGTACCGGAAAACATGACAGTCAACCTGGCGAAAAAATCGCCCTGAATCCTGATGTCGGATTCAACCGGGGCGGTCTGGAAAAACATGACGTCCGGCCTGGAATCGACCAGGGACTGGTCAAAAATTCCCGCTGCGGTCGTAAGGTTGTTGCCGCCGACCGACGGAACCGGACTCGATGGATCAACCGGGATGCCTCTCCAGCCCGCCGGCTCTTCGCAACCGTCCGCGGCCAGTCGGCCATCTGCGCAGATCGCCAGGATGGCAGGCCGACCTTCCGGCGGCCAAACGTCCAGCGTCCTGAACGTTCCCGTTGCATGAACACCGTCATCGGAAAGCCTTGTAAGGAAATAGCGCACCGGCGCCCAGGAAGGACGATCCCCGTCCCGAAGAGTCCACTCAAGAAAATCCATAAGTTCGAACCAGAACAGGTCATATGAGGCGCCACGGGTGAATTCGACCTGGCCCTGGGTGACCGGCTCGTCATCCTTGAAATTGAAGGCTCCGTGCGTCCACGGGCCATAGACCAGAAACTGATCGCCTTTCGCGTCTGAAGATACGTTCGCAACAAGTTCCCGGTGCATCCCGGGCTGGCGGTGCGCGAAGATATCGAAGAAACCGCCGATGATGAACATGGGAACATCGATCCTTGCCATTTCGGCAGCCGTCAACCGGCCCCGATCCCAGTATTCACCAGGTGCGACGTTGGCGCGCCATTCCGCGGCGACATCGTCCGCGTCCATTCCCGCAAGCCATGCCCCGGTCAATTCCTTTCGCCAGACACCCCCGGCCATCATGCCTTCCCAGACGTCGTCGGTCGCCATCACGGGAATCGCGCCGGCCAGTCCGACCGGCCCTTCGCCAGCGGCAAGCAACTGCACGACCCCTTCGGCCGACCCGCCCCACAGCACGACGCGACCGTTCGACCACGGCTGGGATGCGGCCCACTCGATCGTGGCCCGCCCATCCGCCGCATCGACCAGGAAAGGCAGGAAATGGCCATCGCTGTCTCCGCGCCCGCGGACGTCCTGGGATACGAACACGAAACCCATTGAAGAAAAGCCCGACACGTCGTCCCGGGCCATTGATCGCCCGTATGGTGTCCGGCGCAGGATTACCGGCCACCCAGCTTCCGGGTATTCAAGCGCCGGCAGCCAGACGTCCGTCGCAAGCCCGGTTTCCGCGTCAACCGGCACCATGAGAGTTTCGAGTTCCTGCGCGATGGCAACGGAACATGCCATTGACATGGAAAATCCAATAATGAACGGGGCAGCCTTCATCAAATCACCGATAGAATGATCTTGCAGGATTATACGGCGGGAAACAGGCGAGGTCAGCACATCACAGCGGTTCGGCGTAAGTTACGCCCTGGGCCCAGAAACCGGCGGTCAGACGGAAGCCCTCGTTGACCGTGTCGCCGTCAAGATCACAATTCAGGGGGACGCCGACACCAAGGACGAATCCACCGAAATTGGTCCAGGGATTCTTGCCGCAGTGGTGCTTGCAGTATGAAGCGTCGCACGGAACAGCCTCGACGGACGGATCGGGCGAGGTCGATTCCCACAGGTCATAGTCCGGAGCTGTGACCATGTTGCACAGTTCGCAAGCCGCGTCCTTCGCGATGCAACCGGAAAGGTTGGCATCCTCGATCTTCGTGCAGTCGGAATTGAAATGACCGGTCGCGTACAGCCCGCGGATCGGAACCGTGTGGGGTGGAAGGTCGATCGCCTCGTTCCCGGCGGAACAAAGCAGATACTTCTCGACCGTTCCCGGCCTGAAGTTGATTCCGGGCATGTCGCCGCTTATCGGATCGTTCAACGTGATGAAATCGCAGTTTGCATCAATGCTGAACCAGATGTCCTTAACCAGTTCCGGCACCGTGAAGTGGAAGTTGTCGGGAACCAGCGTGTTGCCCAGCGTCCTGACGTCCTCGAAAGACAGATTGTGCCAGGCCGAACCGGCCGACGCCCTCATCTTCAGGGTTCCGTCCTGCTGCGGCAGGACTTCCTCGACCTTCATCATGATGTTCAGGCGGTATTCAAGGATGTCCGGCGCCCAGATCGTGTTGAGCAGGTTTGGCAACTCCATCGGAGTGGCCGGCTCGGTCACGTCAAGGGTTCTGAACAGGAAGGTCTGGCCGGGGGCCAGGCATGCCAGGCAACCGCTTGCCGCGACATCGGCGTTTCCGCCCTGGTCAAGGGGCGCGACCTCATGCGCCGCGTCATTTGGCGCGACGTCATAATGCACGTCCTGATCCTTCACGTCTTCATCGTTTCCATTTCCGCCGGGACAACCGACCAGGAACAACAGGGCCACCACTGGTATGAATGCGAACTTATTCATCAAGACACCTCCGATTGACAGGCAGATTATACGACGATGCTTCACAGTAACAAGGAGTCTTATTTTTTCGCGCACTTTGACGCAATGCGCCTGAATTTGACGCAACGCGTCTTGAACGAACTGTCGGTGACTGTTACGTTGCCGAATCGTAAATTGCGCGATAATTTATGCACCAGAATCAGGCGGTCCCGGGGGGCTCCCAACATGAATGGTGACTGGATGAATACTCGTTCCTTACACTTCCTTTACGTGCTTCTCCTTGGCCTTGGACTGCCGGTCGCGGCAAGCGCCGGCGGCTTTGAATACGGTCCGCAGGGGCTTCACGCCGTCGGACGCGGCGGGGCCTTCACGGTGGCCGCCGACGACCCGACGGCCGTATTCTGGAACCCGTCCAGGCTTGCCCTGATGGACGGCACCCACGTCATCGTCAACCTGAGCATGTCGCTGATGCAGGCTTCATTCAAGCGGGCCGACGCTTACATCCAGACGGTCACGAAGGATCCCGAAACCGGCGCCATCATATACGGCCCCATCAAGGATCCCCAGCCGGATAAATTCCCACACGAATTCGAGACCGAACGGAACACCGACCAGCTTTTCCCGCTGGGGGCGTCCTTCTTCATTACCAGCGACTTCGGCCTGAAGGACTGGGGCTTCGGCATCGGCCTTCACGGCCCGACCGCCGTCGGCAAGGTAACCTGGTCAAGCGCATTCGACAGTTCGAACAAATACTTCTTCAGCGGGATGGACACCACGGTTCTTTACCTGGATCTGGCGGCCGCGTGGAAGTACAAGGAATGGTTCGGACTTGGGGTCACTTTCCAGTACGTGATGGTTCCATATCTTAAGTACAGGATGACCATCATGGGGCCGGCGGCCTACATCAACCAGAACACGCCGATCTCGAACTCGATGGACATTCAGGCCGACGTCGATGTGTCCGACTGGGGCAGTTTCTCGATGCTGGCCGGTTTCTGGGTCCGCCCGTTGCAGATGTTCAAGGGCATGAAGAAATTCGAGATCGGGTTCAACGCCCGCGTCGTTCCGTACAAGGTTTCCGCCAACGGCAACATCGGAATTTCGGGAGTCAAGGATAAATCCCTTTTCTCGGATTACCAGACAACCATCCCCGGCAGGTTGAGCTTCACCTACCCGGCCCATGTCCAGATTGGCGCCAGGTACGCATGGGATCACAACGGGCGCGAGATATTCGACATCGAGGCCGACTACGTCTGGGAAAACTGGGCGGCCCTGGAAACGTTCGAAATGAAGATGATGAAGGAGTTCAAGGGACCCGGCGTTGACATGAGCGCGATGGATGTGTCGATTCCCAGAAACTTCGTCGATTCGCACAGCGTCCGCCTTGGCGGTCAATGGAACGCGATTGACCAGTGGCTGACGGCAAGGCTCGGTTTCTGGTACGAATCGGCCGCCCAGCCCGAAGCGTGGACCAACCTTGACCTGCCGTCGTGGGAACGCTTCGGCATCGGCTTCGGCCTTTCGACGGAAATCCGCGGATTCGAAATCGGCTTCTCTTACGCCCATGTGTTCCACATGCCCAGAAACGTCACGAACGGCGGGATTACCCAGCAGGTAATCGACACGGTGGCGTCCGAGGACGGCACGAAGTCGGTCACCAGGCCCGGGTACGTGGTCAACAACGGCGAATTCACCAATTCAATCGACGTATTCACGTTCGGAATCGGATACCACCACAAGCCGAAAGCAAAAAGGGACTTCCCGAAAGACCCGGTACCAGAATCGGAAACGGCCGATGAAGCGGTCGAGGAGGGCCCCGAACCGTCCCCGGAAGACCCTGCCGATCCTTCAGTCTGAAACGGTTTTGCCCCGAAGTCCCGCGTGACAACACACAGCCCTGATCGAACCGCTGTCTCGACACACCGCGCCAATGTATAATCCTCCGGGCCTCCTTCCGGAGAAGACAATGGGAATGCAGGTTACAACGACAATTGACCATGAACTCTGCATCGGCTGCGGACGGTGCATCAAGGTATGTCCCCAGGACACGATCAGCCTGATCGAAGGCAAGGCGGTCGTCACCGGCCGGATGTCCCTGAACTGCGGCCACTGCCAGGCGATATGCCCGACCGGGGCCGCCAGGGTCGGCGCGCTCGATCCGGAAACGCACAGCTTCAAGACTTTCACGATGACGCCCGGCTTCGTCCCATTCGGGGGCGGCGCCACCCCGGAACTTGTCTCCCTGATGGCTTCGCGCCGATCAACGCGGAACTATATGGACACGCCGGTTCCGATGGACGTGCTGCACGACCTTGTCAAGGTCGGATGCCTGGCGCCGTCGGGAACCAACTGCCAGTTGTGGAAATTCGGGATTATCCCCGACCGCGAAGGCATGCTGAAGATTGCCCGCCTGACGATGGATTTCTTTTCGCGCACAAACCGCCTGGCCGCAAACCCACTCGTCCGCCTGTTCGTTCCGCAGCTTCGTGAATACCACCGGCTTTACGCCCAGGCCGTCGAGGAATCGATCCGGGAATTCAAGGCCGGCGGCAGGGAGTCCCTGTTTCACGGCGCACCGGCCGCCATAACGATTTCATCGAAACCGGGCGCGAGTTGTCCGGCCGAGGACGCGCTGCTTGCATCCCAGAACATACTCCTGGCCGCGCACTCAATGGGTTATGGAACATGCCTGATTGGGATGCTTGTTGAAGCTGTCAGGCACGACCGGGCCATCAGGGATGCCTTGCGCGTGCTTCCCGGCGAACGGTTGCACTCGGTAATCGTGGTCGGAGTCCCGAACGAGGACTGGAAAAGGCCGTGCGGGCGCATGAAGCCTGAAATCTTTAACGTTTGACGCCACCTTGCCGCCGCGATTATCATGCCGGACATGAACACGCCCAGATATGGTGCCATATTCGATCTGGACGGCACGCTGGTGGCTTCGGAAGTCCTTTACCAGCGCGCCACCGGCTTTATTCTGAAAAAGGCCGGGCGATCCCTTTCCGAACTGACCCCACAGGAAAAAGCCGCGATTCCGGGACGTTCCGCAATCCGAAACATGCGGTTTTACTGCGAACGGTTCGAACTCCCGTGGAGTCCCGAATTCCTGGTCGAAAAGCGCATGGAAATCGTGGCCGGGCTGGTGCGCGAAGAAGGCGTGATGCTGATCCCCGGCGCCATGGAATTCTGCGAGATGCTGCGTGCCGAGCCATTCCGCATGGCGGTGGCATCCTCGTCGCCCGGCCCGTATGTCAAACTTGTCCTGGAAACGACCGGACTTGCCGGCCTTTTCGACGCCGTGCTTTCCGGCGACGACGTAACCGCCCACAAACCGGATCCCGAGATATTCCTGACGGCGGCCGCAAGGCTTGAATGCCCACCCCGAAGCTGCCTGGTATTCGAGGATGCCGACTCCGGCCTCCAGGCGGCAAAGGCGGCTGGAATCAAGTCGATACTGATCGACAATGAGACAATCCTTCCGGAACAGAAACTTGGCGCGACCCGTGTGATCCCGCATTATTGCGGCCTTGGCATTTCTGAAGTGAAACGGGTGATCAACGGCGGAATCATCCTGCTTGATTAAGGCGGGACGCGGCGGTGCGGACTTGATGGCCAGCGGTGCCAGGGGGGCTTGAAGGCATGGCAACAAGGGAACTTCCGCGCACCCTTTCGCTTACGACCGCGACCGCCATCGTCATCGGCTCGGTAATCGGTTCCGGAATCTTCAAGAAATGCTCTTCGATGACGGACGCCCTTCCGTCGCCAACCCTGGTTCTGCTGGTGTGGGTACTGGCCGGCGTCGTTTCCCTGATCGGGGCCCTCTGCGCGGCCGAACTTACAGCCGCCTGGCCAGATGCCGGGGGCCTTTACGCACACCTGCGACGCGCCCTGGGACCTTTCTGGGGGTTCCTTTACGGCTGGTCAACGCTTTCTGTGATTCAGACCGGGTCGATTGCTTCGATCGCCTATGTATTTGCCGAATACCTGCGATTTTTCGGGGGATGGGGGGATGTCCCGCCGGAACTCGCCGCCTGGGGGGTCAACCTTTTCGGGGTCATCGACATTTACCCGCTGCGCGACCTGGGAACCAAGGCGGTCGCGGTGTCATGCATAACCGGACTTACCGTCGTCAACATAGTCGGGGTGCGACCAGGCGCGGCCATCCAGAACGTGTTCATGTACCTGAAATTTGCAATCATGTTCGGAATCATCGGCGTCGCGGCCTTTGGCGCAGGCCACCTGCTGTCGGCGGTTTCCGGCCCAATCTTCCCGCAGGCGAACGGCCTTCAGGCCACCTCGGTGGAACCATCCTTCACGATGCTGGCGGGCGGGTTCGCCATTGCCCTTTCAGGCGCGTTCTGGGCATACGACGCATGGATCTGCGCGACCTACGTGGCGGCCGAGGTAAAGCGCCCCGAAAGGAACATGCCGATTGCACTGGTGGCCGGCATGGCGGTTGTCTGCATCATCTACCTTCTGGTGAATTCCGCGTACTTCCACCTTCTTACCGTCGATGAAATCAGGAATTCCACCCTTGTCGCTTCCGACGCCCTGGGCCGGGTACTTCCGCTTGCCGGCGCCCTGGTTGCGGCCGCGGTGTGCCTTTCGACCTTCGGTACCATCAACGGAACCGCGCTCTCCTCGGCCAGGGTCTATTACGCCATGGCCCGCGACGGGCTTTTCCACGAAAGACTTGCCGATGTCCACCCACGGAGGCAGACGCCGCACGTGGCCCTGATCGTCCAGGGCATCTGGTCGTCACTGCTGGTCTTTTCCGGAACTTTCGACCAGATAACCGACATGCTCATCTTCGTTTCGTGGGGATTCTACGCGCTTCTTGCTGTTGCCGTGCTTGTCGCGCGGCGCCGTTTTCCAGACACGCCAAGACCATTCAAGACACCAGGATATCCATGGCTTCCGACGATCTTCATCGTGTTTTCAGTGGCCTATCTCATATTTTCGGTCGCGGCCAACACGCGCAACGCTCTGATGGGAACATTGCTCGTCCTTCCGGGAATACCGTTTTACTTCCACTTCAAAAAACATCGGTCGGCGGCGGTTCCCCGACCGTGACTTCGGCCCTGCCGCTCCTGCCGTCCATCCTGATCGTCAAGGGTGCCGGAGCCCTTGCGTGGATGCAGTGCGCCGTTCTTTCGACCACTTCCCATTTCATTACCGCGTCGATATCGACCCAGCAGTCGTGCCTGCCCCACAGAACCTTCATGTACCCGGCATTCCTGGCGACCAGGTTGTGGAAGAAATGCGTCCCCTGGGAAGATTCAATCCTGAAATCCTGAAGATCCATCTCGACTATCGCGACCGCCTGGCTGATGTCGGACCACTTGACCGGAATCCCCAGGAATCGGTCACTTGATCCCCACCGACCGGGGCCCGCCAGCAGGTACTCGCGGCCCGATTCGCGCATCCCCGCGTTGATTCGGGCAATCTCGTCCTTTATGGCGAGGGTCGCCGTGGTGCTGAATTTTTCCACATCGACCAGCACGACGTCAGTGACGCCTTCAATCTGGCCGTTTCCCAAAGCCCCGGAAGTGTGCAGGATGACTTCCGGCGGGGCCGAATCCCTTGTCCGCCCAGGCACATCGACAAAAACCCGATTGACGGCAAGGGGCCTTATCTGCAGCACGAAGAACTCGCGGCGGCCTTCGGGGCCGGGCGTGATGTTCGCGGCGAACTCGACCTCGACCGGAAGGCCGAACGCCTCTTCACCAAGCGCAAGAACGTCCTTCACAATGGCCGCAAGCGGGAAACTTCCGTATTTGATGACCGGGGCGAAATCAAGAACCCGCGGGCCCGGACCCTGAAGATCCGGAACCAGCATGTCGCCGTCCATGTCCCATCGCGATCCAATCAAACCCAGGACTCCGTGCCTTTCAGCCTCAAGAATTCCCAGCCTGTCCATCGTCGCGACCTCGTCGCCTTCCATGGCATCGGTCGTGGCGTCAAGCCGCAATGCCCAGAAATCCTTCTGGGAATCCTTGACCAGATCCCCTGGAGTCAGGATGTCGGTGCCGGGAAACTGTGGACAGAATCTGAAAACCCGGCCGCCATCCACGATGGTACGCCCCAGACCCAGCGCAATCGCGGCAACCCCGTCCGACGACTTCAACGAACCTGTCGGATAGAAGTTGTAGGACTGCGCGACACCGGAGATGTCGGGATAGAAATGATTCCCGTGACGCCTTCCGACAAGTTCCTGAATGATCACGGCCATCTTTTCATCGCGAGGAAGGAACCTGCTTCCGGCAAGAAAGTCCCGGGCCCTGCTCTCATAAACGCTTGAAAAGACCAGCTTCACCGCCTTGCACAGTTCATGGCAGCGCCGGCCGATTTCGGCGGCCGAATTCGGGATCATGACCGTGCGATATACACCCGCCAGCGGACAAGCCTGCGAGTCCTCAAGCAGACCCGAGGATCGAACCGCCAGCGGAACGTCAATCATCTGCACAAGTTCCAGCAGGCGTCGTTTGAGATCCTCGCCAAGCGACCCCTGCAGAAACCGGTCGCGGATCTGGTCGTCGGTCATGTCCGGCGGGTCGCCCTCGATCCCGTTTCTTTCAATGAAATCGTCGTATTCGGCAGTTCCGATGAACGCCGTCAACGGAAGGGAAACATCGACGCCCGGATACCTCCTGGACATCGCCATCATGTTCAGGGACGAATTCAGGAAGGCCAGGCCGCGGCCCTTGCCCCCCATCGACCCCCCCGAAAGACGCACGATCTCGGCGCGGTTCGAGACCTGCCAGTCGATTACGTCAACGACCTTGCCACGATTGGCCGCACGCCTGACTTCCCCGAAGACTTCCAGCAGATAGCGCCTGACATCGGCCACGGAATCGAAATTGGACATGCCGAGGGGCTGGATTCGCCGCGCGAAATCGATCTCGCCATGCGCCATCAGCCACCCGGAGTAATGGTTGTACCTTGCGTGCCACTCAAGGCTCTGGTCGGGGACGGTCGCAAGTGCCTCGATGAATTCGGAAATGTTCGAGACGCTGGCAATCTCGGTGCCATCGGGCATCCGGAATATGAAATCGCCGAAACCGAGTTGGGTCACGATGAAATCCTTCAATTCCATCGTAAGGGACGGCGAGTTCTTATCGACGAAATGCGCGCCCAGGCTTTCGGCCTTGGAACGGTTTTCCGGCGAAGCCGACTGCAGAAGAACCGGCAACGTGGCGTTGCGGCTGCGAACCATCTGAAGGAAAGAGACGCCGGCCTCGTCGTCCAGGACACCGCCTCGCATGTACTGAACGTCCGAAATGATCCCGATCAGGTAGTCCCGGTATTCCAGGAAAGCCTTTTCTGCCGAATCGAAGTCATGAACCGCAATCACTTTCGGACGGGAACGCATCCTGGCCCTTCTGGAGCTTTCGGTTGCGTCCTCGTTTATGAGCATCTGTGTCTGCTTGACAATCTGTGAATAAAGCAGTGGCAGGAACATCGAGTAATGCCTGATCGAATCCTCGACCACCAGAATGACCCTGACGCTGCCAACCTGCGTGTCGTGCCTGACATTGTGGCGATCCTCGGTGGCCTTGATCATGGCCAGGAAGACCTTGCTGTCGCCGCTCCAGAGGAATACGTCATCGACGGCCCCGAGACCGGTTGACCTTACCCAGGATCTGTCGGACAGGTTGTTCAGAAGAAGCAGGACACTCAGGTCTGGGTTACTGGACTTGATGTCCGCGGCCAGTTCGACAAACGTCTTGTCCCCGACCCTGGGCATCACGATGACCATGTCGAACCGGTTCATCGCCAGGGCGTCCATGGCCTCGGAAACCGATGCGGCGTGCCGAACCCTTGGCGGATAGCTCAGGTTCAGACCGCGGTACTCGCCATATAGCTGCTCGGTCAGCACCCCGTCCTGCTCGAAGATAAACGCATCGTAATAGCTCGAACATAAAAGGATTTCATTGACCCGCCACCTTGTGAGCTCGTATCCGCGATCCTCGATCGCCTTCAACTTCTTCAGGCTTGGGCCGATTTCAGTGACAAGCATGTTCCCGGGTGACCTCCCAAGACGTCCGGAGCCCCGACAGTGTCGCACGAAACGCACCCGATTTGTATTGACTTATCTTACCGTCTGGGCTAGGGAATCAGGCGGTTGAAGGCGTTTCACGCGGTGTGAGATTGCCCCCTCCGGGCCGGCGGCCTCTGGTCGGTAAGCGGCACTATTGCCCCCCCATCCATGCCCTGCCCCCCGGGGTCTCTCGTACTCGTTTCTGGAGGTTCTTAAATGACTCGTCAGGAATTCATGGAACAGGTTGCGGCAAGGAACCCGGCTCAGCCCGAGTTTCTTCAGGCGGTCGCGGAAGTTGTCGATAACATCTGGGACATCGTCGAAGCAAATCCGAAGTTCAAGAACGGCAACGTGCTTGGAAGGATCGTCGAACCCGAACGAGTCCACACTTTCCGCGTGGCCTGGGTCAACGATCGCGGCGAAGTCGAAGTCAACCGCGGTTACCGCATCCAGTTCAACAGCGCCATCGGCCCGTACAAGGGCGGACTGCGCTTCCATCCCAGCGTCAACCTGTCGATTCTTAAGTTCCTGGGATTCGAACAGATCTTCAAGAACGCACTGACCACGCTGCCGATGGGCGGCGGAAAGGGCGGTGCCGACTTCAACGCCCGTGGCCGTTCGGAAGGCGAAATCATGCGCTTCTGCCAGGCCTTCATGACCGAACTGTTCAAGTACATCGGCCCGGACACCGACGTTCCGGCTGGCGACATCGGCGTCGGCGGACGCGAAATAGGCTTCATGTTCGGACAGTACCGCAAGCTGACCCACGAATTTACCGGCGTGCTGACCGGCAAGGGACGCACCTGGGGCGGAAGCCTGATCCGGCCGGAAGCGACGGGATTCGGCGTCACCTACATGGCCGACGCGATGCTGAAGAGAAACAAGAAGTCGTTCGAAGGCATGAACGTCGCCGTTTCCGGATTCGGCAACGTCGCGTGGGGCGCCTGCCAGAAGGTCACGCATCTGGGCGGCAAGGTCGTGACCCTGTCCGGCCCGGACGGATACGTCTATGACAAGGACGGCGTCGGAACCCAGGAAAAGTGGGACTACCTGCTTGAACTGCGCGCCTCCAACAATGACCGCGTGGAAGATTACGCGAAGAAGTTCGGCTGTGAATTCGTGGCCGGCCGTCGTCCGTGGGAAAGGAAGGTCGATGTCGCCCTTCCGTGCGCGACCCAGAACGAACTTGGCGAGGAAGACGCCAGGAACCTGCTGAAAAACGGCTGCGGCTGCGTGGTCGAAGGCGCCAACATGCCATGCACGCCGGAAGCGGTGCACCTGTTCCAGCAGGCGAAGATCCTGTTCGCCCCCGGAAAGGCAGCGAACGCCGGCGGCGTCGCGACGTCCGGACTCGAGATGACCCAGAACAGCATGCGCCTGAGTTGGAACCCGGCCGAAGTCGATGAAAAGCTTCACGGCATCATGAACTCGATCCACGAAGCCTGCGTGACCTACGGCAAGCGCGAAGACGGCACCGTTGACTACGTCAAGGGCGCCAATGTCGCCGGCTTCATGAAGGTTGCCACCGCCATGGTGGAACAGGGCGTCATCTAGTTCGAACCTGCTTTTTCCGGAACCGCCTTCCCCGGAACCGCATCCTTCAGACAACGCCTTACATAGTTAAGCGCATCCTCCGTCAGCGGTTCCTTCACCAGCAGCGCTGGAACCAGTCCACCAGGCTCGGTATAGATTTCATACCGAACCGAGGTGCCGCCGCCTTCGGCGGGACGGATCTCCCACCCGCCACGAACCATCGCCATCCTGACGTATCCCTTTTCGGGCGGCGGCCCCGCGTCCGGATCGGAAAAAAAGGAAATCCGCACGACTTCGGCATCGATCACGCGACTGACGCGCAGCGTGTATTCGCGATCCGAAACGACCGGCGTCCTGACCCTGTCGTTGAAGAGAAGGGCGTTTTGTGAACGTTCAATAAAAGTTCGTTTAACGACCGGCGGATAGGCGTTGTCAAAAACCTTCCAGAGCCCGTCGGAGACCAGCTTGACGTCGGCCGCCACATGGACGTCGTACCTGGACACAAGAAAACCGGCGGTCTGCCCCGGGCACCTGCTTACGGTGATCCCGTCTTTTGTCCGCTTGACCACCTTGAATCCGTCGGCGTTAACGTGCGCGGAAAAAGCGGTGACGATCAATAACGCAACGATGAAATGTCGCAAGTCATTCTCCCGACCGGGCTGCCTGGAACTGGACGGACAGCAACAATGCCAGCCCGGGTCTAGCGGGCGCCCAGCGCCTCCTTCAGGGATCTCCTGAAATCGGACAGCGCCTCCTTGACCTGGGGCTCCTTGATTATCAATGCCGGCACCGACCCGCCCGGCTCGCTGTAAACCTGGTACCTGACCACGCTGGTCCCGTCGGCAGCCCCCGAAACCTTCCAGTGGCCCTCTACCAATGGCATCCTGACATATCCTTCATCCGGCGGCGGCCCCATCTCGTTGGCCGTGTGGAAATCGATCACGCAACCATCAGAGGAAGCCTTCCGAGTTATCTTCATGATGTAATCGCGATCCGAAACCACCGGCGTCTTCACCTTGTCGTGGAAGACAAGTTCGTCGGCCTCCTTACGGATGAACTTTCTTTCCGCAACCGGGGCCTGGTGCTTGAAAAAACTTCGCCACAACGAATCGCAGAGGGCCGCCGGGGCAACCGGCGAGGTCGCGTCGAAACGGGTAATATTGAAACCCTTCGTGGGACCGGCCTTCCTGCTGACCGTAATCCCGTCCTTCGTCTTCCTGAACTCCTTGAACCCGTCCGATTCCGCCCCGACAGACAACCCCGGAACAAGCAGGACGATGAAAGTCATCGTCAAGGAAAGAAGATGTGCCTTCATTGGATACTCCATCCAGGTTTATGAAGCATCTTATCACGACATGTCGCTGCCCGAACCGGGTGTTCAACCGTCAAGCCGCGTGCGGCGCCAGATTCGCGACCGCGGCAAAGCCAGCGCAAGAAGAACCACAAGAAGGTATGCGGCTGGAATCCCGGAGTCGGTTCCGGACGAACAGCCCCCGCCCGTCCGTTCCACGAAGTCGCTGTCGGGCATGGCGTTATCTGCCGAAACCGTATCCGAAACACCCTCGAAACCGGATTCCTGTTCGACGTCACGTCCGTCATCAGGATTGGCCGAATCGATGGCTTCCGGGGCGTTGTCCCTGTCGGATGAATCCGGGGGCGTCCCCTCGTCAGTCGTTTCGGTTCCGGACTCGACGACCGGATCTGCGGAAATGATGTCCGAAGACGGCCCCTGATCGGCGAATTCAACAGTCGCCGAGTCGGCGGTTTCCACATGCTCGGGCGGATCGACGATTTCCAAAGCCACCGGCATGACCAGTTCGCCACCGTGGATCGTCAGCGCTTCCCGGACGGGGCCGTCCTTTCTCGAAACGGCTTCAAGTTCCGGATTCAGCTCGTATTTCGGATACATCGTCGTCGTCAGAACCACTGCAATCCGGTGTCCCCGGTCAAACACGAACGCGGATGTCAGCAGGTCGATTTCGACGTCATACACTGTGCCAGGAAACACATCGGCCACGTCGGCGCATCCGTCGCGCCGGGAAAGCCTGATCGCCCCGTCGGATATCAACCATGTGGATCCGTCTGGATAGACGTCGGCCAGCCGGGCAATGATGTCGGCGTCCTTGAAGGTGGTCGAGGCCGACAGCTTAAGTGACATCCTTCCAATGGATTCGAACGGATCCTGCAACGGATCGGTCGAAAACATCACCCAGTCATCACGCTCCAGCACCTTTGAAAGCTCCTTTCGACCGGAAGAGCCCACAAGGTTCCGACCGCCGACGACTGGAGACGTGCTGGCATGGGAAAATGGAAGAACCACCGGCAGCAGGTCACTGGTCGAACCGGCATCGACTTCCAAATCGACGCCATCGGACGCATCGCCTGCATCATCCGGGACGTCGCCACCGGATCGATCCCGATTGCGGGCAATGTCCTCGGGAAACTGAAGCGTTCCGTCCGGGCCGACCGGGAACGAAACGAAACCTGTCGGCAGGGGCCAGTCCGACGCGCTTCGCCACTCGTTGCCAGGCGCGCCCTGGACATCCGCGCCCATCAAATAGTACCTGACGTGCGGCCACTTCCTGATGGTCGAATCATCGCCCGCGAGGCAATATGACACCCATGCCAGCATGTCCGACTGCATGGTATATCCGTCCGATTCCGTTACGCCCAGGGACTGGGCCAGTTCCCAGTGATCCCACGGGCCGATTACCATGTACTGGTTGTCCCTGGCCCATTCGTCGCCACGATCCCTGTATGCGCGGAATCCGGCGATTGTCCCTTCCGTGAACACGTCGTACCAGCCGCCGATATGCATCGCGGCCGTGTGGATTTCACCCGGAATCCGATCCAGGATAATCGTGTCCCAGAAACTGTCGCAGTTACGGTGACCTGCCAGGTCGGAAAGGCGAGAGGAGGCCCCGACCCACGAAAGCCAGCTTTCAACCGTGCTCTTCTTGAAAACGCCACCATGAAAAGCGGCCAGCGAGTACATGTCGGGCGCGGCCTCTCCAAGGAACTGGCACTTCATTTCGGGGGGTGCCCCGGGGGCCGACAGGTAACCGGGAATCGCAAGAGCCGAAAGCCCGAACTGCAAGACCTGGCCATTACACCAGTCCCGCGACACCAGCCATTCAATCGTCTCGGGACCGTCCCGCCAGTCCGTGAAAAAGGCGTCCGGATCACCCCCGGAACCGCCTGTACCCCGGGTGTCCTGGACAACGAGCGCGATTCCGAACATATCCACCATGTAATGGATGACCATGTCGGCGATGGACGGGTCAAGCTGCCCCAGGATCTCGGGATAGGGCGTGCGCAACAGCACCGTCGGCCACGGAGCGGGAAAGACGCCGGGATCCGGCATGTGGATTGCGGTCTTCAATTCCACGCCGTCAGACATCGGTGCCATCTCGATCAGATCAGGTTCGGCCGATGACGCAACGACGGAAGCAAACCCGACCATGGCTGAAAAGGTCAACATCCCGACGACAGCCACAGGCGCGAAATATCGTCTGAACACGAGCACCTTTGTATCAGAAAAAGGATACATCTTGCCTCCGGGATTGACCGCGACAGGATGACGCGGTGCGATATTTTACACACCTTGGAAGCGGCTTTGAACCATTTGAAGCGGTGTGCGTTGACAAATGTGGGAGCAGACCATAAAACTATAGCGGGTTCGGGCCGGGCCCCCCGCGAGATTTGCCTTGAGGTTTGTTCATGGACTCCAGAGAAAAGCAGGACCTTATCAACGAATTCGGCCCTGTCGATGGCATTGATGTCGGCGACGGGCCTTCCGAGGTGACCCAGCCTGGAACCGGCGCCAGCCTGGAATTCGAATTCGAGGATGTCGAGGCCGGCGGAAACGACGGGTCGGATGTCCCGGACATTCCGGATGTGCCGGACGGACGCGCGGACGGCGATTCCACCAGACAGAACGACGCGCCGGAACCGGAGCCGCCTAAGGACATCGAACCCCAGTCGGATCTGGTGTTTGATTTCATCGGCGCGGATGGCCCGGGTTCAAAGGATCAGATCGGACTTGATCCGGTCAGTGCCGAGCTTGCGGAAACCAAGGACAAGCTGCTTCGCCTTGCGGCCGAATTCGAGAATTTCAAGAAGCGCCGCATCCGTGAACGCGATGAACAGCAGAGATATGCGAACGAGCGGGTTCTGAAGGAACTCCTGCCGGTGGTGGACAACCTTGAAAGGGCCCTGGACTCTGCAAGGCAGGCCGGCCAGGCGGCCAACCTGATTACCGGGCTGGATCTGGTCGTCCATGAGTTCCTGCGGGTTCTTTCACGCGAAGGTGTCGAACCGGTTCTTGCCGTCGGCAGGCCGTTCGATCCCGCCTACCAGGAAGCCCTTCAATCCCTGGAAACCAATGATTCCGAACCTGGCACCGTGGTCGCCGAAATCCTGCGGGGATACACGCTTCATGGACGCGTCCTGCGCGCCGGACTGGTTGTCGTGGCAAAGGAACCCCAGAACGGGCGATAAGGCCGCCAACCTCAACCACCTGATATCACTAAATAAAGTTGCCCTGTTGAAACCCGGGTACAGATGATAGAATCTGTCATTGTCCCGTTGATGCGACTCCCCGCAAGGAGCCTTTGGTGAACGGATTCGAAGCACGAACCCCTGAGTTGCTCGAAACCCTGTCCAGGTATCAGGGCAAGCGGCTCTTCGTCGCCGTCATCGGCTCGCCGGATCCCGACGGGCTGGCATCGGCCTGGACCTTGAAGACCATCGCCCGGCACGCCGGCGTCACGATGGACATCCTTACGTTCGAAGTCCTTTCAAGGCCGGACAACATCGCGTTCTGCCAGATGCTGGCGATTCCATTCAAACATGTCGAGGCGCTTCCAAGGGTTGGCTACGCCGGTTACTGCGTGGTGGATCGCCAGAATGCCCGCCTTCCCATCGGATATTCAAGGAAACTGCCGCTGATCGCGCATATCGATCACCATGTGGAAATCCCGACCGGGGCCATATTCGCCCAGCAGGATCCCGGATTCGGCTCTTGCTGCAGCATCATGGCCCACCACCTGAAGTACCTCTGCGACCACTTTGAGACAGACCAGTCGGAAGTGTGCCGGCTTGCCACGGCGCTGATGTTCGGGATCAGGACCGATACCCAGAACTTCCTGACCGCGAAATCGGTCGATTATGAATCGGCCGCCATTCTGGCCAGGCACTTCTCAATCGAACTGATTCGAACCCTGATTGACACGCCGGTCGGGCGGCCGTTCATCAACACGCTGGCCTCGGCGCTGGAATCCCGCCAGAGCAGGACAGGCCTGGTGATTGCCTGGGCAGGTACCGTTGCCCGCAGCGGGCGCGACACAATTGGACAGACCGCGGATTTCCTGATCCGCGGCGACAAGACGGTTGCGGTCATCGTGTATGGATGCGTCGAGGATTACCTTGTCGGGTCAATGCGAACGACGGATCCGGATCTTGAAACGTTCCGGTTCATCGACGAGTCGCTGTCCAGAATCTTTCAATTCCAGATCGACTGTGGCGGAAGGACTTTTTCGGGGGGCTTCCAGATCCCCCTGAAGTTCATCGCGAACGATGACCTCGACGCCGTCAGGAAACAAATCGACCAGTCCATATTCCACGTCTGGGGTCTTTACAACAAGCACCCTGGTGGAAGCGCCGGCTGGAAGAAAAGACGTATCTCGACGATCTGAACCCGGGGCGGCTCCACAGCTTCCCGGCGGTCACCAATCCCCCGGGCTGTCGATTATTTCACTGCAACAGCCAAATATAGATTGCAAAAGCAGGGACGCTAATCTATACTTCCACCGCTTTTTGGGCCTTGGGCCTATAGCTCAGTTGGTAGAGCCACCGGCTCATAACCGGTTGGTCCCTGGTTCGAGCCCAGGTGGGCCCACCAGAAACCGTGTGGTGGCGATGGGGTTGGTCAACAACACCTCACTGAAAAACATGGCCCGAAGGCGGCCGGCAGCGATGCACAAGGCCACCTTCTGGATTCCCGGAAAACAGGGCGCTCCACTGCGGGCGCCTTTTTTGTATTCCGGGAGTCCAGACCACACGCCCTTTCCCGAATCCCTTCCCTTAACAGTACCGGAGGTTTCACTTTGAAAGCACTCATTTCCGCACTTCGTGCGCTCCAGGATGTCGATCAGCACAGGATCGACGCCGAGAAGGAACGCCAGTCCATTGCCAGCAGGGTCGGCTCTCTGGCCGAGATGGTTTCGGAACTCGAAAGGGAGCAGGCCGACAAGCGCGACAAGCTGCGTGAAGCCGAGCGCTGGTACCGTGAACGTGATCGCGAACTGAAGGAAGACAACGACAAGATCAAGCGTGCCCAGACCCGTTTGAACGCTCTGAGCAAACAGAAGGAACATGCTGCGGTACAGCGCGAAATCGAGACCCTTCGCCGCAGCAACCAGCAGAAGGAGGAAGAAATCCTGAAGCTGGTCAACGTGATGGAGGAGTTCAAGGCCGCGGTTGACGAGGAAGAAAAGAAGCTTGAATCGATGCGCCAGGATCTGGCCCGTGAAGAGGCTTCCTCGGTTGAACGGATATCGGAACTCGACGGACGCATAGCCGAACTTGGAAACAGTTACAAAGACTTCGAAGCCAATATCCCGGGGGACATCCTGCGCCAGTACAAGCGCATCCAGAAGGCATGGCTGGGCATGGCGGTCGTTCCGGTTGATGCCAAGGGAAGCTGTGGCGGCTGTCACCGCAGGCTGCCCCCGCAACTTTACAACACGCTGCTGCGCAACGACGCGCTGCACACATGCCCGTACTGCAACCGCTTCGTGTTTGTCGAGCCGCAGGAAGCTGCCGAATAGACCTGGCTGAAAATCCGATCAGAAATTACGACAAGTGGCGGTCATGTTTCGAAGGCTGGTCAAGGTCTTTCCCGTCTGATCCGCGGTCACAATATCCAGACAGCCGTCGGCATCGACATCGGCGACAAACATCTCGACAGGAAGTGTCCCGGTATCGAACATGAAGGGCTGGCTGAACCTTCGCTTACCCAGGTTGACGTATATCCAGACGGCTGACGAATCCTGATCCAGCACCACGATATCCATGTATCCGTCGCCGTTCATGTCGGCAACTTCGACATTGACCGGTATCTTTCCGGGGAAGGCCAGCGGCACCGGCGGTTCATATCCGACCAATTCGCCAAGCTGACCCAGCTTGCTCGCGCCAAGCGAATACAGGATGACTATTTTGTCGGAAAGCAGGGCAACGATATCCGAGAACTGATCCGTGCCGGCGGAGGGGGCCGCAGTTCCGTCAACAGGACTCTGCAGGTACCCGGGCGCGATGTCCACCGGGATTCCGCCAAGGGCGAAGTCGCGACTGCCTTCGTCCTTTCCGGTCAGGACGCTGAGACCCTTGTTCACGAAAACGGTCAAGTCCCCGGTTCCGCCGTTTGCAACGATGACGTCGATCAGGCCGGGCGTCTTTTTCACATAGTTGTTCAAGGTCCGATGCATGGGGAATGAAACGATGGCAACGGGGTTGCGCTCGTCTTCCATGTCCATGACCGGGATCGGCTCGTTGTTGATGGTCTTGGGCAGGAACGTCCCGTTAAGCTGGCCAAGCCTTGTCTGAAGAATCCACTTGCCGTCGTTTCCGGATTCCGGCTCGACACGGGACACATAGATGGCGTCGTTGACTTTGTAGGCATCGTCGCTGGCGTCGCGATCGATGTCGCCGGTGGCCAGGATGGCAGGCTTGTCGCCAAACGGCAACTCGACGGGACTGACCGAAAGCGACAGGTGAGTTGCCTCGTGGAAAAGCAAGGCATACGCAGTCGGATCATCGCCGTCCGTCGCCGTGTCGTCCGATGTGACGATCAAATCATCGGGCCGCTTGTATGAATCATCCAACGGAAGGTTCAGGCGCACGTCGTAGTTTCCGACCACCAGCTTCTTCGGGGAGTTCAAATCGACCGTCGTGCTTCCGGCTGGACTGATTGGGAGGGCAATGACCGGGTCGGACGCATACACGCTTACCCTTGGTTTGCCGACCTGCGAAGGCATCAGAACGGCGGCATCGAGGAATGCGGCACCGGCGCCCTCGAGGGGCGACGTGAAGTGACCGAGCTGCATCGACAGAGGCGTGGCGTCAAGAATTGCCTGGTATGAACCAAGGAACCGGTTCCCAAGTTCGGACGACTGCCAGAGTATCGCGGTCAGCGCGTTTCCATCACGGTTGAGGAGAACCAGATCCAGGTGTCCCTCACCATCAAGATCCGCGAGCGTCACGTCGCGCGCGGCGCCGGCAAGCAGGGCGACCCCTTCCCGGAAGAACCTGGCGCCTTCCTTCTGGATGTTGCCGAAGAACACCTGAACCATGTTCGCGCCGGCGCAGAGAACCGCCACGTCGGGAACGTTGTTGCCGTCGATGTCGCCAACCGCGATGTCTTTCGGATCAAGACCGGTCATCCAGAAATCCCTTTTCTGGACTCGATAGGAATTTGTGTCCAGCGTTGCCGCGCCGATGGTCTCCTCGTCCGTGGTATCGGTGTAAATCAGGACATTCGGGTTCCCTGTGGCGGAAACGAAATTGACCGCGGCAAGAGACGTCACGCCCTTGACCAGTGCATACTGGGGATCAAGCGTGCTGTTTTCTCCGGTTGTCGCGATGCCCTGGCTGTTAACCGGGAAGATGGTGACCTGGGGATTGACCGGATTCCCGACGACGACGGAGTTCCGGTTGTCGCTTGCGAACTGGCCGATCGCCACATACTCGGGACTGATTGCCCCGGAATAGACGCCGGCCTCGCCCCACGAATCAAGGTCGCCGAGTGGTGTTGCGGTCGAAAGGATTATCCCGGTCGAATAGGTGTCATCGGTCGTCGTGAATGCTATGTCACGGAAATCGTCACCGTTCAGCAGGCCCGTGGTCAGGTTGATTACATCATAGTCAATCGGGATCGACACCAGTTCCGAAAATGTCAGGTCTTCGTTCTGCCTTACGACCACGATCCTTCTGGTTTCAGCGGAACCGCAGAACGCGACCACGTCGTCGTAATCGTCCTGATCCATCATGGCGACCACGAATCGCGTGCAATTTTCCGCGGTGATGGCGGAGATGTTTTCCAGGACGGACGCACCGGATCGCCTGTAGAGAGAAATCCCGTCAAGTTCGGCAACGGCGACGCCCCAGATACCGTCGTCGGCGGGGCCGGTTCTGATTCCGGCAATCACGCTTCCGGAAGAACCTGTCGGAAGCGGAAGGTTTTCACCCCCGACGAATCCGGGAGTCTCGACGAACGTGACGGTCGAGGTCATTTCAGTCTTGTGGCCAGGAACGCCGTCGTCCGCAACTACCTTGACAATGACGTTGCCACCTTCCCAGCCAAGGGTCGGGATGACCAGGTCGGTGTGGGTCTCGACCCCTTCGACCGTGGTCGTGACACGCGTATCGACCACATCGGAAGTGGTTCCATCTTCTGGCGGCCAGTCCCATGTGAAATCGCCGGCGGTTATCTTGACGCTGTGAACCTTGTTGCCTTCATCCTGAACCTTGACCCTTACCACCAGGTCGCCCATGAAGTTCGAACCAGACTCGGGCATCGGTTCAAGGAAGGAAATCAACGGAAGCATGTTATCGACCAGAACCTTGCCCCTTGCGGATATGGTGCGCTGATCCGTCGCGACGGCGGTCACCTCGATGGATCTGTTGCCTTCCGGAACAAGGGTGGTATCCAGTTCGACAGAGTATGTTCCCGGCTTCGGGGCCTCGATTACTATCGGAACAAAACCAGGCTGCTTGACGAAACCGACCGACAGCGTGGCTGCAAGGCCCAGCGCGTCCTCGTACTTGAACTCGGCCTTGAACTTCCCGTTAATCAGCTTCCGGGATGCCGGATCAGGATTAATGAACGTGATTGACTGGGACTTGTCAACGGGAGTGTCTTCAGGTCCGGAATCGTTTCCGGCGTCAAGGCCGGGATCACCGCTTCCGCCACAGCCGGCCATGCCCGACATCAGCACGACGGCAAGGACCGCTGACGAAAGAAAACCAACAGAAAGACGATGAATTCTGGTCATGACAAACCCCGGGAATACCCCGATCTATTGTTGCGAATGCGCGCGCACGCGTCAAGAAAACCGCCAACACTTTTGATTAAGTTTTTATGATGATCAAAAGCGACTGGGCCGCGTCAGGTGGAGCTTCCATCGATTACCTGGACGACCGCCGCATCGACCAGAACGGAACGGGAGCCCGGCTCGATTGCATTCCTGGCCCCACTTCCAAAGGCAACCACGACCTCCTGCCCGACATCGGCATCAAGGTTGTCCATGGCAACTATCACGCGGCCGGTAAAATGGCGGGTTCCATCCATGTGAACAGAAAGCTGTGAAACCAGCAGCAGCTTGCGCCCCTGCAGGGCGGGATTCTTGCGGGTGGCCCACACTTCGCCAATCACTACGCCGCGAATCACCGGGCACCCCCGCTTTGGCCCGAACCGTTCACCGGCCTTTGAAGACGACCTTCCCACATCTCGACATCATCGACGATTGCGGCGACCGATGCCTCGACGGGGAACCTGGTGTCGCCAAGGGCAAGCCTGGCCGGCGTCCCCATGCAGATCACCACGTCCTGGCCGACCTCGGCCCCGACCGGATCAACGGCGACCACATGGTCGGTCTCATGGTCGGGCAGATGCCAGCAGAGCGGCTGAACCAGAAGAAGCTTCTGTCCTTCCAGTCGCCTGCATTTTCTCGTAGCCCAGACCTGTCCGACCACCCTTCCAAGAATCATCCGTCACCCTTCAGCAATCGACCGAAGCCTGGTCAACAATGGCAATGACCGTGTTTTTCGTGGTTACTCCGGGGCCGACAACAATGTCGCGTGGCCTGCTGCCAATCGAGACGACCACCAGTTGTCCGGCATCCGCGCCCAGAGAATCGACGGCCAGCAAGGTCGATTCGGTCAGCATCGGCCCTTCAATGTCGGCGCCAAGACTTGTTCCGGGCTTGACGCCTTCAAGGGAGACGCGGCGGATTTCCACAACCCGGAAGGACACAAGTCCCTCCGACTGCTTCGAACCCCACACAGTCCCGATTACCTTGCCCAGTACCATCAGCCTTCCGCCTGAAGCCGCAGCCTCATCGCCGCGGCCTCGTCATCAAGCAGGCCGCGAGCCTTGTCGGCAATTATCACCTCGGCAACCATGCCGACAAGAAATACCTTTATCTTCAGCTCTCCGCTGACAATCCTGCGGGTTCTGCCACCGCCAAGATCGACGAATTCCATGGTTCCGGTGTTTTCCATTATGGCTGCGATTGACGGCGTGGTCGGAACGTTCCGGAATGTCGCCCGGCCGGATTCCACATCGACTTCGGCCTCCTCAATCCATTCCATCCACTTTGGATCCACCTTCCTGCCCGCGATTTCATCGATGATCGGGACAAGCAGATATCTGACCCGCCTGAAGATCCTTCCGCCATCCTGCCGCCATTCGAGCGTCGATGCATCGGTCAGGGTCTTCATGTCGGCCTTAAGCGACTCCGTCACCCCGTCCGCGAACATGGCCGCAACCAGCTTTTTCCTGTCACACTGAAAATCGTGTTCGTACCTGAACTTCATGCCGCTTCCTTGAATGCGGGCCGGCGTCATGATACCTTCCGTCGTGGGTACGTGGCAATCCCCCGCAAGGATCCCTATTTATGGTCAGAATACAGAAATTCATCTCGGATGCCGGTGTCGCGGCCCGGCGAAAGGCGGAAGAACTCGTCGCCGAAGGCCGCGTGACAGTCAACGGCGAGACCGCAACCATCGGACAGATAATCGACCCGTCGAAGGATCGGGTGATGGTCGATGGAACCGGAATCCGCAAGATGCCGAAGCGGATTTACCTGATGATGAACAAGCCGCGCGAGGTGCTCTGCACCGCGGCAGACGCCAGGGGAAGAAGAACGGTCTTCGACCTTCTTCCCGAACTGCCCGCAAAGGTTCATTCGGTCGGACGTCTCGATTTCATGAGCGAAGGACTGCTGCTTTTCACGAACGACGGCGACCTTACGCGCAAATTGACCCACCCGTCGGGGGGGCTTGAACGCGTATATGAAGTCAAACTTCAGGGGCCGGTGCGGGACTGGGTGCTGGGCAAGCTGGTTTCCGGCGTACAGCTCGATGACGGCTTCGCCAAGGCGGTCCGGGTGTCCCGGCTGCGCATGGCCCAGACGAACGAATGGCTGTCGGTCACCCTTGCCGAAGGCCGTTACCGCGAAGTCAGGCGCATGATGGAAGCGGTCGGATACAACGTGCTGAAGCTGCGGCGCGTGCGATTCGGGCCGGTTGAACTTGGAGACCTGAAGATCGGCGGATTCCGATACCTGACGGATGAAGAGGTGATGGCGCTGCAGACCGGAAGGGCCACTCCGCTTCCAAAGCCGGGCACGGTCGTGAAGAAGCACGTGTCGGAACAGAAGAAGAAATCGCTCGGATGGGCGGTCTCCACAAAGGAACCTCGCCAGCCAAGGGGCCGCGGCAAGACGACGACCGCCGTCGCGCGCGCGCCGCGCCAGCCCCGCGCGACGCAAGCCCGCAAGACTCAGAAGGTATAAAGAATCCCGAAATGGAAGTTTCCGATCTCTTCCATTTTTTCAAACCGGCCTGTTTCCGCATTGAAGCTCTTGTACCGCCTGTCGAGTATGAATCCGTAATCGAGACGGATCGGTACTGTTCCGGCAAGCATGTACCTTATCCCGATGCCCACCGAGTGCCTGAAGCTTGGCCCAATAAGATCCGAAAATGACTCGGAAAGCGCGCCGAAGTCATAGAAGACGGCACCGAAGAAGTGAACCTTCCGGATAATCGGGAACCTCATCTCGAACGATCCGGAAATCATCACGTCACCGCCAAAAGGCTTGAAGTACTTCTTTCCCATGATGGGATTGCCGTCAACATCGACAACCTGTTTGCCGTTATCGTCCACGACCGGTTCCAGGGCCACCTTCAGGATCGGGTTTCCGTCTTCCCCGTACTGGGCCACTCCGTCGGTCGAGAAGCCGCGAAGGCCGCGGTTTCCACCCAGCGTGTATCGCTCCTCCAGTGGCAGATCGCCGGTTGCGCTGAACGACTTCGAACCGCCAATGCGCGCGACCAGACCGAAGGTAACAAGCTTCCTGACGCTGAAGAATGCCTTGCCCGAAAATTCCCACTTCAGGTAGTTTCCTTCTGAAACGTCGTTGATATAGGAAAAACTGGCCTGGCCGAAGAAACCCTTCGTGGGGTTGATCGGGTGGTCAAGCCCGTCATAGGTCAGGGCGGGAATCAGCTTGTTTTCATATCGCCACGGGTCGTATTCCTTTGACACCTGGGGATTCCTGGTGCGCACGCCCCCGGTATCGAAGGACAGAGACGCGAACAGGTGGCGATAAAGTTCCTTGCTTATCGCGAACTCGCTGCCGATCTGGATTCTGTCCAGGGCCCTGGTGGCCCTGTCGTATTCCGCGTACGGCGTGACCCGGAACATCAGCCCGCGGGCGAAAAAGTTTGGATCCAGATATGTCGGGGTGAACGATGCGTACCTGTCCCACGCCGTGAACGACAGGCCGTACTTGACAGGCAGGTACAGACGCTTGGCCCGTCCCAGAAAGTTTATGTCCGAATAGCGCATCTCGAAAGTGACCAGGATATCTGGAAGATCAAGACCAAGCCCCCTTCCGAACCCGGTGTTCGAAATGTCGTTGATGGCCAGCGTATTGGTGATGATGGACGAACCAACCGCCGGCATGTCGGATGCCCTTGTCGAATCGAGCTTCTCAAGCCCGACGGCGAAATCAAGGAACTTCGACTTCGCCTCGCGAACCCTGACCACCAGCGCGGCTCGATCCCTGGGCGGCTTCTCATCGACGCCGATCGCATCGACGCGAACCGACTCGAAAATGCCCAGGTTGTTCAGGTACCTTGTGGCCTTTGCGATTCCTTCAACGTCGTACGGGTCGCCCGGACGCGGCATATCCTTGAGAATAACCGACTTGACGGTCTTGACGGCCCCCTCCACGAAGACCTCGCCGACCATGGTCTGCCGGCCTTCCTCGATTTCAAGGAATATGTTCAGGACATCCGATTTGACGGTTGCCGGATCGCAATCGGATCTTGAAACGTCGGGATTGAAACCCTCACACGACAATTTGATCTGCGCACCGAGGAAGCCTTCCCGCGAGTAACGCCTGGCCAGCGCCCTCAATGCCTTGTTCATGATGGCCGGCGAAAAATCGCCCCCCCGATTCAACCCCATCATTTCCGATATTTCGCGGTACGTAAGGAAGCGATTGCCTTCAATCGCGACGAATCCGACCTGGGTGTGCTTGCCCTCGTCTATCGCGATGTTCAGATAGACGCCTTCCGTGTCGTCAAGAACTTCGACCGAAAACGCGCTCTGGCTGTTGGCGTATGTAACAAGTTCTGTCTCGGCGTCCCTGCGTTCCCTGGTGACCATCGAAGGTCCATCGGTGACCCCGACAAAGCGCATCTCCGGATAACCTCTGTCGCGGTAAAGGCTCCGGATCTTTTCCAGATCGATCAGAACCTGATCCGGAAGTACCGATCCTGAACTGCCAAAGAAGTCGTATGGCTTCGTGGTCATCACCGAAAGGATGTCCGCCTTCCCGATCGACTCGTTTCCCGAAATCCTGATCTCCCGGATTTCGGCCTTGCGGCCCGTCGTTATGAAGTACGAAATCCGTCCGGCAACGCCGGGTCCGAATTCGGATACATCGCTCTTCCCGGCCGCCCGAAACGCCTGTGACGTCGGCGCCGGGCCAGTCCGGGTTCGATAATCCATCACGACATCGGCAAACAGGTACCCGCGGTCTTCGTACCAGGTCTTGATCTCCGCCCTGCCTCTGGATGCCTCCGAAATATCGAAGATTCCCGCATCGTCAAATGACAGCTTCTCAAGCAATGCCTCGCTCTCGACCGTCTCGAATCCCTCTCGACCGGGATGAGGTTCGTCGCGACCGTAAAATCGCAGCAGCCAGCAGGATTCCCAGGACACATCGACGCTCATGACCCCGCTCTCGCGGTTGAATTCCGGCTTTATCCTCACCCCGGAAAACCCGATCGAACGCAACTTCTGGGTCAGGCCGCGAATGATTTCGGCCTCGGTCTTCTCCGTCATCGGGCTCCCGCGGCGGTATGCACCCCATGACACCAGATCCGAATGCCGCACCACCGGACAGTCCTCGACCCCCGGCGGGACATCGATGGATTTCAGGTCGATGTCCGACGCGGGGTGCATGAAATAGACGATGTCCTTGATCTTTATGCGTTTTCCTTCCCTTATGGTCACGACGATATTGACCGAATACTTGCCTGGCTGCTCGACCTCGACATCGACCTCAGTTCCGGTAAAACCTTCCTTCTGATATTCCTTTTCAATCGAATTCCTGGCGCTGTTGAGCTGTTCCAGATTGAACTTGTCGTCCAGTTCGAACGCGTCGCCGACCCTGAGAGACAGCTTTTCGGACAAGTCGGAACGCCAGAAATGCCGGTTCCCCTTGAATTTGATGCTTGCAATCCTTACCGCCGGCCTGACTTCGACCGTGACATCTACACCTTCGCCGTCAAAGACGCATTCGACTTCGGCAGTCGTGAAAAATCCAAGCTTCCGAATTCGTTCAAGCCCCACCGGCACCAGTTCAGGCATCAGGTAACCGCCAACCCTGAAATCCCCGACGCCCAGAACCTGGGATACGAAACCGGCCTCGGAACACTGGGAAACGTCGCAACCCGAAAGGCTGACGGATCTTACCGGACCAAGGCCGCACATCTCGTACTCGGAGGCGAGAGCCTGGACCGACAGCATCGCCGTGAGCAGGATTGTCGCCAACAGCGACGCGCCGGCCCGCAGGCCTGCTCTGTCAAAAAAGTCAGTCAATCGGAATCCTGTACCTGAGCTTGGTGTCGTAATTCCTTCCGACGTCTTCCTGGTCAACCGAATACTCGACCGCCCTCAGGCGGCCTTCCAGCGAAAGACCTTCCGTCAGCATGATCTTGAAGCCGGTGCTGTACTGCGCGGTACCGGATCCCTGCTGGACCTGGGTCTGAACCTTCAGCCTGCGCCCCATGTGCGCGGACACGTCAAGGTTGACGTCGCCGCCGGCGCTGACGCCGAAACTGACCGAATCGACAAGATCGGACAGCAGCACCTTCACAAGCGAATCGGTCACGCTTCCGGTAAGAAGATTGACGTTGACGAACGAACCACCGCTTTCCCCGATCGAATCCCCGGGCGCAATGCCGGTAAGGAGCAGAACCTGAAGGTCGTTCTGGCTCAGCCCCCTGGTCGGCGACGTTACCTGTATGTCAAGCTCGGGATAGGTTCCCGAAACCGCCAGGTTCACCTGGATCATGTCGCTGTAGAAGCTGTCCTGGCTGTCGTCGGCGTTGAACCTGGATGCCGATGCGGTGCTGCCGGATCCGGACTTGTACTCGATACGGGTCTTGGCCTGCAGGTCAATCTGGGGACGCGTGACGTCCCCGTCGAAATCGACGACGCCGCGGGTAACCTCGAAGTCGCGCCTTACCACGTCATAAGTGAAGGACCCGCCGCTTACAACCTCTATGCGATCCCAGATTTCGGGATATCGAAGAGTTCCAAGCAGCCTCAGGTTCATGTTCAGGTCAAGATCCGTCTGTCCGACTACCAGCCTCGTCCTGACGCCGAAAGACGGTGCGCGGACCGCAACCGACAGCCTGGTATTTCCAAGCCACGGAGCCGTCTCGAAAATCGACCTGCCCGATCTTTCGGCCACCCGGCCACCGGTAAGGCCGGAAAACGCCGATCGAACCACGTTGAAGTTCCGGTGATACGCACCGTCGGAGATATCGACCTGGCCGGACACGCCGATTGACGGTTCCTCCTGGGCGGCCACGGCGCCGAACAGGCGAAGCGACCTGAAATCGACCTGAAGCCTCGGTTCGGCCACCACGAAGAATTCGCCGGGCGATACATACCGAAGCTGCGACCCCTTGATGCGCAGAAGTCCGTCGTCCAGCAGGCCCGAATCCAGAACGGCCCTCCCCGAAAGGTTGAAAACGCCCTCGCCGAAGACGCCCGATATCCAGTGTTGATCCGGGATGAGCACGCCGGTCACCGGACGACCGTTGCGAGTGCCGCGGGAAAGCTCGATTTCGCCGCCCTGTTCAATCCTGACGGGATCTCCCAGGCTTCGCACGTTCAGGGTCAACTGGCCTGTCCGTATGGTTCCGTCCACCACGGGATTCGTTGGCGCCCCCGATACCAGAAGGGCGCCCCCTTCCTGGAGCATGGAGGACGTGCAGCCACCGGGAAGCTGGGGCACGAACCGTTCACGCCCTGCGAACTGAACAAGCCCGTCGGCAGACGAAAATATGCTTCTGAAAGCCCGAAGCCAGTGCATTCCGACGCTTCCTCGAACAAGAAAGCTGAGCCCGGACTCGCTGAACGTGCCGCAGGTTTCGATCTCGGACTGTCCGTCGTCAAGGCGCAGTCCGGAGACGATCAGGCTGCCGTCAGGTTCCATCCGCACGGAAAGCGCGCCTCGGTTGTCGATTCGTGCCTGCCGGTTGAAAAACTCAAGCCAGAAGCCGTCCGGAGGTGACTCCAGACGGCCCGAAACGGTCGGGTCGGAAAATGACGGAATCTCGACAAGGAGTCTGGCCGTCAGGCTTCCCGACAATTTTCTCGCGGCCAGATTAGGAAGCAGATCCTGCGGTGTCAGGTTCTTGATGTCGATCTCAAGGGTCATCGAACGGAAGCCCCCATCCTTCCAGGTGATCCTGGATTCAGATCCGAGCTTCATTCCACCAAACAGCTTGTCAGATTTCAGGAACAGGTCACCCCCCCGTGTCCTGTCAGCCTGCAGCCTGACCGGGGCAAGGCGGCTTCCCCTGAAGGTCAGCTCGTCCAGCCTTGCGCCGCCGGTGATGTCGGGATCGGCCAGGATGCCGGAAACGTTGATATCGGCCGATACCTTGCCGGTGACGGGGGCTTCCGGGCCCAGGCCGGCAAGGACTGCAAGCGGCACGCCGCTGACCGAGCCATCCATATCGACACGTTCGTTTCGAAGATCCCACGTTCCCGAGACACTTATGTTTCCGCCACCGCTTACTGCCGCGTCAACCGCCAGTCCGGAAATCACCCCGGTATCCATTGACCCCTGAATCGAAACGGTTTCCAGGCGACGGCCGGCCACGAGCAGCCAGTCGATATCCGCCGAGAACATAGAACTCAAGGTACCGGGAATGTCCTTGAAACCGAACGAAAGGGATCTGGCCCTGACATGGCCGAACCCCGATATGCCGGTACCGGCCAGAAGTGGAAATCTTTGAAGATCAAGCCCTTTGACCACGATATCGGAAAGCTCCAGGCTGCCCCTGGCCATCCTGGACGGCTCGAAGGACAGCGGCATCCTTGCCGAATCGACCATGAACTGTCCAAAAGGCGTTGCCGCCTTCAGATCCGCGACCGACAGCATCCCGGCCGAAAGAGATACGGCCGCCGAGGCCTGGAATACCTTCCACCTGTCGAACGCAAAGTCCGAAACCGCCACACGCGCCGACCCGGTCGGGGACGAAATCCTGCCGCGCAACTTCAGTGCGGCCAGATCCACCACGCCTTCCATGCGGGCTCCGACCAGCGGCGCCAGCGAAGAAAGTTCCTTGGTCGCCGAACCTGAAACGGCCAGCTTCCCGGAGGCCAGATCAACCATGCCTGAAGCGGCGACCTGGTCGATACCCGACTTCAGACGCAGGCGCGAAAATGAAATCACGGGGCTGAAGATGTCGCGCCAGGAAGCCTCGCCATCAACTTCCAGGCTGAACGTCCTGCCATCGAGCACCCCTTTTCTTGACAAGGCGCCCGACAGCTTTCCAGACGCCTTGACCAGGGTCTGTGACCCGACGCTGGTCGGAATGCCGTCACCCGCTGATGCCACGGGCTGCATTCCGGAAGCACCGACCCTCAGGCTGCCTTCCACCAGGCCCGGAACCGGAATGGCCGCCGAGGAGATTTTCGCGTCGGCAAGCCTGATAAGACCGGCCACGTCAACACCCGAAAAATCAAGCATGCCCGAAGCATTCCAGGCCTCGCCATCAATACCGGTGTCCGGTATGAACTCACCCTGCGACAGATCGACCTTCAGACCGGCCGATCGCGCCAGAACCTCGATATCCCGGATTCCATAGAATCCAAGCCCGTCCCTGCCGCCGGTCATCGAAAGATCGACCTGACCCAGATCGACCGGCCCGACCCTCAACGCCGGGGACGTCACGCCAAGCTGGAAGCGCGGATCTGCGCGATCCCCCGAACCGCTGATGGCAACCGAAATCGGGCCCGTGACCGATCCGCCGGTCGCAGTCCTGACCGCGTGGCTGCCTTCCGGAAGGTCAAGCCGGGCGGCCAGTTCATACTTCAGGTTCCGGCCCCACGAAAGATAACCGTCCGACGCATCGAGGAAACCGAAATCGAAACCGGCCCTGAAACGGCCGAAAGCGATTTCGTCCCAGTCGTATACAAAGTCGTCGATGAATCCCTGCCGCAACGCCACAGTCCGAGGGATGTTGGCCGATTCCGGGGCCGCCCTGACATGCGCAATCCCCGACATCCAGTTGAAGTACCGGGCACGGACAAGGATTCCTATCGGCGACGACACAAGCTGGAAGTTCGTCTTCATGTCGATTCCATCGAGCCTTACGTCCCACTCGGGAAACTCGACGAACGCATGGCCGTTTGTTCCCTCGATATGATCGAACTGCAGCGCGACAACGAATGGATTCGGGTTCGGGGGGCTGCCGTCGGGAATGTAGAAAGCGTCAACCAGTTCGAGGTGATAATCGTCGTCAAACTGCAGCAGCACATTGAAACCGTCCAGCTTCACGGACGCGAAGTGCAGCAACAGCTTCCGCCGATCGAGGTTCAGCAGGGATTCAAACAGGGGAACCAGCCGTATCCTCGCCCGAACAAGGTCGGAAGTGATTATTGCCTTGCTGCCGGGTGTCTTGATCGCGACATCCGTTACATCGACAATCCATGGAATCGGACTCACCTGGATGCGGCCAAATTCGAAACTGCCCGGAATGACTCCGACAAGGGCCTTTGCAATCAGGTCTGGAAAGGGGCTGGAATTCAGGACGAAGAACAGGACGGTAAAGACCACCGCCACCGTCATCAGGGTTCTTGTGACAACGATGTACAGGCCGACGCCGATGGCCCTTACCAGCCTGCTGAATCTTAAGCCCATCTGAACCCCTGCCGGCTGCCGTGAGGAGCAAGCCGGCCCGTTCTTCAATTCCGGGCCGCGTCCGCCCGGATCATGGCCGGAACCGGGCGCCTGAACCCGCGCAGTACGACAATTTACCAGAGCCGGTGAATATTACACAGTTTACGACAGCGCCTGCACATACGCGAGCACGTGCGCGAAGCCGCACCGGACGGGAATGAGGCAAGGGGACGGAACTGGACTTTCGGGTTCAGTTGCTGTTCACATCCGCCACGATGTCCAGGATTCCGATCGCAACCGTCGAAGACTTACCCAGCAAATACGTAACGTTGTGCTTGTGGCACACACATTGCGAAAGACCCGCCCCCTGACAACACCGGGGCCTCGGGATGAGCGTTAAGGTCACTTCTGGCGTTCTTGCGGGCATTGACGGCATGATGGTCGATGTCGAAGTCGACATGCATGGCGGCGTCGGCCACTTCGACATAGTGGGCCTTCCCGAGGCATCGGTAAGGGAAAGCCGCGTTCGCGTCACATCGGCACTCAGGCAACTCGGCCACAGGATCACAAGCCGCTGGATCACCGTCAACCTGGCGCCTGCCGATCTCCGCAAGACCGGTTCCCTTTACGACCTGCCGATCGCGGTCGGGGTTCTTGCATGCATGGACGAAATCCCGGTCGCGGCAACCGAGGGAAGGATGTTCGTTGGCGAACTGTCACTGGACGGCGAGCTTCGACCGGTTCCAGGCGTCCTTCCCATGGCGGCCGCGGCAAGGGAGGCCGGGATGGCCGAGATACTCGTGCCGATTGAAAATGCGCGCGAGGCCGCCGTTGTCAGCGGCATCAGGACAATCCCGACTCCCGACCTGACATCGCTCATCCGCTACCTTGCTGGCGACCTGTCGATCGAGCCGGCCGCCTCAGGCCCGCCTGAAGTCACGCGAACCCAGACGCCGGATCTGGCCGACGTGCGCGGGCAGGCACACGTCAAGCGTGCCCTCGAAATCGCGGCAGCCGGCCGCCACAACCTGCTGATGATAGGGCCGCCCGGTTGCGGCAAGACCATGCTCGCCCGGCGGATAGTCTCGATCCTGCCGCCGATGACGTACGACGAAAGCCTGGAAACCAGCCGAATCTACAGCGTGGCCGGTCTTCTGCGCCACCGCGGCGGGCTTATAACTGATCGGCCGTTCAGGACGCCGCACCATGGCGCGTCGAGCCCATCCATCGTCGGCGGCGGTTCGAACCCCAGGCCCGGCGAGGTCTCCCTGGCTCACAACGGCGTGCTTTTCATGGACGAACTGCCCGAATGGAAGCGCGAGGTTCTCGAGGTTCTGCGGCAGCCGCTGGAAGAACGCGAGGTCACGATTTCCCGAGTCAGATACGGCGTTTCATTTCCCGCCGACTTCCTGCTGATTGCTTCCATGAATCCGTGCCCTTGCGGCTATCTTGGCGATTCCCGGCATGAATGCTCCTGCACGTCAACCGAGATCGCAAGGTACCGTTCACGCGTGTCCGGCCCGCTTCTCGATCGCATCGACCTCCAGGTCGAGGTGTCGCCGGTTCCCTTCCGCGAACTATCGTCGAAGGCCTCCGGCTCGGGATCAATCGATGCGGCCGAAAGGGTAATGGCCGCGGCGGCCATTCAGGCGCGCAGGTTCAAGGGATCGGGCGTGCTTTTCAACGGACGCATGGATTCGTCGGGGGTTCGACGCAACTGTGCTGTTCCCACGGAAGCCGAAAGCCTGCTGGAGCACTCGATGGACAGGCTGGGGCTTTCGGCAAGGGCGCTTGATCGAATTCTGAAGGTGGCAAGAACGATCGCCGATCTGGACGGGTCCGAACGGATCCGCACCGAACACGTGGCCGAAGCGATCCAGTACAGGATGCTGGATCGCCTGAAGGGGCAGTTCATTCCGACACTTCCCGCATAACCGTCATTGAAGGAGGACAGACCATGGCAAAACAGGAAGCGACGGCGGTTCACGAGCTTGACAAGCTCATCGCCAGCATGGAGAGGCAATTCGGAAAAGGTGCCGTGATGCGTTACGGCGACGGCCCGGTCGAGAAGGTTCCGGTTTTTTCAACCGGAAGCATATCACTCGATCGCGCCCTGGGGATCGGCGGGATTCCGAAGGGCCGCATCGTCGAGGTTTATGGTCCGGAGTCTTCGGGAAAGACGACTCTGACGATGGAAATCATCGCGCAGGCCCAGAAGACCGGCGCCGTGGCCGCCTTCATCGACGCGGAACACGCCTTTGACATCGGGTATGCCCGCAATCTGGGGATAAGGGTCGAGGATCTGCTGGTCAGCCAGCCGGACTATGGCGAGCAGGCACTGGACATTGCCGAGACGCTTGTCCGCAGTGGTTCCATCGACCTGGTTGTCGTAGATTCGGTGGCCGCGCTGGTGCCCAAGGCCGAGATCGAGGGTGAAATGGGCGACAGCCACGTGGGTCTTCAGGCCAGGCTGATGTCCCAGGCGCTGCGGAAACTGGTCGGGCTGTGCTACAAGCAGGACTGCACCGTCATCTTCATCAACCAACTCAGGCAGAAGATCGGGGTGATGTTCGGAAACCCTGAAACAACGACCGGCGGAAACGCCCTGAAGTTCTACTCATCCATCCGGCTGGACGTCCGCAGAAAGGGCTCGCAGAAGGACGGCACGGTCGTGACAGCCAACCGGGTCCGCGTGAAGGTGGCCAAGAACAAGATGGCGCCGCCATTCCTCGAGGCGGAGTTCGATATCGTGTTCGGCGAGGGGATCAACCGCACGCTGGATCTGCTTGAAGCGGCCGAAGCGGCGGGCCTGATCGAAAAGTCGGGATCGTGGCTGTCATTTGGCGGCGAACAGCTTGGACAGGGCCGCGACCAGGCCGATCGGCGGATTCGCGCGGACGACAACCTTCGCGCCGCACTGGAATCGGCCGTCAGGGGAAGCTCAACCGTTCAGGCGGGACGGGCGGCGGACGGGACGGACGACGAAAGCGACGCGGCGTGACCGGCGATTGAATCAGATGATAAACGGGATAAGGGCCTTGCGGTTCTTCGGGTATTCGGGGAACGTGGAAAGGTACCACTTGTGGGTCGAAAACGCTCTTGGCGCCAGGTTCGCGGCCGTCCACAGGAAGAAGACGAGTCCGGGCATCGACCAGGTGGCAATCGCAAAACCAAGCCACTCGGTCAATTCACCCAGGTAGTTGGCGCCAGAAACGTACCGGAACATGCCGCCGTACGGAATCTTGTATCCCGTCTCACCCGGCTTCAGCAGGTTACGGAGGATGGAATCGGAATGGGTATTGATGCGGAAACCGGCCAGGAAGATGAGCACGCCGATGATGAACCTGGGATCCCACAGCCATGAAAGCTGATAGGACGGCCCGAGCGTGTTGATGTACCTGGAAATCAGGTAGGCGTTGAGCAGATTGAACAGGAACCCGCTCATCATTATCGAAACCGGCATGTCGTTCCTGTTGCCGCGCAGGCGGAACGGGAAGATGAACGTCCTGTTGATATAATGCAGTTCGTACATGCAAAGGAAGACTATCGCAAGGATACTGGACGTCCGTTCACCGATGAAGAAGAACAGCGCGAACAGGATGGGCGCCGGGGCCTCCATTATCACCCACCCCAGGGTATCGTTGATGCGCGGCCCCCATCCCTTCCTGGTATGACGTCCGTACGGCGCCGTGACGAAAAGAAGCAGCGGGAACACCAGGGCGGCCATTCCCAGGAACACGACCATCAGCCAGAAATGAAACACCTTCTCGCCGGCAAGTATCGAAGAAAAATCCATGAGTTCCTCCGCCTATATCATCCCGACTTCCTTGAACCAGTCGTGGATGTCCTTCAGGAATTCATCCAGCGGCCTGGGATTGAAACCAAGTTCCCTTGCCGCCTTGTCGTGCCTGATGTCGCTGTTTGCCCGCAGTGCGTTGAGAGATTCCGGCGTGAACAGGGCCGGCAGCCCGGTAATCCTTGAAACCAGCAGCGCGGCCGGGGCCACGGCCCTGGCAAGCCACATCGGGCACATGAACTTCGGGGCCGGACGGCCGGACACCTTTTCAAAACGACTGGCCAGTTCCTTAAACGTCGTGTAATGACCGCCGAGCAGATAAAGTTCCCCTGTTCGTCCCCTGGTTTCGGCCGCAATCGCCCCGGCCGCGACGTCCCGCGCGTCAACCCAGTCGAAACCACCATGGACGCCGCCGGGAAGCTTGCCGGTCGCAAGACCCAGAAACACGGTTCCCATTCGCGACTTCTTCCAGTCCAGCGGTCCAATCACACCGGTCGGGCAGACGATGACCGCATCAAGTCCGCGGCCCACCGCCTTCAGGATTTCAAGTTCGCCGTCACCTTTTGATATGTCGTATGCCGGGGTACCCCGACCGCTTGAACGTTCCCGCGTTTCATCCACGGGCCTGTCCAGATCCGTGTTTATGTTCCGGGCGTGAATCGAACTGAAGTGCACAAGCCGCCTGACGCCGCACTGAAGGCAGGCCTCGGCGACATTGGCCGCGCCGCCCACGTTGATTGCACGGACGAGCCCGCCTTCAGGCCCAACGATCGAAATTCTTGATGCCAGGTGATAAACGACATCGGCCCCCGAAAAGGCCCTCTTCAGGCTGTCCAGATCCCTGACGTCCCCGCATACACGTTCGACATCCAGCCCATCCAGGGCCGCGGTGTTGTCGTCATGCTCCCAGACAAGACAACGCACCTGCCGGCCTTCCGCCAGAAGCATCCTCACAAGGTTTCCACCGATATGTCCGGTCGCACCGGTTACGACGGTAAGCATCCCATCCCCCGCAAAAAGTCAGGCCGACGCCCGGAACGGCAGGAAACAAACGTCTGGCGATCCTGCCACCCTGCCGGACGCGGCAACGCAATAAATCAGGCCGTCCGTTACGTCAACAAAAAACTTGCCGGCAGGACGCCGGCACCATGTTTCGAAGTCCGGAACAAACAACAACAAAATTGGAACATTACAACCCAAGAACCTGTCTTGCAAGCGTGATGGCCCCCTGCTTGTCCATCGGCTGGTTGTTGTTCCCGCAGCGCGGCGAAAGGCAACAGGCCGGGCAGCCGGACGCGCAGCGACAGCCCTGAAGAATGTCCAGCGCGACGGCCACCAGGCGCGGCAGATCCCTGAACGCACGTTCAGAAAGACCAAGGCCGCCGTCATACCCGTCATACACGAAGATGGCCGGCGCGCCTGAATGCGGCGCCATCATTGTGGAGAAGCCCGCGAGGTCATCCGGGTCGCACGAGATCGCAATCGGGGAAATCCCGACGATCGTGTGCTCCAGGGCGTGCATGGCGCCGGGAAGATCAATAACGCCGCGGATTTCCGACGCCGGAAAATCAATCCAGAAACCGGTCGTCTCGAGGATGCGCCGGGGAAGATCAAGCGGCGCGGATCCGATTACGTTGCCGTACCGCTTCTTCAGGTAATGGGTGATGGTGTGGGTTATCGACAGGCCGCCAAGTCCGGCCGACCACACTCCGGGATGACCGGGAAGGGTCAATTCAGGATCCCCTGACATCTCGACCTGGCGTTCCTGATGGGCGACTGTGAAATAATCGACGTCCTGGCGTTCGGCGACGGCCCGCAACGCCTCCAGGTCAAGTTCGCGGACAATCCACGTCGCGGCCTGATGCATATAGACAGCGCCGACAAAGGCCTCGCGCAGGGCCCGGTCGAAATCAAGGTTCTCGAGCAGGTCGCCGGTTCGGCCGTCAACAAGTGAAACCGTCTTGCTGCCGATCCTGTCCAGCCGCACGGCCTCCTGGGGCCTTACCGATCCCCCGTAGATGAAGCCGTTCACGGTTTCCCGAAGCAGTCCACCGCCGGCAAGGGACTTCGCAATCCCGTAAAGGTGCCCGTCCCCGGCATCGACCTTCAGTGGAAGTTCCGACGCGGCACACAGGGCATGCCCCGCAAGTATGTGAGGATTGTGCAGATCGATGGTCGCGCGCTCGAAAACCCTGTCAGTCAGGATTTCGGTGTGTGAAGCCAGGTACTGGTCGAGAATGTCGCCGCCGGCCACGAAAATCGCGGCACTTGCCCCGCCCCTTCGTCCGGCTCGGCCAACCTGCTGCCAGAACGCGCTGACGCTGCCCGGATAACCCGAAACGACCACCGCATCGAGATCCCCGATATCGATTCCAAGTTCCAGGGCATTGGTACTGACGACTCCCCGGATGGAGCCGTCGCGAAACGCCTGTTCAAGCTGGCGCCTCTGTGCCGGAAGGTAGCCAGCCCGGTAGGGCGATATTGGAAGGCCTCCGGCCCGATCCGCGGACAGGCTGGCCACAAGTTCCGCGGTTCTGCGAGATCTTGTGAAGCACAGAGTCTTGATTCCCCGCCGTACCAGACCGGCCACGATGTCACGCGTCCTGGCCGCCGGGGAGCCGCTGCCGTCAAGGCCCGCGTTCACCACCATCAGTGCCTTTTCGCCCGCCGGCGAACCGTCGTCATCCACACAGACGGCTTCATGGCCGGTCAGGGCAAGCGCGTGCCGGGAGGCATCGGGAATCGAAGCCGACGCCAGTATGAAGCGGGGAGAAGCGCCATAGACCGAAGCAACGCGCGCAAGACGCCTGATGACCTGGGCAACGTTCGACCCGAAAACACCGGTGTAGCGGTGGGCCTCGTCGATGACCACGTACCGGAGGTTCAGAAAGAATCGCCGCCATAGATGGTGATATGGAAGCGTTTCATGAATTTCCCACGGATTTGACAGGATCACCCTGGAAAGCTGTCGTATCCGCGGCCTTGAAGCGCGAGGGGTGTCCCCGTCGTATATGGCCGCATCGATCTGGACGCCGGACATGTCCTGCACCGACGAGAACACGTCAAGCTGGTCGTTCGTAAGCGCCTTCAACGGATAAAGGAACAGCGCGCACGCATCGGGGTCGGTCGCGAGTTCGTGCAGCACCGGCAGGGTAAAGGCCAGCGTCTTTCCCGAAGCGGTCGAAGTCGAAAGAATCACGTTGCTTCCGGCCATCGACAGTTCGCAGGCCCGAGCCTGGTGCGAATAAAGCGATTCGATTCGGACACGCGAAAGAAAATCTAAGACATCCGGATGAAGACCGGCAGGCGGCGGGGCCAGTCTCGCTTCATGTGCCGGAAGCCAGGTCGAAAGAACGGTTTCTCCCTCCGGGATGGAATCGTGTCCGAGGCCCGCGATGGCCTCCTTAATCTGCCCGACAGTCACTCAACACCTTCCGATCCCGCAAGGGCGCCTTCCTGATCAACCACGCCACCGCAACCCTCAAGCCGCTTGATGTGCTCATGAAACAGGCGGACTGTCTGATCCATGTCATAACAGTTGTGTATCGCGATGGCCGCAAGAAGACCGGCGTTTCGGGCCGGTTCCTTCAGATAGTTTTCATAGAAACACGGCACAAGGGAACCGGGAACATCCAGATCCCTGGCCATTCCCAGAATCTCGAGGGCCAGCGTCGAAAGCCGGCAGTCCGTCGTCTTTCCAGAAAAAAGACGCCTGGAGTACCCGAGCAGATCCAGGTGAAGCGGATCATTCCGGATGACGGTCCCGTAGTACGCGGCCCTTTGCGAAACGTATGGGAGATCGAACGATTTGCCGTTAAAGGACACCAGCACCTTATGGCCTTCGATTTCCTCCACCGTCCTTCTGACCAGTTCGGCCTCCCCGTCCGGCGTGGTCGCGCACAGGATCTTCACGACAGCCAGGCCTGGCCGGGCCGGATCGCAGGCCGACGCGAGACCGGCCACGACAATCGGGCTGCCCCCGAAAAGGCCGCCCGTCTCGATATCGAGAAAAAGAAAGTCCCGCGGCTCGAACCAGGCGGTGACCGCAAGGTTCAGGGGATGCGCGGCCCCGCCGCGATCGCTGATTATCGCCGAAACCCTGGCGGCGCCACCGCGATCCAGGGTTCGCAGCAGCCTTGCCGCCGCCGACCCGAACCTGTGGTGCGACGACAATGAATCGATCGTGGCGTTCCCGTTGCCACACAGTTCACAGGCAACTTTTTCCCTGATCCCGGGAAGCAGCCACAGGGCCGACGAAATGGCCGTGACCGCCCGCGACCTGGACATGACGGTGACTTCCATGTCGGTCGGTCGGCAAACCTCGATAAAATCCGGGCCGGCGGCCACGGTTGCCGTTTCAAACTCCCGGCCGATTATTTCAGCCACATCGCGTCCGGGGTAACGTTGCCTGAAACACTCAATTATTCCCGGGACATCGGACAGAACCGAATCCGCCCCGGTTCTTGCGGCCCGGGCGGAAACGGCATTCAGGCGGGCAGCCGGATCAAAAAAACCACCGATGGATTCAACGGTTCGCCCCGCTCGAGGACTTTCCAAATCCGGCTTTGCGGAAGCGCCACCAATCGCAGGAGGATTGGGGGACTTTCCGCGACGCGGGGCAGAAGGCAGAACCCCGTCGCGCAACCTGAGTTCCTTGAGCCTGGCGTCGAGCAGTTGCGCAATCCTGTCGCGATCCTTGCCGCTCATCTGCGCCCCACGTCCGCGGCACACCTGAACCCGACGTTGCCGTCCATGAAATCGGTGTAGTGATAGCCGCGTGCCGATGTCCGGATACGCTGGCGATATTCGCGGAACGATCCGCCCCTGACCACGTGCTGGTTTCCCGCGTCCGGCCCGCGCGGATTGACGTCGGTCATCCCGGCGTATGACTCGGCCCACCAGTCGTGAACCCATTCAGCCACGTTTCCAGCCATGTCGTTGCACCCGTACGGAGACGAATAGGCGGAAAAGAAACCGACCGGCGCGTCATATTCCCACTGATCGCGCATCCACAGCAGCTTCGTCAGCCCTTCCCCAAGGTTGGCACGCCACAATCCACCCTCGTCAGGTTCCTGGTTTCCCCACGGATAGCGCCTGCCGTCCGTGCCCCGCGCCGCCTTTTCCCATTCGGCCTCGTACGGCAGCCGCTTGCCGGCCCACTTGCAGAAAAGTCGCGCGTCGTCCCATGTGACGCAGTTAATCGGATACTTCAGGCGATCCTTCTCGCCAAAATTGCACTCGCCACCGTTGTAAGGGGCCTGGCATGCCCCGGCTTCAACGCATCCGGTGTATTGCCCAACGGTCACTTCGTCGATATCGATGAAGAAGGAATCGACATCGACAAGCCGGGCAGGAAGTTCTGAAGGAGCGCACTTGTCATCGACCACATTGTTGTATCCGTCCGCGCACCCCATAAGGAAGCGCCCCCCTGGAACGCGAACCATCCCGGCCGGTGCCGGTTCATCGACCGCGGCCGGTTCCTGCGGGACACCGCCACGGGCCGGTGAGATGGAGTCAGGATTACTGCCAGGTGCTGCCGTAACCGCCGCGGAAAGGGCGGGCTGCGAGGGCGGGCCGCCGGCAGCGGCCCCGGAATCCCGTGAACAAGCGGATGCCGCCGACAGGACGGCAAGCAAGGGCACGAACCCGCGAAGGAAAAGCATTGAAACCTCCCTGGGGAAACGGATACGGTTTCGATCGGCCGACTTGCGACACCGGCAATTGTACATCGCGGCGCGACCGATTTGACATGATCCCCGAAGCACGAACCAACGGAACCGTTTTATCCTGTATAATCCGGCCGCGGAATGAACGGGGCAGGCGCCTTGACCACCGGCACGAACAGTAAAATCCCCGAAATCCTGGCACCCGGCGGATCGATCGAGGCAATCGAGACCGCCATGGCAAACGGGGCGGACGCGGTCTATCTTGGCGTCGGCGACCTTAACGCAAGGGCCAGGGCCGCCAACCTGCAGGAACCTCAGCTTCCCGGTATCGTCGAATACGTGCATTCGTTCGGTTCCAGGGTTTACGTCACCCTGAACATCCCGGTCACGCGTTTCAACGTCAGGGAAACCGCCAGGACGATGGCCGCATGCCACGAATCCGGGGTTGATGCGCTGATCGTCAGGGATCCTGTCATCATGAAGACCGCGGCAGCCCTGCTGCCTGATCTTCCGATTCATGCCAGCACCCAGGCCGGTGTTCATTCGGTTGAAACCGCCCGCAGGATGGCGGATCTTGGTTGCCGAAGGGTCATCCTTGCCCGCGAGTGTTCCAGGAACGACATCTCGGCAATAAGGATGGCCCTGCCGGATCTGGAACTGGAAGTCTTCGTGTTCGGGGCAATGTGTTTCGGCGTGTCCGGCCTGTGCATGATGGGACACAGCGTGTCGGGCCGATCCGGCAACCATGGCGCGTGCTGCCAGTCGTGCCGCCTTCCGTACTTCGATACCGGGGACGAGCCTGTCGGATACGTCTTCAGCATGAAGGATCTTGACCTGGTTCCACACATCCCGGAACTGGTGGCACTCGGGGTCGCGGCCTTCAAGATTGAAGGTCGGCTGAAGACCCCTTCATGGGTCGGCTGCGTCACGAAATGGCTCCGAACCGCGCTTGACAGGCCTGTGCCCGGACTTGATTCCGCCGAGTACGCACAATTTGATCGCGACGTTTCCGTGCTCTTCTCCCGCAGAAGAACCGATGGATTCTTCGTTGGCGACACGGACGCCGAAACCGTTCTTTCGACCGACAACCAGACCCACGCCGGGCTGGACGTCGGACAATTCCGATCCAGGCAGGATCACACCGGCCACTGGATATCATTCAAGACACCTGTCGATATCAACGTCCGGGACGGACTTCTGGTCAAGGTCGGGGACGATTCCGCCCCCGGAGGTTGCCAGTGGCTTCCGGTCGGCGTACGCGCCCTGGTCGATGGCAGGGGTAGATCGGCCATCCGGATTGCGGCCGGTCACGACGTTTCCGTCCCTCTTCCCGAAGAGCTTCGGCGATCGACGGTGCTTGCCGTTCACATCCACTCGGCCGACTCCGTCCGCGCAAGGTACAGGAAGGTCGAAAGACCGGTGCCCGGGGCCGTCGTCGAGGGAACCGTGCCATGGCCGGAATTCCTTGCGGCAGAGGTTCGTGCCGACTCGATTACGGCATCGATGCGGCTGGGCCGTTTCAAGGCCGCAGCCTCATGTCCGATTGAATCTTCTGCCGCAAGGGCGGAAGGTATCTCGGCAGATCACCTGAAGAAGTATTTCGGCATGGCCCGCACGACAATCACCCCGGGACTGTTTGTCAATCCGAGTTCACTCAAGGCGGCGCGGCGCGAATTGATTGCCGGATTCATGGCGGCGCGCGACGAAGAAATCCGTCAACGGGCCGAGGCCCTGGCGACCAGAATTTCCTCGATGTCGGATCAGTTCCAGCCTTCCGATGACGAACTCATAGATCGCGGGAATGGAACCGTTGCGATTTCAAGGGTGACGGGCATGAAGGAAGGCTGCGTCTATACTTCCGGGGGCGACGGTTTCCGGATTGAACCCGGGGCGGATTCGACCAGAATCCGAAAAGCTTGATCTTTATTGATAATGCCCGGTTTTTTGGCAGTTGCCGGCATTCACTGATAGAATTTTTCGCAAACAACCCGGCAGGTAAGGGTTGGGGGAAGGAATCATGTACAAACTTGTGCTTCTTCGACACGGCGAAAGCCAGTGGAACCTTGAAAACAGATTCACCGGATGGACCGATGTTGACCTGTCGCCAACCGGGGTGAACGAGGCAATTGAAGCCGGCAGGGTGCTGAAGGCAGAAGGCTTCGAATTCGATATCGCCTATACGTCGGTGCTGAAGCGGGCAATCAAGACCTTGTGGCTTGCCCTTGAGCAGCTTGACCAGATGTGGATTCCGGTCGTGAACCACTGGAGGCTGAACGAAAGGCATTACGGCGCCCTGCAGGGACTCAACAAGGCCGAGACCGCCGAACTTCACGGCGAAGACAAGGTAAAGGTCTGGCGGCGCAGCTACGACATACCGCCGCCTCCCCTTGAATCAACCGATCCGCGATTCCCCGGCAACGACCGACGGTATGCCGGACTTACGCAGGATGAACTTCCCCTTACGGAAAGCCTGAAGTTGACCGTTGACAGGTTCGTTCCGTACTTCGAGGACACCATCGCGCCGATGATCAAGTCCGGGCGGCGCGTCATCATTGCCGCCCACGGCAACAGCCTGAGGGCGCTGGTCAAGTATCTTGACGACATCTCCGATGCGGACATCACCGAACTGAACATTCCGACAGGAATTCCGCTGCTTTACGAACTCGATGAAAATCTTCGTCCGATCTCCAGCCGGTACCTTGGCGACCAGGAAAAAATCGCGGGGAAGATTCAGGCCGTGGCGAATCAGGCAAAGAAGAAGGCCTGATTGTTGAAGAAGCGCTTTCGTGAATGTATGAAAAGAGAACGCATTTCAGAAGACCTCTGAAAGTTCCCGTCACCTGTTTCGTGGAAGGAAGAAAATTCGAGGCCGAAGCCAGGGATATTAGTCGGGGCGGCATATTTCTGGAAACGCGCGATTCGTCATCCATACCGATGTCTGCGGTAGTTGGACTGATGTTCCCGGGTGACGCCAGGGATCAGTCAACCTTCCTGTTCGGCCGGGTGGCAAGGAAACAGGACGGCACCAACGAGGGGGTCGGACTGTCGTGGGAAAAGGCGGTATCCGGTGGGGATGCTGGCGGGCTTGCTAATCTTCTGACGAAGATGTTCGGAATCTCCAACCCGCAAATTCAGGTCGAGAGCAACGACCGTGGCCGCAGGAGCGTCTTCAAGTTCGAGTCCGAATCGGGGCGCCCCCACGAAACCAGGCCGGCCGGCAATGAAGCGATCCACTCGGCCTCCAATCGGGCTCCAGGTGGCGTCGCGACGGTGAAATCCGGCATGTCCTCGGAAGGTGAAACTGTGTCGTGCTATATCCGGGGCCATCTCGAAGAGAACCTTGTCCGTTACCCGGCCCTGATAACGAGGCTGGGGCCGCGATCCGCGCTGGCACACACGACGCTGAAGTACGATCCCCGTCCGATGTACGCCGATCTGATCTTCACGATCCCTTCAAAGGAAAGTCACGTCGAGGTCATCTGCAAGAGCGAGGCCAGGCAGATCAGCGCGGAGGAACCGGGTACCGTCGCTTTCAGGTTCTTCTCCGTCGAGGAAGGGGAATCGAAAGGTCTTCTTCGGCGATATCTTGCCTGGCTGCAACTTCACCAGAACTGACGGCACCGATTCGTTTGGAAGGTTCGCCTACACGGCACCGTTGAACTTCAACCATTTCAGGTAACGTTCCAGTATTCCGACCGATTCGCCCTCGTCGATGCGACCGAACGTCACCACGAAGCCACTTTCGGCACCACGTTGAACCCCGGTCACGCGGCCGTGACACAAGACGGTTGAAACACCCTTGCGGGATCCGATGGTAAGTTCAAGAATCAAACCGGAATCTGGATCAATCGGCATGAACCTGGATCGAATCACGGCGGCGCCGGGCGAGAGGGCCGTGACCACGACGTCGAGCTTCGAGCCTGACACTATCACGGCGCCTTCCATCTCGCAGGCGATTGAATCGGGGACGCTGGAAATGTCCGCAAGGGCGGCGGTGACGGAAGGCCCCACGACGGCCGCGGCCGGAAGATGGATTGGGGATGCGTGACCACCAATCCTGACGGCCGAAATCTCTTCCTCGCTTACATCAAGATTCCCGATGAAGGACTCCAGTTCACCCATCACGGCCTTCCCAGGCCTGGGACGAGCGGGAGGACGGTGCCGCGATGCAGGAACAGCCGCCGGCGGAAGTCCGGGGCGGTCGGGAGCGGGATCGGCATCGAACTCCACCTCGATCGCGAACGGATCGGCGGTATGTTCAAGGCCGGAAACGGCAAACGAATCGGCATGGGGCTCGACCACGGAATCCCTGATGACACGGCCGCCATAGCCGATTGAATCGACCACGTCCTGATTTCCGGGGCCGTCCGGGGCCGCGGGATCGAAAGGCTCGAAACGATATACGCACCTGGACATCTGTGAACTGGAACCGGAGGGTCCGACAAGTTCCTCTTCAACAACGGCATCCTCGACGCCCAGGAACTGATTCAGAAACGATTTCAGGTCGTTGGTTCTGCCAGCGGAAACGGCTTTTTCCCAGCGGACTGCAAATCCGCGAATGGGAACTTCCTGCTGACGGATCACCCGACCGAACAGGAACGTGGTTCCAACGCTGGTCGAATCCGATATGAAGACCAGGCCGGCAAGCGCGCCCACCGGAACAGGCCGGCCGAGCTCGGTTCCGACGAAGGCACCGCGCTGACTGACGTTCAGAGCGTGTGCGTCCAGACGGGCACCGTCGATATAACAGGTGACATCGTAATCAAGCGGACGGCGACTGTCCCTGCGCCTCTCATCAATCACAATAGACACCCCTTTGATGAAAAACTTCAAGCCGACGACGGCAGTATTCAATCACGGTTACACGGTCGATTACAAACAATATCCATTCGCCGGATCTGTTTACGAGGAACAGCGGGTGACAGGCTGGCCGAAGGGCTTGTGCGATTACGCACATACCCCGCAATCCAGGCAATCCACCGTGCGCCTTCGCACTATTTTCTTCAGGGATCCCTTGATGGTGGCATTCAAACGGAATGAAGCTGCCATCTAAACATATGATTCGGCTGGATTTCATGGCAAAATTCAGACGCGAATCGAAATTGGCCCGATTCTGGCTAGAGCATCATCCCGACCTGTTTTCCAGTAAGGAGAAATTCAGATGAAAACGGCACTTAACCTGGTCATTGCGATCGTAGTTGTGATGGTTCCCGTTCTTGCTGCGGCATCCGAACCGGTCGAGTCGGTGTTTGCGAAGATGGACAAGATTACGAACGGTTATGAAGACAGCATGATGGACGTTCACATGACCATCTATAACCTTGACGGTTCAAAGAAAACCTACGATTCCGAAATTTACCAGAAAGGCCTCAAGCGCTTGCTGAAGTTCACGTCCGGCGAAATCAAGGGCATGGCCAACCTGATCATGAGCCCTTCCGAGGTCTATGCTTACCTTCCCAGCCAGAAAAAGATCCGCCGCGTCGCCCCGCACAAGATGGGGCAGTCCCTGGCCGGCTCGGACATGACCAGCGACGATGCCGCCTTCGCAAGCTGGGTCGAGGTTTACGAGCCGAAGCTGGAAAAGGAAGACGACAAGTTCTGGTACGTCTATGCAACTGGAAAGAAAGGCGCGCCCTACCCGGCCGCTCGCCTGAAGATACAGAAGGGTGATTACCTGCTTGCCGAATACCAGTTCCTGAATGCAAACGATGGTCTCGTAAAGACGTACATATGCACCGACGTCAGGAACTGGAGTGGCATCAAGCGTGCCCGGCACATCACCATCCAGGACGGTCAGTCCGCCCACAAGACGACACTGGAACTGAAGAAGTTCAAGGTCAACCAGGGCCTGAAGGACGATTTCTTCAGCAAGCGCCAGCTTGAATGGGGTCGGTGAACATGAAAAAAATTCCCGGAATGATTG
>JAKPTZ010000048.1 GCA_029555025.1 Deltaproteobacteria bacterium
TCAAGCCACGCAAGGATGGCCTGATTGCCCCTGACGACCTCCTGGATGACGGCGTCGTGGACCAGCAGGACCGCATCGCCGCAACGCGCCAGCACCGGGCGTATCTCGGCGCAGACTTCGGCGATATGTCGTGGCGACATGCTTCCGGACGTATCCAGGGAAATAACCACCGACGGCATGGGGTCACGGCGCAGACCGGGCACGATGAAGCCCTGGTCAAGCCAGCGGCGGTGAGGGCGGGCCAGTGTGTACTCGTCGCGACCAAGACTGCTTTCAACAATCCTGCGGAAGGCCGCCTGCCAGGTTTCGTCCCTGATCCAGGCCCTTTGACTGCCAATCAGGCGACGGAGATCGCCGGGGATATTCCCGGGGCTGTCGCACCGTTCGGCGTACTGGAAAGCGCGTGCGACCGAACCGGAAACCGGGGGATCCTGTGCGGCACTTCCATACCCGTCAGACCGCACATCCCCGCCAGCCTGGTCTGCCGGCACATGGATGTCATATGACTCGGGGCGTCGATCCAGACGAACGGTCCCCGTTTCCCCAGATGACAGGTCCACTTCGACCAGATGCTCGGAATCGTCCCACATCGGGTTTTCGCGCAGTTCTTCATAGATGGCTTCCGTGGTCAGTTCATCGAAGTCCGGATTCATCAGGGGCGCGATTCGGCCAACCGTCGGCAAAAACTTCACCGGGGGCGTGTAAAGCGGCAGGCCGTCGTACGGGTCGGTGATTGCCGCAACAATGCGGTTCACGGCGTAGTCGCACGCGGCGTTCCACACCGACGCCTTGCGGCCGCGGCATCGCTCCAGGTTCTGAAGCACGATGTGGCCGACCTCGTGGGCCATCACGAATCCCAGTTCGTCAAGGGTCAGGTACTGGGTCAACGTCGGGTTGTACCAGATGCGGCGTTCGCAGTCCGTGGCGGCCAGCGACGGCAGATCGACCGCCGGGATAAGCTCGGTCTCGATCAGCAGGTATCCCCAGAACGGGTGATTGACGGTCAACTGCATCCTGATGGCCGCAGTCCGCCGCTTCTCCCTGGCGATGATTTCGTCCCGCGAAGGTTGTTTTCTGGCTGGCGGCGACATCACCTGCCCCCCGTCAGCCCGATGTGGATGGATGCCAGGTCGGCCGCCAGGACGCGGTATTCCGGCACGGCCCGCAGGCGGGTCAGCAGTCCGGAGCCCTTCAGGCGCCGCAGGAACAGGAAGGCGAATTCCGGGTCCAGGCCGGACGATCGCAGGAACCGCACGACGTTCGGCAGGGCGGCTTCGGGCACGTCAGGCCTGCGCACGAGCCAGTCCGCCACCGTCAGGACCGCCGCGTGGACAAACGACGGATCCTTGTTTCGTGGCGTCTTGAAATGCATCGACTCGCCATCCAGGATCACTGCCCTGGGATCGACCCGTTCAAAGATCGTCAGGAACGAACTGAACCGCTCGGCCGCGTCGATTCCGACGCACGCGGCAACGACCCTGCGGCGATCGACCGGACGCGCCCCGGCCAGGGCCCGGCTGGCCATCTCCCACGTCCTGGGCGACGGAAAGACCATGGCATCCCTGCGACGGTCGTAAAGCACGCCTTCGCCGCCCCTGCCGATGTACGCAGTGACCGCGTCGTCAATCCCGGCCCGGCTGGCCCAGCGCATCCACGAATCGGCGTCGACGCGCATCGTGAAGTGCGCGAACCGGTTGGCCAGCGCCGACGACATGGGCGACACGATGGCGTTGTCTTCTTCCAGGTTACCGGCGGCCAGCACGACAGTCCCCGGGTGGAACACAAACGGGCCGACGCGGCGCTCGAGCACGATCTGGTACGCCGCCGCCTGGTGCAGTTTGGTCACAGCCGCATTGATTTCATCCAGAAACACGAACCCCGGGCTTTCGCAGACCTGCCGCACCCAGTCGGGGGCCAGCAGCGACATGCACGTGCGATCGGCGTCCGGGTAATACACGCCAGAAATCTCAGCCGGGTCCCGCTGTGCCAGGCGGATATCGACCATCGGCAGTTCCATCCGCGCCGCCAGTTCCTTCGCCAGCGACGACTTGCCGACACCGGGATGCCCGCGCACCAGCACCGACAGCCCGCCCCGCAGAAGGGCTTCAACCATCGGACAAAGCTCGTCGTACGAATAGCCGTCGTGCCTGACCGGGTCGCCAGTTAGATCGGGGAGTGGTGCTTCGGGGGCTTCGTCCACGACTTCGGCACAGTCGTCCGTGACTTCGGCGAAATCGGCCCCGTCGTCGTCATCAAGGTTCACAGCAGAAGATCTATCAACTGACATCGCAGTTCCTCCTCTTTCACAAGCACCGCGACCACATGCCGGCACCAAGGCCCCCGCCCCAGCCGGACTTCCGTCCAGTAACTGGTGCATGTGCACGTCGGGGCCTGCCCCCAGTCGAGGTCAGCCGTCACCGTGTTTTTGTCGGTTCTTTCGATTACCGAAAAACTGACCAGGCGACCGGTTTTGTCCCCGGCACCGGCAGCGGCCCCGCCACCGGCCGCGTCGCCAACCCCCGCCGCGCCACTGTCGCCAGCCCCGTCATGCCTGACGAACCGCGAGTGCCGCAGGGTTCCCCTTGCCCTTTCAAGCAGTTGTGAATCAACCGCCTCCATGTCCCTTCTTGCCATTCCTGCCTCCGTGGATGTTGGCAACCAAGGTACCTACTGGGGAGTTGGAAAATCTAAGCGGAATTTTTTGTCGGACCGGCCAGGTATTGTCCGTTCTGCCCGGGGTGATAGACTCTGCATCAGTTTCAAACGAACGAGGCCCCCGAAATGACCACCGACGAACTTGCCATGCTTCTGACCCAGACGATGAAGAAAGATCTTGCCGATGACCGAAAGTCCTGGGGTCCCTTCGGCAAGTACGTTTTCAATGCCAAATCAGGTCTTGTCTGGATGTCCTCTCCAAGCGGCGGGAATGTCGCGTATTTTGAACCTGAAGCCGACGGGGCATTCCTTGTCACGGCCATCGTTTCGGTGGCAATCGAATGCAACGGCGCAACCGATGAAGAACTGCAGGAGGAGGCCTTGGACAGTCTCGAAAACGAGCTGTGGCCCGCCCTGCACGCAGCAGGTTATTCCACCGAACCCGGGGAAGACAGCTGGGCCCCTGAAATCAGTTCCCTTTCCCGCTTCGGCGTCAAGAAGGTAAACTCCGTCGCCGAACTAATCGCAGAAGCCCGCTTCCTGTCCAGAAGCAACCTGGACGACACGTTCGGAATGGGGTAAGTCGTTTTGAACGGTTTGGATTAATGACAGGGGCCAACCCACGGGAGGTTTTATGAACGGCGCAGATTCCAAGTCAGTCGTTGATGTTCTGGTGAAGGCCCTGGGCGACGAATGTGTTGTCGTCAAGAACCACCTCGACAACCCCGATCTTCTTCGGCAGAAACGGTGGGTTGTGGAAGACCTGGGCGGGGCGCTCCACATTCTTTACCAGGGTTCCACTCTTGGGCTCATCGACCTGGGGGAACTGTCATTCGCCACCGACTTCGGTTGCAACGCTGAAAATCTCAAGGATATTCCACAATCCATCGCTGACCAAGCCAGGGAATGGGCCGAACAGGAAATGTGGCCGGCATGGGAAGCGCGTGGTTACATCGTTGACCCCGGTGCCCACCCGGAAAATGGATGGGATCCCCTCGAACGCTTGTGGCTAATCAACGTTGTCAAAAAGTTGGAATCCGCTGAAGCCCTCGTGGAAGAAATCCGCTGGGCCGCCAATCAGGAAAGGATTCAGTTTATTCAGTAGGTTCTTGAACTTGCAGTTCATATTCCATCCTTCAGGATCATTTGGACATACATACAGGATCCGGTCGATGTTTTGGATTAGTTGCAGATTCTGGCAATCGTTTCCTTTCCGAAAGTGCCGCCGGACTGATTCTTGCCGTACAGGGATATCTCACGTAGAACTTTCAGGCTTTTGAGCAATGCCATTTGGTAAGTTACTGCCCGTTGAACAAATGGTTAGAGTCCAAACGCGTGGTGTACGAAGGAACGTTGCTTACAGCCCTGTCTGCCAACATAGCATGAGACAGATCGATGAAATAGTTTAGAGTAGCAGGACGGGAAGGCAGGCAGAGAGAGATGTCCAGAGTTCAGAAGAAAGAGAAGCAGTCAGAAGGTCCGCTGAGCGTTCCGGATCCGGACGTGAAGCAGGCACCGGATCCAGAGGTGGGGCCGGTCGGTCAGCGTCGTCGGTTCAGTGCGGCGTACAAGGCACGGATCCTGGCGGAGGCCGACGCTTGTGAGTCCGGAATGCTCGGGGCTTTGCTTCGTCGGGAAGGGCTGTATTACACGAGCATCCAGAAGTGGCGGAAGCTTCGAGCGGACGGGATGCTTGAAGGTCTGACGCCGCGTAAGCGTGGCCCGACGCCGGACCCGGACAGGGCGCTGAAACAGCGTAACGCTCAGTTGGAAAAGGAAAACCAGCGCCTGCAGAAACGCCTTGAGGACGCCGAATTTATAATTGAGATCCAAAAAAAACTGTCGTTGCTTCTGAATCGGACAAGGGAGACGGCGGAAACGGCGCAGGAAGACAAGAAATGATCCAGGCAGCGCAGGAACTGGCACCGAGGGTTGGAATCGCCCCTGCATGCCGCGTAATCGGCCTGCCACGGGCGACATTCTATCGGGTGACCAGACCGGCGGCCCGGCCCCCGAAGCCTGCTTCTGCGCCACGCAAGCCATCGCACCGGGCATTGAGTCCCGAAGAAAAAGAGAGCGTTCTGGCAGAGTTACACAGTGACCGTTTCATCGATCGGGCCCCGGCCGAGATCGTGGCCACGTTACTGGACGAAGGTATTTGGCTGTGCAGTGAGCGCACGATGTATCGCATTCTGGAATCAGTCAAAGAGATCCGCGAACGTCGCAATCAGGCCCGGCACCCGAAGTTTGAAATCCCGCGTCTGTATGCGACCGGCCCGAACCAGGTCTGGTCGTGGGACATCACGAAGCTGAAAGGGCCGGTCAAGTGGGTCTATTACCATCTGTACGTGATGCTGGACATCTATTCCAGGTACGTCGTCGGCTGGATGGTTGCAAGCAGGGAAAACACCGAACTGGCAAAGCGTTTTATTGCGGCCACTTGTGCCAAACAGGGAATCCTGCCCGGTCAGCTGGACATCCACGCCGACCGGGGATCCTCGATGAAATCGAAGGGTGTCGCCGACCTGCTGGCCGAACTCGGCATCGACAAGTCCCACAGCAGGCCACGCGTTTCGAACGACAACCCGTACTCGGAAAGCCAGTTTAAGACCCTGAAGTACTGTCCGTATTTCCCCTGCGTATTCCGTTGAAGTCGGTCACTGATTCCGGCCGAAGGGCTACACGATTCCGCAGGAATTCGTACGCAAGTCCGGCCGATGTCGTACACCGTTCCGCTGATGTCGTACATGCTCGCCGGAGCGTAGCGACGATTCAGCCACCTGGTGTCTTCGCAGCCTGACAATTTCAATGAGCTAAGTGCCGGATTTTTCACCGACGACAATTACACTTGAGCATTGTAAGCCGGCCATCGGAAATTGATCCACTTCGGGCGGGGCCCGCTGTGGCTGACCAGCAGCGCAGCTTGGCGGCCAGTGGCCTGTGCCGGTGCTATTCATCGGTACCATCCTTTTTTCTGCGCAGTGACGGCCCTTTCAGCTCTATGCGGTGCGCCCGGTTCACCAGACGATCCAGGATGGCGTCGGCGATGGTTGGGTCGCCGATGGTGTCGTGCCAGTTGGCGACAGGGACCTGGCTGGTGACTATGGTTGCCTTCAAGCCGTTGCGGTCCTCGATTACTTCAAGCATGTCGTGACGTTCCTGTTCGCCCATCGGGGCCAGGCCCCAGTCATCCAGTATCAGCAGGTCGGTCCTGGCCATGCGGGCCAGTTCGCGGACGTACGAGCCGTCAGCACGGGCCAGCGTCAGACTATGCAGCAGGCGGGGCACCCGCACATACAGGGCCGTGTAACCTTCGCGGCAAGCCTGGTGCGCCAGCGCGCAAGCCAGCCAGGTCTTGCCCAGGCCAGTTGCCCCGGTGATCAGTACGGCCTCGTGGTTTTTCACCCACTGGCAAGTCGTCAGGCGCTGCATCACCGACCGGTCCAGTCCGCGCGGGTGGCGGTAGTTTACGTCCTCCAGGCAGGCCGGCTCCCGCAGCCTTGCCCCTTTAAGGCGGTTTGTAAGCCGCCGGTCCTGCCGCTTGGTCCATTCCCGGTCCACAAGGATGCCAAAGCGTTCGTCAAAGGACAGTTCATCGGCACCCCGGGCTCTTAATCCTCACTTTCACACGGTCTTCCTGGACGGGGTGTTCGTGGAAGGGCAGGACGGACCCGACGGGCCCAGGGTGTTTCAGCCCGTCCCGGCCCCGACCGACCACGACATCGAGGCACTGGCACTTCGCCTGGCCCAGCGCCTCGGCAAGCTGGCCCGCCGCCGCTTCGAACAGGCCAGCGAGGAGCTCGAGACCCTGGACACGGACACACTCCCCCTGCGCTCAGTATCTGCTGAGGCCATCCAAATCCCCGGGCCGCGGACACCACGGCACCAGACCGACATCTTTGGCGAGGGCCCACCCGATGACCAGGGTGGGGCGACCCCGGGTCACAAGCCACTGTGCGCCCGGGTTAACGGCTTCTCCCTCCACGCAGCCCGGGTCGTTGAGTCCAGCGATCGCGACGGACTCGAGCGCCTGTGTCGGTACGGCCTGCGGGCCCCCTTTTCACAGGATCGCCTGTCCCTTAGCAAGGACGGCCAGGTGTGTTATCGGTTGCATCGCCCGTGGCCCACTCCAGCTGGCCGCACCGAGATCGTCATGGAGCCCGTGGCCTTTTTACGCCGCCTCGCCACACTGCTGCCCGCCCCTTACCAGAATCTGGTCCGCTACCACGGGGTCTTCGCAAATCGCTCCAGGTACCGCAAGGCCCTGCCGCCCCCGCCAGCCCGGGGCAAAAACGCCCGGGGGGACGACAAGACTCCCGGGTATCGCCAGCTCCCAAATGTCCCGGCCACCCCAAAACCCGGAGAGTTTCGAAAACGCTCCCACCTGTCATGGGCCCGCCTGTTGCGTCGCGCCCTGCATATCGACGCCCTTTCCTGTCCCAGGTGCGCCACACCCATGGTCGTACTCGCCTTTCTGACCGACCCTGCCGTCGTCACCAGCATTCTTGACCACCTGCATCTGCCCTCGACCGTCCCTGCAATCGCCCCGGCCCGGGATCCAGACGACCTGTGGTCCATGGACGACCACGGAGTCCGGGAGCCAACGTCCGGATACGGGGCGGTCGGGAGACTGGCACTGCGTCGCCGTCGCCCGGGCGCCAGGGATTCCCGCCATCGCCCCGCAACTGCACGAGACCCGCCGGCCGTCACCATTTCCTGACGTTCTTAAGC
>JAKPTZ010000088.1 GCA_029555025.1 Deltaproteobacteria bacterium
TCTTGCGTCGATATGGCTTTCTGATGCCATCAGAGGCTTTCGAGTAAAATCGATGTGCCTAACCGCCGGATGCGGAAAACCGCATGTCCGGTGGTGTGGGAGGGTCACGGGGCGAAATCCCCGCGACTCGACCCGATCGTCACATCGTAGCATGTTTTTTTACGTCATTTTGGCGATGATGCCCAGAAATCCGTCCGGCTTCAGGGAAGCGCCGCCGACGAGAGCGCCGTCGATGTCTTCCATGGCGGCCAGCTCCGCGATATTGTCTTTGGTCACGCTGCCGCCGTATAGAATGCGAATGTCCTTCGAAAGGCTTCCGTAAAGCTCTCCGATCAGGCCGCGAATGAAGGCGTGGACCTCTTCCGCCTGCGCGGACGTGGCCACCTTGCCTGTGCCGATGGCCCAGACCGGTTCGTAGGCGATCACCACATCATTCAGCTTTTCAACGCCGGCCAGCGCGCCGCGCACCTGGCGGCCGACAACCGACTGCGTTACGCCCTGCACCCTTTCTTCATCCGTTTCGCCGACGCAGACAATCGGTTTGAGCCCCGAAGCCAGCGCCTTTTTCACTTTGGCGTTGACGCCTTCATCCGTTTCGGAAAAATACTTGCGACGCTCCGAATGGCCGACAATGACGTAAGAGCAGCCGGCATCCTTGAGCATGACGGGGGAGATTTCGCCAGTGAAGGCGCCCTTGTCCTCGCAGTACATGTTTTGCGCGGCCATCTGCACCGCCGAGCCCCGGAGGGCTTCGCCCACCGCGGCGAGCGCGGTAAACGGAGGAGCCACGACGACTTCGCCGTTTGCCGAGCCGGAAAGTCCTTCCTTAATCGCGCGGGCCAGGACGACGGATTCACCGATGGTGTTGTGCATCTTCCAGTTGCCGGCGACGATCCATTTTCTCATGAGGATCCTCCGCCTTAACCCAGCGCCGCAACGGCGGGCAGGGTCTTGCCTTCCAGCAATTCCAGAAACGCGCCGCCGCCGGTGGAGATATAAGAGATCTTGTCGCTTTTGCCCGTCTTGTGAATGGCCGTGTCCGTGTCGCCGCCGCCCACGATCGTGAGAGCGCCGGACGCCACCGCCGCGTCCACCAGTTTGAACGTGCCCGAAGAAAAAGGCGCCAGTTCAAACATGCCCAGCGGTCCGTTCCAGACAATGGTCTTGGCGGACTTCACGGCGTCGGAAAACGCTGCAATCGTGGCGGGGCCGATGTCGAGGCCCATCCAGTCGTCGGGAATATTCTTGATATCCACAACCTTGACGTCCGCGTCCGCTGCCGGCGCCTGGGCGATGACCGCATCGACCGGTAGGAGGAACTGCACGTTTTTGGCTTTGGCTTTGTCGAGAATCGTTCTGGCCAGATCCAGCATATCTTTCTCGCACAGGGACTTGCCGACGTTGTACCCCTGGGCTTTCAGGAACGTGAAGGCCATACCGCCGCCGACGACCAGACGGTCAACTTTGTCGATCACGTTTTCCAGAACCTTGATTTTGTCGGACACTTTTGCGCCGCCGATGATGGCGGTAAGCGGCCGGGCCGGATTCCCCATGGCCTTGTTGAAATATTCAATTTCATTTTTTAAGAGAAATCCCGCGGCGCAGACGGGGAC
>JAKPTZ010000102.1 GCA_029555025.1 Deltaproteobacteria bacterium
GGCATTACTTCGAGACGGCCGATCATCAGGTCTTGAAAGCGGTCATCAGGCGTCTTGTGAAGGATCCCGGTGTTCTGTGGCTGACCGATCAGTTCATCGACAAGGGCGCGCCGGGATCCATTCCCGGAAAGGGGATGCCGATCGGAAACCTGACCAGCCAGAACTTTGCCAACCTGTATCTTGGTCCGTTTGATCATTTCATGAAGGAAGCGGTTCGCATCCCCGGTTATGTGCGTTACATGGACGACATCCTTCTGTTTGACGACGATGCGGTTCGCCTGAAGCAAGCGGTTGTGCTTGCGACAACATTTCTGGAAGGCATGCTGCTTGAAACCAAGGACGAAGCGTTCAGAACCGGCCGGACTTCGGATGGGGTGCCATTTCTGGGATTCAACATCTTTCCGGCGGTGATCAGGTTTGACCGCATCCGACGACGTCGGTTTGCCAGGAAACTTGCGGCGGCTGCCGCCGAAATCCAATCAGGAACGGAAATCCCCGCGAATGTGATGGCAAGTCTGCAAAGCATATACGGCTGGGCCCGAATCGGTGATACCGCGTCATTTGCGCGAACGGTCACCGCAGGCGTTTTGCCTTGGGAATCCTTTGGTTGATTGAAAGTCGCTGTGCAGCGGGGCCGCGACATGTTTGGATTTGTTCAGCGGTCGATGGCGACAAGGGCTCCAACCGGGTTAATCGCGGCGGCTCGTGGAACAACAACGCCAGGAACGTTCGCGCTGCCAATCGCAACAACAACGACCCCGGCAACCGCAACAACAACCTCGGCCTGCGCCCCGCCAGCTCGGGACGGCTTCGGCGTTACTGCCGACCGGCCAGAAAATCGGCGCCTGCCGGTGAAAATCCGGCGCCGCCGGTTCCGTGCCATTGTCCTGACCAGTGGCCATCGACCCGCGCCACGCCGGCAGGTTATCCTGAAGTCGTGGACGAACATTATCCCGGCCGCCCCGGCTGGTAGCTTCGGAAAACCGCTGTCGAACGTCGGGGCGGCCATGCACCATTCTGTGACTTTTCTGATCCAAAAGCAGTGACAAAGACTGTGACAAAGACTGTGACAGAGCTTGTGACAAGATGCTTGACATACCAGCCTGCTTTGATGTCCAATTATCCTTGGTTATCGGTTTGTTATATTAGACGGGCGGTTTGACAAAATGCGTGAGTATGAACGGACACATCCCTGGATTTCCTTTGATCTTGACTTGGGCCGGGCCAGTCCGAAGTTCTGGATGATGCTGGGGGAAATCCAGTCCAAGTGTGAACATATCGCCGGCGTTCCCCTGATGGGCGATGTGGCGAAGCGGCTTCACCAGGTCTTCCTGGCAAAAGGCGTGCTGGCCACCACAGCCATCGAGGGCAATACCCTGACCGAGGAAGAGGTTGCACGTCGCATTCAGGGACTGCTGGATCTGCCGCCCTCAAAAGACTACCTTGGTCGGGAAATCGACAATGTGGTGGATGGATGCAACGAGATTCGGCGGCGCATTATCGGGGGTGAGGCTGGAATCCTTACGACGGCCCAGATTATGGATTTCAACCGCCGAATAATGTCGGGCCTGCCGGACTCGGTGGAAAAGCTGCCGGGGGAAATACGGACGGTGAGCGTTGGCGTTGGCCGGTATCGTGGGGCGCCGGCGGAGGATTGCGAGTATCTGGTGGATCGCCTGTGCGAATGGATGAACCAGGAAAGGCAGCAGGCCCCGGCCGACATGAAAATTGCGATGGGGGTCGTTCGGGCAATCCTTGCGCATCTGTACCTGGTGTGGATCCATCCTTTCAATGACGGCAACGGGCGCACGGCAAGGATGATGGAACTGCAGATTCTGCTGGACGTCGCGGTTCCGACGCCTGCGGCGCATCTTTTGAGCAATCATTACAATCAGACGCGCAGCGAGTATTACAGGATGCTCGATCGATCCAGCAGCGATAATGGAAACGCCATGCACTTCGTCATGTACGCCTTGCAGGGGATGCTGGACGGCCTTCGTTCGCAGATAGATTTGATCAGGGATTTTCAGTGGGACGTTGCCTGGCGCGAACACGTCTATGCCGCTTTCAAGACGATCCCGGGGACGGGGGAGTCCGTGCGCGTCAGGCGACGCGATTTAATCCTGGCGCTGTCGAATGTTCGGGATCCTGTTGCCGTGCCAGATCTGCGCAAGATTTCCCCGGAAGTCGCCGAGGCCTATGCAGGCCGATCGATCCGCATGCTGTCCCGGGATGTTGAAGCCCTTGTCGAAATGGGACTGGTCGAAGTATCTCCGTCAGGCGCCAGGGCCGCCCGGGAAAGCATTTTGCGCTTTCTGCCCGGAAGGGCGGAGCGTTGACGCCAGGTCCGTAAAGAACCGCAAATGTGAATCCGAAATGAGGCGGGCGAATTTTCATTCGCCCTTACGATGTGTTGTGCCTTGACCCAATCCAGAACCAAGGAAAGTCCGATCCCGAAGGCCGAGGACAGTGCGGCAGGTTGACAAGGGCGGCGGGATGGCGTAAACGTTTACGCAACGTAATCGTTTACGTTGGGTTTTGGGCGGTTCGGCGGTGGCGGGATGGCGGCGACGATAAAGCAGATTGCCGGGCGGTTGAACGTGTCGGTGGCGACCGTTTCGCGGGCATTGAACGACCTGCCGGGCGTTGGCGAAAAAATGCGCCGCAAGGTGCGCCGGACGGCCGCGGAACTCGGCTATGTCCCGGATTTTCATGCCCGCGCCCTGGTTTCCGGCAAGGTCCCGTTCCTGGGACTGGTCGTTCCCGACATCACGAATTCGTTCTTCCCGGCGCTTGCCCTGGCCGTCGAGGAGGCCGCCGCGGCCAGCGGACAAAGCCTGATCCTGTTAAACACCAACTGGCGGCGCGATCGGCTTGCCCAGGCCCTGGAACTTCTGTCTTCCCGGCGCGTTTCCGGCCTGATCGTGGCCGAGCCGCTTGATGCGGCGATCCTTGATTCGGTCGATCTTGAAACCGTTTCGAACGGGCTGGTGCTTGCGGGCGTCGAAGCGCCAGGTGGAACCGGCCTTTGTTCGGTGATGGTCGATGACCGTGACGGCGGGATGCAGGTCGGTCGCCACCTGGTCGAGTGCGGCGCCCATCGGATTGCCTTTGTCGGCGGCCCGTCCGAAAGCCCGAATTCCAGGGACCGCCTGGAAGGTTTGACCATCGGCCTGGGAATTTCCGGGGGCGCGGCCGCGATTGTAAGTGTGACCGATGGCGCCTGGACCGAGGAATCCGGATACCGGCAGGCCGACCGTCTTCTTCGGGACATGGTCCCGGACGCCATCTTCGCGGCGAACGACCTGCTGGCAATCGGGGTGATGCGCCGCCTGGTCGAAAGCGGGATCGCGGTCGGCCGCGGCGTCGCCCTGGCCGGTTACGACGACACCCACGTCGTTTCGTTGACGTCGGTGCCGATTACGTCGGTTGCCCAGCCGACCGCCCAGGTGGGTTCGCTGGCGGTCAAATTGCTTGGGCAGATGCTGTCCGGCGACTCCGGATGCGGCGATGCGGTCCTTAAGCCTTCACTGGTCGCAAGGTCAAGCACGCTTGAATTTTCGAACCTTCACGTTCTGGCGCCACGCGACGCCCAGGGAGCCTGACATGGAAAAAAAGGTCCTTTTCAATTACATCGACGGACGTTTCGTCGCAGCCGAGGCCGCCAGTGTCGAAGATGTCTGCAATCCGAGCACCGGCGAAGTCATTTCCCGCGTCCCGTATTCGGTGCCGGCCGAAATCGATTGCGCCGTGGCCGCCGCCCGTGCCGCGTTCCCATCGTGGTCCAGGACCCCGGTTTCGCGGCGCGTGAAACCGTTGTTCGACCTGGCCCACGAGATGCACCGGCGCGAGGAGGAACTCTGCCGCGTCCTGGTGCGCGAGATGGGCAAATCCCTGCCGGACGCCCGCGCCGAAATGAAGCGCGCCGTCGAGAACGTCGAGGCCGCATGCGCGATGCCGCTGCTTCAGCAGGGGGAAAAGCTGGTTGATTGTTCGGCCGACATGGACGGCGAGGTGCTGCGCATGCCGGTCGGCGTTTTCGGGATCATCGCCCCGTTCAACTTCCCGGCAATGGTGCCGTTCTGGTTCATCCCGTACGCGGTCGCGACCGGGAACACCATCGTCGTCAAGGCGTCGGAACTGGTTCCGAACACGATGCAGATGCTTTTTGAGATGATGCACGCTGCCGGCATCCCGAAAGGCGTCGTGAACCTGGTCAATGGCGACCGGGTCGCCGCGGAAGCGTTGATCGACCACCCGGACGTGGCCGGCATTTCGTTCGTCGGATCGACCCGCGTGGCCGCCCTGGTTGCCGAAAAGTGCGCAAAAACCCACAAGCGGTTCCAGGCTCTCGGGTCTGCCAAGAACCACCTGGTCGTGATGCCGGATGCCAAGCTGGACGACGTGGTGCGCAACATGGTCACGTCGTGTTACGGATGCGCGGGCCAGCGCTGCATGGCGTCTTCGGCCATCGTGACGGTCGGCCGCGAGATTCATGAACAGGTCGTTTCGCGTTTCGTGGCCGCGTCCAGGGAAGTCCTGGCCGCAGATCCGCTGGATCCGAAGCATGAAAACGAAGGAATGCTGATGGGGCCGGTCATTTCCGCGAAGAACAAGGCCTTTATCGAATCGATGATCCAGCGCGGCGTCGAACAGGGCGCGACCCTTGCCCTGGACGGACGCGGCCTGCAGGTTCCCGGATGCGCGTGCGGGCACTTCGTCGGACCGACCGTGTTCACCGATGTAAAGCCGGGCATGGACATCCACACCACCGAAATTTTCGGGCCGGTCGTCGTGATCCTGAACGTCGATACGCTTGACGAGGCACTGAAGATCATCGCCGACCACCAGTACGGGAACGGGGCCTCGATTTACACCCAGAACGGGTACTGGGCCAGGAAGTTCGAACTGGAGGCCCGTGCCGGCATGATCGGCATCAACGTCGGCATCCCGGCACCGGTCGCGTTCCTGCCGTTCGGCGGAACCAAGCATTCGGCGTACGCCGATATCAAGGCCCAGGGTCGCGACGTCGTCCGCTTCTTCACCGAAGCGAAAGTCATCACGCGCCGTTTCTGGAAAGAGGATTGAATATGGATACCGCAAGCCCCCTGAAGCTGACAACGCAGATTGGAAAGACCGACTTCTGGAACGACTCGTGTTCGATTTCCGAGCTTGAGTACGCGATTTCGCACGGGGCGGTCGGCGCGACCACCAATCCGACGATTGTTCTTGGCGTGCTGAAAAAGGAAATGCACCTGTGGAGTGACCGGATTGTCGAGCTTATCCGCGACAACCCGACCTGGGGCGAGGCGGAAGTCGCGTGGCGCCTGATCGAGCTGATGGCCGTTCGTGGCGCCGAGCTGTTGCGGCCGACGTTTTACGCGACGGCCGGCAAGAAGGGGCGGCTGTCGATCCAGACGAATCCGCAGTACTGGCGCGACCCGGCGGCACTTGCGGCCCAGGCCATCCATTTCAACGGCCTGGCGGAAAACATGCAGGTGAAGATTCCGGCGACCGAGGCCGGCATCCAGGCGATCGAGGAAGCGACGGCGCACGGCGTCAGCGTCAACGCGACGGTGTGCTTCACGGTGCCGCAGGCGATTGCGGTGGCCGAAGCGGTTGAACGCGGTCTTGCGCGCAGGGAGGCCGACGATTGCTCGACGGTTTCGATGAGCCCGGTGTGCACGATAATGGTCGGCCGGCTTGACGACTGGATGAAGGTCGTGGCCGCCCGCGACGGGATAAAAGCGCCGGAAGGGTTCCTGGACTGGGCGGGCATCGCCGCGATAAAGCGTGCCGCGGTCGAATACGCCGCGCGCGGGTTCCGGACACGGCTGCTTGCGGCAGCATACAGGCACGACGGCCACTGGTCCGAACTGGTGGGCGGCGACATCGTCCTGACGATTCCGCACAGTTGGCAGGTAAGGTTCAACGCGTCATCCATCCCGGTCGTTGCCCGTTTCGACAATCCAGTCGATCCGGCCGTCATCGACTTCATGGCGGCCAACTTCCCGGATTTTGTTCGGGCATACCGGCCGGATGGCATGGCGCCGGCCGAATTCGACGCTTACGGCGCGACGGCAAGGACGCTTCGGGCGTTCCTTGTGTCGTACCAGGAACTTCTGGCGGTTGTGCGCGATTTCATGATCCCGGATCCCGACGTGGCCCGTGGCGAAGGTGGAGGAAAGTGATGAAGGATCCAAGGCTTGACAGGTTCTTACAGGGTTTTGGGCCGGGCCGCACGGCCGTCTGCAGGCAGGATGACACGGAAGTCCCGATGGGGATGGACTTTTTCATCCTGCGCGCATGTGCGGGCGAAACGATTTTTGACCCTTCGGACGCCGGTTTCGAGTGCGCGTGGCTTCTGATGGACGGAACGGTGCTTTTCCAGCAGGGCGACAAATCCCACACGGCGACAAGGACGTCTCTGTTTTCCCAGGATCCTTACTGCATGCACGTGCCGGCCGGGTGCCCGGTGACCATAAGGGCGCTTGCCGACTGCGAACTGGCGCTTTTCAGGGTTACGAACGACCGATCGTTTTCGCCCAGGTTTTACGACCCGAAGACGATGCTTGAGTGCGAACTGCGCGACCGGGGACGATGGAACGACACGGCGTATCGGGTCGTGCGCACCATTTTCGACAACCGGAACAACCCGGACGCGCAGCTTGTCCTTGGTGAAGTCGTCAATTTCGGCGGGCGCTGGTCCAGTTACCCGCCGCATCATCATCCGCAGCCGGAAATTTACCATTACCGGTTCAGCATGCCGCAGGGATACGGCCATGGCGAACTTGGCGACGACGTCCTGAAGATCCGCCAGTACGACACGCTGCGGATTTCGGGCGGTAACGACCACAGCCAGGTCGCCGCGCCCGGTTACGAAATGTATTACATCTGGGCAATCCGGCATCTGCCGGGGAACCGCTATACAACGCCGGAATTTACGGCCGAGCACGTCTGGCTGAAGGATCTGCCCTTCACCGGCACCCAGTTTTGACAGGGGGTTGGCGCATGAATACGACCAGGATGACAACGGCCCAGGCGATAATCGCGTTCCTGAAGAACCAGTACGTGGATCGCGACGGGGCGCAGCAGCGCTTTTTCGGCGGGGTTTTCGGGATCTTCGGGCACGGCAACGTGGCCGGCATAGGCCAGGCCCTGCAGGAAAACCCGGATTTTCCGTATTTCCAGTCCAAGAACGAGCAGGCCCAGGTCCACCTTGCGGCGGCGTATGCCAGGATGAAGAACCGGATGGGCGCGATGGTATGCACGTCCTCGATCGGGCCGGGCGCCACCAACATGATTACCGGCGCGGCCGCGGCCACCATAAACCGCGTGCCGGTGCTTCTGCTGCCCGGCGACATCTTCGCGCGCCGAAACGTCGCCCCGGTGCTTCAGCAGGTCGAGTCCGACGCGACCCAGGACATTTCGGTCAACGACTGCTTCAAGCCGGTGTCCCGATACTGGGATCGGATCGTGCGTCCGGAGCAGATCCTGACGTCCCTGCCCGAGGCGATGCGCGTCCTGACAAGCCCGGCGCAGACCGGCGCGGTCACGCTGTCGCTCTGCCAGGATGTCCAGGCGATGGCGTACGATTTCCCGACCGCGTTCTTCCGCAGGAGGGTGTGGCGCATCGGCCGCCAGCTTCCCGACGCCGGGTTCACGGTGGATGCGGCCGACATGATCCGCCAGGCGCGGCGGCCGTTCATCGTGGCGGGCGGCGGCGTCATTTACAGCGATGCCTGCAACGCGCTGGCGCGCTTCTGTGAAATGACCGGGATTCCGGTCGGCGAGACCCAGGCGGGAAAAGGCAGCCTGCGGTGGGACCATCCCCAGTCGCTTGGCGGCATTGGCGCGACGGGAACGGCCGCGGCGAACGTGGCGGCACGTGAAGCCGACCTGGTCATCGGCATCGGGACCAGGTATTCGGACTTCACGACGGCGTCAAAGACCCAGTTTGAAAATCCCGACGTCCATTTCATCAATATCAACGTCTGCGAGTTCGACGCGGCCAAGCACGACGGACTGATGCTGGTTGGCGACGCCGCGGCGACCATTCATGCGCTTGGCGATCTTCTGGAAGACTGGTCGGTCGATCCACTGTGGGCGGCCAGGACGGCGCAGATGAAGAAGGCGTGGGACGCCGAGGTCGAAAGGATTTATCACCTGGGACACGGGCCGCTGCCGTCACAGGGCGAGGTCATCGGGGCGCTGGACGAATTCCTTGGCGATCGCGACGTCATCATCAACGCGGCCGGGAGCGCGCCAGGGGATCTGCACAAGCTGTGGCGGGCACGCGACTGCAAGCAGTACCACCTGGAATACGGATATTCGACGATGGGCTATGAAATTCCGGCGGCCATCGGCGTGAAGATGGCCGCGCCGGATCGCGACGTGTATGCCATCGTCGGCGACGGGACGTTCCTGATGATGCCGTCCGAAATCGCGACGGCGGTGCAGGAAGGCGTCAAGGTGACCTATATCGTGATCGACAATCACGGATTCGCCAGCATCGGCGGGCTTTCGGCATCGCTGGGCAGTGGCGGGTTCGGAACCAGGTACCGGATGCGCACCGAAGCGGGGCTGGACGACGGCGCGCCGCTGCCGATCGATTTCGAAGCGATCTGTCGCGGATTCGGCGCCCATGCAGTCCGGGTGGCCGACATCGCCGGGTTCAAGGCGGCGCTGGCTTCGACGCGCGATGTGAAGGGCCCGGTCGCAATCGTCATCGAAACCGACCGCGAGGCGCGTGTCGGCGGGTACGAGTCGTGGTGGGATGTCGCCGTGGCCGAAGTTTCCGGGATGGAAGCGGTTGGCGCGGCGCGGGCAAAATATGTGGAAAACGTCAGGAAGGAACGCAATTTCTTCACGGAGTGAACAAGATGTCGAACCCGATCAAGGTGGCCAACGCGCCATGTTCATGGGGTGCCCTGGAATTTGATCTCGACGGGCAGGCGGCCGGCGCGGACCGCGTGCTGTCGGAAATGAGCCGTGCCGGATTTGTCGGCACCGAGTTTGGCGACTGGGGTTTTCTGCCGACCGACAAGGATGGCCTGAAGGCGATTCTTGACAAGTACGGCCTGCAGATGATCGGCGCGTTCGTGCCGGTGGCTCTGTGGAAAAGGGAAGCGTGGGAAAAGGGAATCGAGACGGCGGTCAGGACGGCGAACCTTCTGGCTTCCGTGGCCGAACGTCCGTTCATCGTGCTTGCCGATGAAAACGGCAGCGTGCCGGAACGCACGAAGAACGCCGGACGCATCCGCCCGGAACAGGGACTGACCGACGAGCAGTTCAAGACGTTTGGCGAGGGCGCGAACGCCCTGGCGCGGGCAGTCCTGGAAATGACCGGCGTCAAGACGGTGTTTCACCACCATTGCGCCGGGTATATCGAGACGCCGGCCGAGGTCGAAAAACTGCTTTCCGTCACTTGTCCGGATCTGCTGGGGCTTTGCCTGGACATGGGACATTACCGCTTCGGCGGCGGCGATCCCGTCGAGGCACTGAAGAAGCATGCCGACCGCATCTGGCACATCCATTACAAGGATTGCAGCGTCGAAGTGGCCGAGCGCGCGCGCAGGGAAGGACTGGATTACTTCCAGGCGGTCGCGGCCGGCGTGTTCTGCGAGCTCGGCAAGGGCGACGTGGATTTCGCGGCGATTACGAAAATCCTGAACGAACGCAACGCGGCCGGACGCCTGCCGGCGATTGACTGGATCGTGGTCGAGCAGGACGTGCTGCCCGGGATGGGCTCGCCGTTTGAGAGCGCGGTCAGGAACAGGCAATACCTGAAGACCCTTGGTCTTTGATGAAGGAAGGACGAAAAATGAAGAAGCTGACAATCGGTGTCATCGGTGCCGGACGTATCGGAAAGGTTCATGCGAAGACGATTTCCAAGCTGGTCATCCCCGGTGTTGACGTAAGGATCAAGTGGGTCGTGGATCCCGTGGTGAAGATGGCCGAGGAACTGGCCGCGGCCCTTGCCATCCCGAAGTCGGGCGCCGACTACCGTGAAGTGCTGGCCGACCCGGAAGTGGATGCCGTGCTGGTGTGCAGCAGCACCAACACCCACAGCGAAATTTCGATTGCCGCGGCGAAGGCGGGCAAGCACGTGTTCTGCGAAAAGCCGGTCGATCTGACCATCGCCAGGGTTGACGCGGCCATCGCGGCGGCGAAGGAAGCCGGCGTGATCCTTCAGGTCGGTTTCAACCGCCGCTTCGACCCGGACTTCCGCAAGATTCGAACCATCGTGGCGTCGGGCGCCATCGGCGTGCCCCACATCCTGAAGATTACCAGCCGCGACCCGAATCCGCCGTCGCCGCAGTACGCGGCCGTTTCCGGCGGAATGTTCCTGGACATGACGATTCACGATTTCGACATGGCCAGGTACCTGATTGGAAGCGAAGTGGCGGAAGTGTTCGCGGCCGGTGCGGTGCTGGTCGATCCTGAAATCGGTCGCGCCGGCGACATCGATACCGCGCTGATCACGCTGCGCTTTGAAAACGGGACGATCGGCGTCATCGACAACAGCCGCAAGGCGGTTTTCGGTTACGATCAGCGCGCCGAGGTCCTTTGCAGCAACGGCATGGCGGCCAATTCCAACCATTATCACGACACCGTGGTCGTGTCGGGTGCCGAAAGGATCGAAAACGACCTGCCGCAGAATTTCTTCATGGATCGTTATACGCTGTCCTTTGAAGTTGAGATCGGCGAGTTCGTTGAGGCTATACTTGGCGGCAAGGCGCCGTCCTGCGACGGCAGGGATGGAAGGCAGGCGCTGGTCATCGCGCTGGCGGCAAAGAAGTCGCTGGTTACGGGCCGGCCTGTGAAGACGGCTGAAGTCGAGGCCTGATCGGGCGCGCGGCGCGTCGATCCCGGCCGTGGAAGGGGAAAGATGCGCATTCATTTCATCGGCGACATTTCAAAGGATTTCAACGTAATACGTGGCCAGACCCGGGAAGAGCCGGGCGGCGGTGTGTTCCACAACTCGATGACGGCGGCCGCCATTGGCGCGGACGTGGTCGCGGTGATTACGTGCGCCCCGGAGGATCGCGGGATAACGGCCCCGATCGCGGCGAAGAACGTGCCGATTGTGTTCTGCGGGTCCGGTCGATCGACGACGACCATCGAAAACGTGTATCCGGATGAAAATCCGGATTCCAGGCGGTCAAGGCTGATTGCGGGGGCCACGCCTTTTGAGCCCGGCGACTTCGACGCAGTTTCGGGCGGCGTCATTCACGTCAATCCGCTGTGGTATCCGCTGTTTTCGATGGACATCCTGGCCGGGCTGCGGCAGAAGGCCGAGCTGCTGGCGGCGGATGCCCAGGGCTTTTTGCGCAACATCGCGGCGGACGGCAGCATGTACCTGAAGGTTCCGCCCGATGTCGAGCGTGGGCTTGCCCTGCTTGACGTTCTGAAGGTCGATATCAAGGAGGCAGCGGCGTTGACCGGCATCGATGATGTCGAGCCGGCGGCGCGGGCCGTGCGGGCGATGGGGCCGCGGATTGTCGTGCTTACGCATGCCGATGGCGTCTGTGTTTTTGACGGAAGCCGGATTTACGAAGCGCCTTTCGGCAAGTACCCGATGGAAGGGCGGACAGGGCGCGGGGACACGTGCTCGGCGGCGTTCCTGTGCGCGCTGGCGCGTGGCGGGGACACGGCGGCGGCCACCGAATTCGCGGGCCGCATCACGTCGAGTAAGCTTCAGTATCCCGGCCCGTACCGGGGCGATTGATGGGGGCACGCGGCCGATGGTCGTGCAAGGGACAAATGTGATGAAAAGGTTTCTGATTCTTGCTGTTATCGGCGTGGCCGGTTTTGCCGGGTGCGCCGAAAAGTCTTTCGACGAGCTTTGTCCAAACCAGCAGATGTGCGTGTTGAAGTGCCCGTCGGGGACGAAGCAGAGGGTCGAAGGATTGCAGATTCTGTGCACCAATTCGGCCGGCGTGCACCACGGTCCCTTTGTGGTCTGGAACGCCGATGGCGGGAAGGACATGGTCGGCAGCAATGTGGATGGCAAGATGGACGGCCCGGTCATGTCGTGGCATCCGAACGGGGTTTTGAAGCTGCAGGCCGGGTTCGCGGCCGGAAAGAAGGACGGGTTGTGGACGACGTGGGACGAGCTGGGGAACAAGGTTCTTGAAGGCACGTTTGCTGCGGACGAACGGGATGGGGTATGGACCGCCTGGCACGCCGACGGCACGCGAAAGGGGCAGTCGGTCTATAAGGACGGGTTGAAGGACGGGATCTGGGAATCGTGGCACGAGAACGGACGCAAGGCGTCCGAAGGCCGGTTCGAGCGCGACCTGAAGGTCGGGATGTGGACGTATTATTACGACAGCGGCCAGAAGAAGTCCGAATCGAATTATGTCGATAACCGTGAAAACGGGACGGTAACATCCTGGTATGAAAACGGGAACGTCCAGGTTTCGGGCCAGGCGGCGATGGGTCTGCGCGAGGGGGTCTGGAAGGGCTTCTTCGAGGACGGGCGGCCGAAGTACGAAAAGACTTTCGTCAAGGGCAGCGAAAACGGCGCGTACCGCGAATTTCACCCGGGCGGTGGAATCGCGGTCGAGGGAACGCACAAGGACGGCAAGCTGGAAGGGCTGTTGAAGTTTTTCGCGCCGGACGGACGCAACCTGCTGGTCATGAATTACCGCCAGGGCAAGCTGCAGGGCCGATCGATCGGGTATTCGATCGACGGAAAGGTAAGGATCGAGGTCTTTTACGAGGGTGGCGTGCTTGCGGGTGCCCCGAAGGCCTGGGCCGGTTCGGGCAACGGCCGCTGGTCCAGCATTCCGGCCGATCCCGAAACGATGAAGGTGCTTATCGACGCCATGGCCGACCTGCGGGCGCTGGGCCCGATCGCGGGCATGGAACTGGTCGGGTCGAGCGAACCGGATATGTGACGGGTCCGCGGCGGGCGAATTTTCATTCGCCCTTACTTCATCGTTTCGATCGTTGAGGGGTCTTCTTCAAGGGTGCATTCGGAAATCCACGGGTGCAGTTCGCCGTTTACCATCGACCAGGCCAGTGCGTAACCGTCGCCCGGTGCGCACATGAATCCGTGGCCCTTCTTGGCGATGTTGTGCCAGAAACCGGTCGGGCCCGGCAGGCGCCGCCCGTCGAACTCGCCGCACGGCCCAATCAGCGGAATGCCCGAAACGCGGCCGACGTAGTGATGCGCGGCGTGCCTGACCAGGCCGACTTCGGCCAGCCCGGGCTGGACTTCCAGCATCGAACGCGCCATCCGGGACATGAATTCGACGTGTGACTTCGTGTTGTATCCGTGCCACGGCCTGTCCGGCGAATAGCACGCGACGATCTCGCCCTCGATCGCGTCCTTTTCCATCCGTTTCTGCTGCCAGTATCCGGAAAGCGTCGGGTGGTACGAAACCACCAGGGCGTCCATCCAGAAAGGCAGCTTCTCGGTAATCATCGAGCCGTGGCGTTCAATCCAGAAGCGGTCGGTCAGGTCAAGGCCGATCATCCCCGACACGCGGAACGCGAACGCCCCGGCGCAGTTGACCACGTGTTCGCATTCGATCAGGGTGCCGTCGTTAAGAACGACGCCGCGGACCCGATTGTCCTGGACCCTGATGTCGGCGACCTCCCGTCCGACGATGAATTCGGCGCCCATCTTCCTGGCGTCGTCGGCGAACCGGTACGTTGCCAGGAACGGATTGGCCCCGCCGGCCTCTTCGAAGAATACGCCAAGCTTCACCTTCGACGCGTCGATTCCCGGGACGTAGTGCGCAAGATCGGATTCCGTCGTCAGGTACCGGTACGGAACCCGGCCTTCGTCCCACACCGCCGCGGCCTTCCTGAAACTGTCGGCCTGGCCGTCGTCATACGCCAGATAGACGTAGCCGCCCTGAAACCACCCGATCGAATCGCCAAGCAGCTTTTCGGCGTCGCGCATGATTTCCAGGCCCATCCGGGCGCGCGCGACCTTGTTCGCCGATGCGAAACCGGTCCGCAGGCCGCCCAGGCACGCGCCGGTCTTGCCGGCCGCCAGGAATTCCTTTTCGACGACCGCGATATCGGTCCATCCCATCCTGGCCAGGTGCCATGCGGTCAGGACGCCGCTGATGCCGCCGCCGATGATGACGGCCTTCTTCTTCATGCGTCGCGAAATCTCGATGTCGGTCCAGGCCAGCTTGTCCAGTTCCGGCAGGAGAACCGTGTTGCGCCGGTTCAGTTCATCAAGTTCCCGCAGGTCGGCCTGGGAAAAGCTCATGCGGGCTGCCTCGCCGATCGTCACGCGCTTGACCGGCGGCCTGGAAACGGTCTTCCTGGCCGACTTGGCCGCGACCAGGGCCGCCTTGTCAACGCTTTCGACCTGGGCAAGCCTGCCCTCGAGCACCGAACGGCAGCCGGAACCGCGGCAGGGACCCATGCCGGTCCGCAGCAGGCGCTTCAGGTCGTTGATCGACGTATATCCGGCGGCAATGCAGTTTTCCAGGGACCGCCGCGACACTTCCTCGCAGCGGCAGATCAGTTCGTCAACGGGCTGCGCGGCATCGGTCACGTCGGATTCCGGCAGGGCCTGGACCGGCGGGGGAACCGTGCGAACCTTCATCGCGATTTCGCGTGCCACCTTCAGCCCAAGGATGGTGCAGTCCTGCTTTGACCTTGTTCCCAGGATCCTTGTAACGACGCCCGTGCCGATCGGGGCACCGTCCGCATCCAGCACGGTCACGGTCGAGCCGATGTCCGGTGTCGGCTGGAATTCCCAGGGCACGCGGACTTCCGAAACCGGCCCTTCCGGGCCTTCTCCGGCGTCGAGCTTGACCAGCCTGATGGCACGTCCCGGGCACTTGCCGACGCACGCCCCGCAACCGGTGCATTTTTCCAGATCGACGTCGGGCGGCTGATTTATTTCCGAACCGACGATGATGGCGCCGAAGCCGCAGCTTACCTCGCAGGGATTGCACGGGATGTCCTGGGGACAGTCGAGGATGACCTTGAATCTGGTGATTTCCGTGACGCCCGACAGGTCGGAGGCCTGCCTGAAAGGCCTGATCTTCAGGGGCTCGGGGATTGGCTCGCCACAGGCCTTCGCCTTGCCGACGCCAAGTTTTTCGCCGAATTTTCCGGACTGGATCGACCCAAGCAGGCGGAAAGCTTCCTCAAGCGCGGCGACGAATCGCGGGTGTTCATGGCCCAGGTCCCTGGCCGCGACCAGGCCGGCGATCCTGCCTTCCAGCCTGGCGATGCTTGCCTCGCCGATTGCGGCGCAGTCGCCGGCGCAGAAGATGTCCCGGTGTGAAGTCCGGCGGTAACGATCCATCTTCGGGATTTCGCCGAGTTCCGGAACCCACTGGAATTCGCAACCGGCCTGCCACAGCAGTTCATTAAGCGGTGAAAGGCCGACCGCCAGGCAGATCGTGTCGCATTCGACACGTCGGACGCTGTCCGGGATTTCGCGCCAGTTTTCGTCAAGACGCACGATATCGGCGGCCTCGACATGGTCGGTTCCGTAGGCCGCCTTGATGGTGTGGCGGGTGTTGATCGGGACGCCAAGGGCGCGCAGCTTGCTGGCGTGAACGCCGTAAGCGCCGATGTGGCCTGCCGCCTCGACGACTTCGACGACCTCGATGCCGGCCTGAAGAAGCTGGTATGCCAGGATGACGCCGATGTTGCCGGCCCCGATGATCAGCACGCGCCGTCCCGGGCGCACGCCGTGGATGTTCATGAACGTCTGGGCGCCGCCCGCCCCGATGACGCCGGGCAGGTAGTTTCCCGGGAACGGGATCATCTTTTCGGAAGCGCCGGTAGCGACGACGATCTTTTTTGAGTGTGCATGATTGATGCGGTCGCCGTCACGGAAAATCAGCCAGTTTTCCGGGAACATGCCGACCACGGTCGAGTTCAGGCGCAGGTCGATGCAAGATTCCCGCACGCGCTTTTCAAGCTGGTTTCCGATCTCGAAGCCGCGAACCGACGCGCCAAGCGCCTGGGTTCCGAAGAAATCGTGTGTCTGGAGTTTCAACTGTCCGCCGGCGTATTCCTTGTCGTCGAACAGGGCGATCTTTTCGACGCCCGCCTCGTGGGCCATCAGGGCAGCTTCAAGGCCGGCCGGCCCGGCGCCGATCACGGCCAGGTCCAGCTTCAGGCCGGGGCGATTGTCGCCTTCCGGGGCCACCGTGGAGTCCGGCTTGCGTCCGGGCATGCGCTTGAAATAGCCGGCGTCGCGTTCACGGTCCGGCGATTCGACAATCATGCCCGCCTTCAACGGCGTCACGCAGGTCATCACGTTCGGGCTGCCGTCAACGGTCATCATGCAACTGCAGCAGCGGCCCTGCATGCAGAAGGGGCCGGACGGCAGGTGCTTTTTCGGGCTTTCCCGGACTTTCAGGACACCGGCCGCCCGCAGGGAAACCAGCACTGGCTGTCCTTCAAAGCCCTCGATCGGCCGGCCGTTGAATGTGAACCGGACGACAGGTCCGCGTTCAAAGTCCAGGACCGGATGTCCTTGAATCAGCAGGGACTGGTCTGGGTGGGTGATGTCGTCGCTTTCGCAGTTTTCATCGCGGGTGCACATGATTTTCGAATACCTCGATTTCCAGTGGTGCAACAACCGGGTGACACGAAACCACAACGGCCCGAAGACGTCAAGCCGCGCGAACGTCAAGCTGTTGGATTTTTCACTGCATCCACTCCACGATTCGTACGGGCGAATGAAAATTCGCCCGCCCCGGGAGCAGCCGTACGCTCGACGAGTGACGCAGTCGTGCCTGTGGCCGGCCATGAAGTGTCCGGTTCGAGGGGCCAAACCGGAGCACTTATGGTCCGGCCCGATCCGCCCCATGATCGGTAGGGGCGAATGAAAATTCGCCCGCCGGAACAGTGCAAGGGTAATGTGCTGGACCGCAGCGGGCGGATGTAATCCGCCCGTACAAGGCGGGGGGCAGGGCAAGGGGCAAGGCGGGGGGCAGGGCATGGGGCGAAGGCGGGGGGATGAATGATTATCCGGTGTTGTTACAACGTTTCCGGGGTGAATACCTTGATTTCGGGGACGCCGTTCTTCAGGCCGGTTTCCAGGTAATGCCACGCCTGGCTTCGCTCGGTCTTCGCGACCGGGTCGCTTTCGTCGTTCGGGAACTGGTGGTGGTCGGTTCCGGTGAACTGGAACAGGCCGGACGTCAGGTTTTCGGGGTCGTCCGATTCGAGCCCCTCGACCGGCACCGCGACCGGGGTCACCAGCTTCAGGCCGGCATTGCGGGCAAGGACTTCGGTGCACGCGTTCGCGATGACCGCGTCGCCGATGACTTCCTGGGCCAGCACATACTTCGGGCCGGATGCCCATTCGACCGGTTCGAGCAGGATCTTTTCGGCATTCGATACGCCGTCGCCGGGGGCCACGATGTGATCCGCAAGGTTCGTCACCGCGCTGCCGACATAAATCCCGCCGAAGTATTCATCGACGAACTGTTTGACCAGGTGCGACATCCCAAGTCCGCCGACGTTCGAGACCAGGATGTTGATTCGGTCGGAAAACGGCAGGTACAGCAGGCCGATGATCGATCCGAGCGACGTGCCGACGTATCCGATCCGTCCGGTGTCCAGTGGCGGCAGGCCGTCGCCTTCCGGACGCAGGCCGGCCATGTCCTGGTTCAGCTTGTCCAGCAGGATTACGGCGGACGCGATTTCGGTCGCCGACTGCATGAAGTTGTACGCGATCCTTGCCGGGTTCAGCACGTCCAGGAAGTCGGTCGTCCCGTTGCCGCGTTCGTTGTCGCCGCCATGTCCGGGCCACAGGAAACGCATGACGGCGACGTCGCGCCGCACAAGCTCGCGCCCGAAGTTGCACATGGCGCTTTCGGTCGATGAAACGCCGTGCTGCGCGATCACCACCGGGAACGGGCCGTCGCCTTCGGGAACCATCAGCGTGAACCGGATCTTTTCGCCGGGGAATGTCCGGAATTTTCCATTTTCGTCACGCTCGAAGTGCCCGTCAGCGTTACGAAATTCTGGTGCCGTGAAGTATCCGTGCAGTCCCCATTCCATGTCCGCGTCCGGCATGCCGCAGCCGGGAAGCGTGGACCCGGTAAAGATCCTCGGGTTGCCTTCGCCATCTTCGTCCAGTTCGTACTCGACCGTCGGCATCGGCGCATCCTGCCTGAAGTTCTTCATCACGTCTTCCATATCGACGTTCGGATGCCCGGTCGAAAAGACCGTTGCGGCCACGATGTCATCGGCCGGGGCGTCCGCCGGAAGCCCGGACATCGCCAGTTCAACCTGCCGCCCGGTGTGACGCATCAGTTCAAGGCGTTCTGCGGTGGCCGGCACCTCGACGCGTGCCAGTCCAAGGGCCTGCATGAACCCGCGTGACCGGGCGAATGCATTGCCTTCGATGTCCTTCAGGTTGTCGCTGACCACGAACAGGTAGGTGGCGTCCGCTTTAAGCCTGTAAAGCGGGAAGCATTGCGTCAGGTTGAACGTCTTTGATTCCTCGAACCGCTTGAATGTACAGTGAATCGCCACCTGTACCGGCGTTTCCCCGTCAATCCTGAAAAGTTTCACCGATGAATCCGGCTGCAGGGATGCCTGGCCGGTCGCGGGAATCGATTCGGGATCGACGGCCGTCGAAGTCAGGAAGGCAAGCGCCGAGTAAAGCGCGAACCCTTCCGCCCGGGCCGCGTCCTGCGCATAGGTCGGAAAGTCCATCTCGATCAGGTAAAGCAGCGAGTTGTTGTATCCGTTCGAAGCGATCCTGATGGTTCCCGTTTCGGGATCGATGTAGTGGTTCGACGGGAAGGGGGATTCCACCTGGGCGCCAAGCAGGTCGAAAAGGACCCTGACCGGCGGCTCGTCGTACGGAGGAAGTTCCTTAACGTCGCCGGCATCATCCGCATCACCCGCATCCGGCGTGGCCTCAACGTCGCCATCCGTGTCGTCGTCGCCCAGGTCGCCCGCCCCGTCCGGAACATCGGCCACCGCATCCGCGGGGTCGGCGTCCGGATTCGCGATGGCATCAGCGGCCACATCGCCGTTTGAGTCGGTCGTTTCAACGGCGTCCAGGCCGGCATCGGTAACGGTGTTTTCGCCCGTGCCGCATTGCGTCAGGGCAACCGCCACGAACAGGATGGTCAACGTTCTTTTCATAATGGTTCCGGCATTTCAGATAAGTCTTGGATAAAGAAGGCACCAGCCTTCGCCGCGCGTATTATGCCGCGTGGCCGCCACAAAGTGAACGTCGAATGTTTCGTGCGTCTTCGCGTCATAAGTCCTGAAAAACCGGACAAAAATTGTCGCATAAGCATTGCCATTTCCGGATTAATGCAGACTTTCCTTGTCAGGGCCTTTCGAAATGGGGGCATCGTGATGAAATCATGGATTTTCCGGCCTTTGCCGGCGGTCGGGGCGCTGATGCTGGCCACCGTGGTGTTCGCATCGTGTCCGGCCAGTCCTGAAAGCGGGGATAAGACAATGCAATACAGGCAGCTTACACCGGAAGAAGAAAGGGTGATAATCCACAAGGGCACCGAACGTCCGTTCACGGGCAGGTACTGGAACCACCACGAAGACGGCACGTATTCGTGCAGGCGGTGCAACGCGCCGCTTTTCCTGTCTTCGTCGAAATTCGATTCCGGATGCGGATGGCCCAGCTTCGATTCGGCGATTAAGGGCGCGGTGCGTGAAATCCCGGACGCGGACGGTTTAAGAACCGAAATCGTATGCGCGGCGTGTGGCGCCCACCTTGGGCACGTGTTTCGCGGCGAGGGTTTCACCGAAAGGGACACGCGTCATTGCGTGAATTCGGTTTCAATCGATTTCGCCGGCAGTTCGAAACAGCCGGCGGCGGAGGCTGTCATGTCGGCGGGGCAGACAAGGGACGCGTATTTCGCGGGTGGGTGCTTCTGGGGCGTCGAATACTGGTTCGATCGTGAACCGGGCGTCATCAGGGCGGAATCGGGATACATGGGCGGCGCGCTTTCGAACCCTTCGTACGAGCAGGTAAGGACCGGCGCGACCGGCCACGCGGAAACGGTGCACATCGTCTTCGATCCGGCCGTGACTTCGTATGAAAAGCTGGCCCGCCTGTTCATGGAAATCCACGACCCGACACAGGTGAACCGCCAGGGGCCGGACGTCGGCCACCAGTACAGGTCGGCCATTTACGTGACCGATGAATCGCAGAAGCAGGTTGTCGAAGGCCTGATTGAACAGTTGAAGGCCAGGGGGCTGAAGGTCCAGACCGAGGTCGAGCCAGCCGGAACCTTCTGGCCGGCAGAGGAATATCATCAGGACTACTACCAGCGAAAGGGATCCGAACCTTACTGCCACTCCCGCGTGAAACGGTTCTGACCCAAGCGCCAGTTGGTCACCGCGGCCGACTCGCGCCACTCCCGCGTGAAACGGTTCTGACCGCTTAATTTGTCGCGGTTTTTTCCAAAGACGATTGCGGCCCGGCCGGTTGCAACCTATCATCATCCGGATGGCATTTTGCACTTGGTTTCTGGCGGGGTTTCTTCATGGAAAAGCTGGAAGGTTCGCAGGCCGCTGGGGGCTTTGCTTCAAACGAAGTGGTCTTTTACGTCCCGGTTCCCGAGGATGTTGTCGGTCTTGACGCCTTCGACGCCGGCGAGCAGGAGATCCTGGACGTCCTGAACCGCAAGGTCGCAAGCGGCGATTCGCTGGATTCGGTCATGGATTTCCTTTACGAGACTTCCCACGGGGTCTGGCCCTGCGACCGCATCGGGCTTGCCTTTGTCGAGGACGACGGCCGTCGCGTTACTTCGCGGTGGGTGCGCGCCGAATACGAGCCGGTGATCATGGGATCCGGCTATACCGAGGATCTGGAAGGCAGCACGTTAAAGCCTTTGATTGACGGCAAGGTGCTGCGCGTCATCACCGACATGGAGGAATACGGCCGCCGCAATCCCGCGTCGCGATCGACGAAGGTGCTGCTGCGCGAGGGCGTCATGTCGAGCATGACGTGCCCGCTTGTCGTCGATGGCCGGTGTGTGGGTCTTCTGTTCCGAAGTTCCCGGAAAAAGGGCGTTTATGGCCCAAGGGAAGTCTGGATGCATCTGGCCGTTTCCGAAAGGATTGCGCAGGCGGTCGAAAAGGCCTGGCGCATCCGGCAACTTGAACAGATCAACCAGGCGTACATGGAGATGCTGGGCTTCGTGGCCCACGAACTGAAAAGCCCGGTCGCATCGATGGTGCTTGATGCAACGATGATGCTTGAAGGCTATGTCGGCGACCTGGACGACGCCCAGAAGACCAGCCTGCGAAAAATCACGGCGAAGGGCGAATACCTTCTGAACCTGGTCAGGGACTACATGGATCTGGCGAGGATCGAGGGCGGCGACCTGTCGGCCACGATCAGGCCCGACGTCGATATCACGAAGATCATCCAGGAGTCGGCCGATATCGTCGAAGCCCAGTTCAAAGAGCGCGGGATGACCTTCGAGCCGGTCTATCCGGACGACCAGGCGGCGCGCATGATCGAGTGCGACCCCGACCTGATGAAGATCGTCACGGTCAATCTGATCGGAAACGGCGTCAAATATGGTTCGGAAGGCGGAAAGGTCCGGGTCACGGTCACGGTCGATAACGGCAGGATGCGCGTCGCGGTGCGAAACGACGGCCCCGGATTTTCACCGGCCGACCGCCGCAGCCTTTTCAAGAAGTTTTCACGCCTGAAGAGCCCCGAGCTGATGAAGCGCAAGGGTACCGGTGTCGGCCTTTACACGGTCTGGCGGGTGATTTCCCTTCATGGCGGTCGTGTCGATGCCGTTTCCCAAGAGGGAAGCTGGGCCGAGTTCAGTTTCGAGATCCCGGTCGCCGGAAAGGCGACCTGACATTATTTAAGCGGGCTGATGCCCCGAAGGAGTCTGACATGCACGAACATTACATCCTTGGCGTTCATGTGACGAACCGTACGGTCAACTCGGTCGAGGTTCAGAAGGTCTTTTCCGAATACGGCTGCTATATCAAGACGCGTGTCGGGTTGCATGACGTCGATGAAACCGGCGGAATGTGCAGTTCGACCGGCATTGTCGTCCTGGAAATCATCGGCGGGCGCGCGATCGTCGATCAGATCATCGCGAAGCTGAAGCCGATTGCCGGGATCCAGACCGAACTTATGGTCTTTTCACATCCGCAGTAGGCCAGGCTGATGGCAGATGACGATGATGGATACCGGGTCGAGTCCGACCCGCTTGGACAGGTGCGCATTCCACTGGATTGTCTGTGGGGCGTTCATACCGTCCGCGCGATCGACAATTTTCCCTTGTCTGGCCGTCCGGTGAACCCGGCGCTGATCCGGGCCTTCGGTGAAGTGAAGCTGGCCGCGGCCCAGGTCAACCGGGAACTCGGCTCATGGAATTCCGACACCAGAAAGGCGGAAGCAATCGAGATTGCCTGTCGTGAAATGGCCGACGGCCAGCTTGATGAGCATGTCGTGGTCGATGCCATGCAGGGCGGCGCCGGAACCAGCACGAACATGAACGTCAACGAGGTCATCGCGAACCGCTCGATGCGGATACTGGGATTGCGGCCCGGCGAAGGGTCGCGTGTCTCGCCGCTTGACGACGTCAATCTTCACCAGTCAACGAACGATACCTACCCGACTGCGCTGCGGATTGCCGCCATTCGCGGGGTTCGCAGGCTGGATGGGGCCCTGGTTTCCCTGCAGGAGGCATTTCAGGATGCCGAGCGCAGGTTCGGCGATGTCGTGAAGCTTGGTCGAACCCAGCTTCAGGATGCCGTCCTTACGACGCTCGGGCGGGAGATGGGCGCGTACGCCGAGGCGTTCGGACGTGATCGCTGGCGTGTCTATAAATGCGAGGAAAGACTGCGTGTCGTCAATCTTGGCGGCACCGCCATCGGCACCGGGCTTGGCGCCCCGCGCAAGTACATCTTCCGCGTGGTCGATGTGTTGCGGCAGAACACCGGCATCGGTCTGGCACGCGCCGAAAACCTGGTCGAATCGACACAGAATGCCGACGTGTTCGTCGAGGTATCCGGCATCCTGAAGGCGTGCGCGGTTTCGCTGGTCAAGGTTTCGTCCGACTTGCGACTGATGGCATCGGGGCCCGATGGCGGCCTTCGTGAAATCAGGCTTCCGGCACGCCAGGCCGGCTCGTCGATCATGCCGGGCAAGGTCAACCCGGTGATACCCGAGGCGGTCACCCAGGCCGCTATGAAGGTCATGGGTAACGACACGGTCATCGCGCACGCCTGTTCGATGGGAGTTCTTGAATTGAATCCTTTCCTGCCGATCGTTGCCGATGCCCTGCTTGAAAGCATCGATCTGCTGGTCAACGCCTGCGAAATCTTTCGTCGCAACTGCATTTCCGGGATCGAGGCCGACGTCGATGCATGCCGCGCCCACGTTGATTCTTCAACGGCCGTTGCCACCGCCCTGATTCCAGTCCTTGGATATGGGCGGGTTTCCGAACTGGTTTCGCGATCCCGCGCAACAGGCCGACAAATCAAGGAAATTGCGATTGAAGAAGGTTTTGTGACCGCGCAGGAATACGATATGCTGCTGACGCCCGAGGCGGTCAAGCGCCTGGGCTGGTGAGTTGAAGGTGCAGCCATGTCGATGAACACTCCGCGCGGATTCCGTCTTCACATAGGCTTGTTCGGCCGCCGAAACGTGGGCAAGTCCAGCGTCCTGAACATGATTACCAGGCAGCAGGTTTCAATCGTTTCCGAGTTTGCCGGCACGACGACCGATCCGGTCGAGAAGCCGATGGAGCTTCTGCCGCTTGGTCCGGTTCTGTTCATCGACACGGCCGGGCTGGACGATGTCGGGGCGCTTGGCGAACTGCGCGTGAAAAAGACCATCCAGGTATTCGATCGGACCGACCTGGGCGTCATTGTCGTCGCGGCCGGCGACTGGGGCGATTTCGAACAGCACATCCTTGATGAACTGAAGGGGCGGAACATCCCGGTCGTCGTGATCTTCAACAAGTCCGACATCGCGCTTCCATCCGCGGATCTTCAGGACAGGCTGGCCGCCGCAAAGGCCCGAATCGTCAAGGTAATCGCGGCATCTTCGGATCCGGCCGTCAACGGGCTTGCCGATGTTCGGCAGGCGCTGCTGGATGCGGCGCCGTCGGAGTTCGTCGATAATCCGTCCATCCTGGGCGATCTTGTGCCTTCCGGACAGATGGCCGTCCTGGTCGTCCCGATTGACAAAGAGGCGCCGAAGGGACGCCTGATTCTGCCCCAGGTACAGTCGATTCGCGACCTGCTGGACAACGACGCGTACTGCGTGGTCGTGAAGGAACGCGAACTCAGGGCGGCCCTTGAGATGCTGAAGCGCCCGCCGGCGCTTGTCGTGACCGATTCCCAGGCATTTCTTCGAGTCGCCGCCGACACGCCGCCGGAAATTCCCATGACCGGCTTTTCGATCCTTTTCGCCAGGTTCAAGGGTGATCTGGCCGAGATGGTGCGTGGCGCGGTCGCCATTGAACGCCTGAAGTCCGGTTCGCGCATCCTGATTGCCGAGTCGTGTTCCCACCACCCGATTTCCGACGACATCGGCCGTGTAAAGATTCCAAGATGGCTTACGCAGTACGTCGGCGGCAAGCTGGATATCGTACACGTCCAGGGCCACGATTTTCCGACCACGGACGAAGGGCTTGCCGGATATGAACTGGTCATCCACTGCGGCGGCTGCATGTGGAACAGGCGCGAGATGCTTTCAAGGATACTGCGCTGTCGAAGGGCCGGCGTGCCGATAACCAACTACGGGCTGACCATCGCGTACAGCCTGGGGATATTCGAAAGGGCGCTCTCGCCGTTTCCGGGGGCACTTGAAGCATACAGGCTGGCGCTTGCGGGCGACACGCCAAAGGAATCGTGATGCTTGACCGTGATGCCGTCATCGCCTGGCTTCGCGAAAGCGACCAGTCCAGGCTTTTCGAACTTTTCGCGTGGGCCGACCGCGTCCGCCATGAAAGCGTCGGCGATGCGATCCACTTGCGCGGCCTGCTGGAGGTGTCCAGCTTCTGTGTCCGCCAGTGCGCGTATTGCGGAATCAATGCGACAAACCGCACCGCCCGGCGTTTCCGCATGGATCGCGATGAAATCCTGGCGGCCGCGCGCGAGGCCAAGGGTTACGGGTACGGCACAATCGTGATGCAGGGCGGCGAGGACTACGGCATCAAGGCCGAATGGATGGCCGACATCATCCGGGCAATGAAGCAGGACGTGGGCCTTGCAATAACCCTGTCGCTTGGCGAGCGGCGTCCCGACGAACTGAAGTTGTGGAAGGAAGCCGGCGCCGACAGGTACCTGCTCCGGTTCGAAACTTCCGATCCGGCGCTGTACAGGCTCATCCACCCGGCCCTTCCCGGCGGGTTCGAAGACCGCATCCAGCAGATACGCATGTTGCAGGAAATCGGTTACGAGGCCGGCAGCGGCGTCATGGTCGGGATTCCGGGCCAGTCGTGGGATTCGCTTGCCGACGACATCATGCTGTTTTCGACCCTTGACCTGGACATGATCGGCGTCGGTCCTTACATCCCGCATCCCGACACGCCGATGGGTGCCTGGATGCTTGAGGGCCGGGGCGAAGTCGCCTTCCCGAAACTGCCGGAAGGCGAACAGGTTCCAGGCAATGCCGAAACGGCATTCAAGGTAATCGCGCTGACTCGGCTTCTGTGCCCGGATTCGAACATACCGAGCACGACCGCGATCGCGACGCTTAATCGCGAGGGCGGCAGGCGCCAGGGCCTGATGTGCGGCGCCAACGTCGTGATGCCGAACCTGACGCCGGCGAAGTACCGCGAATGCTATGAGATTTATCCGAACAAGGCGACGCTGGTCGAGACGGCGGGCGTCTGTGCCAGAAATCTGAAGGATTCGTTCGAACAGATGGGGCGTTTCATCGGCTCCGGCGCCGGGGGCCGCGTCCGCCACTGACATTTGCCTACCGGTTCGGTCGATTGCGGCCTACAATACCCGCGTCTTGCTTTTCGCAGGGTGATGCTTGCGCGGTCCCCTTCACAGACTGCCGTTTTCGTGGGCACTCGGGCTGTCACTGTTTTCCGGGCGAAGGAAGTCCAGGGTGTCTGCCGCCACGGTCGTGTCAATCGCCGGAATCGCGGTCGGGGTTGCCACGCTGACCGCGGTGATGTCCGTCACCGGCGGGTTCGAGGACGTGTTCCGGGATCGTATCCTGGGCGTGTATCCGCACATGGTCGTCATGAACCGCGGCGACAGCTTTCCCGAATACCAGTCCGTTTCGGAAACGTTGAAGCGCGTCCCCGGCGTCATTGGCGTCGCCGCATCGACATACGACGAAATGATGGTTTCGTCCGATACCGGCACGTCCCAGGCGATTGTCAAAGGCGTTGATCTTGAAGGAATCGACCGCGTGTCCGGCCTTTCGTCGCTGCTGCGCGGGCACGACCTTTCCCTTCTGAAGTGGGACGGCAGCGGTCCGGTTCCGGTCGCCATCGGATGCGAACTGATGTCTTCGCTGGAGGTCGCCCCGGGCGGCATCATCGGACTGACGACCCCGATCCGTGGCATGGGCCAGGGCATTTCGGGCGGCCTCGTGATGACTCCGCGTGAAGCAAAGTTCGTCGTTGTGGACTGCGTTGACTCCGGTTTCTACGATTACGACTCCAAACTGGTCGTGATGGAACTGGGCGCGGCCCAGCATTTTCTGGATCGTGGGCAGATTGTCCGCTGGGTCGAGGTCAAGCTGAATGATCTTTTCCAGACCGAAAGCATGAAGTCAGAGATCCTGAGGGCGCTGCAACCTTACACAATCGCCGGGGTGGCCCGCGACGTGATTGAACTGCAGAAGTCCGTTGCCGGCACATTCCAGGCTTTCGGTATCGGTGACGGTACGCTTGATCCCGCTTCGGCGTCGGTCATGATTCAGCGTGCCAGAAGGTCACTTCTTTACAGCGATATCGGATTCGGGCCGGTGCAGAATTACCGGGTGCTGGACTGGAAGGACATGAACCGCAACCTTTTTTCCGCCCTGCGCATCCAGAAGGTCGTGATCGGGCTGTTCTTCTTAATCATCGTCGTCGTCGCCGCATTCAATATCGTCGGGACCCAGCTCATCGTCGCCCGTGAACGCATGAAGGACATATCAACCCTGGTCGCGCTTGGTGCTTCCAGGATGCAGTTGTGGAAGGTATTCGTGGCCCACGGCTTCGTGATGGGCTGCATCGGTGTGCTTTTCGGCGTCGGACTCGGTCGGGCGGTCGTGGCGGTAATCAATTCAATCGATTTCAGGCTGGACGCGCGGGTCTATATGATCAGCCAGCTTCCGGCCACCTTGAACTGGGCCGACATCGCGCTCGTCGCGTTCGGGTCGGCCGCCGTGGTTCTTCTTTCCTGCGTCTTTTCTTCCCTGCGCGCCATCAGGATCAATCCGGTCGATGGGCTGCGCAGGATCGTCTGACGGCGGATCTTGCGGGGTGTGATGCCTGCGGTCGTTTCAACCAGCCTTGGAATGGTGCTTATCGACTGGACCAGTGCGGGCATCTGCCGGGTCGTTCCCGGTGTCGCCGGGCCGCTTTGCCCAGTCGGTCCGGAAGCCCCGTCCTTCGTGCACCAGGCCGTTTCGGACATCGTGGATCACCTGGCTGGCAACGTGCGGAATTTACGTGATATTCCTGTGGATTTCGGGGATGCCCCGCCATTTTTCAAAAAGATCTGGACGGTGCTGCGGAATAATTCGAATCCCGGCGACATTATGACCTATGGACAGCTTGCCCGCGCCGCCGGGTCGCCTGGGGCGGCCCGCGCGGCCGGGTCTTCAATGCGCGCGAATCCGGTCCCGGTCATCGTTCCATGCCACAGGGTTGTCGGCGCTTCAGGCCCGGGCGGATACTCCGCACCTGGCGGCCTTGATACCAAGAGGCATCTTCTTGCCATCGAGGGGGTGGCCCTTCGCCTTTCCGGCAGAACGGGGGTTAAGTAATGGTTGTAAGGCACAGGCCGGCGGCAGCATCGAAGGCAGTCCAGCCGGTCGAAAAGTCCCCTTTTACGCGCATCGTTACCGGCCATGACGGTGGAATGGACGATCACGTCTTTTTCGCCACGGCGGCAAGCGGCACGGAACCTTGCCTTCGGGACGAGCTTCGGGCAATGCGTCTTCGCGGCGTCCGTTGCGACCGTGGCGGCGTGCACTTTTCCGGCTCGTGGGAGGCCGCGTGGCGTGCGTGCATGCACTCCCGGGTCGCGTTGCGGGTACTGGTCGAACTGGGCGGCTTCGAGGTGACCGACGGCCAGTCGCTTTACGATGCGGCGCGAACCATCGACTGGCGCGCGTATCTTAGGCCGGAACTTACCCTGGCAGTTTCCGCCGTGTGCCGCGACAGCGAACTGACCCACACGAACTTCATCGCGCAGAAGATCAAGGACGCGATCGTTGACAGGATTCGCGACGAGGTCGGAACCAGGCCGAACGTGGATCGTCATGATCCGGACGTGGCGATTTTTGCCCACCTGGTGCGCAACGTCCTGACGCTTTACCTGGACATGTCCGGCGAGTCGCTTCACAAGCGCGGCTGGCGCGCGGATCACCTGGAAGCGCCTTTGAAGGAAAACCTTGCGGCCGCGATGCTGATGCTTTCGGGCTGGGACCGCAGGACGCCGTTGCACGACCCGATGTGCGGATCCGGGACCATCCCGATCGAGGCGGCGCTGTGGGCGTCAAACATTGCGCCGGGGCTGTCGCGGGAACGGCTGGGTTTCGAGCGCTGGGCAAACTTCGACGGCCAGATGGCCGCGCGGATGGCCGAAATCAGGCAGGAAGCCCGCGACATGATTGTTACGAAGGCGCTGCCGTTCATAACGGGATCCGATATCGATCAGCGGGCCGTCGAAATGGCCGCGGCCAACGCGATGAAGGCCGGCGTCAAGGTCGAGTTCGCGCGTTGCGACGTGCGCGACATGATGCCGCTTGTCAGTCCCGGGTTCGTGATGGTCAATCCGCCGTATGACGTCCGCCTGGAGTCAAACCGGGAGTTCTATCAGGCGATGTGGCGCCGCTTCGAGGCGCTGTCGGGACACGTCGTCTGCGTGCTGGCGGGAGACCCGGAAGTCGATTATCCTTCCAGGATCAAGCCGTCACGGTACCAGTACCTTTATAACGGCGATATCAAGTGCCGGTTCGGCGTGTTCGAGATCCCGGCGCGCCCGCGTGGTCGATAAGCCGGTCTGGAGGATTCGATGAAGAATGTACTTTCGGTTCTTGCCCTGGTGGCCCTGGTCGCTTTTGCGGGCTGTCATAACAAGCGTGCCGACCAGGTGAAGACGCCCGATGGCGCCGCCGTGGCCGCCCAGGCCGATGTCGTCCAGCCGGCCGTCCGCAAATTATCGGTGGACCTGCACGTGATGAGCCAGTGTCCATACGGAGTCCAGGCGGAAAATATCCTGATTCCGATTGCCGAGGAACTTCGGGACAACATCGACCTGAAGATCCATTTCGTTGGCGACGAGGTCGAGGCCGGCGTTCCGGAATCGCTTCACGGCGAGACCGAGGTCAAGGCGGATCTCCTTCAGATTTGCACCGGCAAGCACCAGCCCGAATTCATGTTCGGGATGATCATCTGCATGAACCAGAATCCGGACGAGATACCGGCCAATTTCGATTCGTGCGCGGTCGAGCTGAAGATGCCGGTCGAGACCGTCAGGGCTTGCGCGGACGGCCCGGAAGGAAAGATCCTGCTGCTTGAGTCGTTCAAGTATTCGGACGAGAAGGGCGTCAAGGGATCGCCGACGATATTTATCGATGGCACGGAGTACGAGGGACTGCCGACCGTTCTCGGACTGCTTCGCGGACTGTGCGAAAAGATCGGCGATCCGGCCCCGGAGACGTGTGCGAGCCTTCCCCCGCCGGTCAGCATCCAGTTGACGGTCATCACGGACAGTCGCTGCCCCGACTGCGCGAAGTTCGTTGAAGTGGCGCCGGCGCAGATCCGCAAGATGTTTCCAGGGGTCGAGACGGTCGTCCTGGACTACATGACCGACGAGGGAAAAGAGGCGTACAAGGTTCTTGCCAAGACGCCTTTCCGATTCCTGCCCGCCTTCCTTTTTGAAAAGAAGGTCCAGGAAGACCCGGCTTTCGCGCAGATCGCGGCGTACATGATGGAAGTGGGCGAACAACTCCTGCTGAATTTTGACGCCTCGTTCGATCCGGAAGCGGAGATTTGCGACAACGGCACCGATGACGATGGAAACGGCAAGGCCGACTGTAAGGACGACAGCTGCAAGGGAACCCTTTTCTGCGCGGTGGAAAAGCCGAAGAAGCTGGAAGTCTTCGTGATGAGTCAGTGTCCTTACGGCGCCGAGGCCATTCTTTCGATGCGCGAGGTGCTTGAGGCTTTCGGCAGGGACATCGATTTCAGTATCAGGTTCCTGGCGTCCGAACCGTTCGCGGGCCAGTTCCAGTCGTTGCACGGGCCGGCCGAGGTCGCCGAGGACATGCGGCAGCTCTGCGCGATGAAGTATTACGCGAAGGGTCGTAAGTACCTGGATTATCTGTACTGTCGCGCGGCCGACTTCCAGAGCGAGGAATGGGAAAAGTGCGCGACCGGCGGCATCAGGGCCGAGGTGATCCGCAAGTGCGCGGAAGGCGACATGGGCCGGAAACTGCTTTCCGCGGATGTGGCATACGGCGAAAAGCTGCGCATAAATGGAAGTCCGACATGGATCGTCAACAACCGTGAAGTGTTCAACGGCGTAAGTCCGGCCGACATCCAGAAAGGGTTCTGCAAGAAGAACGGCACCTTGAAGGCGTGTGAGACGCCGCTTTCCGACAAGGCCGGCGTGCCGGCCGGGGCTTGTGGCAACTGAGCCGGTAAATGCCGGCCATAACGGTGCCGGCCGTTCCCCCGCCAATCATGCCGCGCTTTTCAAGTCACCGCTGCCTTGATTTCCTGGAAGCGAAACCGAGGATCAGACCGAGCGCGATGCCCAGAAGCGCCGCCGCGGCAATCCTGTACTCGGGCGGCAGCATGAACGTGACGGTATGGGCCGGAATCCAGAACCAGAAAAGCGCCCCGCCAACAATCCGGAACATGCTGGTCCAGTCGATTGAACGGTACGTCTGCACGAGCTGCCACGGTCCGAAAAGCCTGCCCTCGGCAATCAGCGTGTCGGTGAAGCGATGGAAGACCATCATTTCAAAGCCGAAAAGGACGTTCATCAGCGCGGATTTCCAGAACGCGTGAAGAAGCGGGAACCCGAGTCCCGGGAGCAGTCCCTTCGCAAGCAGATCCTCGACGCCGGCCGAAAACAGCGGGAAGACCAGGGCCAGCATCGCCCCGATGAAACCCCACACCAGAGCGCGCTGCCACAGTCTTATGCCGCGGAGTCTGAAGCGGCCCGTTGCGATGCGTCCGCCCAGCAGTTCGCCCATTGTCCCCAGAAGGACGAATTTCGCAAAACCCATCAGGTACGGGTGTGCCTTTGTCAGGCCCACCAGGACGCCCGCGGCAGGCTCGACCATCAGGGCCGCGATGATTGCGGCAAGCAGCGCCAGCCATGAAACCGATATCAGTATCTGCATGAAAGTCCCTCTGGACGTGCCTCGAGTTAGAGGGGAACATACCCTGTTCGGATGAATCATTTCAAGCTGGGAAAGAAAGGGGTGGAAGATGGCTTCAAAGAAATTTCCGGCGGCGCTTGCCGGGTTGATCCTTCTGGTTGGAGTCGGTTGTGGTGGTGGCGAGAGCGGCACCGACGTGGTTGACGACGCTGGCGCCGACATCGCTGGCGATATCCAGGCCGACGTTGCCGGCGATATCCCGTCCGACATCCCGTCCGATGGAACGGCCGACGTTGCCGGCGACGATGGCGTGGCGCCGGACATTCATTACTGGCAGGGGCCGCAGCCGCTTTCGCTTGCCGGTGGAATATACGACCAGGTTCCGTCGGTCTTTTCACGGATAAGCCGGTTCGTCACCGAGGTCGATGGGCCCGAGCCGGTCGATCCGTCGTTCCTGGGCGGAGCGGGGGTCGGGAATGGTCTTGTCTTCGCGATGTTCGGCTATGGGAATCCCCTGAATTCGATGCATTCGTTTGCCGGCCCGGGTTATGACCTGGGCGATGAATTCTTCGGCGATTATTCCGTCGGCCTGGCTGTCGGCGGCGCCACCGAGACCGCCGCCTTCGACCGGCAGGTCGTCGCAATCACGGCGGACGCGCCGGTGGTCGTGGCCAGGGGGACCGTCGGGCAGATCGAACTTCACGTTGTTTCGTTCGCCCCGTGGTTTGACGGTGCCGTCACCCCCGGAAGCGATTCGGACGTTCTTCGTCACTGCATCATGCGCGTGGTCGAAGTGCGAAATCCCGGCCCGGCTGCCCCGGTTGTCGTGCGGGTCCTGGCCCACGGCGACGTCGAATCGCCGCAGGCCGGCCGGATGCTTGAAGAGGATGACGGCCGGGTGCTTGTGACCGCCGCGGCTGGCGCGACCGCGCAGGTCGAAGGCCGGGTCATGGCGGTTGACCTTGGGGAAATGGGTGAAGGCGCAAGCCGGTCGTTCGTGGTCACGCACTGTGCGTTTGCCGCCGGCCAGATTGTTGAGCTTCCGGAATTCGACGCGGCCGCACTGCTTGCCAGGACGGCCGATGCGTACAGGAAGTGGGAATCGGAACTGGTTGACGTGGAAACGCCGGATCCGATGGTCAACGACTTCATCGACGGGATGAAGCTGACCCTGAAGCTCCAGACTTCGGATGGCGGCGCGACATGCCCGATGTCCGAATACACGCGGACATGGGCGCGGGACAACATGGGCCCGGTGCTGGCGATGCTGTCGCTGGGCGGGTTTGCCGATGTCGAGGCTTACCTGGACTACGTTTATTACGCGATCCTGAAGGAAGGCGACCTGAAGAACAGCTACCCGGCGAACCTGGAAATCGACTGGGACGGCGTGGTCGCGCCCGACTGGGATTCGATGCCGCCGCTTGGTGAAGGATCGGTCGGAAAGAAGCGGGTGTCTGCGGAAACGCCGTCGTACATGGTCCTGATGTACGGACTTCACAACCGTTTCACCGGGAAGACCGATCGCATCGTCGAAAGGCTTGGACTTCTGCGCCGTTGCCTGTTTGCCCAGGGCTTCAGTGACGGCGACATGCTGCCGTTTACCGGGGATGAGACGTTCAGGGCCGCCATGAACGCCGCACTTGGCCTTGGCCTGGAAGAACCGCACGAAGACACGAACTGGTCCGGAAACTCGTCGGCGCTGTGGCTTGGCGCGGCCAGGGAATACGCGCGCTTCATGGAACAGGCCGGGCAGGATGCCGAATCCGCGATGGCCCAGGAAAGGTTCGAGGACGTCGAGGCGGCCACGCTGGCCGCCTACACCAGGCCCGACAAGTGCTTCGCCGCGCTTGTTTCGATGTCGGACATGGCCATGTCGAAACCGTTCGAGGACGCGTCGCTGCAGGTGACGTGGTCGGGCTGGAAGGACGGGGACGACCCCTATGCACGCGATGCGTTTTCGTGCCTTTATGAAACGGCCAGGACGGTTCCGGGCGAGATATGCTCGAAGCTGGACACCATGTACGGCGGGGTGTTCCGCGACGCGTGGGACGGCGTATATACCGGGATGATGCCGGGATATGCGCTGCATTCCATGACGGTCCTTGGACACCCGGATGCCTTCGCGGCGTTCAACATGGTCAGGAAGTCGCTCGATACGCTTGGAAATGTTCAGGAATACTTGATTCTTGACGACCATTCCGGCCTGACCCTGATGTACAACGACGACGGCGTGACGACGCCTTCGGACTACACGGCGAAGTATCGTCCCTGGGAAGGCGGCATTGTTCTTGACGCGGTCCTGCAGTTCCTGTTCGGCTTCGAACCGGATGCAAACACGCAACGTCTGGAACTGCGTCCGCACGTGCCGAACGGGTGGCCGCAAATGAGCGCGAAAGGCCTGCGGGCGGCTTCGTCCCGGTTCGACGTTTCCGTTTCTTCATCGGGGACGGTCAGTCGCGTGACCGTTACTTCGCGGGCCGATGCGGACTGGATCGTTTCGCTGCGGTGGGACGACCCGGTTCCGGGCGTTCGCGGCCCGACGTTCACGCTTGACGGCGGGGTCGAGCCGTTGCAGGGGGTTACCAGGATCGACACGCCATGGATGCCGACCTATCTTCTTCCCGACCTGGTTCTGAAGGCCGGCGAATCGCTTCAGATTGTCGTCACAGGATGCGGCTGCGGCGGCTGATGAACGTCCGCGCCGCCACAGGTGGTCGCCCGGCGCCGATAGGATAAAAAAAACGGTGACATAGCGATCTTGAACCGCCAGTGTGATAGTCGTATGATTACATAATCTGTCGGTGCGCGGTGTTGATATGAAGGGTTATCTTCTGGCGGCTGCTGCTTTGGTTCCGATCGTGCTGTCCGGTTGCGCCGGCGAATCGGGCGTTCAGGACGTCGTTGACGCCGTTGATAACGTTGATGTCATGGCGGATGCCGGCGACGTCCCTGGCGACGAAAATGCGGTCGGGCCGGACATCGACGAGCGCGTGGATTCGTCGTCCGACGTGTGCGTTCCCTTCTGTCCGGCCTGGGCCGAATGCGGCGACGACGGCTGCGGCGGTTCGTGCGGCACGTGCTGGTGGGAGGAGTGGTGCGAGGAAATGCACTGCGTCCACGTCGATCCTCCGCCCGATTGCGACGGAATCGAATGCGGATACAACGAAGACGGGTATTTGTGCGGGGAATGCGACGAAGGCATGGAATGCATCGACGGGCATTGCGGCTTCGTCGATTATCCCGATTGCACCAACCGCGAGTGCGGCGACGACGGGGTTGGCGGTTCGTGCGGACAGTGCGACAAGGGGTTTATCTGTAATCTGTGGGGGGAATGCGAGCCGACCTGCGAGTACCCGCAGGATCTTCCGGCGGGATGGGGAATCGTCAGCGTGGTCGATTTCCTGACGATTCCCGACACGACCGAAGAGAAGGCCGGCTGTTTCGATTACACCGATGATGGGGTGCCAGACAACCACCTTTCCGGGTTGGCATCCCAGTTCCAGACGGTTCTTGACGATATGGGAACCTGGACCACAAACATGGCAATGGAGTTCAGGCCGGTTAAGGCAATCATCGCCGATCCCGGCATCACAATCGACGGAATGCGCGTCCGGCATGACGACGCCGGGCAGCCGGGAACTTTCCTGGCCGATCCAGTTTCATGGAATCCCGACAACTGTCGTCCGTTCATCAGGTTCGATGACGTCGATGTCGAAGAAGGCGACATGTCGGCCGGCACGCAGGAAATTACGGTTCATATCAATGTGTCCCCGTCCTTCATGCTTCCGATAAGGCTGATTGATGTCCACATGTCGGGGATTTTGCAGCCCATGGGTGAAGGCATCGAGGTCACGGAAGGCGTCATATCGGCCGTGGCCATGGGTTCGGACCTGAACCAGGCGGTTAACCTGCTTTGGGTCGAGTGCGACAAGGAACCGCCCCCTGAAGACCTGGTCGAGACCTGCCAGGCCCTTCAGATGGCCATGGCCCCGCAGCCCAGGATTGTCGGCCCGGGATTCCTGCTGCAGCTTCACCGGACCGCCGATGGTACCTATCTGGACAGGGATTCCGAACATCCGGGGAACGCGATGGCGATGTGCATGAAGTTTTCCGCGAAGCCCGGAACGATTACCGGATATTTCACCCCATAGTTGTCACACCGTCCCGGTTTCGTTCGATGTAAAATCAAGCGCCCTTCATCCAGTTCAAAAGGACCCGGGGGAAAGATGGATCTTGAAGAATTTGTCGGCTCGGCCGGTTCCGGCGAGACGGACGCGGTCATGTCGGTCATCGTTGTTTCCAGTCGGATCAAGACCTTGCTGGAAGGCACTTTCCGTCGCGTGTCCGTTGAAGGTGAAGTGAGCGGGTTCAAGCCGGCGATGTCCGGGCACGTCTATTTTTCGCTGGCCGAACGGGATGCGAAGGGTTCGACCCAGAAGCTGGACTGCGTCATCTACCGGTTCGCCGGGGCCGGGCGGGCGCCGATATTGAAGGATGGCGACCGCGTCGTCGCGACCGGCCGGATAACCGCGTGGGCCGGTGCGTCCAGATACCAGATGTCGGTCGATTCGGTTCGACTGTCCGGTTCCGGAAACCTGTTGAGGCAACTCGAGGAACTGCGATCCCGCCTGATGTCGGAGGGGCTCTTCGACCCGGCGCGCCGCAGGCCGATACCGTCGTTCCCGCGCCGCATCGGAGTGGTCACGTCGATTCGCGGTGCGGCCGTCCGGGATATCGCGCGGACCATTCTCTCCCGCTGGCCGGCCGACATACTTGTGGTCGATTCGCTTGTCCAGGGCGACGGCGCGGCGGAAGGCATTGCCCGCGGCATCGAAATGCTGAACCGGGTGCCCGAAGTCGATGTGATCATCGTCGGTCGCGGCGGCGGATCGATGGAAGACCTGTGGGCCTTCAATCTCGAAAAAACGGTCAGGGCGGTCGCCGGCTCGCGCAAGCCGGTGATTTCGGCGGTCGGCCATGAAATCGATCACGTGCTGACCGATGACGTCGCCGATGCCCGCGCCGCGACGCCGACCGCGGCCGGCCAGATGGTCGTTCCTTCAAGGGATGAAATCCAGGTTTCAATCGACGACGCGGCGTCCAGGATGGGGCGTGCCGTGGCGCGGCGAATCGACGAGTCGGCCCAGTCGATGGACGACGCCGCCGAAATGCTGGCCGCCGCCGGGCGCCGGATGCTTGATGCCCGTGAAAGGCTTCTGGAGTCGCGCAGGGCCCGCCTTGCCGCCGGTCATCCGGCCCGACGCCTGATGGACAAGTCCAGGCATCTGGAAACGGCCGGCGTGCGCCTTTCATCGGCCGGGAAAAGGCTGCTTGAACGGCCCGCGGCAAACCTGGAAAGGCTTCGGCTGCGGATCGAGTCGTTCAATCCGGCGCTGCCGCTTGATCGCGGATTCGCGATTGTGACGACTTCGGGCGGCGCTCTGGTTCGCGGGCCTTCCCAGTTGAAGCGGGGTGATGTCGTGACGGTAAGGTTGAAGAAGGGCGCGGTCGATGCACAGGTTACATCGGTCAGGCCGGAAAACGGGGGATGACTCGATGGAAGCGACGGCCGGGTGGGCGATTGATTTCATTCGAAAAATTGTTGCCAGGGCGCCGCTGCGTCCGCCGGCCAGCCCGGGCGAACTTGTCGCCCAGCAGATGGTCGAGGATGAACTGAAGGCCATCGGGCTTCAGACAAGCTGGCACAGGTTCCGTTTTCACCGCAGCATTTATGGCAATTTCGCGCTTCATTTCGGGCTTGCGGTCGCGGCCACCGCGGTCTCGCCGTGGTGTCCGATCGGGGCCGCCGTGGTGCACGCGCTGGTAGCCTTCTCGTACGCGATGCAGTCAACCAGGCGCCATTCGGTGCTTTCCAGGCTTTACTTCAGGCGGCCTTCACAGAACCTGCTTGCCGTGATGCCCGCGGAAGGCGGTCGGCCAGCCATCGCTGCGCCTGGTCTTCATGGGGCACGCCGACGCCGCTTTCAACGGGCTTGTCTTCAATCCGGCATTCGTTCGCTCGACCATGAATTCAAAGGGTCCGTTCAGGCGCTCGATTGCCCTTGCGACGTGGGCGACCGCGGCGATGGTGGCGTTTGATCTTCTGCGGGTGTTCGCGGATCCGCTTCCCTATGTCCGGTTCGTGGAGTGGGCGGTCACGGCGCCCGCGATTATCGCCTTCCTGCTGAATTTCGACGTGTATGTGCGCAACCGTCATGTCCAGGGCGCCAACGACAACCTGACCGCCGCGGCGGCAATGCCGGTTCTGGCGGCGCGGCTCGGCCCGGAACGGCCGCCGGACGTGGAGCTTGTGTTCGCGTTGACCGGGTGCGAGGAAGCCGGACTTGGCGGCGCGATGGCCCTTCAGCGCGAAGTTCGAAGCAGGTGGGACCGGAAGAACACCGTTTTCATCAACATGGACGGCCTTTCAAACGGCCAGTTGCGTTACATCGACCCGGAAGGCGAGCTTTTCCTGCTGCGCCCCGACCGGTGGCTGGTCGATCTGGTTGACGAGGTTCGCGGGTCGCGCCCGGGCTTTGCGCCGTTTGCCGACGTCGCCCCATTCGACATCACGATTGGCGGCACCGACATGGCCGCATTCCAGACGGCCGGATGGCAGGGCATCTCGTTCGTGGCGATTGATCCGGCGACCGGCAGCCCGCGTCATTACCACACGACAAGGGACACGGTCGATAACCTTGACCTTGAAGAATACGAGGTGTCGCTGGACTTCATATCCGAACTTGCCCGCCGCGTCATGAAGCGGGGTTCGTCGGCCGTCAAAAATGAAGAAACAGCAGCCGACCCTCGTCCGAGTCCCATATCGTGACTGTTCTGCTGTCGATTCCCGCCACGCAAACGAATTCGGTATCATGGACGCGCCTGAGGATGTCAGTGTGGAAGTGGCCGAAGATCCACGCTTTTGGACGGGTCTCAAGTCCATTCCACAGTCGGGTCAGTTCCGAATCCCCACAATCGCCTTCAACGCCGGCGTCGAACCCGGCCGAGGAAATGAACGCGAGCACCCCGGGAAGGAAGATCGGGCTGCCGTGGATTCCAATTCCGATGCCGGTCGGGCACGAGTGCGTGACGATCACGTCCGGCCTCTCGTTCCGGAATCGTTCAAGCGCGCTCGCAACGTCGTCCTGTTGAATGTAGTTGGAAGATCCGCTTGCGGAGTCGAACTCCTGCGGTCTGTCAACGTGCAGGGCCCCGCCAAGGAAGCCGAACCTGGTGCCGCCGATGACGGTCACCGACCCTCGTTCCATGTAATGCAGGTCAAGCCGTCGCTTCCATTCTTCGACGGTTCTGTTCTCGCGGCAGGCGGCAAGCCAGGCGTGGTCTTCATGGTTGCCGTCGATTGCGTACAGCGGAACCGGAAAGCGTGGAAAATCGTCCGGCAGGTTGCCAAGGATTTCGGGGAAGAATCCGAAGTCGCCGACCTGCACGGCCGCACCGATTCGAAGTTCCCGCCGCGCGGCGTCCAGCATCTCCCAGGTCGATCGGATGTCACCGTGGATGTCGCCGATAAAAAGGATTCTCATCGATTGTCAGGCAGTCCTTGCGAAATCGTTGCGCAGCCTGGCCTGCATCACCACGATATCGGCAAAAATCTTCTTGATCGTTGAAAGTTCAAGCTGGGTCAGGCTTTCAAGATCAATGAGATTGTCCGGTTCCTTTCCGCCCAGAAGCAGTCTGGCCTGGTGCACAAGGCGCAGGCGCATCAGGAAGGAATATCCCTGGACGTATTCCTCGCAACTGCTCTTGTGAAGAATTCCCGCCTCCCGCAGGCGTGTAAGGCGCGCCAGCGTGTTGCACTCGTCGATCCCGTTTTTCAGCGCGTAAATCCGCGCGAAGTTCACCATCGGGGTCAAAGCGTTCTTTATGTTGAAGGCGGCCGGGCTTTCCGGGGACGATTCAAGCTGCAGGTTGCCGAAGAATCCGATGGGCGGCTTGAACTGCAGAGTGGATTCGGCAAGGTTGAAGAAGAAGGCGTGACGGTCGGCGACAATCCGGTGGATGTGGTCGCGAAGCAGAAAGACCAGCATCTCATCGCCGAAGACGTGCCTGAAGTCGAAGAACACGTTGAAGTCCAGAAGAGCCTGCGGCGTCTGGGACGATACGCATTCGAGAAAGTACCGCTGCCAGTCGTGAAGGGGCCTGCACCATTTGGGATTGCCGGCCATCACGTTCCCGCGGCACTTCAGGTAGCCGATCTGATCCAGGTCTTCGTTGACGGCCGCGCCAAGTTTCAGGAAGTATGCCGAAACCTCTTCTTCGCGATCGTGAACCGGCGAATAGATTATTCCGTTGTCCTGATCGGTTCTGAAGGTCTGTTCGCGCCTTGCCTCGCTGCCAAGGACGATGAATGCGAACGGTGCCGGTGGCGGCCCCAGCCTTTCAAGCGCCAGCTCGATAATCCTGCGGATAGAGGCATCGGCGATTCCGGACATCATCCTTGTCGCCGCGTCAGGCGCCGTCCCGTTTTCAAGCATTGCCGAAACCAGGGCATTGACCTTGCCGCGCACGCCGGTCAGTTCCCCGGCGGAAGAGGCGTTCTGGATGTTTTTTAAGATGATCGCCGCCGGGTGGCGCTGGGCCAGAACCACGTCGCCAAGCGAGAGTATTCCCGAAATCCTTCCGCGATCACCGCTTATGGCCAGGTGTCGTATGCCCTTTTCCTTCATCAGCAGGGCGGCCTCGAACATAAGGCTGCCTTCATTGATGACCGCGAGCGGTGCCGTCATCACCGAAGCGACGCTGTCGGCCGGCGAGCGATGTTGCACCAGGACGCGCTGGCGCAAGTCCGTGTCCGTCACGATTCCAACCGGCTCGTCCGCGTTCGTCCGCACCATGATGGCATCCACGCCGCGCGCCGTCATCATGGCGGCCGCCTGCTGAATCGACGTGTCGAGCGTGCATTCGAGCGTGTTGAGGCCGGTCGCGCCGATCGAGGAATTCGAAAGGAGCAGCGACGTCTGGAGATCGGACAGAAGTTTCGTGACGGCCGGCTGATTCGCGCGGCCGCGGCCGATATCCTTGAAAGATATCAGGCTTCCGGCGCGTCCGCCCATGGTTACGGGAGTATTGGAGATGATTACGTCGATTGTTTTTCCATCCCTGGCAATCAGTTTCGAGTCTTTACCGATGATCTCGTCCATGGTCAGCGAGGTGAAGGCCGCCGCGGAGTGTCCGGTCATGTCCAGCAACGCCCTGTTGCAGAACACAGGCTTGCCGTCGATGGCAAGCATGATCCCTTCGGTATTCGATTCGACAAGCGTTCGATACTTTTCCTCGGAGTCACGCAGGGCCGCCTGGGTCAGCGACCTCTGGCGCTCGATGGCCAGAGAACCCCGGATCATGTAAAGAAGGAGAAGCGCGACAAGCAGCGATATGCCGAGCGAGATGTTGATTACCTTGCGGGTGACCTTGTCGACTTCGGCCCTTACGTCCTCGATGTATATGCCGGTTCCGATGACCCAGTCCCAAGGCTCGAAACGTTTGACGAAGGAAACCTTGGGAACGATCTTTTTCGAGTCGTCCTTCCACTGCCACAGGTAGTCGACGCGACCTTCCCCGGCATCAAGAACCACGCGGGCCATCTCGACGAAAAGCCGCTTGCCCCTGGGATCGGAGTAATCCGAGAGATCCTGGCCTTCCAGATCCGGACGGTATGGGTGAAGAATCATTCTGGGATGGCTGTCGGTGACCCAGAAATAGTCCTTGCCCTCGTCGCCGTACCTGACGGAGCGAAGGCGTGAGAGCGCCGTCTTCTGGGCCGTTTCCCTGTCGATTATCCCATCGGCCTGCTGTTGGTAAAGCGCCTCGATTTCGCTCAGCTCGGCCCTTGTAAGTTCCCGGATAAGCTCGTGTTTCCTTTCGATCAGGTTGTCTTTCATCTCGGGGATCACGATGGCAAATATCAGCACGTTGAACAGGATGACGGCCAGGATGACCGGGGACAGTATGTTGATAAGGAAGCTCTTCCAGTGATAACGGACGTGGCCTGGCTTCCGTTTCAATTGGCGTCCCCCGGGGATGCGTTTGTCGCGCACTCCCCTTTCAAATAGTTGGAATGTCCTTGAAAGTCAAGCGGTTGTCCCTAGAAATAGATTTGGCCCTGCAGGGTGATCATCGTCATGAACGGCGAGTCCAGGACATCCCCCTGTCGCTTGACGGCCGCGTCCAGCTTGATGTTTGCGTTGTGCTTGACGGCCCACCACACCAGTCCGCCATGGATAACCAGCAGATCCTTGTCCGGCAGGTCGCTCTTGAACCAGTCGATTCCGAATATCGGCGAGAACGTCTTGTACCGATAACCGAATTCGCCGAACAGCCCGATGCCGGAGGCTGCGGATGCCTTGCCCTGCCAGTACCTGTAGAAGTCGGCCATCAGGATGAATTCGTGATCCTTTCCCGCAAACGGGACCTCCGCGTACAGGTCGGCCGATACGCCCATGTAGTCGCCAAGTTTTCCATCCTTCGCGATGATGGCTGTGTCCTTTCCGGCGGCAGTCTTTTCAAATTCGGCAAGCCTGTCGATGCCGGCATCCTGCTGATAGTCGAAGCTGACGCCCAGCGAAACGATCGGCTTGTCCGCGAAATGGATTCCTTTCGCGAACATGTCTGTTTCGGTTCCCAGGAAGTTGTAACGCAAGTGGGCGGTCACCCTTGGATAGTCCTTCGGGTTGGTAAGAACCACGGCCTTGTCGTTGATGTCCTTCTGAAGAACGTCATTTTTCGACCCGTTCATGACGCTGAAGCGGTACTGCAATTGTTCCTTGAAGATATACCCGCGTATCTGCGCGCCCGCGTCCCGCCAAACCTTGGTCGCTTCGGTCGGGTACTTGATCAGGTCCGAGTGGTATTCCAGGCCGAACAGGCTCACGGCGCTCTGGTATCCGTGCCGGCTGAAGGGGGCGATGATCAGGCCGGCATCCACCATGAACTGGTCAACCACCTTGAATGTCAGGAAGGCGTCCTGGATGAAGAAGGTCGGCTTGTTCCAGTCGTTTCCCTTTCCCCAGTTGGGCATGTCGGTATCGATGAAGAAGCTGATGTACTTGTTGACCTGGCCGCCAAGAAGCAGTCGAACCCGGCGAAGGAAGAATTCCTTGCCCCACGACTTCTGATCCGGGGCCCCTTCCTGGATGAGCTGGGCCTGGAACTGAAGAAGCAGGTTGATGTTGAGGAACATGTCCTTGGACTGTTCCAGCTTGATTGCCCTTGCCGGCATCGAAATGCATGCCAGCGCAAGGAAGATGACGAGGGATGCCTTTCTCATGTCGTTCCTCTCCTTATTCAGGCCAAGTTCGTGGCTGGCTTCTTCTGCGTCAACAGAGATACCACGACAAGCGTCAGGAAACTTGCAGGAATCGATATAAGGCCCGGATTTGTAAACGGTATCGGCGCGGCGGATGCCTGAAGCCCGTACAAGGGATAGATTTCCGGGGAAAGCAGGATCAGGCCGACCGCTGTCGTGATGCCGACGATAATAGATGCCACGATTCCCTTCGCGGTAGTCTTCTTCCAGAACAGGAGCATGATGATTGCCGGAAGGTTTGCCGAGGCCGCGACCGCGAAAGCCAGGCCGACCAGGAACGAAACGTTGATGCCCTGGAAGATGATGCCCAGCACGATCGCGATTATCCCGACCACAACCGCCGCGATCTTTCCGGCGCGAACCTTGGACCTGTCGTCAAGCTTCATGCCCAGGAAGCGATCCATCAAGTCATGCGCGACCGCCCCCGAGGCCGCGACAATCAATCCCGAGACGGTTCCCAGGACGGTCGCGAAGGCGATTGCGGAAATTATCGCGAAAAGGGCCGTGCCGAAGGATCTGGCAAGCAGCGGGCCAGACATGTTGTTGTCCGCCGGGTTGACCACGCTGTTGACCATGGCGCCAAGACCCATGTACATCGTCAGCACCTAGAACAGGCCGATGACCGCGATCGCGACGATGGTGCTTTTCCTGGCCGCCGCCGGTGTCCTGACCGTGTAGTACCTGATGAGGATGTGCGGAAGAGACGCGGTGCCAAGGAAAAGGGCAAGCATCAGTGAAATGAAGTCGAATTTTTCCAGCGGAGAGCCTTCAATCTTGAATTTCTGGCCGGGCCGCATCACCTTGTTGCCCGAAGAGAGGGTCGGGTAATAGGCGGTGATTTTTTCGCCACCGTCTTCAAATTTCGTCGATTTCCAGGTTTTGACCACCGTTTTATCCGAACCGATCTTCGAAAGGAATTCGAACGGACCGACAGGGCCAGTCCGGGCTTCATCGCCCGTCTTTCCGTCGATTGCTTCCAGGTTTCCGACAAGTCGAAGCTGGTTCTGGCCCACGGCCGGCTCGCCGTTCACCGTCTTCGAGCCGTCGGGAAGAATCGACGTCCACTGGGTCTCGTGAAGCCTTATCCTGTCTTCGGCCTGTTCCTTCCTGAACCATCCGACTTTCTTTTGATGCGCCATCCTGACGAACGTGCCGGCGGGTGTTGTCGCGACCGAAACAATCCTGCTTTCGGCATCCGGCGGCTGAAGCACGCCGTCGATTTCGGTGGTTTCAACGGTGAGGTACTTGTGGAATGGAACCGATCCGCCCTGATCCGGTTCGGTGGAAAGGCCGCGGACAAGAAGCGCCACCGTGATCACCAGCGCGAAGATGACAAGAAGACCGCCCTTGAGGAACTGGACGTAAGTGGTCGAGGTCATCCCGGCGGTTGCGACGATGCCGATGACGATTGCCCCGACCATTATGACGCCGGCCGCGTGGGGCAGGCCCAGAAGCGGCGTGACCAGGACGCCGGCCCCGACCATCTGCGGGATCAGATAGAACACCGAAACGATCAGCGTGCTGATGGCCGCGGCAAGCTGGATTCCCTTTGAGTTGAACTTCGAGTCCAGGGCATCGGTGAAGGTGTATTTTCCAAGTCGCTTCATCGGTTCGGCGACGACGAACAAGGCGACAATCCAGCCGGCCAGGTACCCGATCGAGTACAGGAATCCATCATAGCCGACGGTCGCAATCATGCCGCAGATGCCAAGGAAGGATGCCGCGGAAAGATAGTCCCCGGCAAACGCGACCCCGTTGACCCCCCAGTGGATGTTTCCACCGGCAGCGTAGTATCCGGAGGCGGATTTTGCCCTGCGCGCGAAGTAAAAGGACATCGAAAGCACAACGGCGACGAAGGCAACGAAAATCATTACTGCCATGGTCAGTTACCTCCCTCGTTTGATTCCGCGGCCAGGCGCTCGCGTCGAAGGCACATCAGGTTGTAGATGACCGCGAGGATCAGCGCGAAGAGGATCAGCGCGACCCCATAGACGACGGCCAGGTTCAATCCGAAAAAGATCCTGGATTCCATCATCGCGGGGTCAATCAGGTTGATCGCGACGAAGCCGGCATAGACCAGCGCGTACAAGAGAAACATCCAGACCCCCAGGCGTTGCTTGTAACTGGCCGCGAAATCCTTTTCGCATTGGACGGCAGGTTCGTGCAGCATGGTTTCCCCCGGAATAAGAGTAAAGGTACATGACAACAAACAGCCATCCCCCGGGGACGGCCTGAAATAATGCGGCCGTTCCGTCCGCTTCGGACTGGATATACGGGGAATGAACGTGAACTTTCGATTCTATCCACGGAAGAAAAGCGGAGTCAATGGAAAGTTGTTACAACTGTTACAGCTTGCTTGTCGGCGATAATTGTTGCTGTGTCAGCTGTGAAATTTTGTGTTGCGCGGACTGTCACAAGGCATGCCCCGACATCAGAACATGGAGTAGTCGTCGTCCTTGATGCGGCGGGACATGGTCGAGCGCAGGGTGGTCACTTCGCGGCGGAAATTGCCTTTCATGCCGGCGACGAGCGGCACCACCTCGCGATCGACAAAATCAAGCAGTTCCTGAAGATCCTGCCTGCACATGAACATGCTCTCCCCCCCGAGCTTTCCAACCATGGGCAGAAGCTGGATGTCGGTTCCAAGACGCGCGGCCGTCCTGATATGGTCCGGAATTTCGCGGAAGTTGCACTTCATGATCACGAAAGAAAGGACGACCCTTGGAAGGGGATTGAATTCGCGTCGCGCCCGCATCAGTTCGGTCACGTTGTTGATGACCCTGTCGTAGGCGTCAACAAGGGTCACGTGGCGGTAAGTCTCGCGGCTGGCCGCGTTGACCGAGATGATGATGGAAAGAAGACGGGACTTCTTCATGTCGGATATCAGGGATTTGTCCAGCAGGATCCCGTTGGTCGTCAGCGCAATTCCCCCGTCCCTGAATCTGTCGGTCTTGAACGCCTTCAACAGGCGCCTTGTTCCGTCGGCAATCAGGGGCTCCCCGCCGGTGATGTTAAGCACCCGAAGGTACGGCATCATCTCGATGACCTCGTCGAACTGGCGTTCGGACATCATCGTCTTTGACGGATCAGGGGCGTCCCTTACTTCCCCGGGGAAGCGGCACATGATGCACGCGATGTTGCAGTGAAGCGACGGGGCGATTACCAGGTTCTGCGGCATGGACTCAAGGATCTCGGCGCCGTCGATGATTTCCTTCAGGTTGGTGACCAGGTTCCTGTGGAACACGTCCGTCAGCGGATCGGCGGTAAGCCACGAATCGCCCGGGCCGCCACCGTGGAAGACGACGCAGTCGGGCCGGCAGTGCAGGTGCGGCTGGCCGATCTTCATCTGGTGCCGCAGCGACTGCATCACATCGCTGTTCCAGGCCTGGGCAAGGCTGACGTCGTGCCACGAGACGCACTGATCGACGGTGCCGTACTGGAAGCGGTGAGTGGCGCAGCTTATTGCGACCCCGCGGACGCTGTGCGTTTCAAGGTTGGTCCACGGATTCATGCAGATGGGGTGACGACGGGCAAGCTCCTGTCGCAAGGTGCGCAGTTCGTTGCGCCTGACCCAGATCGCCGCGGCGTCCAGCCACACCTGATCCTGGTCGCCGCCCTGTCCGCCCCGCAGCGGCCGCGGCGGTGTCGAAGGTTCAAGGTGACGTCCGGAAAAGGTGCAGATTTCCCGGGCGTCGCATGCGGCGCACGCTTCAAATGGAGCCTTTGACCTGGCGATATTGCCGTCCGACGGAATTCCGGCCAGATCCCCCCATGCGAGTGCCGGGACGTTTTTCAGCGGAAAGATGCACGGTGGCGGCGCCTCGTTGCGACCGATCTGGAAGATGACGCCGTTATCCTGGCAGAACTTGATTGTGCGGGTTGCCGATTCGATGGCGATTGCCGGATCCCACTTATTCTGCGTGCCGTCCCGCCTGGATTCGGACACGAAGTCGAGCGTGACGCGGGCCGGCATGCAGAGCCTGGACGCCCTCGCGACCGTGTCGTCGATTGATTCCGCGTTGGCCTTCATGACGGGAATCTGAAGCGTCACTTCCAGGCCGAGTTCCCTTGCGCCCGAAAGTATCATCGCGGCCATCTTCAGGCTGCCGCGGCCTCCGGTCAGGCCTGCCAGCATTTCACGTTCGGCCGACGGAAGTACAAGCTGGATTCCGGTCAGTCCGGCCGCCGCAAGATCCTTCAGCGCCGCCGGATCGGCCGGCCCGCAGTGGACATAGGCCTCAATTTCGTCGGCGCCCGAGTCGGCAAGGCGCGAAACGGTCGGGGCGAACCTGCGGTCAAGAAGGTTGCCGGCAAGCAGGAGATATCGTGACGCCTCGGGGATTTCGAAGCGGCCGGCCACGGCGTCATCGGGGCAGACCCCTTCCCGTCCCTGACCGACGGTGCAGAAACTGCAACCCAGGCTGCATCCCGCGGCGATTCGTATCAGGCGGCTTTCCCCGGAAAGGTCCATATCAATCCGATGTTCAAAGGGGATCCGTCATCCCCGACCGCATCCGCAGCACCGACAGCAGGCCCTTCAGTTGTCGCGCCGCATGCGGCCAGACAAGCATATACCTGTCAAGCAGGCTTCTGACAACGCATTCCGCGTGTTTCTTCGACGCTTCGTCCGTGAAGAAGCTTTCGCCCATCCGATCCCTTTCGATGGGCAGCAGTCGTACTTCGGTCTTCAGGCGGGCGGCAAGCTCGATGAAGGCGCCAAGCTCGCCCAGGTTGCTTTTCATGACCACGAAACTGGCCGTAACGGTCGGCTTGCGCGGCATCCCGCCGGCGGCCGCGACCATCGCCGCGACGTTGCCGATCACCTTGTCGAACGTGCCTTTAGTCCCGGTTACAAGTTCATGGGTCGCCGCGGTCGCGGCGTTGATCGAAACGATGATTCGGGCCATCGATGTCGGCCGCAGCCTTTCAATCAGCGCCGGGGCAAGGAGGGTTCCGTTGGTCGTAAGCGTGTAACTGGTATCCGGAAGCCGATCCGGGGTGATCGATTGCAGGATTTCGACCATTCGCCTTGATGTAAGCGGTTCCCCGCCCGTCAACGCCACCGTCGCGGTGGTCGGCAGCAGTTCGACAAGCTCGTCAAGCAGCGCCGGCGGGGTGTCGATGCCGGTCGCGCCGGCGTCTTCGTCGGTCAGGTCGCACATCCTGCAGCGCTGGTTGCACTTCAGGCTGGGCGATATCGTGATGTTGCGTGGCCGCGACTTGACCCTGGCCGAACCCTCGATGAATTCCGAAAGCCCCAGGGCAAGGTTGGAATCAAACACCTCGGTCCGGGGCAGCCTGACCGGAGGCAGATCCGACCAGCTTTCGGCAAACCTGGGGCAGTGCCGGTTGCACGTTGCCTGGCGTCCGCCGTCAACCATCAGTCGACGCATCGAGGTCATCCTGTCGCCCTGAAACGATTTCAGGATTCCGTCGGTCAGCCAGCCGTCGCAGGTGCCGTCCGGCGTGCCCAGGATTTCGCGTCTTGGCCAGGAACCTTCGCACGGGGCAACCCGTCCGGTTCTGTCATGAACCTCGATCGAATCCCACGGCGCCATGCACCGGTCAATCGTGGCCGCCCGCGCAAGAAGTGAATCGAGCCTTTCCCTGCGGGAGAAAAGCGTCGTCGTCCTGCATCGGGACAAGCCGGAAGCGACGGGCACGCCTGGTTCGGGGGAGCGGTCGGGATCGACCCACGCGATCGGATCCGGCGCCTTGCCCGCGAACGCGTGCATTCCCATGTTGCACGACTTCCGGATGCCGCACGAAGCGCATGAGGCGGCGACGGCAGCCCCGCGTTCACGCAGAAGGCCGGGAGATCCGTCAAGACCCGGGTAATGTTCGACTTTTGCGTCCTCGATATCGATGACGCACGGGGCCGGTCCCTCGAAGCCACCGATCGTCAGGGAAATCCCGGCGGCATGGGCCATGGCCGCGATTTCCCGTATCGGTTCGGACGCCAGCCTGAAGTCCCAGGCGCCAGCCGAAGCTGGTCCGTGAGTCGCCCTGAAGGGCAGGGCCACCTTTCGGATGGTCGGGCAAAGGCCCTTGACCCGCCTGAAGGTATCGGTGATTCCAGGCAGGCTTTCCTGCGTCACCGGCAGTTCCGCCGTGACGTCGAGGTGAAGCGATGCGGCCGCCTTCAGCAGCAGCGCGATTGATTCCAGCCTGGCGCGGGCGCCGCAGAGTTTTGCAAGCGTGGCCCTGTCGGATGCGGGAATCACGACGTGAAGGCCCGTCAGCCCGCTTTCGGCCATCGTCTTAAGCAGTGTCACATCGTTGCAGGCCGGGTGGACGTAAAGAAAAACCTCTTCGGATCCGAGTTCGCGCAGTGACTTGATTATCGGGACAACGTCTTCGTGAATCAGGTCGCCGGCCATGATCGTCGCGCGGTGGCAAACAGGCAGATCCCTGATTTCGAGCGACGCCGGCGCCGGGCCGATGCGTCCTTCCGACATGGTACACGACAGGCAGCCGCAACCGCATCCACGGCCGATAAAGACAATCCCGCTTTCTTCCCGGTTCATCGGAAAACGGCCCCGGCAGGTTCCAGCCAGCCGGAATTTTACCAGATAGCCGGTTCGTTGTTTGAAGGTATGTTTGCGAGCCATGGTTCCCGGGCGGCGCCGGCCTAGAACGAGATGGCGAGCAGGTAGTCCGTCCTGGCGTCGTCACGCTGGGCAGGCGAGATTTTGACGAAGACGGTTCCCGAGTCGTCGAATCCACCGCTGCATACCGGATCGAATGATATGTGTTCGGCGATTCCCCAGCGCCGCCTGGATTCGAAGCATCGGGCCCCTTCGATTGAAGAAACGGTTTCAAACACGTCGCCCGAAGGATCCAGATCCGGTTCCGTAAGTTTTCCCCTGTCGCACCTGTAACAGACCATCAGGTTCAGGTCGGCGTCCTCGGACATCCCGTCCAGCCTTACATCGACCGCAAGGTATTCGCCCCAGGTGTCCTCGACCGTGGCCTCGTACCAGTCGCGATCCTCCGGTTCCAGTATGTTCGCGATGACGTCCCAGTCAGTGGAGTTGTCGCCATCGGTGAATTCGCCCAGGTACGCGGCCTGTCCCGGGTAGTTGTCCGGTTCATACACGTCCTTGTCGAACGTGACGGTCGCGCAGCCGCCATCGTAGCAGACCTGGCTGGCGGGGCATCGCGCGCAGAGACAGTTTCCAATGGCGCCGCACTCGATGTCGTCGCACACCTTCGGGCAGTCCGGCATGCACAGCCCGTTTTCGCACTTCATTCTGTCCATGCATCCGCCGTTCATCGACCCGCAGGTGCATTCCCCGATATTGCCGCATTCCCGGCCGGCCGTGGAGCACACGCACTGGCAGTCGGTGACGACGCGTCCGGCGGCGCAGCGCTGGCAGACGCCGGCGGTGCCGCAGTCGCAGCCGTCAACCGTCCCGCATTCGATGCCCTGGCAGCTTGTTCTGCACGATACGCAGCGGCCGGCCGAAGTGCAGCCGTAACCTTTCTGGCACGGGCAGTCTTCGGGGCAATCCAGGCAGTTTTCAAAATCCTTCAGGCATTCCCCGTCGCCGCAGTCGCCGGGAACCGCGCACTGCCCCCAGTTGCCGCACACCAGTCCGTCGGTGCATCTTCCGCAATCACAACCTTCGAATTCGCCGCAGTTCCTGTGATCCTGCGCGCAGGCGACACTGCAATCCATGCAGCTTCCGTCGATGCAGGCCTGGGACGCGGGGCAGGCGCAATCGACGGGCGAAGTGGCGCAGTCTTCAAGTTTTTCGCAGACGCCGTCTTCGTCTTCCGGGATGGAAAGGCAATCGCCGTCGCGGCAGTACATGTTCGCCCCGCAACCGCAGTCGGCCGGGCAGGTCGTGCAGTTTTCAAAGGAATCCGTGCAGATATGGTCGCCGCACAGGTACTGGGTTCCTGCACAGGTTCCGTCGGCGCGGCATGAATCCATGACGGTTGTCGCATTTGAATCGTCACACGGATGGCCCACCTGCCGGCGCCTTGCAGAGCAGTATCCAAGGTCGCAGATCGGAACGTCGCACATCCTGGAATGTAGCGCCTGATCACCGCAGTCATCGTTCGTGGTGCACGATTTCGGAGTCGGGATGTCCGGCCTTGCGGTGTTTGCCGCATCCGATACCGGGATGTCCCGGTCGGCGCCGAATTCTTCCCATTCGCCAACTGACGGCACGCCGCAGGCCAGGAGCAATGTCGCGATGATCGGTGTGGCGGATCCGGCGGATTTGATGGCGGCGACAACCCGCGGCCGATGTGCCCGGCCAGCGCTGCTTGAAAGAATCGTGGTTGACATGTCGGAACCCCTGTCGTGTGAGGTGAGTCCGGGCCGATGATTCGGCTGGACAGGGGCTTTATCGATGGATGGTTCTTTATCGTTTCAATCGCAGGCGACGCGGGCGCCGCAGACTGTCACAAGGGGGCAGTCCGCGCAGTTCGGGCCGGCCGAGCCCCGGCAGGTGCCCGAAATTCCCAGGTGCGACAGGGCGAAGTCGTACCTGACCGGGTCTTCCTGATCGAGTTCGGCAAGCTGCCTGGTAAGGGCGATAGCGTCCTTCATGCGCGGTGCGTTGTTCTGGCCGGCAGGCCCAAGGCCGAGCAGGCCGGAAATCCTGAACACGTGAACGTCCAGTGGAAAAAGAAGATCCGAGGGGCGCAGCCCCTTCCAGATGCCCAGGTCGATCCCGTCGCGCCTGACCATCCAACGCAGGAGCATGCACAGCCGCTTCATCGGCGAGTCGGGGTTTCCGACCGGAACCAGGAATCCGGGGTCGCCGTCGCCGGATGATCGCAGCGCGTCCGCAAGTGAAAGAAGGCCATTGACCGTTCCCCCGGCCGCAAAACCGGACATGACCGAAGGTTCAAGCGATCCGTCGCGCCGCAGAAGCGCGGCGGTGCCGGACAGCAACGCCTCGACGTTGGGTGGTGTCGCGAAGCGGTAAATCACGCCGTCGGCCACTTCGCGAAACAGGGCGCGGTTGCCTTCCGCCAGTGCCTGTCCGGGGCTTTCGCCAAGACGTGAAAGCACCTTGTCGATAACGGGCATGAAAGCGGCAACGCGCCCGAAGGCGAATGCGGACGCGATGACGGCCGCGGCCTCGCGGTCGATCGGATCCCGGTATTGCCTTGGAAACGACAGTGGGTCGCACGCAAGCGATTCCTCGGTGTGGAACCTGTCGTAAACGGCATCAAGGAAAGGCTTCAGTCGGGTTACATCCGGCCGCATTCGATGTTCTCCCTGGTCTTGAACAGGGTAATCGGGAAGTCCTTGAAGTGCTTCAGCTTCTTTTCGTTGAACGTCCTTGCCGGCTGGAACCGTGACTTGAACGGCTCCGCGGAAGTCATCTTGTCAAACGGGAAGTACGAACCTGAGGCCGACACGACGAAGGCGACCTTGTCCGCACAGACCTGGTCGATGAAGCCTGCGTCCGAGAGCATGCCCGAACTGAAACGTTTGCCGTTCGTGTCGGCCTCGTCCGCCGAAATCCGCCTGCCGGCGTGAAGCGCCACAAGAGGGGCCAGCGTGGAAGCCCCGGTCAGCGTCTGTTCGGGGGTGGTGTTCTGCCTGACGAAGTCGGCGATCTCATCGACGCTGTCAAACGCCAGCGACTTGTTCCAGATGTAGTGCCGGTAATACGGCGTGATGGCGCCACGTTCGCGGCTGTCGGCGAAGAATAGTGCCTTCGTCAGGCCGGCCGGTCCCTTCAGGATTGCAGGGTCACGCCATTCGTACGCGACCTTCTGTCCCTTCAACTTCGACTCCTCCGGCCACAGTGCAGCGTTCAGGTGGGCCGACCACGGAACGGCAAGCCACGCGGCCGCAAGAACGGCAAGGGGAAAGGCCAGGCTGGATGCGTCGGACGCCCGCTTCATGCGGGAAACGGCCTGATCGACGGCATAGCCGACAGCCGGGCACATGAAGGACAGCATCGGAACCAGATAGAAGTCATAGACTTCGTTGACGGCTGCCCACTGTAAAAGGAAAAGGGCTGTGGCCGCAACGCTGGAAAGGGCGATGAAGTGCGGCTTGAAGGCATCGGTTCGAAAGCCGCGGATGGCTTCCCGCGCGGCCATCCATGTGGCCGGCAGCAGAAGCAGGAACATGGCACCGTGGTAATAGAGGGTCTTCAGGAAGGTCGGGCCCTTCAGGAAGGCCGCAAGGTTGGAAATCAGGATCACGGCCATCCTGAAGGGGTTGGGACTTGAAAAGAGCGACTGTCTTCCCTCGGCGCTGACAGCCTTCCTGGTGTGGTAAAGGAAGACCCCGTCGAAGAACGACTTGCCGCCGGAAATTCCGAAAATCAGCAGCATTAGTGCAAAAATGCCAATGAATCCGATAAGGTAGCGGACGGCGGCCTTGCGGTCGGCGACAAGGATTGCGATTCCCACCGCCAGGACGCCCGCCAGCGCGTACATGCCGGTTCCGATCGCCAGTCCCGCCAGGACGCCCGCAACCACCGGAAAACGTCTGAAGCCGGCCCAGGCGGCCGCCCACAGGAACATCGTCATGATGTTTTCGCCGTTCATGTCGGTTGAGCCCATCAGAATCTGGTACGTGGAAAAGTGGGCAAACAGGGCAACCAGGGCCATTGGCCGGGAAACCGGCCGTAGCGTCAGGTACATGAAAAGCCCGGCAATCGTCTGGGCCAGAACCGGAATCAGCTTTGCGGCGCCGATGGAGTATCCGGCAATCTTGAACACGGCGGCCGGGACAAGCAGGTGCACCGGGGGGTGGCTGAAGAAGAAGTCCCGGTAAGGCACCGCGCCTTCCGCAACGCGGTTTGCCAGGTAAAAATAGATGTTGTCATCGGTGCCGGAAGGATGCAGGCCGACCAGCTTCAAAAGGAACCACGTGCCAAGGATGACGGCAAGCCCGGCCGCCTCCAGGGCAAGCGCGGCTCGCCGTCCGTTGAATCGCGCCAGTCGCGGGATGCCCGACAGCATTGAAAGGGACAGGATGGCGGCAAGCGGTATTCGCGTCACCGCCGGAAGCACGTGAAAAGGGCCGTAGGGCAGCACGGAAAGTATCGGCATGACCGCTGCCAGAACCCCGACCATGGCTGCGGAAACCGGCGCCGGCTCCGTCCGGGTCGCGGTCGCCGAGCCTTGCCTGAGCCTTCTTGAAGCCTTGCCCATCGTTTTCCCCTGAAAGAAGGTCGTTGCGCGACGACCTAGTGTAACGCAACACGCCGCCGGTTCGACATGGAAGTCAACTATCGGGCAATTGCGCCCCGCATCGCGACCGGCGGAGGAACACTTCGATGGATTCACGGAAGGCCGAAGGTCTGAGGATCGAGGAACTGGTGGCCGGCGAACTTGTCCGGCGCGGATATCGGATAATAGCCAGGAACTATCGCAAGCCCTGGGGTGAAATCGATATCGTGGCCATAAGCGGGCGCCAGATCGTCGTGTGCGAGGTCAGGTCAAGAAGTCGTGGAGTTGCGGCGGATGCGGCCGAAAGCGTCGGAATCGAAAAGAGGAAGAAGATACGGATGACGACCGAGTCGTACCTTCAGGAGTGCCCATTCCTGTTCGATGAAGTCCGGTTCTTTGTCGCGGCCGTGGTGATGTCTGCGGGCCGACCTGAAATCGAGATTATCGAGGATGCCTTCTGAGCTTGGAGAAAGAGTTCAGCGGGAACGGAGCATCGCCGCAATCGGCTTGAACCCGCGTCGATGGATAGGGCATGGCCCAAGGCGATCCAGCGCGGCGCGGTGCGCGGCGGTTCCGTAGCCCTTGTGGGAAGAAAAGGCGTAGCCTGGATAGACAAGATCCATTTCTTCCATCAGCCGATCCCTGGAAACCTTCGCCAGTATCGATGCGGCCGCGATGGCATAGGAGAGGTGATCCCCGCGAACCCAGGCCCTCTGGGGCATTGCGAGTCCCGGAATGATGTTCGTGCCGTCGACAACCACGATGGAGGGCATCACCCTGGCGCAGACCTGCTCGACCGCGGCCTTCATCGCCTTCAGCGTCGCGCCGAGGATGTTCAACGACTCGATGTCCTGGCACGAAGACTGGGCGACGGCCCAGGCCACAGCCTGTTCCTTTATCGGCGAATACAGCGCGTCGCGATCGGCGTGCGAAAGTGTCTTGGAATCGTCAAGATCGGGAAGATCAAATCGTTCGGGCAGGATTACGGCAGCCGCGAAAACCGGGCCGGCCCAGCAGCCCCGGCCGGCCTCATCGACGCCGGCAATTGACGGGAAACCGCCTTTTCGGGCCCAGTCTTCAATGAATCCCGGCCCGGACGGCAAATCATTCAGAAGCTGAGTCTGTATCATCGGTCTTGCTGACCGCGCCGACCAGCCACGTCTTCCGCTCGCTGATCTTCGCCGCCTTGCCCTTCAGGGCGCGCAGGTAGTTCAGCTTGGCGCGGCGGACACGGCCGCGTGCGACGACTTCCAGCCTGGAAACCATCGGACTGTGAACCGGGAAAATCCTTTCGACGCCGATTCCGTAAGAGATCTTGCGGACGGTGAAGGTTTCGTGGATTCCGTTGCCCTTGCGACCGATGACATAGCCTTCGAACATCTGGAGGCGTTCCTTGTCGCCTTCACGGACGCGAACGAAAACCTTCACGGTGTCGCCGGGATGAAAATCGGGAAGATCCCCCCTGCGGTGGATCTGCTCGAGCATCTGGATTGTCTGATGCATATAAAGCCTCGTAATCGTGCACGATTTATCAAAAACAACCCTTCGGCCAAACCCGGGATCGCCTTGATCGCCGATGTTCAGAACCCCAAGGGCACACTAGTATATGCTGACACCCATCAAGCGGTCAAGAGTGATTGCTGCGGCAGCCCTTACAGACAGGTGTCGGTATTCCGTCGGCCCGGAGATGGGCTCCAGCCTGATGTCCGACTTCTCGATGATGCTGTCGGCGAGTCCCCACCCGGTGCCGAAAACGATCAGCAGCCCGGGGATCTTCCCGGATTCGATCGTTTTGCGAAGATCGGCGAAGGACGTGGCATCGCGCATCGGGTTGGCGCTGGTCACCGCGACCTGGGGCCTGATCCCGAACGTCAACTGGAAGTCTTCAATGGCCGACTGGAGGTCATGAACCGTCCGGACAAGCTCAAGCGCCGGCCCACGAGGGTGCCCGGCCTTTCCGCCCGCCCCTTCCGACCAGTGGCCGGCGACTCGGTCAACCATTTCGCGTTGGGCCAGGATTGGTGTCACCAGATAGTACCGGTTCAGTCCATAGGTACGGCACGCTCGCGCGATGTCGTGGATATCGACCGATGTCACCGAGGTGGCGACAACCTCCCCGATCCTGTCATATACCGGGTGGTGCACCAGTGCAGCGGCAATCTGACAGACAGGTTTATTCATCGACAGGTCTTCCCCAGCCGGTCGGGATCCCCGGATCATTGGTTGAAGGCTTCAGCCCGTTTTCATGCGCGGATTCCCGGGGGGCTTCCGGCGCTGTTTCCGGTTCCAGGCGATCGACCAGATCGGGCCGGTTCGCCCTGGTCTTCGCAAGCGCGCATTCGCGTCGGAATCTTGCGATTTTCGCGTGATTGCCGGAAAAGAGCACGTCCGGAACCAGATGTCCCTCGAAATCCCGGGGCCGCGTGTATTGAGGGCATTCGAGCATCGAGTCGTTGTGCGACTCGTCCTGCAGGCTTTCAACGTTTCCAAGCACGCCGGGGATCAGCCTGGCCGTCGCGTCCATGACGGTCAATGCCGGAAGCTCGCCGCCGCTGAGCACGTAATCTCCGACGCAGACTTCCATGTCGCAGAAGTGCTCTGCGATTCGCTCATCGACGCCTTCGTAATGACCGCACACAAGGATCAGGCCGCCGGAATGGCTTGCGAACCGTGTCGCCATCGCCTGGTCAAAAAGTCTTCCAGAAGCGGACATCAGCACGACCAGTGCATCGGGCATCAGTTCCTTTGCGGCGCGGATTGCCCCGGCAACAGGTTCCGGTTTCATGACCATGCCCGGTCCGCCGCCGAACGGGATGTCGTCGGCGGTGCGGTGCCTGTCGGTAGTGAAATCGCGGATGTCGATTGCATCGATGTCAATCAGGCCGGCCGTGGCAGCGCGGCCGATAATTGAATGGGCAGCCGCTTCACGAACCATCTGTGGAAACAGTGAAAGGATCCTGAATCTGAACGGAACCGGCGATGAAGGCAGAAAATCTGTCATTCCATCTCCAGCGCGTCCGGTTCGATTATCACCGCGTCGCGATCCATCCGCCGCACGAAGCCTTCAACCACCGGAATCATCCATTCCTGGCCGGAATCGGATGTGATTTCGATAACGTCCGTCGCAAGGGAAAGAACCTGGGATACCTTTCCGACGACCTGTCCGTCCGGGAACATCACCGGCAGTCCGATTGCATCCCGATAGTAGAATTCATCGGGCGCCAGTTCGGGAAGGTCATCGCGGTCGCAGCACACGATGGCGCCGCGAAGCTTTTCGGCGGCATTCCGGTCGGTGCAGCCGGCCAGTCCGACGATAAGGAACTTTCCCTTGTCGCGTATGGATTCGACCGTCATGACCGTCGATTTTCCGTCGGGAAGGCGCAGCGTGATTTCCATCCCCTCGAACGGGAGTTCGGACGCCAGGTTGAACGGGACGTAGTTTACCTCGCCCCCAAGTCCGTGCGCCGACGCGATTTTTCCCAGCTCGATTGGGGATTTCGTGTTCATGAAGTCTTGGTTCTGCGAAGGGCATTCCCGTCATGCGGAAATGCCGGGAAAGTACCGGCAGGGCCCGTCACTCGATGATTTCAAGCACGGCGCGCTTGTTCATCTTCGTGGCGGCGGCGTTCACCACCGTCCTGATGGCCTTGGCGGTGCGGCCCTGTTTACCGATAACCTTGCCCATGTCTTCCTTGGCAACCCTCAGTTCAATGACCGAGGTCTGTTCGCCTTCGACTTCGGTAACCGAAACATCGTCGGGCAGGTCAACAAGAGCCTTCGCGATATAGGTAACGAGTTCCCGCATGGCTTCGGCCATAGGTACCTCCCGAAAGGGCGCCCTAGGCGACCTTGTTAGCCTTCAGGATGCTGGCGACCGTGTCGGACAACTGGGCGCCGACAGACTTCCAGTAAAGGATCCGTTCGCTGTTGAGCCTGACTTCGGGCGGATCCTTGAGAGGATCGTATGTGCCCAGGAGTTCGATGTAGCGGCCGTCGCGCTTTCCGTGCGAGTCCGCGGCAACGATTCTGTAGAAAGGACGCTTCTTCGCCCCAAACCTTGCCAATCTGATCTTAACCATGAAACAGACGCCTCCGCGCTTGATAAATGGACAACCCAAAGCCGCGTTATTTTACCACCGGTTTGGGCTTTGGCAAGTCCCTTAGTCCTGTTCGTATTCCACGATGAAATCGGCCATGGGGAAAATAATTGACGGCTTGACTTAATAGGGGTTTGCGCCTAGTATCGGTGGCCCCGTAAAACGGGGGCTCTATCCGGGGGCATTGCGGGAATGGCGCATAAAAGGCCGAGACCTGGTTGCATTCCGGTCGGCGAGATCACTGAAAACGGTCTTGACTGGACGATGCAGATACCGGACGACGTTGTCGCTGGGCTGCTGACCTTGCAGTTTCTGCCGTCGGGGCAGCCGCTGGCCATTGATGTCAGGCTGCTCCTGGCCGGAAAGAACGTCATCGCCCAGGGAAGGGTTTACGGGAAGCTCCGGGCCGTTTGCGGGCGCTGTCTGGCGGAAAGGGATTTCAACCTGGAACGCCGGTTCAGGCATGTGTTCATTGAAGGAAGGGATCCCGCGGGCGACAAGCCCGAAGAGGTTCTTGGCGAGACGGACGATTTGGACTGCACGTTCTTTGACGACGAGCAGGTCGATATCCTTTCGCTGGCGTGCGACGAGATTGGTCTTGCGTTGCCGCTGAACCCGTTGTGCCGGCCGGACTGCAGGGGGCTTTGCCCGATGTGCGGCGCCGACAGGAACCTGGACCCGTGCGGCTGCGTGATTGACGATGTCGATCCGCGCTGGACCGCTTTGAAGGATTTGAAGCTGGACTGATGCCAGCCGGGTGTTGCCCGGACAAGGCGCTTCCGGTTGGCTTGTTACTGTTTGAATCAGTTCACGGAGGCTGATCATGGCTGTTCCGAAGAAAAAGAAGTCCCGTTCGAAGCGTGATTCGCGTCGCGCGAATCATGACCGCCTGACGTTGCGTTCGCTGGTCAAGTGTTCGCGTTGCGGCGCCGTAAGGCTGCCCCACAGGGCCTGCCGCGAGTGCGGTTTTTACCGTGATCGCATCGTGGTTGCCACTGAACCGACCGGAGCCTGACCCGATGAAAATCGGCATTGGCTCAGATCATGCCGGTTGCGGATTGAAGGCGCGCATCGTTCAACACCTTGCCGCCGCCGGGCATCAGGTAACGGACGTCGGAACCGATTCTCCCGACAGATCCGTCGATTATCCCGTTTATGCCCGCAAGGTCGCCCAGTCGGTTGCTTCCGGCGATCTCGAACTGGGGATCCTGGTATGCGGAACCGGCATCGGGATGTCCATTGCCGCGAACAAGATTGACGGGATACGAGCCGCGCTGATTCATGATCACGTCACCGCCCGCATGGCCCGGATGCACAACAACGCCAATGTCATCTGCATGGGCGCCAGGCTCCTGGCCGCCGAGTATGCGATCGATCTGGTTGACCAGTTCCTGTCCTGCCCGTTTGAGCAGCGCCACCAGCGCCGTCTTGACCTGATTACCGATATCGAACGCGGGGGCTGATGCCATGAAGTGCCCGATCTGCGGCAATCCCGACAGCCGGGTAATCGATTCCCGCGAGGCCGGTACCGGCGACGCCATCCGTCGTCGTCGCGAATGCGAGTCCTGCCACCGCCGTTTCACGACTTATGAACGTGCCGAGGAATTCATTCCAAGGGTTATCAAGAAGGATGGCCGGCGTGAGGAATTCAGTCGTTTCAAGCTGATGGCCGGTCTATCCCGCGCGTGTCAGAAGACGCGTGTTTCGAGCGTCGAACTCGAGGCCTTCATCGACGGGCTGCTGGCCAGGATCCAGGACAGGATGGCGACCGAGGTCGAGAGTTGCTGGATTGGTGGGGAAGTCATGGATTTCCTGCGTGAAAAGGATCCGGTCGCATACGTCAGGTTCGCAAGCGTCTATCGGCGTTTCACCGATATTGAGGCGTTTGAGGATGAGATCCGCCTGTTGCTGAGGCAGCCCGAAAGGCGCGATTCCCCGGAGGCCGAACGTTGATTCGCGAATCGACAGGAATCGAGGATCCCCGTTTTTCCGCTTTCGATCGGGCCATGATGCGCCGAGTCCTTGCGGTTGCCGGGCGCGGGCGCGGCCTGGTCAGTCCGAATCCCATGGTCGGTGCCGTCGTCGTCCGTGACGGCCAGGTGGTGGCGACCGGTTATCATCATCGTCACGGCTCGTCGCATGCCGAGGTTGATGCCCTTTCCCGCATCGGGTTCGACGCCCAAGGCTGCACGCTTTATGTGAATCTTGAGCCCTGCTGCCATCAGGGAATGACGCCGCCTTGCACCAGTTCGGTCATTTCGTCCGGTGTCAGCCGGGTGGTCATCGGCACCATGGATCCCAATCCCCTGGTGTCGGGGCGTGGCATTGCAAGTCTTCGACAGGCCGGGCTTCAAGTCGATGTGGGGCTGCTTGAATCAGCCTGTCGTGAGCTTAATCGTGGTTTCTTCAAGTGGATTACAACGGGTCTGCCGTTCGTAACCCTTAAAATGGCGTGCACGCTTGACGGAAGAACCGCCGACAGGCACGGTCGGTCGCGATGGATTACCGGGGAACCCGCCAGGCGGGACGTGCATCGTCTTCGCGCCGACAGCGACTGTGTAATGGTCGGCGGCAACACGGCCTCCCATGATGACCCGCTTCTTCTTCCGGTGATGGTTCGGGCCCGCAGGAATCCGGTTCGCGCCGTCGTAAGCGGATCCGGCGGGATCGAGCCCGGATCCAGGCTGGCCATGTCGGTCGGTGACGGTCCGGTGTTTCTTTTCACGTCGGATCGGGCCGCGCGCGAACGGGTGGATGCGCTTGCGGGATCGGGCATCCAGGTCATTTCCGTCCCTTCGACGGACGATGGCCTTGACCTGCCGGCTGTTCTGCGGGAACTCGGGGCGCGCCGAATCACATCGGTTCTGGTCGAAGGCGGCTCCACGCTGGCCGCGTCCCTGCTTCGAGCTTCGCTGGTCGATCGGCTGGTCGTCTATTACGCGCCGATCCTGGTGGGGGATCCGTCGGCCCCGGGCCTTTGCTCGGACATGGGAATCCACGATATCGGCAGGTCGCTTCGTTTCAAACTGATCGATTCGGTTCGCGTCGGCTGCGACGTCCGCATGCGTTTTGATCCTGAAGGTTGAGGGCCTTTTTCAGGTACGGGGATATAATGTCCCGGTATGTGCCATCTGGAGGCCGCCTTGTTTACCGGAATCATCGAAAGTCAGGGCACCATCGCCCAGGTGCGTTCCCGCGGCCAGGGCCTTGAGCTTCACGTTCTGGCGCAGTTGCCGGGCGGGCCGCTCGTTCCCGGTGAAAGTATCGCGGTTTCAGGGCCTTGTCTTACCGTCGAAAAGGTTGTTGCGGGCGGATTCGTGGTTTTCGCGTCGGCCGAAACGACAGCCAGGACGACGATCGGGTCGCTGGCCCGTGGCGACAGGGTGAACCTTGAAAGGGCCATGGCCGCTTCAGGGCGGTTCGGCGGCCATATGGTCACCGGTCACATCGACGGCATCGGCAGGCTTGTACAGTCGCAGGAGCGTGGCGAGGCGACCGGTCTTGAATTCCAGGTTGGCTCGGAAATCTCCAGGTTCATCGTTGCCCGGGGATCCATATCGATTGACGGGATTTCCCTTACTGTCACGGAAGCCGATGCAGGTCGGTTCAAGGTGATGGTCATTCCGCATACGCTTTCGAACACCACGCTTGATGGCATCAAGCCTGGCGCTTCTGTAAACGTCGAGGTCGATATCGTGGCCCGGTACATCTTCGCCTTCACCAGGCCTTCCGACGGCGGGATCACCGCCGCCAGGCTTGCCGAACTGGGTTGGGATGTCGGGGACTGATCAGAATTCAGGGCACAGGGGCGCGTCGAAGTCCCCCCTGAAGTGGCCCGTCACTTCCTTGTGATGATCAAATCCTGTGCCGTCCGGAAAGTTTGCGGACAGGGTCTGCCGGTCAAGTCCCCAGAAAGTCACATCCACCGTTCCCGTCACGCGGTTGCTTTCGCGATTGACCACGGCCGTCGCGACGTTCGCCCTGAACAGATCCGGCCCGTAATGGAAGCTCCAGCCGGTTTTCGGGTCAACCGGGGCCGCCTTGACCAGATCCCCGGTCAAGAAGCGATCCCGGCCTGGCGTTGTTGCAAATTCAATCAGGCCCTGCTTCGGCACCAGGCGGTAGTTTTCGCAGTTAAGGATCGCGGTGTCCTGGAAAAAGACCATCAGCCGATCCTCGGCGGCGAAGGCGATTGCCGCACCGGGACGGGTCGTCCACGTACCCTGCGGCGTGGTCATTGAAATGTGAACGCTGGAACTGCCTTTCGTGGCCGCCAGTCCAGATTGCCCGCGCGCCGGACACAGTGCCGCCGAGAAGCATCCATGGATCGATGCGGTATTGCCGGCGGAACGAAGGTCGATGTCGGCATCGATGCATCCGGTGACGCGGTCGTCATGTCGCCTGACGTCGGAAAAAGGCGGATCCTTTCCAGGGTTCAGGCTGGTCGCCCAGGACGGCCTGTCCTTCTGGTGGAACTTGACGCCCATCGGCTGGCCTGGTGAACCCGGGATGTAAAGCTCGGCGACCGCCGATTCGTCAAGGGTCGATGAGCAATCGAATCCCGGGCCGTCGAAGAGGTGAACCCTGATCCCCGTGTCCTGCGGCACGGCCAGGGCGAACCGTGCCCTGACGGAGAAGTCGGATTCGACCTGAACCGACTTCAGGCTGACTTTCACCATGGTCTTTTCGGGATCCCTGCCACGGCAGGACGTCGCCAGAGCGATTGCGCAAGTGGCAAGGATGGCCGCTTCCATGCGGTGTCGGGAATTCCGGGCCTGGATTTGCTGGAAAATCGGCATTGGACGTCCACGTGGCGGCCCGCCGCCAAGGTTATCACTTCCGGCCCTGGCCGGAAACCCGGGCCGGTCCGGGGTCAGGGATTCATCGCGACGTTTGAAAGTGTGCCAAGTCCCTCGATGCAGATGTTGACCACGTCCCCGGCCTTCAGGAAGCAGGGCGGATCCGAGTAAAGCCCGACCCCGCAGGGCGTGCCGGTCGAAATGACGTCACCTGGCATCAGGGTGATGAAGTTGCTTATGGTCGAAACCAGGCGGGCCACGCCGAAGATCATGTCGGACGTCGAACAGTCCTGCCGGATCACGTCGTTCACGGTTGTCAGGATTCTCAGGTTGTCAGGGTCCGGAACCTCGTCAGGGGTCGTCAGGAACGGACCCATCGGACAGAAGGTGTCAAGGCCCTTTGCCCTTGTCCACTGCCCGTCGCCCTTCTGCAGATCGCGTGCGGAAACATCGTTGACGATGGTATAGCCGCCGATGCATGCAAGTGCCCCGGAAAGCGTAACCGCCCGCGTTTGCCGGCCGATCACGATGCCCAGCTCACCTTCGTAATCGATTCTGGAGCTGATTTCCCAGAGCCTTATCGGTTCAAGATGTCCGGTGAGTGAAGAAACCAGCTTAGCGAAGAATTTCGGCTCGGCCGGGATGGGAATGTTCTGTTCAATGCAGTGCGATCGGTAATTCAGGCCGACCGCGATGATCTGGCGCGTGTCGGGAACCGGCGGCAGCCACCTGATGCCCTCGGGATCGACGGTCATGCAGCCATCTTCCCTTGCCGCGGCGCTTCTTGCGGCCTGAAGCACGGTCATCGTGCGCGGCTCGTTATCCGACAGCGCCCGCAGAAGGGCGATCCCAACCGGAAAATTGAAACCGGGCAGAAGAATTTCGGCGAACCTGGACAGATCCTGCAGGCCGCAGGCGGTCGGCATCACCGGGATGATCCTGCCGTCACGTGACACGAATCCAACCTTCATGGCGCCTCCATGTCGGGCAATCGCTTCGATGATGGTATCAGAAGGCAGCTTCTTGAAATATAGTTGTCGTGTTCAGTCGCCCGGACTGTCGGGCCCAGGGGGCGTGGCTTGAATATCGCCGAGTTCTTCGTGTCCATTCAGGGGGAGGGCCCCGACAGCGGTCTTGCGTGCATCTTCATCAGGACGGCTGGCTGCAATCTCGCCTGCACATGGTGCGATACCGGTTATGCCCGTCAGGGCGGCCGGGATACCGTAATCCGGGAGATCGTCGAAAGGTGCGTCGCCGTACGCAAGGACAAGGGCCCCGGCCTGGTCTGCCTGACCGGCGGCGAGCCCATGCTGCAGCCCGATACCCCGGAATTGCTTGAACTCCTGGTGTCGGCCGGCTTCAGGGTTTCCATGATGACAAATGGCACCATGGATCCCGGGGCGATTCCGGCAGCCGTGCGTCTGCTGGTCGATATCAAGTTGTGCCTGGTAGCCGTTCGCGGCGGGGCGTATCCGCATCCGGCCATCCTCGCCGGCCCCAGGGATTGCAGCCGTGACGCCATGAAGTTCGTGATCACGGATCGTGCCGCGTTCGACCTGGCCGTTGCCTGGTCGAACACGCACGGGGTCTTTGAACGCTTTGGAACGGTTCTCGTCAGTCCCGCGTGGGGAATTCTGAACCCTTCCGACCTGGCGGACTGGATCCTTGAGTCCGAACCGCGTTTCCGGCTGGGGTTGCAACTTCACAAGCATATCTGGGGTCCCGACACCCGCAAGTGACGACAGGTATTTGTTCCGGTCGCGGTTGAATTATTTCGGGCCGTGTGGCACGTCGGGTTGTCCGCGACAAGATCGTCGCGATAATAGATCAATAATATCGGGAGATTAGGATGGGCGTTTGACAAGTTGCCGGATGGGTGGTTAACATATGTTGGCCAAGTAAATCCTGCTGGGCCATGTTTTTTTTTTCCAAACCTGTTTGGAGGAATCATGGCCCCACGACCAACGCATACAAAATTCATATTCGTAACCGGCGGTGTCGTCTCATCAATCGGCAAGGGCATCACCGCCGCATCGACCGCCGCCATCCTTGAGGCACGCGGGCTGAAGGTTTCGCTTCTGAAGATGGATCCTTACCTGAATGTCGATCCCGGCACGATGAATCCGTTCCAGCACGGCGAGGTCTTCGTGACAGACGACGGCGCCGAAACCGATCTCGATCTGGGGCATTATGAACGTTTCACGTCCGCGACGATGGGGCGGGTCAACAGCGTATCAAGCGGCCAGATATACGAAACCGTGATCAATCGTGAACGCCAGGGTGCCTATCTTGGCGGAACGGTTCAGGTCATCCCGCACATCACTGACGAGGTCAAGGCCAGGATTTTGAAGGCGGCCGAGGGGCTTGACGTCTGCATTATCGAGGTCGGCGGCACGGTTGGCGACATAGAGGGGCTTCCGTTCCTGGAGGCTATCCGCCAGATGCGGCAGCAGTACGGGGTCGAAAATACTGCCTTCATGCATGTCACCTATGTTCCGTTCATCAGGACGGCCGACGAACTGAAGACGAAGCCGACGCAGCACAGCGTCAACGCGTTGAGGGAAATCGGCGTCCAGCCGGACATCATCGTGTGTCGATCCGAAAAGCCGATGCCCCCGGAGGTCAAGCGCAAGATATCGCTGTTCTGCAGCGTGCCCGCCGAGAACGTCATTGCCGCCGTCGATGCCCAGTCCGTATATGAGCTTCCGATTGCGTTCAAGGAAGAGGGCCTGGATCAGCGGCTTTGCGACCAGCTTGGCATCTGGGCCCGAGAGGCACGCCTGGCCGACTGGAAGAGGATTGTCGAAGGCGTCCGCATCACGGATCCCGAAGTCACCATCCATGTGGTCGGCAAGTACGTTGACCTGAAGGAGTCGTACAAGAGCCTGAGCGAGGCGCTGCTGCACGGCGGGATTGCCAATCGCTGCAAGGTCAGGCTTCACTTCATCGAGGCCGAGGATCTCGAGGGCGACGCCGATATTGACGCCGTCCTGTACGGCGGGGACGGAATACTGGTTCCCGGCGGCTTCGGTTCCCGCGGAACGGAAGGAAAGATCAGGGCGGTTGAGTTTGCCAGGACAAGGGGAGTTCCTTTCCTTGGAATATGCCTTGGTCTCCAGATGGCCACCGTGGAGTACTCACGGAACGTGTGCGGGATGACGGACGCCAATTCGACGGAATTCATGCCGGACAGCACTCATCCGGTGGTCGATCTGCTTCCCGAACAGCGCGGCGTCACCGACAAGGGCGCGACGATGAGGCTTGGCGCCTATCCGTGCGAGCTGTTGCCCGACAGCCTGGCCGCAAGGCTTTATGGCGCGACGTCAATATCGGAACGCCATCGCCACAGGTACGAGGTCAACAACGATTTTGTTGGGGAACTGGTCGCAAAGGGATTGACGATTTCCGGGCTTCACACCGGTGAAAGGGCTGGTCAGGCGGCCAGGCTGCCGGATGGTCGAAACGGTCTGGTCGAGATTATCGAGCTTCCCGGACACCCGTTCTTTATTGCAAGCCAGTTTCATCCCGAGTACAAGTCCAGGCCGAAATCGCCACACCCGCTGTTTCGCGGGTTTATCGAGGCGGCACTGGCGAATGCCGGGTCAAGGAAGGCTCGTTGACTGCCGTGAAAATATCATTCATGAAATGGCTGGCGCCGATTCTGCTTTCCGTACTTGCGGCATGCGCCACCGAAGCTGTCGTCGGGGTTGTTGCGCCCGCCTCGCCGGCAGGCCGGGTCGGCCAGCAGCAGGAGACTGCTTCCGTCGCCCGGGGCCGACCTGCTGTCGCGGCGACCGTTATCGAGTCGATTATCCAGCGTGATCGTGTCGTGGTTACCCTTGACAGGGGAACCGCCAACGGAATACGTCCGGGCATGTCCGGCTCGATGGCGAACGGTCGGCCATTCAAGGTGATTTCGGCGGACGAAAGGACGTGCCGGGTTGTAGTGATTGGATTGAATCTTCGATTCGCGACCGGGTCAGACGCCTTAATCTACAGGTGACGGTGCGGGCGCCGGCCGTGCGTCCGCAGGTTCGGAAACCTGTCCGAATGTCATGTACTCCGCGCCGTTGACAGCGCTTGAAACCAGGGCCGGGATATCAAACGATTCCTCAATCTTCTGAACCCTTTCCAGTTCAGCCGCGGTTTCGGGATGTGGCGGAACGAAAAGGCTGCAACAGTCGTCAAACGGAAGAATCGATGTTTCATACGTCCCGATCTTCCTGGCGATATCGACGACGTCCATCTTGTCGTAGGTCAACAGCGGGCGAAGCACCTGCATTCCGGTCGCCTGCCCGATTACGGTCATGTTTTCCAGCGTCTGGCTTGCAACCTGGCCGATGTTGTCGCCGGTTACGATGGCCAGGGCACCGGTCCTGGCCGCAATCTCCGCGGCGCATCGAAGCATCATCCGCCTGTAGAGAACGACCAGCATCCGTCCCGGCGCCGAGTCGCGAAGCTGCGCCTGGACGTCGCCGAACGGGATCACGAACAGCCGCATGCCGCGCTGGTATCCTGCAAGCATTGAAGCCAGCTTCTCGACCTTTTCACGTGATTCGGGCGGTGTCCACGGAGATGCATCAAAATGGACCGCGTCGATTTCGCATCCGCGCCTCATCAGTTGATAGCCGGCAACAGGGCTGTCGATGCCGCCTGACAGCATCAGGAGTGCCCTGCCGGATGAACCGGAAGGCAAGCCGCCCGGTCCGCGGATATGCTCCAGCGATATCGCCGCGAAGTTGGACAGAATCCTTACGGCAACCGTCAGATCCGGATCCTTCATCCGAACCGGTGTCTTCGTCTTTTCCCATATGACCCCGCCAAGCCGGCGGTTGATTTCCATCGAGTCAAGCGGAAAGTCCTTTACGGTCCTTGTCGTATCGACCTTGAACGTGCCGACCCCGTTCATGTCGGATTCCGCGATTTCGGCAGCAATCTGTTCCATGCGGCTGATTTCGCGGGGAACCACCAGGCACGGATGAAACGCGACCGCGCCGAAGCACCTGGCAAGAGCGTCGCGAATGCCTTTATCGACTTCGAAATCGGCGAAATCGTTGCCCCTGGTGTCGGCCGAAATGACCATCAGCATCGAATGCAGTTCCCGAACCTTGAACCGCCCCGCGCCGGAAAGCTGCCGTTCGATGCCTTCCTTCAGTTTCGAAAGGAACCAGCCCCTTCGGCCTCCCTTCAGGAATACCTCGGAAAATGTCACAAGAATCGCGTTCGTCTTCATAGTCGCCCCTGAAATTCGTCAAGTCGAAAGATATGTCAGTTGGTCCGCCGGATCGATGGCGGGAACAGGCCCGACATGGAGTCGCCATTGTGAATGCATTGAATCGCCTTTGCAAACAGGCCGGAAAGGTCGAGCACAGAGAACCTGTCGGGATGCGCCCCGATCTTATTGTGAACCGGCACGGTGTTCCCGATGATGACCTTTTCAATCGGCGAATCGATGATGCGCTGTACCGCGTCGCCGCACAGGACAGGGTGAACCGCCGTCGCGAGCACGCGTCGGGCACCGAATTCCATCAGTTTGGCCGCCGCCTTGACCAATGTGCCGGCGGTCGCGATTTCATCATCGACCAGCAGGCAGGATTTGCCCTTCACGTCGCCCACAATCTGCCTGATTGTCGGTCGATCCGTGTGGTCGGAACGGAACTTGTCGATGATGGCCATCGGCAGATCCAGCTCGTCGGAGTAATAGCTGAAAGCCTTCGCGGCGCCGGTGTCGCCCATGACCAGCACGAAGTCCTCGCGTGGTTCCTGACGGAACAGAACTTCGTCGAAGTATCGGAAGAATTCCGGTGCCGCCAGCAATTGGTCGGCGGGCTTGCGGAAAAAACCCTGAATCTGGGGCGAGTGAAGGTTCATGGTAAGGATTCTGTCCGCCCCGGCGGTCACCAGCAGGTCGGACACCAGCCTTGCCGTCACCGAGATCCTGGGCTCGTCCTTCTTGTCGGATCTGGCGTAAGGGTAATAGGGAAGAACAACGGTGATTCTTGACGCGCTGGCGTATTTGACCGCATCGATGAATATCAGCAGTTCCACAAGCGATTCGTTGACCGGTGCCGTTGAAGTCTGGACGATGAAGACATCCTTCTCGCGGCAGTTGTCCAGCACCCGAACCATCAGGTTGTCATTGGCGAACTTGACCGTCTCGGATCGTTCCATCGGCCGCCCCAGGTGCCGGCAGATTGATTCCGTCAGGCCTGGGTGGGAAGTGCCCGAGAACACGATAAGATCGGAGTTCATGTAAACCTCCGCGATCAATCAGACATAAAGCGTCCAGCCATCATTTATAGACGTGGGCCCTTGTTCAGTCAACGGCCATCGGTCTTTGCGGGCCCTTCATCAGCCGCAGATGTTGGTGTACTTGCAGGTGTTGTTGTACAGGCAGTCGTCGTACGTGCAGGGATTGCCGTCATCACAGTCGCGGTTGTACCGGCAGCAGCCCGGGATCGGTGTATAGACGCACTTCTCCTGTTCGTTGCTGCACTCGTCCTTCGTGCAGGTGTTGTAGTCGGTCCTGCAAGTCTTGTTGACGTTTCTGCAGGTCTTCGTACTCTGGTTGCACGAGTCGTCGGTGCAGTACTTGCCGTCGTCACAGTCACTGTCCCTTGTGCAGCATCCGAAGATCTTGTCGAACTTGCACTGACCGGTCGCGGGATCGCAGTAATCGTTCGTGCAATCGTCGAAGTCCTCGCAGACGACGTTGGTATTCAGGCACCTGTTCGTGTCCTGCGGGCAGATGTCCTGCGTGCAGTTGTTGCCGTCGTTGCAGTCGGCCGCGGTTTCGCAGCAACTGTTGATCGGCGTGTAGACGCAGAAGCCCGTTTCCGGGTTGCACTCTTCCGTGGTGCAGATGTCGTCGTCGTTGCAGTCCTTTTCCGTGTACAGGCATGTGCCGGTTTCGGTGTTGCAACTGTCAACAGTGCACGGGTTGTTGTCATCCTCGCAGTTGCTTTCGTTGACGCAGTTGCCGTTGTCCGGGTTGCAGTAGTCCGTCGTGCACAGCACGCCGTCTTCACAATTGACGGGCTCGTGCGTGCAGTAACGGATACCGTTAATTCCAAGCTGGCAGATGTCCGTGGTGCAACGATCGAAGTCGTCGCACTGAGCGGCGGTCTGGCAGCCCTGGCATTCCGGCGAAAGCTGTTCCTTGCAAAGACCGGTCGATGCCTCGCAGTAACCGAAGCTGCACATGTTGGTCGTCGAGCAGTCCTTTTCCATGACCAGGCAGGTGCCTGTCTCCTGGTTGCAGCGGTAATCTTCGCAAAGGGCCAGGCCGCCCGGCGGCGTGCAGACCTTCGGCGTGAACACGCATCCGGTAAGCGGGTCGCAGGTATCGTCGGTGCAAGGATTGTCGTCGTCGCACGTGATGGACGTCACCGCGCAGATCGGCAGGCCGGCCTCGTCGGTTTCTTCCGTGCACGTCTGCTCGGTGCAGGCGTCACCGTCGTCCGGGCACTCGTACTCGGCCGTGTAGCATCCCGTCTGCGGGTTGCAGAAGTCAACGGTGCACTCGATGTTGTCGTCGCAAAGCAGCGGTGCGTAAGAGCACTCGCCCGCGTCGCAGGTATCGACGGTGCAGATGTTGCCGTCGTCGCACGGGTTCGTGTTGACGTAGCAGACGTTCTGTTCAAGGTCGCAGTACTCGGTCGTGCACGGATCGGCATCGGCGCACTCGAGGTCGTTCGTGCAGTAGGTGCAGCCTTCGATTTCCTCGTTCAGCGCATATACGCAACCGACCTCGTCATCGCAGGAGTCGATGGTGCAGATGTTGCCGTCGTTGCAATCGACCGCCTGGACGTCGCACGAGCCGGTTGCCTCGTTGCAGAACGGGGCGGAGCACTTCCAGTTCGGCAGTTCCGGACAGACGATAGGTTCATTCACGCACAGGCCGGTCGAGCGCGAACACGAATCGGTGGTGCACTTCAGTCCGTCGTCGCAGTTGAGGGCGGTCGATCCGCACAGCCCGGTTGCCGGGTTGCACGATTCAGTGGTGCAGAGGTTCGAGTCGGGCGCGCATTCAAGTTCGTGGAATCCTTCGCATTCAGGTTCGCCGTTCGGCTTCAGGCCGACGCAGGTGCCGACCATGCAAAGGTTTCCGCTTTCGGGCCTGCACCTGGCCTCTTCGTACAGGCAGACGTTGACGCTGGTGATGCAGACGTCGTTCGTGCAGACGTTGCCGTCCGACGGACATGTGCCGTTGTTGCACCGGACGCATCCCGAGTAGTCATAGACGCACGCGCCGGTTGCCGGGTTGCATTCGCCCGGGGCGCAACCGTAAAGGTCGAAGCAGCGGGTGGTTTCCTCGAAGATGCATTCACCCGTCTTCGGGTCGCAAGAGTCCTGGGTGCACTTGTTGTTGTCGTTGCAGACGACCGGTATCTGGTCGCAGATGCCGGTGACCGGGTTGCACGTTTCAATGGTGCACTTGTTCGCGTCGTCGCAGACGTTCGGGGTGTTGATGCATCCACTGACCGTGTCGCAGAAGTCGGCGGTGCATACGTTGCCGTCGTTGCAGTTGACGTTGGTTCTCTGGCAGCCCGACAGGGGGTCGCAGTAGTCGTTGGTGCACGCATTGTTGTCGTTGCAGTTCAACTGATCCCTGACGCAAAGCCCGGTATCGGGACTGCAGTAATCGACCGTGCACTGGTTCTCGTCGCTGCAGTTGATCTCGTTGAAGATGCACCCCGATGCGACGTTGCAGAAGTCCGTGGTGCACTTGTTGTTGTCGTCGCACACGATCGATTCGTGCGTGCAGCTTCCGTCAGCCTCGTCGCAGTAGTCGTCGGTGCAGAAGTTGTCGTCGCTGCAGTTGATTGGCGGATGGTTGCAGTCACCGGTGTTTGCGTCGCACAGATCCTGGGTGCAGAGGTTGCCGTCAACGCAGATGAAGTCATAGACGCATTCGCCGTTCAACTCTTCGCAGTAGTCGTTAGTGCACAGCGACAGGTCGTCGCAGATCTTTTCGAAGTTACGGCACTGGCCGCCCATCTGGACGTCGCAGATGTCGGTGGTGCAGTTGATTTCGTCGTCGCAGTCGGTGTCTTCGACACACGGCGTGCAGTCCGGGATCTCGGCATGCTGGCATCCCAGAAGGGGCAGGCAGGTGTCGGCCGTGCATGGATCGAGATCGTTGCAGTCGTGCGGCAGATACGTGCATGTTCCGTCAACCGGGTTACAGTCGTCGTCGGTGCACAGATCCCCGTCCGCGCAGTCCTTTTGAACGTAATCGCATTCACCTGTGGCGGGGTTGCATGAATCGGTCGTGCAGATGCTTCCGTCGTTGCAAACCTTGTCCTGATGGATGCAGTTGCCGTTGGCGCCGTCGCACCAGTCGTTGGTGCACGGGTTTTCGTCATCGCAACTGGTCGGCACGAACGTGCATTCACCAGTGAGTTCGTCGCACTCGTTGTCGGTGCAAAGGTCGAAGTCCTCGCACTTGGTCTGGAAGATGCACAACCCGGTGTTCGGATCGCATTCGTCAAGCGTGCAGACGGTGTCGTCGTTGCATTCGACCGTCAGTTCGTTGATGACTTCGCCCGTGATCGGGTCGCAGTAGTCCGTCGTGCATTTGTTGTTGTCGTCGGTATCGACCGCGATGTACTGGCATTCGCCGCTTTCAAGGTCACAGCGGTCGATGGTGCAGGGATCCAGGTCATCGGCGCACTTCGGCCTGTTCACGCATCCGGTTACCGGGTCGCAGTAGTCGATCGTGCACGGGGAAGCGTCGTCGCAATTGACGGGCTTCATGAAGCAGTTTCCGGTCGGCGGGTTGCACAGATCTTCCGTGCACGGGTTGCCGTCGCTGCAGTCGCGCGGCGCATAGACGCAGCCGCCCTGATCCTCGTCGCAGTAGTCGGCGCCGCTTCCGATTTCGCCGGTGCACAGGTTGCCGTCGTTGCAGACCGAAACCAGGTGGTAACAGACCTCGTTCTCAAGGTCGCAAAGGTCGTCGGTGCAGGCAAGTCCGTCGTCGCAGATGACGTCGGATGGCGAGAAACACTGAACGCAGGTATCGTCCTCGACGTGGAGGCATGTCCCGGTCACCGAATCGCAACTGTCGGTGGTGCATCCGTTCAGGTCGTCGCAGTCCTTGTCCTTCAGTTCGCAGTTTCCGTTGAGCGGGTTGCATTCACCAAGGATGCACAGGTTGACCGGATCCCCGTTGCAGACCTTTTCGTTGAATACGCATTGGCCGTTTGCGGGATCGCAGTAGTCGTTCGTGCAGGCATTGAAGTCGTTGCAGACCTGGATGGCGTTGATGCAGTTACCGGTTCCGGTGTCACAGGCATCAATCGTGCACGGGTTGTTGTCGTTGCAGTCCTTCGGGAGGAACTGGCACTTGCCGGTCGCCCTGACGCAAGAATCGATGGTGCAGCCGTTTCCGTCATCGCAGTACTTCGGAGTGTTGACGCAATTGCCCGTCGCGTATTCGCACAGATCCTCGGTGCAGGGGTTGTCGTCGTTGCACGACTTCCTGTCGTTGATGCAGCCGGTTGCCGGGTTGCATGAATCGGTCGTGCACCTGTCTCCGTCGTTGCAGTCCAGGGGCGCGTGTTCGCATACGCCGGTGGCCTGGTTGCAGGAATCCGCCGTGCACTTGTTGCCGTCCTCGCAGTCCTTCGGCTTGGCCACGCATCCGCCGCGGACGACGTCGCAGACATCGTCGGTGCACGGATTCGCGTCCGGGGTGCAGACGACCGGCACATGGGAAATTTCGCCGGTAATCGGGTTGCAGGAGTCGATCGTGCAGACGTTCTGGTCGTCAACCGGGGCCGGCGGGTTGTAGCAGAGCGCCGTGTCCTGGTCGCACAGGTCAAGGCTGCACGGGTCGCCGTCGCTGCAGTCCTTCATGTTGTTTACGCACTGCCCGTTCGCCGGGTCGCAGTAGTCGGCCGTGCAGATGTTGCCGTCGTCGCAGAAGACAGGCTTGTACATGCACAGACCGGTTCCGGTGTCGCACGAGTCGATCGTGCACTTCATGTTGTCGTTACAGTCCTTCGGCAGGTGACGGACAAATCCCGAAACCGGGTCGCACTGATCGATCGTGCACGGATTGTCGTCATCGACATCGACCGGCTCGTTCACGCACGCCCCGCTGAACGGGTTGCAGTAGTCGGCGGTGCACGGGTCGGTGTCTGCGCACTGCAGTTCCTGGTTCACGCAGCGCCCCGTCACGTCGTCGCAGTAATCGACGGTGCAAAGGTTGTAGTCCTCGCAGGACTTTTCGGTATTTACGCAGCCGGCGGCGGTCCTGCACTCGTCAACGGTGCACGGGTCGCCGTCGTTGCAGTCCCTTGGCGCCACCACACAGACGCCGGTTGCCGGATCGCAGGAGTCGGTGGTGCAGTTGTTGCCGTCGTTACATGTACGCGGCGTGTTGACGCACGCGCCGGTTCCGGTATCGCACGTATCCTGGGTGCACGCGTCGTTGTCGTTGCACGACTTCGGCACGAACTGGCAGTCGCCGGTGTACTGCGAGCACGAATCGACCGTGCACGGGTTGTTGTCGTTGCAGACCTTGTTCGTGTACTGGCACTTCGTGGAAATGCACTGCGCCGTCGTACACGCGTTGTGGTCGTCGCACTCGGAGACGTTGGTGCAGTTGATCGGCTGGTTGACGCAACCGATTCCTGGCACGCAAAGGTCGGTCGTGCCGGCAAGTCCGTCGTCGCAGTCAACCGGGTTGAACCGGCATCCGCCGGCGGCCGGCGAGCAGTTGTCCCACGTGCAGGGGTCGCCGTCGTCGCAGTTGACGGTCCTGTAGGTGCATCCGCAGGAAAGCGGGTCGCAGGTGCCGAGCGTGCACGGGTTGTTGTCGTCGCACGATTCGGGCGAGAACACGCAAACGCCGGTAATCGAGTCGCACCGGTCGCGGGTGCAGCAGTTGCCGTCGTCGCAGACCTTCCCGGTGTGGACGCAGCCGAGCACCGGATCGCATGAGTCGGTCGTGCAGGCATTGCCGTCGTCGCAGTCGGTCGCGCTTGTGCGGCATTCACCCGTCGCCGGGTTGCAGAAATCGTCGGTGCAGGGATTCTTGTCGTTGCACACTATCGGTACATGGCGCGAATCGCCGGTGCGCGGGTCGCAGGAATCGACCGTGCACTTGTTGCCGTCGTCATAGACTTCCGGCGAGTGGGTGCAGCCGGTTTCCGGCAGGCATGTGTCGTACGTGCAGGGATCGTTGTCGTTGCACGGATTTTCGACGTTCACGCAATCCCCGGTCAGGAAGTCGCAGGAATCGATTGTGCACGGGTTGCCGTCGTCACATGTCCTTGCGACGTTCGTGCACGTTCCGTTGGCCGTATCGCACGAGTCGATGGTGCACGGGATGTTGTCGTTGCAGTCCTTCTGGGCGTGCGCGCACAGGCCGGTGGTGCCGTCGCAGGTATCAATCGTGCACGGGTTGTTGTCGTTGCATGAAACGGTCGGGAAGTACTTGCATACGCCGTTCGGGATGTCGCATGCCGAGACCACGCACTTGTTCAGGTTGAGCTGGTCGTAGCATGTCGTATCCGAAACGCAGGCCGGGCAGGCCGGCGGATTCGCGACGTACTTGAACATGCAGCCCACCATCGGGTCGCATGAATCGACGGTGCAGGGATTGGTGTCCTTGCATGACGAAGTCGTATCGACGTGGCGGCATCCGGTGGCCGGGTCGCAGGTGTCCAGCGTGCAGACGTTTCCGTCGTTGCAGTCTATCGTTTCGTTACGGCAGTTGCCCCACGAATCGATCCTGTCGGCAGTGCACGCGTTGCCGTCGTCGCAGTCCTTTTCGCGATAGACGCACAGGCCGGTCGCAGGCGCGCATTCGCCGACAAATCCGACCGTTGTCGGGACGCATTCCTTTTCGTCGTGGTAGCAGCCGCCGTCGAAGGTCGAGCAGACGTCGGTGGTGCACAGGTTTCCGTCGTCGCAGTCCTTTGTCGGGTGCCTGCAGAGGCCGGTCGCCGCATCACAGACATCGACGGTGCACAGGTTGTTGTCGTCGCAAGCTTCCGGCACCGAGACGCACAGCCCCGTCGTCACGTCGCAGTAATCCTTTGTGCACTTGTCGTTGTCGCTGCAGTTCTTGTCGTCGTACCTGCAGAATCCCGTAATCGGATCGCAGGAGTCGCGGGTGCACGGGTTCTTGTCGTCGCAGACCTGGATCCTGTGGGTGCACGAACCGGAAGTCGAGTCGCACACGTCGTCGGTGCAGGCATTGCTGTCGTCGCAATTCTTGAAGCGGAACACGCATCCGCCGATCTGTTCGTCGCAGGTGTCGGTGGTGCACAGGTTGCCGTCGTCGCACGGCAGCGGGTTGTGCTGGCACTTGCCGGTCACGGGGTTGCACTGATCGACGGTGCAGGCCAGGCCGTCGTCGCACGGGACGACGATGTCATAGAAGCAGACGCCGGTTCCGGTGTTGCATTTTCCCTTGACGCAGTTGTTGCCAAGGACGTTGCAGTCATTGTCGTTGGCGCAGGTGAAGGTCTTGCAAGCTGCCGGTCCCTCGGGATCGGTGTTCCGGTAGGGCAGGAAGATGCATCCGCCACCGTCTGAGTCGCAGGAATCGGTCGTGCAGCGATCGCCGTCCGAGCACCAGGCCGTCGTGTGGGCGCACGAGCCGGTCGGCGAACATGTGTCGATCGTGCATGGATCGAAGTCGTCGCACATGGTCGGGCGGTGTTCGCACTTTCCGGTCACCGGGTTGCACAGATCCAGCGTGCAGGGATTGTTGTCCTCGCAGTCCTTCGGGATGAAGTCGCAGGAACTGGGAACCCTGGTCTTGTTGCACGAGTCGGTCGTGCACGGGTTGTTGTCGTTGCACTGGTTGTCCCTTACGCAGCCTTCGCCGTTGCAAGGGGGCCAGGGGTTAATCCAGTGCGAGCACCCCAGGCCGTCGACACAGGTGTCTTCGGTGCACTGGTTTCCATCGTCGCAGTCAACCGGCACCCATACGCAGACGCCGCTGCTGGGGCTGCAGTAATCGGTGGTGCAGGGGTTCTGGTCGTCGCAGTTCTTCGGGGTGAAGACGCAGTTGCCGGTTACCGGATCGCACGTGTCGGCCGTACAGCGCAGGCCGTCCGAGCAGATCTTTTCAACGTGGCTCATGCCGGTGTTTTCATTGCAACTGTCGATGGTGCATGCGTTGCCGTCGTCAACTGGCAGGTCGGTCCAGATACACCCACCGGTTGCCGGGTTGCATTCGCCCGAGTGGCACGGGTTGCCGTCGTCGCACGCAACCGGCTCCCAGATGCACAGGCCCTTCGGATCGGCCAGTTTGTCGCATTTGCCGCGCAGGCACTTGTTGGACGTGGTGCATTCCCAGTCCTGTCCGTTCGGGCAGTGCTTGCAGTCGGTAATCTTCGTGTGCAGACAACCCTTCACGGCGTCGCATGTGTCCGTCGTGCACGAATCACCGTCGCTGCAGTCGATTGCCTGGAAATTGCAGTATCCCGTCTGGTCGTTGCAGAAGCCGGTCTTGCACGGGTCGGTGCTGTTTGCGTTGCACAGCGCGTCGGAATTCGGATCCGACGGTTCGCATTCGATGCAGCGATCCAGCGGGGCATTCGGGTCTGGCAGGTGCAGGCACTGGCCAGTGCCGTGATCGCACCTGTCGAGGGTGCAACTGTCGCCGTCGCTGCAACTTGTTTCGAATTCCTCGCAAAGGCCGGTGTTCGTGTTGCAGCGCCCCTGCAGGCAGCCCTTGTCGCTGACGCAGTCGTCGTTGCTGTCGCACGCGCTCTGCGTTTCGAGATGCTGGCAGCCCAGGCGTACGTCGCACCAGTCCTTGGTGCACGGGTCTGCATCGTCGCAGTTGATTGTCCTGTTACGGCAGATTTTGAAAAGAGTGTCCGCGGGATTGACTTCGCAACTGTCGATGGTGCAGGCATTGCTGTCGTTGCAGACGCCTTCGGAACCGGTGCAGTCGGTGTAGCAGCCGGGGATCGTCGTAAAGACGCATCCGGTCGAGGGCGAACACTCGTCGAACGTGCACGGATCGCCGTCGTCGCACGCAAGCGGTGACGAGACGCACAGTCCGGTTACCCCGTTGCAGTATTCGCGAATGGTGCATTTGTTGTTGTCGGCGGCGCATTCCTCGTCGGTCGTGCAGGTGATAATCGTGGTGTGCAGGCATCCCGAAAGCGGGTCGCAACTGTCGACAGTGTTTTCAAGGCCGTCGTCGCAGTCGAGCTCTTCGTACTGACAGACCCTGGTTTTTCCGGTGCAGCCCGTTCCGGCGGCCTCGATGCAGGAATCGAGCGTGCAGCGGCTTCCATCGTCGCACTCGACGCTTTCTTCCGGAAGCTGGGTCACGTTTTCACAGGAACCGCAGATGCAGCGGTGCTGGCATCCCAGGCTGGAGTCACAGAAGTCCGCGGTGCACGCGTTGGCGTCGTCGCACGTGTTGGCCTGGTAATCGCAGACGTAGGCCATGCACTTCCCGGCCTCGAGATCGCATTCCGCGCCGTTCGGGCAGGACTGCGTGGCACTGCATTCGTGCGTTCCGCCGTCGAAAAGCACGGGCTTGCAGTATCCGATCAGGCACTTCGGATCGGGGTTTGTGGCGGCGGTGTTGCAGGCGGCATGGTCACCGGCCGTGCACACCACGCATGGTGTAACCGGTTCGTGAACGCACTCGCCGCTGTTGACGCTGCATGAATCCGTCGTGCACTGATTGTAGTCCGAACATGAACGTTCCTGGTTGATTACGACGCCCTGGGGGGTGCAGGAGTCGTTGGTGCACGGGTTCTTGTCATCGCATCCGGCGCACGGCTTGCGGAAGCAGACCTTGCCGGAATCCGGAACCGGGAATTCGTCGTAATATTCGGGAGAAGTCTGGGGGTTCGGGACGTCGCGGCACGCGTTTTGATCGCAGGGATCCTCGCTGCCGCAATCCGAATCGTTGACGCATTCCGTGCACGGCGTTGCACGCAGGTAGATGTGATAGCAGCCGCCGTTTTCGGTCGAGCAGCCGTCCGCCGTGCAGTCGAAGCCGTCGTTGCAGCTCCTGGGGCCGAAGCCGCAGGTTCCGCCGTCGAGGCATTTGCCAATCTGACAAAGGTTGTCGGGGTCGTCCGGGCAGTCATCGTCAATCTTGCAGCCAGTCTGGACGTCCTTCGTGTCGGCAACGACATCGCCGGCGACTTCCTCGTCGGCGTCGGGCACGTCGGTTCCGACTTCGTTACCGGTGTCGCGGATGTTTGAATCGGTTCCGCCCTGATCGGGACGGATGACGTCGCCAGGAACGTCGTTGGTTACATCCGGTGACCCGAAGTCCGGTCTTTCGTTGCCGCCGCCGCAGGCAACCGTCAGAGCGGTGCACACCGCAAGAGCAAGACCGAGAAGATGCTTGTCAGACATGGCGTTTCTCCTGAACCTGAAGAATCCAATGGATGCATAAGAAAGCCCCCGTCGGGACTTAATCCGACGTACGCCTACCCCCGGGCATACGCAGCTTGATAAGTTTATCAGAATTTTCCCGGGAATAAAAAGGGTTATTCGCAGGTTAATCGATGCTTTCTACAGCCGCGGGGCTTTGAATCGGACGGGACTTGTATTTATAATCAACGGTGCCGTCGATGAATCGACCAGGCGTGGTCGTTTCGTCCTTTTCCCGGAGGTGGAATCATGAAGTCAATTGCCGTTTCGATTGCCCTGTCTTTGTTTGCATGCCTGATGCCATTTTCGGTTCATGCGCAGTCAGCGGGCGAGGAGGTTGCTCCCGAACTGTTCGAACTGGGCGAAATCCAGGTCAAGTTCACTAACACCGACTATCCTTCGGTAAGGCTCGACGGCGAGTCCTGGGAAGAAACGGAGTACACCCAGGATGGTCGCAGGGTATCCCTTCATCGGGTCAACAGGATGTCCCAGCACGTCGTGAAGGCGATTCCCAATGTTCCCGGTTTCGAGGAGGCCGAGGTCGTGATAGAGCCGGCCGACTGGAAGCTTGTGAAGGTCAACAAGCTGGATCGGGCGTGGAAAGTCGAGAAGTCGCTGACATTCAAGAAGAAGCCTGTCGAGCCGAAAAAGCCGGCCCCGCCTCCCGCCGAGGACGAAGCCGGTGCCGTCGCCCCAGAAGTTCCGTGAAGTTTTCTTGGGCCGTCTTGCTGCCCCCAGCCCAGTTAAAATCTTCCTGCCGTGAAGGCGCCATGCTTCTGTTGAATCATTCCGGGATCGCAAGGGGTTGCAAGTAGCCAGGAATCGGGCTGTCGCGTCAGGTTTAAGGGGTGCGGAGACAGTTGTATTGTGCTGCTGGCGACAAGCCGGCACGCGCGGCGACGGGCTGCTGGGTTGAAACAATCCGGGGTCAGGCGCCCTTCAAGGCCTTCTTGGAAGCCTTCAGCGGGTTGACCTTCTTCTGCTCTTCCGCCTTGCGGACGATGTGCGTGCCAAGGTTGCACTGGCCGAACATCCACTTGGCGGCCGGATCCTTGTACACCTTGCAGAAGGACTTGCCTTCATGCTGGATGGCGTTGGCGCAACCGACGCATTTTTCGACAATCAGGTACGCGGGGGCGCCGCTGAAGGTCTTTTCGTTGGCGGCAGCGACGATTCGTGCAATGTCTGTTTCCACGGTGGTGCCCATTTCAGTCTCCGTGGCGGGTCGGCGTGGCCGATCCCGCGGCGTATTACAGGCCCCGGTTCGAACCGGGACTACTCGGTCTTGTTCGCAAGCGCGTCCGGCGTATCCAGTCCCAGCATCCGGCCCACTTCCTGGACCTTGACGTTGTAATCGTGGCGGATTTCCCTCTTGCGACGGGCTCCGGACTTTGTGGCCTTGCGTTTCGTAATCAGCTTCGTCTTCTTCGTACTTGAAGGCATTTCCCTGGCCTCCTGACAACAAGGGTGCACAATTATATCGACAAGATTTTTCATGTCAACTCGATAAGTGAATCGTCGATAGGGGCGGACGTCGGGTGCCGGCGGTCAGTTCCTGTTGGCGCGCAGAACAAAATACACCAGTTGCAGGACCGCGGTCGCTGCGGCCGCGACATAGGTCATGGCGGCGGCGTTCAGGACGGCGTTGACTCCACGGGAGTCGGATGCCGCGACCAGTCCGAGTCGTGGAAGGGCCTCCTTCGCACGGGCCGACGCGTTGAACTCGACAGGCAGCGTCACGATCGAAAACAGGACGGCCGCCCCGAACAGGATTATTCCGGCCCAGACCAGTTCAGTGACGCTGATAAGGAATCCCACAAGCATCAGGATCCACGAAAGGTTCGAGCCAAGCTGGGCAAGGGGTACCATCGCGGTTCGAATCACCAGCGGCGAGTACTTCCTGGCGTGCTGGATGGCATGGCCGACTTCGTGCGCGGCGATACCGGCCGCTGCAACCGACGTCCCGTTATAGACGCCGTCCGACAACCGCAGGATCTTCTTTGACGGGTCGTAGTGATCCGAGAGCTTCCCCGGAACCATTTCGATTGAAACACCCTGTACGCCTTCCGAGTCCAGCATGGCCCTGGCGATGCGGGCCCCGGTCATTCCGGTCGACGAAGGCACTTTCGAATATTTCGAGTAAGCAAGTTTCACCCTGGCCTGGGCCCAGATGCTCAGCAGCAGGGCCGGCCCGAGGAAGACGAAATACAAGGGGTCAAAGTAAAACATCTCTTTTCACCATGAATCGAAAAAGCCGGAAGGAAAGATGGGTATCCCGGAGGTTGTTGTCAACGAGGATTTGCGTCAGGCCTTGTTGCGCTCGGCCATTGCCTCGCGGCGGGAAAGGCGGATCTTGCCGTTCTTCGGATCGACTCCGATGCACTTGACCAGGATTTCGTCGCCTTCCTTGACCACGTCCTCGACCGTCTTGACCCTGTGATCGGACAGTTCGCTGATGTGGCACAGGCCCTCGACGCCCGGCAGGATCCGGACGAATGCGCCGAAGTCCATGATCTTGACGACTTCGCCAAGATAGGTGCGCCCGACCTCGGCGTCGTCGGTCAGTTCGTGGATCATGGCTATCGCCTTGTCGGCGGAAGCCTTGTCAACGGCCGCAATGGTGACCATGCCCGAGTCATCGACGTTGATGGTCGCGCCCGATTCGGCCTGGACTCCGCGGATGTTCCGGCCGCCGGGGCCGATAAGGTCGCGGATTCGATCCTCGCTGATCTGCATCGTGTAAATGCGCGGGGCCCACGGGGAGTATTCGGTCCTGGGGGCCGGGATGGCTTCCTCGAGCTTGCCGATGATGTGGAGCCTGGCCTGGCGGGCCTGTTCCAGCGCCGTCGTCATGATCTGCTCGGTAAGTCCGTCGCACTTGATGTCCATCTGGACGGCCGTCACGCCTTCGCGGGTACCGACGACCTTGAAGTCCATGTCGCCAAGGTGGTCTTCATCGCCAAGGATGTCGGTAAGCACCGCGACGCGGTCGCCTTCCTTGATGAGCCCCATGGCGATACCGCCGACATGGCTCGTGACGGGGACGCCGGCGTCGTGCAGGGCCAGGGAGGAACCGCAGACGGTGGCCATCGAGGAAGAGCCGTTGGATTCGAGGATTTCGGAGACTGCCCTGATGGCGTACTTGAATTCCGGGTTGTCGAGCGGCAGGACCTTCGACACTCCGCGCCAGGCAAGGTTTCCATGCCCGACTTCACGACGTCCGGGGCTGCCCAGGCGCTTGACCTCGCCGACGCTGAAGGCCGGGAAGTTGTAATGAAGCATGAACCGGCGGAAGTGATCGCCGGTCAGCAGATCCATGCGCTGCTCGTCTTCTTCCGTGCCCAGGGTCACGGTTACCAGCGCCTGGGTCTCGCCGCGGGTGAAAATCGCGCTTCCATGCGTGCGGGGAAGTGCCCCGATCTCGCACGTAATCGGGCGAACCGTTGTAAGGTCGCGTCCATCGACGCGAAGGCCGGCGTCAAGAATCTGGCCACGCAGCCGTTCACCTTCAAGGTGTTCGATTGCGGCCAGGATTTCGCCGGTCGAGTCCGGGAATTCTTCCTTCATGGCCTCGACCGTCGCTTTCGCCAGGTTGTTGATTGCATCCCGGCGTGGCAGCTTTTCGCGGATCGTCAGCGCGCGGCACATGGGATCCCAGGCCAGTTCACGGACACGGGCGACAAGCGCGGCGTTTTCCGTCTTTTCCGGCGGAACCCTCTTAGTCACGTTCAACTTTGCCGCCATGTCCTTCTGAAGATCAAGCAGAACCCTGGAGGCTTCCTCGGCAAACTTCAACGCCTTGACAATCTTGGCCTCCGGAGCGAAGCGGGCCTCGCCCTCGACCATCACCAGGCCGTTCGGGCCGACTGCCGTCATCAGGTCAACGTCGCACAGCGCACGTTCTTCGTTGGTCGGGTTGGCGATCAACCTGTCGCCGATCATGCCGACCCTGATTCCCGCGATGGGACCCTGGAAAGGCACGTTCGAGAAGGTCAGGGCGGCGCTGGCGCCGATCAGCGCGGGAACCGCCGGATCGTTTTCCTGGTCGCTGGAAATGACCAGGGCGACGATCTGCGTCTCGTACTTGAAAGTCTTGGGGAAGAGGGGCCTGATGGGCCGATCCATGATCCTGGAATTCAGGACTTCGCCCTCGGTCGGCTTGCTTTCACGCTTGAAGTAGCCCCCGGGGATTTTGCCTGCGGCGTAAGTTCTTTCAAGGTAATCCACGGTGAGTGGAATGAAGTCCCCGTCGCGGTAGTCGTTACCGGCGCATACGGTGACAAGCACGACCGTCTCGCCGAGAGTGACGAGCGCCGCGCCGTTTGCCTGCTTGGCGAGCCGACCGGTCTCGATGGTCAGCGGCTTGCCGAAGAAGTCGATGGTTTCCCGCAAAAACATAATATTATTCCTCTGTTTTGTTGCCAAAAATTAAGGGGATCGATGATGTCCGCAATGCCATTTCGAAAAAGCCTGCAGACGATGAGGCAAGGTCGGAATCTGAACGGCGTCATCAGGCTTACTTGCGTATGCCCAGTTCCGTGATGAGATTCTGGTACCGATCCTTATCGGACGCCTTTATGTAGTCCAGCAGGCGCCGGCGGCGGCCAACCAGTTTCAGCAGTCCACGACGGGAATGGTGATCCTGCTTGTTGGTCTTGAAATGCTCCGTCAGATAACGGATACGCTCCGTCAGCAGAGCGATCTGCACGTCAGCCGAGCCGGTGTCGGAGTCGTGCGTCTTGAACTTTTCGATTATTTCCTGCTTCTTGACTGTCGCAAGTGGCATCCGTTCCTCCACTTCGTCCATTAAAACCGGCCAGTATGATAGGCGTCGGTTATCCCGGTGTCAAGTGTATTTTTCCCCACCGGAATAGTGTCTGAAACGATCACATGAAACCCAGGGTAAGGCAGATGTCCCGGATGGCGTTATTGACCGATGCTTCGGTCTGAACCATCTTGTCGAGAGTCTTCAATCCGGAAAGCACGGTGGTGTGGCTGCGGTTGTCAAAAATGCGGCCGATCTGCGGCAGCGAGAACTTCAGGTGATCCCTGATGATTCCCATCGCGATATATCGCGGTATCGACACCGCGCGATGTCGCTTGGGGCCACGGATATCGACCGGGCTGAGGTTGTAATAGTCGGCCACGGTCCTGATGACGCGTTCCGAAGTAACGCGGCCACGACCTTCGTTAAGAGTCTTGATCGATATGCGGCGGGCCATGTCCAGCGTGATGGCCTGTTTCATCAGCAGGGCGTGGGCCGAAACCCGGTTCAGCGCGCCTTCCAGCTCGCGCACGGATCCCGAATACCTGGAGGCAAGGAATTCGGCCACGTCGAAGGGCAGGTCGTATTCCTCGATCTGGGCCTTGCGCAGGAGGATCCTTACGCGGGTTTCCTCGTCCGGGGGCTGGATGTCCGCGATCAGGCCCCATTCGAAGCGGCTTCGCAGCCGATCCATCAGCACGTCGAGGGCCGAAGGCGGCTGGTCGCTGGTGATTACGACCTGCTTACCGTCGTTGTACAGGGCATTGAACGTGTGGAACAGTTCAGTCTGCACGAACTGGCTGCTTGAAACGAATTGAATGTCGTCAACGAGCAGAACGTCGCAAAGGCCGCGGAACTTCGATCGCAGGCTGTCCATGCTCTTGCTGTTGACCGCGTTCATCACGATGTTCGTGAAAGTCTCGCCACTGGTGCAGACGATCTTCAGTCTCGGATTCTCGCGCCTGATCTGGTGTCCTATTGCATGGAGCACGTGAGTCTTGCCAAGTCCGACGCCGCCATAAATGAACAGCGGGTTGTAGGCCCCGCCCGGATCCCTGGAAACGGCAAGGCCCGCCGAGTGCACGAAAGAGTTGCAATCGCCGACGATGAAGTTTTCGAAGGTGAAGCGTTCCTTCAGGCGATCGATATCGTTCTGGATGCCGGGCGACTCCTGGCCGCCAGCCTTTCTGTCGGACGGAACCGCGGAAACAGGGAGGCTGGCCGACGGGTCGGGCTGGGCAACGCGGAAATCAACGCCGACGCTTCTGTGGGTGGTATCCCACAGGGCGTCCTTAATTTTTTCGGCGAAGTTGTCCTGAATGTGCTTGGCCGTGTACGTGTCCGGTACTTCAAGGGTCAGCCTTCCACCTTCGTTTTCACATGGACGAATGATTGCAATCCATTTGTTGAAAGCATCCGGATCAAGTCTGTCTTTCAAAAGGCAGCGCGCTCTGTCCCAAAGATTCTGCATAAACTCCGCCCGTTCACCCCAGATTGTTGTTTCCGAGTTTGGATTCGAGCACCGAAGGCTCTTGGTGAAGTGGAAACTAATTCGTTGTTGAAAACGATACAACCCCTGAATGGAAAAAATTTTTTGAAGCAATGATTTCAATGGGTTATCGCGGCGATGAAAGGGTGCGGCAACACCCCCGGCGCCATAAGTTCCGACATTTTAAGAATTCTTTGGTTTTAGCCAATGATTACAGAGCCTTGCGATCCTGATTCCACAACCTTCGGTGTTTCTTGAACAATATTGGGAATGGAAGCTTCGGTGGGGGTTTCCGGTCAGTCGCGGGCAACGCATTCCCCTTCGAGACATTCGGCATCCGGAGCGCAGTCCTTGTTGATTTCACATGGAAATTCGAATTTGATCGGGTTGCAGCCGTCGCCGCAGGCCGCGGTTCCGCCGGACATCAAGTCACGCGAAAGGGTAAGCAGCCCGTCCTTTCCAGGGATGACGACCTCGATCTGAACCGATTTTCCCTGGACGGCCCTCAGGCAGTAATGGCCGTCTTCGGAGCCGATAGCCTCGTCAAGGGACTTCTCGCGATCATCCCCGAACATCTCGAAAGCCTTGACCTGGGCGCCGTTCACCGGGTTGTCGCCCTTGTTGACGGTGACATCGAAGCAGGCGTGCTGCGCATGCGGGGCCATCCAGACCCAGAGTCCGGGGTCGATCACCTTCGTGCCCACTTGGTTCTGTGCGATCAGCGTCGCGTCATCGATTTCCTTCATCAGGCCGGTCGTCGTGTCGAGGAAGAAGATCCTTGAGTCCTCCGGATCCGAAATCTGGCGCCCAAGTGCGTCGTCGGCGAACTGGCTGAACATCTGGAGGTCGATTCCAACGTTGGGGTTTATCGAGGCCGGTGCAGTGTCAAGCCAGCCTGCCGCAAGGGGCCTGAGCCATGTGCCGTCGCCTGGAACCACCGCCTGGCGGTTCAACGGCGGATTGATCGCGTCGGTGATTATCTTGTTTGTTCCCTCGTCCATCTCGACCGGAAGGCTGATGTCCCACGAGGCGGCCTTGAACGAAGCGGTGCCGGCAACCGGAATGCCCGTTTCATCCAGAAGCGCGTCCTTGCGGAACGAAAGCCCCATCGTCTCGACAAGAACCGGCACCGATACGTTGCCCGCGGGGATCGAGACGTCGTGGCTCGACGCACGCTTTTCCATGATGACTTCCATGCCGATTCGTATATCTTCTACCGGCATTACCGTCTTTGCCGACGGAGCGAACCCGCCGCCCTGGAACATCACGACCGCAAGGGGGGCGGGGTCTTCGGGAAGCTGCCTCTCGGGCAGGACGCATTTAAGGTCGAAATTGCCGTCAACATCCGAAACCGCCGTCCCTTTCATGTCGTCACAGGTCACTGAGATGCCTTCGAGAGGCCCTCCGTCACGATCGCGTACAGTCCCCGAGACTGTGAAGAATCCAGCGGACTCGGATTCACAGCCGGTTGCGGCGGCGGCCAGCACGACGATCGTCAGGGCACGCGGAAACCACGGCCGATTCATGTGTTCCCCCTTTTGCCGGGAATCCGGAAGCAACCGGATTTCCCATGCGCGTTCATTCAAGTATCTCCACAAACCCGGTACAGGTCGCCTTTTCGATTCCCGGCCCGGGTGGCGTGCAGTTCTCAAAGCCGAAGTAAGGACAATAGACGTCCTCATAGAGGCCGTCGCGGCAGAACATGGCCTCCCCGTCCTCGGAGCAGATCGACGCGCCGTCCTGGCATTCGGCATACTTCTGGCTGCACACCCTGTCCAGGAAAGAAGCGACGATTTCAAGCGGCGTGATCTCCTGGTTGGCGTCAAGCCAGGACTGGTTGCATTCCCTTCGACCACCCGAGATCTTCTCGCAGTCGATGTTTGCAAGCCTGCCGCCCAGACAGAAGTTCAGGATGTTTCCCTGGCACGCCGGCGCCACGGAGGTGATGGAGCACTGTTCCCCTTCGCCAATGCATTGCAGGTCGTTATCGGCGTATCCGCAGGACAGGCCGAGCCTTCCGCACCTGAATTCGTTTTTCAGGCTCTTTCCGTCGCACGTCACCAGGGTGTCCCCGTCGCATTCTCCCGATTCGCAGACACCAATCGTGCAGCGACCATCAAGGCAGCCCAGATCCATGTCCCCGCAGTCGATGTCGATTCGATAGTTCCTTTCGGCGCCCGCAAGGCAGACCATCGCGACGGATCCCCGACATTCGCGTCCCGGTTCAGCACAGGTTTGCGGCGGCAATTCGGAGTTCAGCGACAGAAAGAACTGTTCGCACGAAACGGCCGAATTCGCGTAACGGATGGTCGAGTACAACTCCTCGGCCATGGTTGCGGAAAGTCCGTCAAGGATTGGCAGCGTGTTGACGCCGGGGCCCCAGTCAAAAATTTCCTGGCCGGGTGCGCAGGCGGCCATCTTCATCTTCAGTGCTTCGATTTCGTTGAAGAAGTCGGCCGTCATGTCGCCGCCGCCGGCAACACCGTTGCCCTGGTTGCAGCCGGCCGAGATGAGGACTACGCAGGCCAGGAAAGCCACGGGAACAATCAGGAATGCGGCACGATTCATCAGGGATCACCTTTGAAGGTTGCAATCCGGACGCCGTCCGGCGTCGCGCCGTGCCCGAAATTCCGTCATTCCGACGGTTGCACCACCGGCAAGGGCACAAGAGCTTCGGAAGGGATTTTACCGTAATATACGGAATCATTGATAATGAAAGCTGGAGTACCTTTCAACTCCCTTCTGTTCCCTTCCTCGATGTCGGCCTTCATCACCGCGAATCGGGATTCGTCGTTGATGCAGCACTGGAAGCGATCCATGTCGAGTTCCAGGCGTTCCGCGATCGTGTTCGGGTTCAGGTTGTCACCACCGATTTCCTGCGAGTGCTGGAACAGAAAATCATTCATTTCCCAGAAGCGTCCCTGTTCGCCCGCGCAGATGGAAATCTTCGAGAGTTCGCAGGCCCTTTTATGGAAAGGCTGCTCAAGGGAAGGATTGCACCTGTTGTCCAGGGGCAGGTGGCGGTGATACACCCGTACATCCGGGTTTGAAGCCACGAGTTGTCGAACCATCATGTGGGCCTTTCTGCAGAACGGGCATTCGTAATCCGTGAATTCGTGGATTTCGATTTTCGGTGCCGGTGAACCGATCCAGGGATGGCCGTCCGGCGAAACCCCACGCTGCGTCTCGACGACCTTCCTGCCCTGGTCGTGCGAGCACTGGCCGTCCTGGTCCCCGCCATGCGCCGTCAGGCCGGGATCGTCATGACGCGCCATACTTATGCCGGAGGCTTCGTTCATCAGCATCGGCCCGACGAGCGCGGCCAGGGCAAGTATGCCGAATCCGGCCGATGCGAGCACTACAAGGCGGGCCGGGTGGCGGAAGACGTCGATGAAGTCATCCCGGACGGCTGCCCCGATTGACTTGCCGGAAGCGCGGATGGCGAAGATGGCCATCACCATGAAAGCCACGTTGATCACGTCGATCGCCATGCAAAGGATGCAGATCGAGTGAATGAGGAAGGTCATCACGATGATCAGCCAGATGGAAACCAGCGTGTAGAGGCAACCGAACAGAAAGAGGAAGCCCGTACCGAAACCGGTTCTTTTCCGGAAGAGCGCCATGCCGGACAGAAAGGCCGTGAACAGGTAGCCCGCGATTGCCCAGACGGCCACCGGGGTATTGAAGACCGTTGAATACTCGGACAGTGCGACCGACGTGCAGTTAATCCCGTCGCTGACCGCGCAGAAGCTCTGGAAATCCGGATCGGTCCTGGACGCGACATAGATGTTGGCCAGATCCGCGGCGATCGCGATTCCCACCACGCTGAACATCAGCATTGCCACCAGGGCGATCCTCGCCCTTCGATCTTCAATGTTTCCGTTGATAGTAGCTTCGCTCATCCCCGGCCTCTCTGCAGAAAGTCCACGCACGCCGAATTTACGGACGGATTGTTCAAAAATGCAAGGTCGTCGCGATCTCGTCGCCGGTTCGGCAATTGATAATCGTTTTCAAATGTAGCATTATTCCCGACGTCTTCGGCGCTGCTGCGGTAAAGGAAATTCAATGATGTGCCGCCTTCATGGATACTGTCTTCCGCTGTTCGTCCTGATAATTGCGGGGATCGTCGGCTGCGTTAACGAAAAGTGTTTTGAAAATTTTCATTGCCCATCCCCGAAAGTGTGCGGATCGGAAGGCGTCTGCGTATTCGAGTGCGTGCTTCCCTCGGACTGCCTGGCCGGTTTCGAATGCGTTGGCAATGTTTGTCGCCCGTCCCAGCCCCGGGACGTGTTCGAGGCCGTGGCCCCGATTCTGTACTGTCCGGCCGGCATGGTCATGGTGGAAAATTCTTTCTGTATAGATATTTACGAGGCTTCCCGGCCGGATTCCACCTCGGCCAGTCCCGGGGTTGACGGATCCCGCGCCGTCACCAGGAAGGGCGCCCATCCGTGGATGACAACCGACAACCAGGTCGCGGCGGCCGCCTGCGCCGCATCGGGAAAGCGCCTGTGCCTGCCGGCGGAGTGGGGCCTGGCGTGTTCAGGGCCGGACGATACCGTTTATTCATATGGCGATTCGTACGAACCGGCTGTCTGCAACGGAATAGACACCTATGGAAGAAGTGGATTTCATCTGATGCCGACGGGATCTTTTCCGGGATGTGTCAACGAATATGGCGTGTTCGACATGAATGGAAACGTCTGGGAACACGTCGCCGGCGGAGATGGAATGGATGTGCGGGGCGGTGCCTATAACTGCAGCGATTCCGCCAAGCTTCACAAGTGCTCGTATATCCCGGGGAACTGGATTCCCAGCGCACTTGGCTTCCGCTGCTGCCAGGATCCGCTGGAACTCAATCCCGATGATGTTGAGCGCGTGGAAATGGTGGCCGATGCGGTGGCGACGGACGGTGGAAATGCCGATTCTGCGGTTGTCGGGGACATCGCCCTTCCGGATTCACCCGTCGAGGACATATGCACCGGTCCGGATTCGGACATGTTCCAGGTGGACGATGGCGGCACCGACGGCGCAACCGTGGAACCCTTTGACAGCGGAATGCAGGATCTGGTTGAGGATGGGTCAGGGGATGCGGCCGCCGAGGTTTTCGATGTGGCGCCGGATCCCGGATTGTTCGACGCGGCGGTTGATGCGGCCGTTGATTCGGGTATTGATGCGGCCGCCTGGTCGTGTCCCGATGACATGGTCGTCGTTCTTCATCCTTCCCGGACACCGTTCTGCATGGACAGGTATGAAGCCGCCAGGCTCGATTCGACTTCATCCACCGCCGGCACTTCCAATACTCCCGTAAGCCAGCCCGAGCGCATGCCGTGGGCGTCGTCATCGGTCAACCTGGCGGTCGCGAAGGCGGCGTGCGCCAGCGTTTCAAAGAGAATCTGCATGCAGGACGAATGGATTGACGCATGTTCCGGTTCGGTCGGAAGCGTCTATGCGTATGGCAATGCCTACGATCCGGCCGTCTGCAATTCAATCGACACGTTTTGTTATTGCGACACGACCTGCTCGACGGTGCTGGAATGTCCCTATCCCCACTGCCGGGTGCGTTCCTCGCCCGCCGGGGACGGAGGGCCGTGCGGGGCCGCCTTTCACGTGGTCGCGACGGGATCCTTTCCCCGGTGCGTCAACGAGTGGGGTGCGTATGACATCAACGGCAACGTCTGGGAGGTGACCGACGCCGGCGACGGCATCGACCACTTCCGAGGCGGGGCTTATAACTGTTCGGATTCCGAGGCCCTCCATCGATGTGATCATGACGGGAACTGGGGTCCGTCCGCCCGTGGTTTCAGGTGTTGCATGGATGCCGTGCCTGCGTCGGGAGGGCCAGGAAGATGACAAGGTTTCTGGCGTCGGTGTTGCTCGCGATCCTTTTTTTCCTGCCGGGTCCAGCCAGTTCATCGGAAGGCGGCGACGGAATTGATCGCGCGAAAGCGGCACTGGCATCCAACCCCGGGGACGCGGGACTTCGGAGGGAGCTTGGAATCGCCTACTATCGGGCCGGCAATGACTTCTGGGCCGTCAAGGTGCTTTCGGGTCTTGTGGAAGAGAACGCGGCCGACTGCGCGACGCGGGCCTGGCTTGGTCTTGCGCTGCTGAGGCGTGCATTCCCGGAGCAGGCGCTTGCCTCTGTCGATGCCGATGCGGCGCGAGCCTGTGAAGGCCCCGATCTGATGAGGGTTCTGATGGTCAGGGCGATGGCCCTCGCCGCCCTTGGAAGGGATGCCGACACGGACGCGGCCCTGCGTCAGGCCGCTTCGTCGAAGGCCGGTTACGATGGAGACGTCAAGGCCCTGCCCGGCTTGAAAAGACGCCTTGCCCCGGATTCGGTTCCGGATGTCGCGTGGTCGGTCGAGATAGGTGGCGGCTACACGTCCAATGCAAGGATGGGATCGGCAACCGATTCCGCGTCCGAAGACGACGGGGGCGCGCCGATGACATCGGTTGACGCAAGGGTGCGCCTGTCCCCCGACACTGGCACCATCGTCCGCCCGGTTCTGGAAATTCAACCGAGGCTGAATCTGTTCCTCATGGGGCCGGCATCGAAGTTCGGGTTTTTCGATTTTACCGGCCAGGTCGGATTGCTTTTTCGAAATGTTCTTCCACGAATGTTCGTTGGATACAGGCCGGAGTGGCTGGTTCTGACACACGGATTCAAGGCCGACGACTCGCCGGTTCTTTACACCGCGGCCCACCGGGGCGAGTTCGAGGTGGAGATACTGCCTTCGCTGATGGTTTTTGGCGGTGTCGGCCATCGAACCTTCGCGGAGATGGTCAAGACACGAATCGAGGCGGATATCGGGCTGGGGGGATCCGTGAGGCCCGTCGGCAACCTTACAGCGCTCTGGGCGGTGGCCGGCAGGTATTACGACGCCCGGCATGAAGCCTGGAGCCAGGTCGGCATGTCTGTTTCGGGGGCTTTCGTGATGCGGCTGGAACGCGACTGGATGGCCAGGGTGTCGGCTTCGATGTCATTCGATTACTACCCCTGGTCGGCGGCCACAATAACCGGGGATCCATTTGGATCCACCGCCAACCGGTTCGATCTTCTGGTCAGGACGGGCGGGCAGTTGTGGGGTCCGTCGATGTCGGGCGCAAGAATCGGCGTTTCCTACGATTTTTCGATTCGTGACAGTACCGCCGCGGCCTATTCGTTCACGGATCATCGCCTGCTTCTGCGGCTGAAGGTAACCGGCAGCGCGGACTTCAGGCGTCCGGCGTCGGTGTCGGGCGACAACGGGGCTTCCGGCGGGATCGACTGGGGCCAGGAAGGCTCTGGGCTCGACGAGCGAGTCCGGGACATGCTCAGGCAGGATGAACAGGTGCAGCGTTCTTCGTCCTGCGCCAACTGACACGTGTTCGTATTGGAGGAGTGCCTGATGACGGGATGGAAACGAATCGTCAGGGACGCGATTGTCGTCGCGGCAGCGTCCGCGGCCGTGGGAATCCTGTTCAACCTGGCAAGGGAGGAAGGTATCCCCCTGGTGGCCGAATCCCCCTACGAGATTTTCGTGCCTTGTCCCGAGCCGCTTGGTGAAGTCGATGCGGTTCTTCCCACGTCCGGGCTGCTTGACCAGGTCGAGATCCGGGCGGGACGCACGCTGGTGATCGATGCCGGAAGTTCATCCGATTTTTCGTCCTGGCACCTGCGCGGCGCAATCAACATCCCGTTTGATTACATTGAGCCGGTTGCCGACCAGGTGATCCGCCGCGTCGCGTCTTCAAGGGCGCGCCATGTGGTTGTATACGGCGACGGCGCCGACCCGGATTCGGGGCGGGAACTGGCACGGGAACTGGCGGGGCGTGGCATTTCAAACATTGCCTTCGTTGAAGGGGGCGTGCAGGCGCTGAAGTCGGCAAGGGGGGCGGAATGAACCGGCTGTCGCGAACCGCTTCCGCGGTAGTTTCATGCCCATGGCTGATACTGGCATTGCGCCTGTATATCGGGTACGTCTTCCTGGCGGCATGCTTTCACAAGATTGTTCATCCCGCGATGTTCGCCGTGGATGTCGCAACGTATGACATCCTGCCGCTGGCGGTCATCAACCTGATGGCGATAGTCCTTCCGTGGATTGAACTCGCGGCCGGCCTGATGCTGGTCGCCGGCTTCAGGGCCAGGGCCGCGGCGTTGCTGACCTCGGGCATGATGGTCGTATTCATCGTCGCGATTTCGATTGCCCTTGCCCGCGGGCTGCATATGTCCTGCGGATGTTTCGCGTCCCAGGGCGCGGTCGAGGATCCGATTTCGCTCCTGACCGTCGCCAGGGATGCTGTCTGGTTCATTATGTCGGTGTGGATTCTGGTTTTTGATCGCAACTCTTTCGGGGTCGATCACCTCGTTGAAAGGTTGTCGGCATGGAAGGTGTGATAATGAGAATGTCCCTCACGGCGTTTCTGGTGCTGATTGGTCCGGTCGTTGCGGTGGCGGCGCCGCCCGAGTGCGACCGTCTTTCGGGGAAGGCCGCCGAGACGGCGGCGGCCGTTCTTGATTCTGAATACATGTACGACTGTTGCGACCAGACAATCCGAAAATGCATGTCCGGCGCCCCGGCATGCGTGGACAGGGCCGCGTCAATCGCGGCACATGTATGCAGGCTTGCAGCCGGGGGCGCCGACAGGGGCGCCATTGTAAGAAGCCTGGAAAAAAGGGCCATGTCGGTTACGGGGCGGCGCACGGCGCAGAACCTTGCGGCACCGCCTGAAGGGGCTGTCGCCGGGGATGCCGGGGCTCCGGTCATCGTTCTTGTCTATACATGCGCCAGGTGTCCGTTCTGTTCGAAACTGGTGCCCCAGCTCCGGGCAGAAGTTGAAACGGGAAGGTTGAAGGGCGTTGCCAGGCTGGTCATGAGGCCGTTTCCGATAAAGAGCCACCAGAATTCGGCCGAGGCCAACCAGGCTCTTGCCGCCGCAATAATGATCGGGCGGGGCTGGCCATTCCTCATGGAGGCGTACCGGCGGTTCGATTCGTTCAAGGTCGGTGACATACCGGCCATCGCCGCGGCGGCAGGCATGGAGGCCGCGAAATTCCAGGCTGCGGCATCGTCGGACGCTTCGAGGCAGGCGCTGGTCGATTCGAAGAAGGAAGGATTGCGCCTGGGTGTCGATTCGACCCCGACCATCTTCATCGACGGAAGGAAATATGAGTCGGAACTCGACGTTGAAACTGTTGTTGACGTAATCCTCGAGGTCGCGTCAGGCCAGAAAGGTCAGGCCGGCAGCTTGAAGTAGTCCTTTCCGTCCTGTACCGACAGGACAATCCTGCCTTCACCGACAAGTATCCTGAGTGCCGCCGAAACTTCACCTTCCGGTGCGTTCAGGCCGACAGCGACGTCCCTGGCCGTGCACGGCCGGCGGGTGATAGTTTCCAGAACCTGCACTGTCGTGACATGGGTTTCCGGGTCGTTTCCGGCAGGTTCAGGAAAGTCGGCGGTGACCTCCGCCGGCGGTTTGAAAAGGTCTGCAAGCATGGTCATCGTCTGTCTTGAAATCGGGATCGCCAGGTCGGTCGCGGGCGGCCTGACCGGGGTGTTCAACTGGATCCGGTCGGGTTTCAGCCGCGCCGCCTGGGCGGCAAGACGCGATATGACGTCCGGGTTGTCCGAAATTCCGGCCAGCAGCATCACTTCAAGCCAGATAAGTCCCCTGTATTGCTGCCGGAATCTGATCATGCCGTCCATGAAAGCTTCAAAGCCCATCCCGGCAATCGGCCTGTTGACCAGTTCGAACGATTCCTGATCCCATGCGTCCAGGCTCGGCAGCACCACATCCGCCCGGGCCGCCTCGGCCCTGACTGCCGGATCCCCGAACAGGACGCCGTTCGTCAGCAGGGCCACTGGGATGTCGAATCTTTCGTGAAGCGCATCGATCAGTCCGCCAAGCTGTCCGTACAGCGTCGGTTCGCCCGAACCGCCGAGCGTCAGGTGATCTACTCTTGCGCCGGTTGCGATTTTCGCGGCGACCTGTCCGACCACCTCCTCGATCTCGACGGTGGTTTCGCGACTGGCGTCAAGCCGCGTGGTTCGTTTCAACTGGCAGTATATGCAGTCGAGCGGGCAGTGCTTGTATTCGACCAGGTCGATGCCCAGGCTGAAGCCGAGGCGTCGGCTTGGAACCGGCCCGTATATCCTGTTCTTTTCCATGTCGACCTCCGCCGATCCGAGGCAGCCTGAATAGTCGACAGCCGCTCGGGATATGTCAAGACAGGTTGAATCATCGGTTCATAAGTGGTAACTAGTCCCGACCTTGGTCGCGACGCTTTTCATTGATTTGTCCGGGAGGTTTGAAAATGGCCGAGCATGGCGGTCACCAATCGAAGGAACACACCGCGACAGCGGTTCTGAAGATGTCGGAAATCAAGCACAAAGTGCTTGTAATGAGCGGAAAGGGTGGTGTCGGGAAGACCACGGTTGCCGTTAACCTGGCCTACACTTTTGCTGCCCGTGGCTTCAATGTCGGCATCGTCGATACCGATATCCACGGACCGAACGTGGCGCTCATGACCGGGGTCGAGGGCCTTCCGGCCGAGGGCGGCGACGGCGTGATTGAACCGCACCAGGCGGCCGATCGCGTCAAGGTTCTTTCGATTTCCGGCTTTCTTCCCGGGCCGGATTCTCCCGTGGTGTGGCGTGGTCCGATGAAGTCGGGGGTCATCGCCCAGTTCCTGGCAGAGGGCAATTGGGAGGGCATCGATCTGATAGTTGTCGATTGCCCGCCTGGAACCGGCGATGAACCACTTTCGGTCGCACAGTTGATCCCGGACGCGGATGGCGTGGTCGTCGTTACCCAGCCACAGGACGTGTCGCTTCTGGACAGCAGGAAGTGCATCAATTTCGTGCGGATGCTTAAACTGCCTGTTCTCGGCATCGTCGAGAACATGTCCGGCCTTGTCTGCCCGCACTGCGGCGAAAGGATAGATCTTTTTTCCGTCGGCGGTGGCAGGAAGGCGGCGCAGGACATGGATGTGCCGTTTCTGGGCGCAATACCCATCACGACGAAAATGGTCGGCGCCGGAGACTCGGGCAGGCCACTGGTCGATTCGGAACCTTCGGATCCCGCCGCAGTCGCGCTTGACGAGATTGCGTCACGTGTTGAACAGGAATGGACCAGGGTTGCCGCCGAGCGCAAGCGGGCCAGGATCCGCACCGTCGTCGTTGCGGCGGCCTCAATGGACGGGATCAAGGCGGCGGTCAGCTCGCAGTTCGTTTCGGCCCCTGCCTTCGTGGCGGTGGATGTCGATGAAGACGAGATCGATGACGTACGGACGATTCGGAATCCTTTCGCCGATGGTCATCAGTCCGGCCAGATACCGCGCTGGATTCACGACGAACTTGGTGCCCACGTGATCATCGCCGGCGAAATCGGGTCGCACGCCTTCGATGCCTTCAACAGCTACGGAATGCAGATAGTCAAGGGTGTTTCCGGCACGGTGGCCGACGTGGTCAAGTCGTGGATGGAAAGCCGCATGCCGGAAGGTTGCGCCCCATCGTCGTGCGCCGGATGTTCAAAGGATTGTTCCAGCCGCAAGTAGTTTGAACCGGGGCGGCCTGGTCCGCGGGAGGCATTATGTGGCCTTATGTAATCAGGGAACCGATTGAGATCGGGACGTACGGAGTGATGATGGCGGTCGGGTTCCTGACCGCTTCGTGGTGGCTGGGGCGTGACCTTCGCCGCCGCAACATCGACCCGGCGGTCGGCGACATGACAATCATGATTGCGATCGTCCTTGGCGTCATCGGCTCGAAGCTGGCTTACCTTCTTACCGAAGCCGATTCGTTCACGCTGAAGGATTTCGTTTCCGGGGCCGGATTGACCTGGCACGGCGGGTTGATCCTGGCTGCCGCGGGCATCATCGGTTACTGGCTTTCGAAGAAATTTCCGCTGCCGGTCATGCTTGACACGGTCTCACCGATGCTTGCTTCCGGGTATGCGTTCGGTCGGCTCGGCTGCCTGATTTCGGGTGACGGGTGTTACGGCGTGACATGTCAGCCTTCGTCGTGGGATCACTTCATGTGCATGGCGTTCCCGAACGGAATCGTACCGACGGCGCCGGGCGTCGTTGTTCATCCCACCCCGCTTTATGAAGCGGTTTCGAATTTTGTCCTGGCCGGCATCCTTTGGAAGCTGCGCAAGCGTTTCAAGCGGCCGGGGATTCTGTTCGCAATCTACCTGGCCTGGTCCGGGTTCTCGCGTTTCCTGGTGGAGTTCATCCGGCGATCCGACGGCCGTCCGGACAGGCTGCTCGGCCTGCGGGACGCTCATCTGATCGCCTTGCTGCAGGTGGTGCTTGCCCTTGCCGTCGTCGGCTGGGCCATCTGGCGGTCGCTTCCGCCCGGCCAGGAATACGGGGTGCTTCCGGCCCCCGCGCCGAAGTCCGCCAGGAAGAAGCGCTGAAGTCGTCCGCAGACCGCCGATTCCATATATACTTAATGCCGCAACCGGTTTCGGAGTCTTTTCATGAAGAAGTTGCTTTCACTTTCAGCGGCGTTTCTCGTGATTTGTTGCATGGCGTGTACCGGTACACCGGAAGGTTCGGCCGGTGCCCAGTCAGGAAAGTGGCATCTGGGTGAACCAGTCATCGATTCGCATGTCCACATCTATCCGACGATGACCGGGCTTGCCACTGCACTGGAGGTGTTCGAACAGGCCGGAATCGGTCCGTTCGTTGTCAAGAGCGCCGGCGAGGTCGGATCGGTCAGGTACCACGCCACCCTGGCAATGCAGAAGATCATGGGCGACCGCATGCGGTCGTTTGCGAACCTTGATTTCCAGGGCATCGACAGTCCGGATTTCGGAAGATCGGTCGTGCCGCAACTGGAACGGATGAAGAAGGACGGCATCGTCGGGATCAAGGTTTTTAAGAATCTTGGCCTGAACGTCAGGTTTGCGGATGGAACGCTTGTGAAGATTGACGACCAGAGGCTTGCTCCCATTTTCGAGGCTTGCGGCAGGCTTGGATTGATATTCGCGTGGCACGTGGCCGATCCGGTGGCCTTCTTCCAGCCGGTGACGCCGGAAAACGAGAGGTTCGAGGAACTTCAGATTGCCCAGGGATGGAGTTTTTACGGTAAGGATTATCCGACCCACGCGGAACTGATGGCGGCCCAGGAAAGGGTGATCGCGCGCCATCCCGGAACGACGTTCCTGTTGATTCACATGGGTAACAACGCGGAAGATCTTGATTACGTCGGCAGGCTTCTTGATTCCTATCCGAACGTATATACGGACGTTTCAGCCAGGGTGCCGGAGTTCGGCAGGCATCCGGCCGAGAAGGTGAGGGAGTTCTTCATCAGGCACCAGGACAGGATACTTTTCGGATCCGACTTCATCACGGCGGCCGATGGTTCGATGCAGCTCGGGTCGGTATCCGAAAAGGAACCGGATCTGGTCGATGCAAGGGTATTCTTCGAACGGCACTGGCGCTATTTCGAGACGGCCGATCGACAGATAGACCATCCGACACCAATCCAGGGCAGGTGGAAAGTCGATGCGATCAACCTGCCGTCCGAAGTCCTGAAGAAGTTCTATGTGACCAATGCACGCAAGCTGATTTTCGAGCGCTGATGCCATCGGGCGCATACAAACCGTTACAAATCCCCACATCGATGTAAGATGACGTCCTGGCGCGCAATGACAATACTTGTCACGATTGCGGCACGCGCGTGGGACGCTGCCGCGCAGTCCAATCCGGATTGAATGCACAGAGGACAAATCATGAGAAATCCAGGAACACTTCTTCTTACTTTAATCCTTGCCGCCACCGTCGTTGTTTCCGTCGGCTGCAAGGATAAGGCGAAGTCCGAGAAGACCGCTGTATCGACCGATGTCGCGGTCCTGGTTCAGAAGGTCGAAACGGCCGATATCGCGACGGTTCTGAATTACAACGCCGACCTGATGGCATCTTCGAAGGTTCGGTTGATTGCGCTGATGACCGATACGATCCTTTCGTTCCCGTGGCGCGAGGGCGACGAGATCGCGAAGGGTCAGGTGGTCGCGGTGGTCAAGAAGGAGGCGCTTTCCCACGGGCTTGCCCAGCTTGATGCCCAGGCGGTTGCGCTTGATGTCCAGATTGCCAACTTGAAGAGCGAGCTTGAGCGGGCCCGGGATCTTCTTGCAAAGGGTGTCGCCACCCAGCAGGCGGTAGATCAGCTTAATGCGCAGTATTCGGCCACGGTCGCCCAGAAGGACGCGCTGGTGGCCGGAAGGCGCCAGCTTGCGGTCAGCGCCGGCCATGCCGTGGTGAAGGCGCCGGTTGACGGCGTACTTTCTGGCAAGATGTACGAAGAGGGCGATATCGCTTCACCCCAGATGCCGCTGGGAACCCTGCTGGTGACCGACCCGATCAAGATCGAGTTGAAACTGGTGGAAAAGGACATTTCCAGGGTGTCGATTGGTCAGGATGTGGATCTGAAGCTTGACGCATGGCCCGACAGGAAGTTCACCGGAACCGTCGCCCGGGTTTTCCCGTACGTCGATCAGGCCACAAGGACGAACACCGTCGAGGTGATGGTTCCGAACCCACGCGGCGAAGACGGAGCCCGTCTTCTCAAGCCCGGCATGTTCGGCACGGCGAGTCTTGTGGTCGAGCGCAGGCAGGGTGTTGTAACGGTTCCTGAAAGCGCCCTGCTTATCGACAACAAGCTGGTCGCTTGACAGCAGGCCGGCCAGCTTCTTCGCAAGGCGTTCGTGGTCGATTCGGAAGGGCTTGCGCGTGAGAAGGTGCTGGTGCTGGGCGCAAGGGAAGGCGACCGCTGGGAGATAGTCGATGGGCTCGCTGCCGGTGAAAGTCTTGTTGTCAGGGGACAGCACGGTCTGAAGGACGGGATGAAGGTCAAGATCGTTGAAGATGGAAAGGCGCCGGCGGC
>JAKPTZ010000109.1 GCA_029555025.1 Deltaproteobacteria bacterium
TTGGGGGGAAAGATATGAGGACACGAATAACGGAATCTCTGGGTATCAAGTACCCGATTTTTCTTTCCGGGATGAGCTGGATCGCCACGCCTGATCTGGTTGCTGCGGTATCGAACGCCGGCGGCTGCGGGATACTGGCGACCGGGGTTTCAAGTTCAGCATCGTCACGAGTCCGCCCTACTGGATGCACCAGGCGTTCCCGGTCGAACCACAGCGCTGGGCCGACGGTTGGGTCGGGAACCTCGGACTCGAACCTCACCCCGACCAGTACGCGGCTCACGTCGCCGAAGTCTTCGCGGTCGCCAAGCGTGTCCTCCGGCCGGACGGGGTCGCCTGGATCATCCTGGCCGACTCCTACGCTTCGTCTCCGAACTTTGCGAGCAGCACCAACAGGTACGGCAAGAGCGGAGCCGCGGGTCACCGGCCACCTCCCTCGACGATTGGGGTCAGGCACAAGTCGCTGGTCGGCGTCCCCTGGCGCGTAGCGCTTGCGCTCCAGGCGGACGGCTGGGCGATCAGGAACGAGATCACGTGGGAGAAGCCCAACGCCAAGCCGTCGGACGCGAAGGATCGGCTCCTGGTTCACCACGAGACGATCTTCATGCTGTCCCGGAGCCGGAAGTACTTCTTCGACCGAGCCGCGGTCGGGCCGGAGTTCTCGAAGACGGTCTGGACAATGAAAGCGACGAAGGGCCGGGGAGGTCACTTCGCGGTCAAACCGATGGGCATCATCGAACCCATGATCCGAATGGGCTGCCCGCCGGGTGGCGTCGTCCTCGACCCCTTCGCGGGGACGGGCACGGTCGGCGAGGTTGCCGTCCGGCTCGGACGAGGGTTCGTCGGAATCGACCTGTGCCGGGAGTGGGAGGAGGCAGCGAGGAAGCGGTTGCGGTCTCTCGTCTCTCCGGGCCGGTCTGGGGATCGCGACTATTTGTGAGTTCGGGATGTCTCCTACGCGGTCCGCGCCCGCGTCCCTTCGGAAAAATGCGGTGTGGTTGATGCCGAGGCGTTGCTGATCAACCGGTTCGGGGCGCGCCTGACGGTCAGGGGAATCGCCAGGGTAATCGACAAGGCCGTCGAGCGGGTCGCGCTGGCCAGGAACGTGCATCCCCACACCCTGCGCCACACGTTCGCGACCCATCTTCTGGAAGGCGGCGCCGACCTGCGCGACATCCAGGAACTGCTGGGCCACTCGCGCCTTTCGACCACCCAGAAGTACACGCACGTCACCCTGGCACGCCTGCAGGACGTGTACGACCGCGCCCACCCCAGGGCCCATGGCGAGGAGTGACGCTCGGTCGTACTAAACGCTCGGTCGTACCTTCGTGGTGGATCTTGTGTAGGAAGCTGAAGTTGGCCTTCAGTCCGCGTGCGTGATATTCCAGTCGAAATATTCAGTGCCGTCGTCGCGCAACTCGGATTCAGGGAAGTTCGACACCCGGCTTGTCAGCTTTTCGGTGGCTTTCAGGTAAAGCATGCCAAACCAGGGGCGCGGTGATGCATCTTCGGGGTCAAATCCAACATGGATGCCGATGAAAGACGAAGAGACGTAAACCGGTATGTTCCCGTTTTCATCGGTGATGTACTCCAAGCGATACCTGGGGTCCGGCCGTGCATCGGCGGGTGACGGGCACTCAATAAACCCTTCAGCGTTGGGAAGACACTCGGCAACACCAATCTCGGACACGACGCACTGTCCGGTGCCAGCGTTGTGAACATACATGAGTCGCGGCTCCGATTCGGAAAAGCTTACGTATTGCTTGCCGAAATTCGGCTTGATAACGCAGGTTATTTTGTCACGAGTCGTC